>CALZMQ010000058.1 GCA_945788625.1 uncultured Woeseiaceae bacterium
ATTTCACCCTTCTTACATTACTATTCCTCAGCCGACCGATATGCTGATATTTCGAAACATCTGACAAAGGCAAACCTGACCAAAGTCAGGGACGCAAAGCCACGGGTCCTCGCTTCCTCCGAGAAGCCATCAACGACTCCCCGAAGGACCCAAAGATCGCCGGGCTGCCGAATCCTGCGAATCACGTTGGGCGAATTTTCTACGCTCAACACATTCGATACGCTCTCTTAGTGGGAGAACCATAATGAAATTGCTGAAAATGACAATATTGCTGATGGGAATCGGGCTGCTGCCAACGGCTCAAGCGTTGGCAGATAAGCCATGTTCTGTTCAGGCCCTTGCCGGGCATTGGGTGTTCGCGACCGGTATCGGACGACAAGCACTCGGGGCTCCATTTCCACCTGGAAAAGATATCACCGCCGTAGGAGTGATGGCCATCACCAAAGACGGTAACTTTAGCGGTCACTTCGATGCCACCGTTCAAGATTCCTTCTTTCTTCCCGGCAACGCGTACACCGGTTCAATGACCATAAATCCCGACTGTACAGGTACCGTGACTTTCACAACAAGCGTCGGAACGACGCGTCTGGATAGTATAGTCGTTGTGAGTCGCAGCGAAATTCTGGGCATGTCACAGGATCCTCTGAATCTCTGGACCTATCAGGTGAGGAGAATCTCCAGCAAGCCGGCGGACGATGATGACGACTGACAAATAGTCATCCGTAATCCTCAGAAACCCCGCGGAAGCGGGGTTTCTTTTTGGGAGGCGCGAATGACCGATTGAGGTCGCCGGCCTAAAGCGGCTATTGCGCTACAAGCAGGCCGAAGGGCTGCTACTGACTGCGGATTCAATCGGTGGTTGCAACACCTAGACTCTGACACTAGAGCAGGAGGTGTTGCAGATGAGCTATCCAAAGAGGGTGTACTACACCGAAGCCGACCAGATAAAGATTTCTCTGTATGGCCGGTTGTGAGTCAATATATCTAGCTCTCTGGCGGTTTGCGGAATTTGAGCGTCATGCGGTTGGATTCACCGACCGCCTCGAGCTCCGCCCTGAGTTCCGCGTTCTCATCACCGATCCTCAAGCTCGGCGGCAGGCGCCACACGATGTCGTCTTCGCCGGGCTGGTCTTTCGGGTTCGCGTTGACGTCGCTTTCACCGACGAACTCGAAGCCGGCCTGCTCGGCCGCGGCGATAACGAATGCTTTCTTGAGGTAGCCATGGCTGCCGTCCGCAAACTCGTCCGACATCTCGTCACGCGCATGATGCTGCACGACGCCGAATACGCAACCAGGCTTCAGCACGGCGTAGGCGTCGGCAAGCGCCTTCGTCAGGAAGCCGCCGTCCGACTCGAATCGTGCAAGGTTGTGCAGCACCCTGGCGAATATTACGGCGTCTGCGCTGCCCGCCATCGACTCGGGCATGGAACCGAAATTGAAAGCGGCGAGCGTTGCGCTGTCTTCGTCTCGCCACTCTGCGGCACCGACCGGCCAGTCCGCCACCCAGGTACTTTGCATCTTCAGAAATTCCTCGTTGGCGAACGCGGCCCGGCAGCCCTTCCACGACGGTCATACCCGGTTCGATGCCGAAGAACTCGAGGGTCTCCTGCGGATGGCGGTATTGGTAACGCGCCTGCACGTCCTCGGGTTGCGCGGCCAGCACCGCCGCCAGGCGATCTGCCGACGGCTCGGCGACTTCTTGCGCGGGTGCCTCGGATTCGTCGGGCGTCGCGGCGGCTTCTGGCTCACTCTCCGTGGCGGGTTGACAGGCGACAACGGCGAATGCCAGCAAGATGGCAAAGTATTTGTTCATGGTATTCCCCACGGAGCGCTAGATTGTTGGTCGCGAAATTATGCGTCAGTCGAGCCCGCGCAGCAACGCATGCACATCCTCTCTTACGTCTCCGAGCGCGACAACGATCTTGTCGTACTGCGCCTGGTCCGACCCCAGGCCGTCGAAATTCTCGCCCCAGACTTCCCACAGCTCCGTTGCGGACACCGGAACCGAACCCTCGAGCACCTGTGACAGGTCCTTGATGGTGAGCACCAGGGCCCAGCCGGTCTTGGGGTTGCCCCGATCGTCCTCGTCCTGGTCGTAGTGGCGGTACAGAACAACCTGCTGCAGCTCGCCGAGATTGCGCAGTATCTCTATTGAGACGAGGCGCTGATTGCGATTGTGCTCACTGGCCTCGTTTCTCCACGTGTTGTAGCCGAGGCTGGTGATGGCAATGACCAGGCTGATCAGCGCGACCGCGTTTCGCTGCAACTGTTCTGCCAACCGGACTTTTCGTGACATCGTTCGCTCCTGACAGGACTCTCAAAGAGACCGCTCTGGCGAGCCGTTTATTTCGTGGCTGCCGCGATATCGAGCGCCGGATCGCGCGGCCATGGCGATCGCCCCGTCGAGCGTTGCAGCCATAACAGCCAGCCGACGACAATCACGCCGACCGCGGCAACCGCGGCCAGGAACAGGAAATAATGCTGGTGGCCGCCGACACCGGGCGTCGCATCGAGTATTCGCCCCGTAATCGGGGCGAAGAATATTTCCGGCGTAAACCCGATAAACGACACCGTGCCCGTGACCGCGCCTGTCAGGAACACGGGCGTCCGGTTTTCCTCGAGCAGCGCGAAATAAACGCCCCGCAATGCAAACACCGCAATCATGCTGACAAAGATGTTCGCGTAGATGACGATCAATCCGGAGCCGTTCGGCAGCGTGGCCGACAGCACCGCGTAGGTGACGACCAGCATGGTGAATGCCAGGCCGATCGTCTTGCCGGCCGCCCAGCGGTCCGCGAGTATGCCTGCACCCACGGCCGCGAAGGGCCTGATGTAGGCGCCGTACGCCGTTAACGTCGCAGCTTCGACTTCATTCATGCCCAGCACCTGCTCGGCATAGAGCCCGTAGTTGTCCAGTCCCTTGTAGCCGCAATAAGCGCAAATAATGACAGCCGCCTGCGCCCAGACCAGCGGGCGTGTCGTGACGATGGACGCGGCGTGAAACACGCTTCGCCCGGCCACACGCGCCTGCTTCGCGGACGGGATCAGGAACCACGTCAGAATGGCGGTCGCGAAGGCGGCGCCCGAATAGAGCAGTATGACGGCACGAAACGCCTGGCGGCGTTCCGCGTCGGTCATGGCCGATACGTCGTCGGGCAAGCCCCAGGCGAACACGGCAACAGCCAGCGTAGCGAACATGGCGGCCGCCAGTCCCCTGCCACCTTCGAGGACGCCGAACGTCCTGCCCTGCGCCAGGGCGCCACCCCACTCCCGGGTTGCACGAATAAGCGCCGCCCAGAACAGGAGAATCGTCGTTATGCCCCAGTACCCGTAGAGCAGGGCCATACCCCACTGGCCGGGAAAGGTGGCCATATAGAAACCACCGGCGCCCGTCGCGACCAGCGAAACGGTCAACAGGAACCTGGTCGAGAACCGGTCCGCCAGCAAGCCGCCCGGGAAGTACGCGAGCATTGCCATGACGCCGTACACCGCGAAAATGTCGCCGAGTTGCGTGTTCGTGAAGTTGAACGCTTCAAGCAGGGTCGGCTTGAAGAAACGCGTCGTGTGAAACGGCAGTCCGAAGATCAATTCGCCGGCAAAAATGAGTGTGGCAATCAGCAGGAATCGGCGCATCGGGTGCCTGCGGTATTAATTCGGTGTACGGCAGTATACTCATACGGCGCCGGCGCTGTTGAACAACCCGACCTGCTAGAATGAAGGTAAAAGTCGAACTGACAGGGGGTGAAAGATGGAATTGGGAGCGTTTTCGGTCAGCCTTGCGGTCAAAGACCTCGCCGCATCCAGGGACTTCTACGAAAAACTCGGGTTTGCAGCCATCGGTGGCGACGCTGAGCAAAACTGGCTGATACTCCGGAACGGCGAACACGTGATCGGCCTCTTCCAGGGCATGTTCGATGCGAACATACTGACCTTCAACCCCGGATGGGACCAGAACAGCAACGAACTCGACTCTTTCACCGACGTGCGCGAGTTGCAGCGCGAGCTGAAAAGTCGCGGCATCGTACTTGGCAGCGAAGCTGACGAATCGACCACCGGACCGGCCAGCCTGATGCTCGCCGATCCCGATGGAAACCAGATTCTAATCGATCAACACCGATAGCGGACTGTTGGGAGAGCGCAATGACGGACAAAGTCAGGAACCCGGTGTTCGACTACAGGGCGCTACGCCTGCTCGTGGGGATAATCGCCTTTGCAATTGCGCCCGTCGTCACAATTATAGCCGCGAAGCCGCTCGCCTCGGTCAGCGCGTCGTATTACACGGATGCACACGACGCGTTTGTCGGCATGTTGTTCGTGGTCGGCGCATTTATGTGGGCCTACAACGGACATTCTCCGAAGCAGGCCGCGGCGAGCAAGGTGGCTTCCGTTGCGGCGATATGCGTCGCGCTTTTTCCGACAAGCTGTCCGACTTGCGAGACCGGTCCAACCGCCGTGGTACATACCGTCGCGGCGATCGGTTTGTTCCTGATATTGGCGTACTTCTGCTTCGGGCCCTTCCGGGAAAAAACGAAGGGCCAGGGCGGCAAGAAGAGGCGCAGGAGCGGTATCTATTTCGCGTGCGGAAGTGTCATGGTTGTCGCGATGCTGGCTGGCCTCATTGCCAAGATCACAATGGACAAAGACGTGATTAACGATCTGGGCATCATTTACTGGGTAGAGGCCGTTGCGCTGGGCGCATTCGGGATTGCGTGGATTGTTGCGGGCAAGAGCCTCGGCTTTCTTGTCGACGACGAACAAAAACTGAAAATATTCAAATAACGGGAATTCGATGAGAATAATACTGCTGGCTGTTTCCTTTCTTGTATCATCTGCGGTTGCTGCCGCACCGCCCGACACTATGCGGGTCGATTTCTTCCACAGCGGCAATCACGAGACCGAGATGTTCAGCCTGGACCAGGTCGTCATCGAGCCGCTGCCGTGGACCGGCAACATGGCGCAACCGGTCGACAATACGCTACGCGGCAAGTACCTCTTTGAAATCGTACACCCCCAAACTAAAGCCGTTGCATGGTCGCGTAGTTTCAGCAGCATCTACGGCGAGTGGGAGACTACCGGCGAGTCCCGCAGCATCAACCGTTCGTTTCACGAATCGGTCCGCTTCCCGGTCCAGGAGGAGCCGTTCGAACTGGTGATGAAAAAGCGCGGCGCCGGCAATGCCTTCGAGGAAGTCTGGCGCATTGAGCTCGATCCGGCAGACGTACTCGTACACCGCGAATCTGCGATGTATGCCGGGCAGGTCGTTGCCATTCACGAAGGCGGTGACCCGGCGGGCAAAGTGGATCTCCTGATCATGGGGGACGGGTATACGGCTGAGGAGCATGACGCGTTCCTGGAGAAAGCGACGGAACTGACCGACATCCTGTTCGCCACCTCGCCTTTCAAAGAGCGCAAGGACGATTTCAACGTCTGGGCCCTGGCGCCCGCTGCCACACAGTCCGGTGTGTCGCGGCCGTCAACCGGAACGTTCCGTGACAACCCCGTTCGCACGACCTACGACGCGTTTCGTTCCGAACGTTACATCCTGACATTCGACAACAAGGCGATGCGTCGCATCGCCTCGTCCGCGCCCTACGATTTCATCGAAATACTCACCAACACGGAGACCTACGGCGGCGGCGGGATATACGGCCTGTACAGCACGGCGGCAGCGAACAGCGAATGGGCGCCGTACTTGTTCGTGCACGAGTTCGGCCACCATTTCGCGGGCCTGGCGGATGAGTACTACACGAGTTCCGTCGCCTACGAAGCCCCGGCCGAGATCACGGAGCCCTATGAGCCCAATGTCACGGCATTGCTCGATCCGGACAATCTGAAGTGGAAGCACCACGTCTTGCCGAACACGCCCCTCCCGACCCCCTGGCCCAAGGCCGAGTACGAAAAGCATTCCATCGCCTACCAGGAGCGCCGTCGGGAGATGCGGGCGGCGAACGTCAAAGAGGAGGAGATGAACGCGCTGTTCCGATACACCAAGGAGTACGTGGAAGACCTGTTTGAGAAATCCGGCCAGGAAGGGATCGTCGGCGCCTTCGAAGGCGGCAATTACCAAGCGGAGGGATTCTACCGGTCCGAGCAGAACTGCCTGATGTTCACACGGTCGGAGACGTTTTGTGCAGTTTGCGCCGAAGCCATCGGGAAGGTCATCGACGAATACACGTTGACGGAATAGCGATTGCAGCGACCGGAAACAGCCGTCCCGGCATTTTGCGGTACGATGACGGCTACTATCGAAAAGCGGACATTCACTGATGGCTGGCCTCGACGAGCGTGCGTTCGCAAAACTAGAAAACTACCTGCGCCGCATTCCCTCTATTTCAGGTTCTATAGGCAAAGGGTCAGACGACTCCGGTTGGTGGCTGAAGTTCTCAATTGACATAGAAAGTCCAATTGCTTGGCACACGGTGCAGGAACTCGGGCACGTTCTTAACTACTTATCGATCAATGACCGCTTACCTACCGCATTTCACCCTGTTTCGCCGCCGCCGTATATGAACGGAGGTCCCAGGGAGTTCCTTTCTTGGGTTATAGAAAGCCCTGACTTGGAGTTTCGCCCTGGCACCGTTGCCGAGTGGCTCGAGAGTCGGTTGCCACGCCCAGTCGAAGATGTGGCTCAGTGGATAACTGGTGACGACTAACCGGCCGTTTCTGGCCGACTCCAGCCGCTCGCCTGGTGATACACTCAACGGCTGGTACTGACTGCGGTTTCAAGATCCAGGCGTTTAACGCCCACTTTTAAGTAGAGGGGTGCATTGTCGGCTTGGGAAGCAGATGATCTACCTGCCGCAAAGTCGCACGCAAACCCCATTTCGAGGCGGAAAGTCCGGTGCCGGTGAGGAACGCCGGGCGCTCCCGGCGTTCCTCGAACCAACCTCAGTATTTCGTCTTAATCGTGACGTCAAGGATGCCTTCGGGGTCGGTAATGCCAAAGAATTCCCCAGGCGCAGGACTCGGATAGTAGGTCGTGATGGTTTCGACCGCCTTCATTTTCTGTCCCGCAAGGTCGCCCATGCCCTGGCCCACGAATTTCAACGTCGAGATCCACTTGACCTGTAGGGGGGCTTCCGGATCCGGCACCAATTCACGCCTGCCGGTGTAGGTGCCTTCCCAGTAGGTATAGACATCGTCCCAATAGGTTTCCGGATTCATGACGAGGTCCATATCAATGCATTCGCCCGGAACGATACGCCAGATGCCGGCCACTGGACCGGTGTTGTCGGAGTCCCAGTTGGCGGAAAGGTTCCACCAGGCCATGCCCTCGAGTCGCCAATCATGCGTCATCCGTTCCGTCACGCAGCTTACCCCTTGAGCATCGCGTATGTGAATGCCATTGCCACCTTCGCACCCGACCGGGGCAATAGGCTCGCCGCCACCCGTGCAGAAGAACTCACCAGCAACGATGATATTCGGAATTAGCGTGCCGTCAGGCGCCACAAGTGGCGGCCACTGATCTTCGACAGTGAAATGCTCGAACGTGGTCTGTGCCTGTGCTGTCATTGCCAAAAGGCTTGCGATCAAGATAAGTAGAGTTTTCATGC
The DNA here is from genome assembly GCA_945788625.1 of uncultured Woeseiaceae bacterium. Taxonomy (GTDB): domain Bacteria; phylum Pseudomonadota; class Gammaproteobacteria; order Steroidobacterales; family Woeseiaceae; genus UBA1847. The sequence goes on from CALZMQ010000058.1 coordinate 7,554, forward strand.
TGTCCTCCTCTGTTGATTGAGCAGGTCTTTGAACCGCAAAGAGAGCATATAAAGGTCTCCGCACCAGCGCTTGACGAACGCTTGACGAAATCTTGACGAAATAGGGACGGACCGAAATCGAAGGATCTAGCGGCCAGTTTCATACGTATTGTTCGCCAGCAGAAGTCGTGAAATACTCAAATTTCGATGTGTGTCAGCCCGTGCAAGGACGCGTGTTCCTGTCGGCAGTGAGATCGTGAGCCAATATCATATTTACTGTTTCGACGACTTCCTCGTAGATCCGGGCACGTGGAAGCTCTGCAAGAACGGCGATGAGGTTCACCTCGAGCCGATTGTCTTGAAACTCCTCATTCACCTGATTTCCCACCGCGATCGGCTCGTGACGCGGCAGGAACTCATGGACACGGTGTGGGGCGACACGGTGATCAGCGAATCCGCGATCAGCAAGGCGGCGGCCCGGCTGCGCAAGGCGCTGGATGATGACTCCGCCGCTCCTCGCTACCTGGAGACCGTGCATTCGCAAGGCTACCGCTTCATCGCTAAGGTCGAGGAGAGCGATCTCCCGGATCATCTCGCGCCACCACGTACGACCGCATTGCGCCGCGGTCTGTTGGTGGGCGTCGCTGCGATAATTGTTCTGGGGTCGCTGGCCACCTTTTGGGTACGTGCGCCCTGGAATGACGCTCAGCAAATGGAGAAAATCGGGTCCGTCGCCGTGCTACCGCTGAGCAACCTGACTGGCGACCCGGGGCAGGACTATTACGTTGACGGCTTGCAGGACATCCTGATCACGGAGTTATCGCAGATTCGAGATTTGCGCGTGACGTCTCGGCAGTCGACAAAACGGTACCGGGACAGCCAGCTGCCTGCTACGGATATCGCGAAGGAACTCGGCGTGGACGCCCTGGTCGAGGGCAGCCTGTTGCGGGACGGTAGCGAGATCGAGGTCAGCATCCAGCTGATTCACGGCCGAAGTGACGAGCATCTCTGGGCGGAGCGGTACGTGCGCCAAACGTCTTACGTGTTTGACCTCATATCCGACGTGGCGAGAGCCATCGGCACGGAGATAGTCTCCGCGACGGCGCCGCCGGGCTCCCAGATGCCGGACCATGGATCTATCGGACCTGTCGATCCGCGTGCTGTCGAGGCTTACGCGTTGGGCCTCATGCATATGGATCGACTCACGTCGGATGGAATCCGCTTCGCGATCGAGCAGTTTCGAGAGGCAGTAAATATCGAACCGAGTTTTGCGCTTGCCTGGGGCAACCTGGCTGCGGCACACGCGATGTACGCATTGCAAGGTTTTGCTCCGCCGCGCGAATCCATTGAGACAGCTCGTGTCGCTGCGCTGCAGGCAATCAAATCGGACAACCAATTCTATATCGGCCACTCCGCCCTTGGATGGGTTCGCTTGTGGACCGGTGACCTCGACGGCGCATGCGGATCATTCGAGGAAGCGTTGCGACTCAACCCTTCGGCTCCCTATGCATTGCATGGCGATGCCGACTGCCTGATGCTGGAGGGGCGCATGGAGGAGAGCGTCAGCAGAACGCGCGAATTGTTGGCGATTGGCCCGTACAGTGCCATGCACAACCGAGTGCTACCGTTCCATCTCTTCATCGCGCGCCGCTATGACGAGGCCATCGAGGCAGCTCTGGCAGCGCAGGCGCGGGCTCCAGGGTTTTCGATGCACGCGTTACTCGCTCGGGTTTACTGGGCGCAAGAAAATCGAGATAAGGCTCTTGAAGCCGAGCGTCGGGAACTGGTTTATCGGGGGGACACCGCGCTGCTGGCGGCGCTCGAGGAAGGGCTCGATGCCGCCGGACCGAGCGGCGCTATGCACGCCATGGCGGAGACACTCGTTGACCGCGCGAAGACGTCGTACGTCGATCCCTTCCTAATCGGCGAAACTTTTGCGAGGGCCGGGGCGGTGGACGAAGCGTTTCTCTGGCTCGACAGAGCTGTGCAACACGGCTCATTCGAGACCACATATATCGCCTTCCGACCGGATTTCGACGTGTTGCGGGCAGATCCGCGATACCAGGACCTTGTAGACCGTGTCCACGGTGAGGGGAATCCGATTACCGCTCGTCCTTAGGAGATGAATCCCGTGGAATGCACTTGTTCATGTGGGGCCACCAGTTTTCAAACGACTGGCGAGCCACTTTTCCGCTTCCTCTGTCACTGCACGATCTGCCAGCGATTTAACAACGCCCCTTTTGCAGATATCCTTGTTCATCGAGCCGAAGATGTGGCGCTGCCGCCGGCCACGGCCGTCAATTTCGACACGTACAAACCGCCGCCAAATGTTCAGCGAGGGAAATGCACGACGTGCGGTCAGCCTGCGATCGTGGTTTTCGCGGCTCCGGTCTTACCGAGGTTGGTCACGATTCCCAGGCCAATGTTCAGATCGGATGTGGAGCTGCCGTCACCCGTAGCGCACCTTTTCTACGACAAGCGAGTATCGGATGTTGACGACCCATACCCGAAGCACCAGGGTTATTTTCGGAGTCAAATCGCCTTTCTGAAATATCTTCGGTCGGCGAGACGGCCATAGACCAGACCGCAGTGTGGAGCATCGTTCAGACGTTGGAGTCCGTCGATCAGGCGATTTCGTGACGGTTGCGGTCATGGCTTCTGTTCTTAGTAGATGTCACCTGACTGGCCGTATATGGACTCCTCCTCATTGCAAGCAATTTACTGAAGGCAAACGTGGCGTAAGCCGTCACGGTTCTTGCAAGGGCAAGAACCCCGCCGTAAGCTGGTCATCAGGCTAGCCTAGGCGTTAGACCGCATCCAACGAGTACGAGCGCATCTAAATGGAGCTTCTAAGAATTCTTCTGGATTTCGTATCCTCATTAGTTTGGCCCGCAGTGGCTATTTTCGTCTTGATTTACTTTCAAAAGCCTCTTTCTCATCTATTTACGCGAATTCGGAGCGCTGATCTGCCTGGCGGAATAAGTCTAGATTTTGATGAGCAGCTACAGGATGCTCGCGAAATTGCAGAAGATATCTCATCTAATCCAGACGCTAAACCGGTGGAACATCAACAAGTGCAAATGTCGGAAGCAAACAAGCTCATTTTGGACCGAGGAATGAGGCCATCACCGTCCGGACTTGATTTCTCTACGTACAAAAAGATGGTTGCAAACGATCCCGTATTGGCATTGGCAGGCTTGCGAACTGAAGTCGAGGCAATGGCACTGAATTTGTCGGACGGTTTCGGGATTGACGCTGGGACGTTCAGCTCGCCGAACGAAATTTTGACGAAACTGATGAATGAAGGGGCGATTTATACTCGGCAATATCAGCTGGGGAAGAAAGTTATTGAACTTTGCAACTCTGCGATTCACGGCGTTCCTGTAACTAGGACTGAAGCGGAAGCAGTGATTGATATAGCAATAGTGCTTGCGTCTGAATACTTGGACTGGCTGGGTTGGGGTTTCCCTAGTCAGCCGGGAGTATAGTTCCATTATGCGGCCTAACAAATCCCTGCACTTGGCGCCCCGAGGACTGCTTCTGGCCGATTGTTGCCTGCCAGGATTTCAATTTGAACGACTTTTGAACGGCTGGTTCCGGGAAAAGCGGAAGTTTCGGCCGCAATCTTACCTGCCGGCGTTTCCCTGATCAGAAACTGACTGGTGCATCTAGGTCCTGAGCTTGTAGCCGGTCTTGAATATCCAGCGCACTACGCCCAGGCAGACCAGCAGGAAGCCGACCGTCATGGCGAGGCTCAGCGTGACACTGACGTCCGCATTCTCATAGAAGCTCCAGCGGAAACCGCTGATCAGGTACACGACCGGGTTGAACAGGCTGACCGTCTGCCAGGCGGGCGGCAGCATGCTGATGGAGTAAAACGTGCCGCCGAGAAAAGTCAGCGGCATGATGACCAGGATCGGCACGATCGTCAGCTTCTCCCAGCCGTCGGCCCAGATGCCGAGAATGAACCCGAACAGGCAGAATGAGACGCAGGTCAGCAACAGGAACGTGACCATCAACAGCGGGTGCGCGATTTCCAGGTCCACGAAAAAGCTCGCCGTTCCCAGGATGATCGTGCCGATGATGACCGACTTGGTCGCCGCCGCCCCAACGTAACCCAGCATGACCTCGCCGTAGGATACCGGCGCCGACAGCACTTCGAAGATGGTGCCGGTGAACTTGGGAAAGTAAATGGCGAACGACGAGTTGGAAATACTCTCCGTCATGACCGACAACATGATCAGGCCCGGCACGATGAACGCGCCGTAGCTGACCCCGTCGATTTCCGTGATTCTCGAACCGATGGCGGAACCGAAGATCACGAAATACAACGACGTCGACAACACCGGGGCGACAATGCTCTGAACCGCGGTGCGGAACATGCGTGCCATCTCGTAGCGGTAAATGGCTTTTATGGCGTAGAAGTTCATTGTCCCTTGTTCACCAGGTCGACGAAGATGTCCTCGAGCGAGCTCTGCGAGGTCTGCAGATCGTTGAAGCGTATGCCGGCGTTGCGCAGCTCGTTGATCAGGTCGGTAATACCCGTGTGTTCCCCTTTCGTATCGTACCGGTACGTCAGCTCGCGCCGATCCTCGCTCAGTTCGAGATCGTAGTTGCCGAATTGCGCCGGTATTTCGGCAAGCTCGTCGTACAGGTGCAGCATGAGCTCCTTCTTGCCCATTTCCCGCATCAGCTTGTTCTTCTCCTCGACGAGAATGATTTCACCGTGATTGATGACGCCCACGCGGTCCGCCAGTTGCTCCGCCTCCTCGATGTAATGCGTCGTCAGGATGACCGTGACGCCCTCTTCGCGCAGCGCCTTCACGACGTTCCACATGTCCTGCCGCAGCTCGACGTCGACGCCCGCCGTGGGCTCGTCGAGGAACAGGATTTCCGGCTCGTGGGCCAGCGCCTTGGCAATCAGCACGCGACGCTTCATGCCGCCGGACAGGGCCATGCTGATCGTGTCCTTCTTGTCCCACAGGGACAGGGATTTCAGCACCTTCTCTACGTGCTGTGGGCCGGCACCCTTGCCGAACAGGCCACGGCTGAAGCTCGCCGTGTTCCACACGGTCTCGAAGGTCTCTGTGGGTAGTTCCTGCGGTACGAGCCCGATCTTCGCTCTCGTCTCGCGAAACTCACTGACGATATCGTGACCGTCCACGAGCACTGCGCCCGAGGACATATTGACGATGCCGCAAACGATATTGATCAGTGTTGTCTTGCCGGCGCCATTAGGCCCCAGCAACGCAAAAATCTCGCCCTTGTTGATGGCGAGATCGACGTCCTTGAGTGCCTGGAAGCCACCTGCGTAGGTCTTCGTCAGGCCCTTGATCGAAATGATGGGCTGCATGCGCCCAATGATACGACGGTTTCACCGACAAGGCTTCCGTTACGTATTACCGACTTTCCCGTGCCGGCCCAGCAGGCGCGGCAACAGGACAATACTCGAAAACAGAACCAGGCACTGGAGCTGCGTGACGGTCAGGTTCGCGACGACGATGTAGCCGTCGGCACGCAGGTACTCGAGGAAAAAACGTATGAAGGTATATGCGCAGACAGCCAGTACGGCCAGCACACCATTCGAGTATTGCCGCCAGGGAAAACGCGACAACGCGAGCAAAACAACAAGCAGCAGTGCCGCCTCGTAGAGCTGCACGGGGAACACCGGCAATGAGGCCTGCGCGCCGGGCTCGATGAGGCCCAGCGCCAGGTGTTGTTCGTAGGGCAGGCTGCCGGGCGGGTACTGGACACCATTGCTCAGGCTGGAGAGGAAAGGCAGCGTCTGAATCTGCGACGCGAATGTCGACGTATGCTCACTCGAGACGACGTCGCCCCAGCAGCAGCCGGCGAGAAAACAGCCGACACGGTGAATCATGAGTCCGGCCAGCGTCGGTAATGCAAACACGTCCAGCAGGCGGCGAAATGACAATGTGGCGATTCGGCTGTAGATGAAGACCGCAATCGTCGAGGCCGCCAATATGCCGAACAGCCGTATGCGAACGCCCGCTTGCATCATCTCGCCCGCGATCATCTGGTCTTTCGGCATCGCCAGCGACAGCAGTACTCCGCCGGCGACGCCGACAATAATGCTTATCGGCATCAGCAGGTCGATATGGGAACCGTCCACGCCCACTGACACGGCATTGCGGCGCGCAAACCACCAGGCGACGACGATGGCGAGCAGGAAAATCAGCCCGAACGGCGTGACCCAGACGTAGGAATCGAAGTGTGAGTACATGCCCCTGCCCGTCACTCGAACGAGATTATTTCGTCCGCCAGGTCTTCAAAGAAGCCCAGGTGCTCGGCTTTCACCCGGGTCAGGCGAATTGGGTCGTCAGAGTACAGCTTGTCGTTCTTCACGTTCTTCTTGATGACGCGCTCGTAGGCCCGGCGCGTTTCCTCGACTTCCTTGAATGCCGCGAACTCGCCGTTGACCATGTAAAGATCAACAACGTCTTTTTCCGGTTTGTCGATCCTGAAAACGAACCAGACTTCGGGTGTGAATTTCTCGCCGTCGAATACGCCCTTGGGTTCCCAGGTCATGAACCACTTGCCGCCGAGCCTGGTTTGCCATGCCTTGTACATGACAATCTCGGTGGCGGTTACGCCGTCATCGCCGACGTTGACGGTTTCCATTAATCGCTCGAGGTCAGCGTAGTCTTCGACCTCGTAGTCGCTGAGATCGGCTTCATCGCCCTCCTCGATGGGTATTCCCGTCAATAGCCAGGTGCGCTTGTCGTAGGGCTCGAACGCGTAAAAGGCATCGTCGCTGTCATTCAGGAAGACCCAGACGCCGCTGATCCCGGGGTCGATCCGGCTACGCTCGGGGTTGCCTATGGGTACCGGCATGCAGGCCAGCAGCCCGATAATCACCGGGATTATCATCAACATCAGGACTGCGCCGCTGATTGATCGACTGCTCGGTGTCATCGTTTCTCCCTCCGTGCTCTGTGCCAACTATACCCTTTGGCAGGACTCCCAGATTAGTTGTATCGGCGTCAACTGCCTGACGGACTAATGATGATTTGCTGATGACGGTGTAATACATCGTCCGTTGCATCGGTCTTTGTAAGGTATGGCCAAGGCATCGCTGACATTATGGCTCGTACTCGCCGTATTGGCGGTCGTCGTGGTGTTCTTGTTGCTCAACAGGCCACGCAAGGTCATTGTCGATGCCCCGATTCCGGCGGATTTCCCCAAGGCGAGTTTCTCACATGATTCTTTCGAGGAGCTGTTGCGCCTGTACGTGACCCCGGCAGGCCGGGTTGATTACGATCGATGGCACGAATCAGGGGACTCGACGGCCCAATTGGATTCTTACCTGGCCGCGGTCGCGCGATTCAGCCCGGACAGCAGTCCCGAGCGATTCGCGGATGACAACGAGCGACTCGCCTACTGGATGTACGGCTACAACGCCTGTGTCATCAAGGGGGTCCTGGACAACTGGCCGTTATCGAGCGTCACTGATGTGAAGGCGCCAATTGAGGCCATCAAGGGCATGGGCTTTTTCTATCAGCTCCGATTCTCTTTTGGCGGCGAGTACCTGAGTCTGCTGACGGTGGAGAACGAGAAAATAAGGGCGCGTTTCCGGGACCCGCGAATTCATTTCGTTCTCAACTGTGCGAGTGAGAGCTGCCCGGTCGCGCGCCCCGAGTTGCCGAGCGGGGACGAATTGCAACGGCTGCTGGACCAGGCCACCGACGAGTTCGTCAACGACCCCGACAACGTCTCTGTCGATCACGACAGGAACACGGTGTACCTGTCGACGATATTCAAGTGGTACAGGAAGGACTTCATCAACGATCTGCATGCCAGGGGACGTCCGGCTTCGCGTGGACTGATCGATTACGTGGCGACAGTGGCAACAGGCTCGCTTCAGAGTGACCTCGAACGCGCGAACGACTATGCAATCGTGTTTCGGGAGTACGACTGGCGGCTGAACGAATCACAGTAGGCGGCGGCAACGCCGTGAAAGATCCTCTTTTCTGCATAATCAACATATCATCCACCCAATGAGATCAGCCGGGGCCTTCAATAGGCATTCGACATGTTAATCTCCCCATTTTCCACAGTTACTCGTGCGATTAGGGTAACGACTTAGAGTTAGGTGGCAATAGGATCGTGACTTCAACATTCTTCTGCGATTTGGGGGCATTAACAATTCATCAACGGCAGCGCCACGGTGAATTGGCGAAGAAACTGCGTCCGTTGGTTGTCAAATTCGAAGAACTGTCGAACGGTTACGCCGCGAAAATAAGATCGACGCAATCCGTCGAATTGGACATTGAAGAATTCATGACCCTAGAAAGGCTGTGCTGTCCGTCTTTTACGCTTACGTTGGAACTCGAGACGCGTAACGAAATTGAAGAGCGAACCTATGTCCTCAAGATAACAGGCCGAGGAGAAATTAAGCCTTTCATCCGGGAAGAGTTCGGAATTCCGGAGAACCAAGTTGCCACCTAACAATGCGCTGCACTTGCCACTCTCAATTCTGTCACTCGTCTTGCATTCGCAACGCTTGTGCCAGAAACTGGTGTGCAAGTTAGCTTAGACGTTAGGTAGCACTATTCTTGAATCGTAGAAAATTCTTTCTAGCCTCTTCAGCGATTCTTGGTGTCCTGGGAGCGGGCGCCATCTACTGGCCGACGCGGTGGAAGTACATAGTGGTCCACCACAGCGCCGGCGGATTCGCAACGATCGACTTTCTCCAGCAAATACACCGAGAGAGGCAAAGTGGCGATCCAATTGACGCAATCCCCTATCACTATGTCATTGGAAACGGACACGGCTTGGGTATGGGGGAAATCGCGAGTGATTGGCGCAAGGACTACGATATCTGGGGCGCTCACGTCTCCGGCAACAACACTGCGCGAAATCTGCTGGGACTCGGTATTTGCTTGGTCGGAAATTTCGAGACGTCGACCGTGCCACCGAAGCAGTACGAGGCTCTGGTTGCACTGACTAGGACATTAATGAAACGCTACAACATAGCTCAGGAAAATGTTCTAGGTCACGGATTAATTCGTGGTGAGTCAACCAAGTGTCCCGGAAGCAAATTTCCGTTCGACAAATTTAGGCGTGAAATCGGCGCAGATGCAGCCTAACAATGCGCTGCACTTGCATGTCCGGCTTCCGTCACGGTTCTTGCAAGGGCAAGGACCCCGCCGTAAGCCGGTCATCAAGTTAGCTAAGACGTTAGGCGGCACGAAAATTCGTCACAAAATTCTTTTCATCACAATTCTCAGCATAGTCTTCGCACATGCAACGAATGCTGGGACGTCATGCCCGACAAAACAGAACGTGAATATCGACCCAATCGCGGAGCACCCCTCTGGAGAATTCGATTCATCTCTAGAGGCAATGTCCACCGCATTCAGTCGCATTCTCAGTTGTAATGAACCTGAACGCTGGGTAGTTCTCAGTGGCCAAGGTCAAGGTTGGCGGCCCGACAGTTACCTCATTGCAGACGTGGAGTATCGAAACGGGGAGTTCGTATTTCCAGAGCCGATTCCGAAGATCGCCAGTTATGCTGATGAAGTCGGGCTTGATGGCTCTCTGCTCGAGATTAGCTCAGACCTCACTCGGCTCAAGGTCACCAATGTATCTCCAAAGCAGTTGGCAAGATTGCTCGACACCATATTTCGGGAGCACTTCAAGGTGAGACCGCACGATAATGAAGATGATTATGCTTTCGGCGCGGAATGGCTGTAGAGGCGCCGCCTAACAATGCGCTGCACTTGCATGACCGGCTTTCGTCACGGTTCTTGCAGTTGCGGGTACCCCGCCATAAGCTGATCGTCAAGCAAGGTGGCAACGAGCAAGCATGTCGTCGACGAATCGGAATCTCGGTAGTTGGTTACGGTGGCGCAGCGGGCGCCAGCGCTCCGGTTACGAGAAGATGCTTCTTTTCGCGAACCCGTACTTCGTACCATTCGATTGCTATTTGTTGCGGTTTCGCCCCGGGGCAGAAATCGCAGAACACACGGACCCGGTCAGCGAGAAGAAGCACTATCGCCTCAACATCATTATTCGGCGTGCCCGTTCAGGCGGCGAGTTCATATGCTCCGATCCAATTTATGAGAGCCGCCGGATCAAGTTGTTTCGCCCCGACAGGTCGCCGCACGCAGTCACTCGTGTCATCGAAGGTACACGCTACGTTCTAAGTGTAGGTTGGATCAGAGGCGCCGCCTGATAATGATCTACAATCGCCGCCGGGCGGTCCAACGCCGTTCCGCAGATAGCGAAACGTCTACATTAAAGATATGGTCTCAAGACAGGAGAGAGCATTGACACGGCGAACACTACTACTCGTATTGCCATTCCTGGTTGCCGGATGCAGCGAATGTGACTGCGATTCGCCGCCGGAGATAGTCCCTCGGCTCGATCTTGCACCGCCAAGAACCGAGCAAAGCCGCAGCCACCTGATCGGCAATTGGTATTTAAAGCAACCCAGATCGGATGGCAGCGTGGTTCAATCGACGGCGTCATTAAACGCGGATAGTTCGATGAGCATCGACTTCCTGGTTGAGTATGAGGATGGTTCGACATCGGAGTCGACGGAAACCGGCATCTGGGGCGTGTCGGGTGACATTTACTTCACTGTCATTCGTGGCATCACATACGATGGCGAAATCATTGCCCCGCCACCGGAAGATGCATCGATGTACCATACATACCGGGTCTTGAAATTGACTAAGAACTCCTTCGAATATCAGACCATCGTTACAGGCAATGTATTCAGGTCGAAGAAAGTTCCTGACACATTCGTAATACCTGGTGCGCAAACGTCGAAATAGCTTTTGGTGTCGGGAGGAGTTAGCCTCGACGTCAGGTGTCAAGCAGAGATTGAAATGAATCGACGTACTGTACTGACCCGAATAGCCGCAATAGCCGGTGGCGTCGGCATCGCATTCGCGTCTATCCCGTTTGTTCGATACTTCGTTCCAAGCAAGAGGGCGAAGGCATTGGGCTCAGCCGTTACGGTGAACCTGTCCGAGATTCGGCCTGGTGAAGTCCGGTCCTACGCGTGGCGTGGCCTGCCTGTCCTGGTCTTTCGGCGTACCGAAGAACAGCTTGATTCGTTGCGCCTTACGGACACGAAGGTGCTGGACGACTCGGATCCGGAGGAGGCTCAACCTCCCTACGTCGATGAGGGATTTCGTTCCGTGAATCCGGAATTCCTGGTTCTGCTCGGCAACTGTACGCACCTCGGCTGTGTGCCTCGTCAAGACACTGAGACTGGAAAATCGCTGTTGGGAAACTGGTGGCCAGGCGGCTTTCATTGTCCCTGCCACGATTCGATATATGACAACGCGGGTCGGGTAGTCAGAGGCCCTGCTCCGTCGAACCTCCGCGTTCCGCCACACTATTTTGCAAAGTCAGATGAGCTGGTCATAGGGGCCGACCAAGCTGATACGTGACAATGAACAAAGCGTTCGCGGCCATCATTTCCTTTTACCAGCGGTTTGTTTCGCCCTACAAGGGATTCAGTTGCGCCGCAGCCGTTTACTACAACTCCTTTAGCTGCTCTCAAGCCGTGAAGCAGATCATCCTGGAAAGGGGCGTGATTCGGGGACGACTCGAGATCCGTGATCAGTTCCGCCGTTGCTCCGTCGCGGCCGGTGCGCTGCGGGTCGAGAAGAAGAAACCGAAGAGAAAACGACCGTTAGGCGGAGCAGAGTGCGCGCTTACGGAATCGGTGTGTTGGTCCTGTTCGATGTGGCCTTAGAGGTGTTCTTATGATCCTGGTATGGGGTAGCGTTTCAATCGCCGACGGAAACCTGGCTGAGGCACTGCAACTCAGTCTGGAGCACGTTGATCGATCGAGGCGTGAACCCGGCTGCAGGAGCCACAACGTGTCGATCGACGCCGAGGACGAAACTCGGCTGACGTTTCATGAAGAATGGGAAGATCTTGCCGCGCTGCATCAACACTTTGAGGTCGAGGAGTCGGTTAAATTCGCCAGGAGACTGACCGAATTGGCTGCCGATCAGCCGGAAGTGCGAATATATGAAGCCTTACGAGTCAAATAACGCGCTTTCGGCAACATGACGCAATCAACACGAATCCGTGTGGCCACAGCGGATGAGGCCGAACTCCTGTCCGCTCTCGCACTTCGTTCGAAAGCACATTGGGGCTATTCGCGGGAATTCATCATGGCCTGCGAAGCGGAGCTCACGTACCGTCCGAGTCAGATAGACAATCCAGGCTTCGACTTCATGGTCATGGAGAGCGATTCCGAAATCCTGGGATTCTACGCTCTCGAGGCGATCTCGAAAGCAAAGCTCGAATTGGCGGCGCTGTTCGTGGAGCCGGATCACATAGGCAAGGGGTTGGGCAGGCAACTTATCGAGCATGCCCGCGTAACGGCCGCGCACAGGGGCGGAACGACACTGCTAATACAGGGTGACCCGAACGCGGAAGCGTTTTATCTCTCGGTTGGCTGTAAACCGGCGGGAACTCGGGAATCGGGAAGCGTCCCCGGCCGATTTTTGCCACTCTTTGAAATGACTGTCAACCACACGAGCAGCAGCACATGATTGAAGTAATCCTCAAACGGTTTGACGATCCAGACGACGTCACACGCTTCGAAAAAGGTGTATTCGAGACTGTGACCGTGGGCGACATGACAATCGGGCGTGCAACGTACCAGCCCGGATGGAAATGGTCCAAGCATGTTGGCCCCGGACTCGGCGAGCCCTTTTGCAGCGTCGAGCATGTCGGTATGGTGGTGTCCGGTTGCGCCACCGCGGCATTTGCAGATGGCCGGGTGACTGAAATGAACGCGGGAGACGTGTTCTACATTCCGCCGGAGCCGCACGATAGCTGGGTGGTAGGCGATGAGCCCTACGTGTCCTTGCACTTTTCAGGTGCAGGCGCGTACGCTCGTTGATCCCGACTTTGGACAATTCATGACCGGCAGGCGTCTGTGTTCGGATGAAGAAGCGGTGCAGAGGGGCTTCCGTGGCCCCGGGGCGCAACGCCGTCGGGAGATCCTGAGAGATACGATCGCTGCTTTCGAGTGCGCCCAGCCGTCCGACCACTATCACCGGCTCGCTGCCGAGAACCTGGCGAGATGGCGGTCGCAATCCGATATTCAGTCGTCGAATTTCCGTGTACAGGTACTCCGGGGAGACTGGGGTGACGTCACGTACTCCCTGACGCGAGAGAACGGTGTTTGCTTCGCCGCCCTGAACATGGCAAATGCCTACGTTCCCGGCGGCGCCTACGTCGAGGGAGCCGTCGCGCAAGAGGAAAACATGTTTCGTCGCACCGACTGCCATTTCCGAATTGGCGACCACGAATACGACTCGAGCACTGACCGCTATCTCCCGGAAATTACGAATCTCCTCAACGCCCGCGGCGGCTCCGTTTACCTGGACACCGACACGGCGCGCGTATGCATTCGCGGCCCGGAAGACCGCACGAGCGAGGAGCTCGGCTACCCGTGGCTGGCAGACGATGAGATATTTCCTTTCTTCGAGCTTCGCGCCGCCGCGCAAGACCTACGGGGCGGCTACGCGTTCGACGACGACGACGCGCGAAGACGCATATCGGCCCAGCTGGATACGCTACGGGAGCATGGCGTCCGACACGCCGTGCTGGGCGCGTCCGGATGCGGGGCGTTCCAGAACCCCGCCAGCAGCGTCGCTCGGATTTATAGAGAGGAGCTATTGTTGCGCAAAGCGGATTTTTCGCTGGTTGCCTTCGCGATCTTCTCTTCCGGCTATGGCCCGGACAACTACACACCGTTCGCTGAAGTATTTGCGCCCTAATGAGATCGCTCCGGGCATGCAATAGAAGCGTGACGATGACGGAGTTCGAGAGCTCGATCTTCCCACGGGAAGCAGCTACAGCAACGACGGCGTGCCGCGCCACGAAGTTCTCAACATTGGCAACACAACGGTTGTTTATCTCATCGTTGAAAGAAAGCGGTGATACCGTGTGTCAGCGGATGATGAAATGAGCACCGCGTACTTCATCGTTCTCGACAGCGACGATCCGGGCTTCGATTCGTTCGTAGACGGCAAATTCCTGACCAGGCGGCTGGATGCCGTCAACAAACTCGCGAATGCGCTGGGTTTAAAGCCGCTGGACGATTTCGCAAGCCAGGACCTGAGTGAATTCGGCGGACCCGAGATGGATACCGAGTGGTTCGACGCACAAGAGGGTCTCGACTGGGCATCGTCACTGGTCAATGCCCTGAGCAATCAGCCGAACCAGGTACAGAATGCCGGCGAAGTAATCGCCGACCTGAAGGATTACATCAGGGTATTCGAGGAAGCGAAAAGCCGTGACCTCAAGTGGCACCTGGAACTCGATTTCTAATTGCTAGTTGCACACCAAGCGGGCGACCTGTGGACAACTTAAAAAGAAATCACAACACGGCGACTATGTCCCGGCCCTGGCGTATCGTTTCCTGACGCCCTTTTACGACGCCTAATCGAGCTTCAGCGTATCCGCGTAGGCGAACAGGCCCGCCGCACCGCCGGTATGCAGGAACACGATGTTGTCCGCGTCATCGAAACGGCCTTCACGAATGTAGTCGATCATTCCGGCCAGCGCCTTGCCGGTGTAAACAGGGTCG
>CALZMQ010000059.1 GCA_945788625.1 uncultured Woeseiaceae bacterium
GTTGCGAGCACGCAAGATGCGGGTACCCAACGAGTCAACCCCACGAATCCGAACAACAGTTATCTCATCCAGAAACTCGAGGGCCCCGGAGCGTCCGGCCAGCAAATGCCGCCGAGTGGCGCCCTCTCGCAGCCGGATATAGACACGATACGGCAATGGATCACCGCAGGCGCGGTTGACGATACGGCGCAGGCAAGCACGCCGATTCGAGTAGCGTCATTATCCGTTGCAGACGGCAGTACCCTGGCCTCGGCGCCGGCCCAGATCATCGCGGGCTTCGATCGGGAACTGGATGCCTCAACGGTGAACCCGAGCACATTTATTCTTGAAGCCAGTAACAACGATGGCGTGTTCGACAACGGTAACGACCTCGCTATCACGGCCGCGTCAATTACGGTGCCGGGCGCTAACCCGCAAAGTGCGGTATTCGACCTGACCGGCGTCGCACTTGCTGACGACACCTACCGGGTTCGCTTACTCGGTACCGGCGCGTCCATCATCATGGATCTGGACGCGAATGCGCTGGATGGGGAATTTTTCGGTACGTTTCCATCCGGCAACAACTCGGCCGGTGGCGATTTCGTTCTGCAGTTCATGATCTCGACCCCAGTCGTTATCGGACCAACGCTGGATCAGATCCAGGCAGCTGTATTTACACCGACGTGTGCGACCTCGACATGCCACAGCAACGGTGCCCAGGCGGCCGGTCTGTCGCTTGCGGACGCCGATACCAGTTACCTGGAGATGGTCGGGCAGTTCAGCAATCAGAACGGCCAGTCAGCGGTCATGCTGGTTGCCCCGAACGATCCTGATGCCAGCTACCTGATTCGAAAGCTGGAAAACACGGCGGGAATCACTGGCGCGAGGATGCCGCTCAATCAACCGGCACTGCCGCAGTCGGAGATCGACGAAATCCGTCAATGGATAACGGACGGCGCGTTGCGCTGACGCATCATCTGTAAGTAACGTTTTCGATCTCGTATTCGTCGTTGTTCGCGCGAATCTCGCCGGTATCCTTATCGACGAACGCGGCCTCGACTTGTGGCGCGGCGAAGACGCCAGCCACTTCGTGCGTCCCAAGTGGGGCATCTACCGCTCCATCCTCGATCTGGACAATCTTCGCCCTGACGAAGAAACGGTTCGCTTCGCCAATTTCAGCATTAGCGAAGTAATGCCGACCGGCTAGCTCGGCGGGCCGCCGCAGACGTACATACTCAGGCGTCGCCCGCAGTCCATTCGTATGCCACGATGCCGACAAACACTCCTGCCGAACCCATAAGTCCGGTAAGGAGCGTTGTTGTGAAGACACCGGCAAACTCGATGACAAAAAAGAGGTGGAACCATAGCCAACTGTGTCCGAAGACGCCGAAAGCGAAGAATGCCGACCGCGCCACAACACTATTGAATGGCAGGGCGTGGCGCAGCATCACGAACATTTGCCCGGCCCACGCGCCAAGCGCGGCCAGCAAACCGTACTGCAGCGATGACCCGGGACGTAGAAGCAAATCCGCCGTCTCGCCGAACGGAACGGCAAAGACCAGGGCCCCGAGGGTGTGAACCGCTACGAATCCAGACGCTGCGAATACAACGGCCAGCCAGGGTTTGGAGATTTCACGCGCAGCCGTTGGCAGATCCGTACCGATCATCAGTCCAACGGCCCATCCGGCGGCCGCCAATCCGATGACGTCGATCAGGCAATTCAAAATCTCGGCGCGAAGGGTCGTCCCGAGAAACGCCCAGCCAGCAAGAAACCCGAATGCCCAGATGATGCCGAGCGACGTCCCGTACAATAATCCTTTCAACGCGCCGTTAAGGGCCCAGCGGCGCTGAACTATCGAGAAGAACAGCGTCATCATGCCAAGCGCAACAACCACGTACCCGAAAAAGGCCAGGTCTCGCACACCGGCAGCCACAATCCAGCTACGCTCGAGGCCATCCACCAGGCGTTCGGGAGGGTAGTAATCCCACGTGGGGTGGAAAAGCCGCGCCCAGACGACTATTGCGATGATCGCTGCGGCAATCGTTCCTGCATAGCGTTTTTCAAACACATCGTTCCATTTTGGATTTGATGGCAAAGCCGGTGTGGAATCGAGTATTCGCAGACGGGACTGCGGTCGGCGAGCGATGCTGCAGACTGTTGGTTAGAGCAGACATTCGAGAATTATCTTCAAGCCCTGTCGGCGATGATCCGTATCCCGTATGGAACAAACACCAACGGGAAGATAATGAAAGCCACACCAGTGCCGATACGTTTTTCTCGACTTAGGCGACTGTGCTCGTTCATTCAACTCCTACACGGTTTGCTTCGCATTACCGGTAGCCGGTCGCTGGTCTGTAACCCTGATCTCTGTTCCCGGCGGTGCCAGCGCAATCACGGAAATGGTCCGCCAGCCGCAGGTGACCATGCGGTTCGCCAACGACATCCATGGTCATTACGGTTGCGAGAAACTGCACGGGGCCATAAGTCTTGACCGGCGTCAACCAACGTAGTGCTCCAACAGCCGCAGAAACGAGCGTCTTCGGAACGCACGTGATCTTTTTGGGCTTGTCGAGGATGGTAAAGGCCAGTTCGGCGATCTCGCGGTACGTAAATACTTCCGGGCCACCAACATCGATTTGCTGGATCGCGCTCTCCGATGCATCCGCACAAACCTCAGCCAGATCGGCTCCGTGTATCGGGTTGATCCGGTTTGAGCCGTCGCCGAACAGGTAAGCACGCCCGGAGCGGGCCATGGCAAACAGATCCTCCATGTCGGAAAAGAACCCTGTCGGGCACACGACTGTGTAGTCCGTTGTCGATCGCCTGAGATCGTCGACAAATGCCTGCTTGGCCTGAATTGCCGCAACATGCTGCAGTTTCCCGGCATTCAGAACATGGACGTACACAAATTTCGATACGCCGGACTCTCCTGCAACGTTGAGGAGATTCCTGTTCCCTTGATAGTCGACATCCCTGTACGTCAGTCCGTCCTTCTGTCGTGTAATTCCGATCGACGAAAAAACAACGTCGATGCTGTCACAAAGTCCGTCAAGGGACCCGGGATCGGTCACTTCGCCGACGCAAAGCTCGTCCGCGTACTCCTTGACAGGATCAAGCCCGGACGCGCTGCGGCCAAGCGCTCGAACCCAATAGCCCCTGTCCTTGAAGGCTTTGATCGCGAATCGACCAAGATACCCGGTGGCGCCTGCAACCAATATCCTCTTCATTTTGATAGACCACCTCGTTGCTGAGAGAGGCAGCAACAACGTGAGACTGCCTCCCGGAATCTCGTCACGTTTGCCGAAACCCGCGTAACGATCTTCGCACCACGGCGGAGACTGTCAATTCTGGGATCTACTTAAGCAAGACGAAGGGCGGCTCCCTCTAGCCGGGCCGTGTTACCTGGCTGCTGACATGAGGCGATCGAAGCGACCTCAAGATGACCTGGGTCAGCAACCAGTGAACAGTTACCCGTTCTGCGGCAGGCTTGAATGCAATACTCTCCGATTATTCCTGCATTGCAGCCGGTAGCACGAAGTAGGCCAGTTCAGCATCCATGGTGTTTTCGTCCGGCTCTTTCGCCTCGTACTCTGCCTTTCCCGCCCAAATAGCCTGGGACAGTCGGTAAACTCGAAGCTGCTCGCGCGCGGCGTCCGTCAACCGTCGCGTTCGATCGTACTCCCGTAACTCGTAGAGAAACTGTGTCAATTCCGGAACGTCGCCTTTCTTTACCCCGGCAAGCAACGCCTGCATAGCATTTGTCACCGCCTGGTGATCGCGTAACTGAACCCCGTCAGGTGCGGTGGGCCAATAGGTTGAGCCGTCGTCCGGCAGATCGGTCGGGAACAGACGAAACATCCGGACGTACGCAGCGAGCAGGACTCGTTTGACCATGAAGTTGATGTCGGAGGCCAAATCCAACTTTCCTTCCTTGTAGGACAAGTAGGAATCCGGCTCGTCAGGCCCGGGTCGGTATCCGGGCAGTTCGTCAACGACCAGGCCGCGGTCACGAAGCAGGTCTTCCAGAGGTTGCCGACGGCTGCTGATAACATGTCTGTCCCCGGCACGGTGAATCTGCAAGTCGCGAAACTCTATCGGAGCGTCCAGGACTGACCCGACGTTGATTTCCAGCCAGTCACCTTCGCGCGCGCCGTCGTTATTCCATCGAATTCCGCCTTTGTGCGTGTGCGCCGACAGTGTGACAGGCACTCCTCCCTGGTCGCGAAGCCGGTTGAAGCGCTTCTTCGCATCTCTGCCAAGAACCTTGTATGGATGGTGTGATGCCAGTATCCAGTGACGCTGCTCTTTATCCATGGATCTTGCAATTTCGTCAGCCGCCGCGGCCTGCGAATCGGGCATACCGCCTGTCTCCCCGGCAATCTGGGTGTCGAAGTAGCCGCCAGTCGCCTTGTTGAAGAACTTGCTTGGAAGGGCATATTCCATCTGTGGCTTAACGCTGTAGGTCGCTGTATCCAGCACCAGGATGCTGACGCCACCCTGGCCTCCGGGCGATGAATGATTCGGTCCACTTATGTCGACTTCCTGCAGAACGAATGATTTCCAGGGCTTCTCCTTGTCGATATGCCAGGCGAGCCGGCGCAGATGGGGTGCGCCAGCGGGGATGAGACCGCCAGGAAGCTCGAACATCTCGTACCCCTCATCGCCACTCGTACCCGCAGAAACGTGGATCTCATCCTGGAGCGCGGCGAGCACCAGCCAGTAATCAGCGAATGTGGTCGTATCGTGGTCAAGGCGCGTCCATCGCTCGAACCGCTGCAGGACGGCGGAACCAAAATGCTCAGCCAGCGGCCGGCTCCATGCGGCATCCTGAAGAATCAACGCGGCCAGGTAATAGCTGATGGTCCGGTCCTTCTGCATGGCACGGCTGACGATCTTCCTTCCGTCATAGGTGTAGGACTCGCCGGTGTTGTTCCACTCTTGCACCAGGTAATCCAGCTCTCGGCTGGAGTTACCGTAGAAATAGCCGTCGTGATTTCCCGGCGCCATGACCCAGCCATGGGGTGCACGCCGCATATCCCAGGCAAAGCGCCCGAACTCGCCCGTATTGGACAGGTCGCACGCATCGCCGAGATGAAGCACGAATCCATCGGACATCATCAGTGCTTCAGTGAGCAGGTCTTGTCCAAACAAGTCCAGTTGCGGTGGCCGAATGGCAACTTGTGTGACGATCTCGTCGCTGGCGGTATTTCGGTACCAATCGACGCGACCGCCCAGAAGTTCATGGCGCTGGTTGTCCGACACAAGGTAAATCCGCGCACTGACGTCGGCCAGATCGGAATCTTGAATCGGCATGCCTTGCAAACCCTGGACTGCAAGCGGCAGGTCATGGCCCAGTGCATAGTCTGCGCGAGTCCAGCGACCAGTCTGGGCACAACTGCTAATGATCGCTACGCTGGCGAGAAGCGCGACAAAGCTGGCCACTCTGGTAAGGTAAGACTGCCTGAGAGAGTGAGTTTCCATGCGCACCTCCTGGTACATCCCGAACATCATAAGTGCTGCGATGTTACCGCATCTCATCTTGGCCAGCTCAACCAACCGGAGTCGAACCATGTATAAGCTCGGTGCAATATGTAGTCTGATCGGCGCGATAGGCGTTACGCCAGCTGTCCTTGCTGATCCACTTGCTCCAGTGTACCTGGAGAAATACGGTGGGACGTACGCAAAAAATTGCGACGATGCGCATGGCGAGCGAGTATCGGTGCTCGAGGAACGGCTGACGTTCACCGACGGTGAAGTCGAGTCGGTCGCCGAGGATATTCTTCCCAGTCTTTCCTACTGGGGCCGAATGCCGCCAGAGGATTTTGAAATTGCACTGTTGGCAGGCGATGCGCCGGACACATCCTTGATGTTCCTCGTGTACCGCGACGACGAAGGCCTTTTCATCCTGTTTGATGGTCGACCGGACGACCCGTCGAATGACGGGGCTCGATTCAGGAAGTGCGAGTCGTAGTTGCTGCTAGCGGGAAACGTCGGCCTCGAGCCTGCACGTAAGGCCTTCGATGCGCGCGCGCGCCAGCGCGCTGATGATACAACGGCCCACGCGGTCATGCGGCTCAACACTTGACGAAGTGATGCGCCCGTCTTCAGCCACGAGGGCTAATCGCCGCGTGTCCGACGCACCCAGGCATTGACGTATGGGTGCTGCCGCCGAGCCGAAGGCGAACGTAACCTGGAGCATCCCACACGACGAGCGCACGTTACTGAAGGTGGCAGTCTCGTCGCCCTGACCAATCTGCATGGAGCCGATGGTGGTCTTCGCCGGCGAATCGCCCTCTTCGTTGCTATCTTTGCGGGTGCTGAACGAGACGTTCTCACCGCTAAATGACCATCCTTCGCGCTTCTCCCTGGCGGGCTCTTTCCGCATCGCCTTTGCGAGCGCCTCGGCGTTTTCGCACCCCTTCTGCCAACCGCCTTCGCACGCGGTCTGGAAAAGAGCGGCGGCACGCGGGATGTCGACCTCGAGTCCGCCCGTCCCCTTGACAAGCGCGGCTGCCAGGTCGCTGCAGAAGGCAACAGACCCGCCCTCGCAGGCTCGCTCGAGATAGCGGTTTGCCGCGGCCGCGTCGGCCGGGCCGCCGAGGCCATCGCGCAATGCAGCGCCCAGGTACCCGCAACCCGTCGCCCTGCCGCCCTCGCACGCCCGACCGAGCAGCTCGCGACCCTTCGCGGCGGCCACCGGGTTATCGGAACGAACCAGGTTCACGCCAAGATCGCTGCAGCCCTTCCAATAGCCGAGATCGCAACCACGGAGGCCGAATGAAATAGCCCGCGTATCATCCTCGGGAGCGCCCTCCCCGTTGGAGATCATATGCATTACCGCATTGCAGGAAGCACCGTCGTCGCGTTCGCAGCCACGCTCGAAGAAGCGCAACGCGCTCTCCAACTCGCCACGCTGCCGTGCATCCAGGCCATCCTGGTAGCAGTTCGTGCAGCTGGCTTCGTCTGCAAATGCAGGCGCCAATCCAAGGGTCAACAGCAAAACGATTGTCCGTACCATCATCATGTTTCACCTTCGCGGTTCCGGGTCCAGGTCAGACCGCCGTTCGACTTCGGTCGAAGCCACAGGGTTGCCGGGGACGAGTCCGCGTCGATCAGAATCGGATTCCCGTCCTCGTCCCGCGATCCCTCGAGCGCAATCCTTTCGCGCCGTTCGTTGTAGAAATACCAACCGGACGGAATGCCATCCCAGTCCACCGTCTCGACGACCAGCGTGATCCGATCGCGATCGACGGTCCTTCCGCGGTAAATTCCTGGCGCGAGTCCACCGTCACCGTGGCGGCATCGCGCGCGCCGCTCGATCAGCAGGCAGCGGCCGTACTCGTTGAGCAACTCCTGCTCTCGTTCAAAGCTGCGAGCGACGCTGAGATCCAGGTCGAGGAGCGCCCATTGGGCCTTCGGCCCGCACGGCTCACGGACCAATTCGTACGAGTACCTCCCCAACCGGAACGCATCATCGAGTACCGCATGTTCCTTATCTATGAAGGAACGACACTCCTGGTACAGGTATTGCTGCTCTTCGGCCTCCAGGGGATCACTGCGCATCAGTGCGCCGTTTACCTCCTTGCCGGCGACGAAGTCATCGATTTGCCGCAAGCGCCTGTCGCGAATGTCCGCGTCGACCCGGGCAAGCCCCTCCGGCGTCAATAGATGGCGCAGCGTAATCAACTGCCCAGTGCTGGCGTCAAAATGGTACGCATCCAGTTCGCTCGTGAAGTAGGCCCCGTACAACTCCCGAAAGACCTGGACCTTGAGAATGCCCGGCTGCTCGAAAGACAGTGTGTAGTCCAGGCTAACGAGCCCATGGCTCGAGTCGTCTTCGGGCCAGACTCGCGCGAAGGGGTTTTCCAGCTCATTTCCGGGAATCCGCTCCAGCAGTTGCGTCTGCAGGTAAGTATTGATGCGGGCCCCTGCCGGAGTATCGCCGCCGACGCGCGGGAAACGGTAGAGCGTGCCATTCCCATGCACGTCCTCCAGTGTCTCTACGGTCAGCCTCCCGGCAACCGGGAACCCGCCGCCCAGACCTCCGGAATCATCCAACTCCCGAAGCTCCTTGACCCGGGTCCGGGTCAAGCGGGTCTTGCAATAAGTGACCAGCATCGCCTCCATCGTGCCGCCTCGCGCCCCGTATCCTTCAGCGGCGCACTGGCCGTCGCGATAGGCGAGCCAGCCACGCTGCCCGTCGAGCGTCGTATCGAACCAGCCCTCGTAACCGAGGTCATCCTCCGCCTGCTTCAACCGGGCGCGCAGCTTACCCCACTCACGATTGAGTTCAGCGTCCGCTTCCTGCAAACCTTCATAGGCGCAGGCGTTTATCTCGGCCTGCGTTTGCGGTTCTTCGCAGTCGGGATAGTCGACCTGCTGACCCGAAACAGGCGCTGCGAGTGCCAGGGCAAAAGCCAGAAATATTTTTCGCATAGCCGCCTCGCTTCTTATTATATTTGTCGATAACCAGCTTACAGGTTTTTCCGTACGCACGGGTCGAAGCTACAGCGAAACCCCGCAACTACCCTGTAACGGCTAACGTTTGTGCTAAGGTTTGTCTGCGGCCCTGCCTGGCTCAAAGCAAAAAAATGAATGTTGCCGGGCGGAGTCGAGCGAGAAGCATTTCCAGTTGGCTAGTAGCGCTTCGAGCTCAGCCGCGGAAATTCCAGAAGCGTCAGGGACATCGAATAATGAGAATAATCTTGCGACTGGTACTGGTAGTTGCCCTGCTGAACTTCGTCGGCTGTGCAACAACAAACGCTATTCACTACACCGTGCAGCTTGGTGAGCCATTATCTCAAGAAGAGTGTGCCGTGCCAGCGCCCACGAAGGTTCCGGAGCAGATCGTTGGAGTTGCACTGTCGGGTGGTGGCAGCCGGGCTTCGGTGTTCAGCGCCGCGGTCCTCGAGGCGCTTTGGGAGCGCGGCTACATCGACCTGGTCACGCATGTCTCGAGTGTCTCCGGGGGCAGCCTCGCAGGGGCCTATTTCGCCGCAAACTTGCCTGCGTGCGGAGCATTGCGTTCAACGGAGGAGCAAGATGTTTGCTGGCGCGAGTTCTTTGCGGACTACAAGCTGGCCATGCGCAGCCACTTTTTCAGATCGATGACCGGTCGTCAGGTCACCCGATTTCGCTTTGCATCCAATACCCGCCTGGCGATCTCATTGCAGGAAACTATTGACGCCCAGTTCCTGCATGGCATGACTTTTGGTGACCTCGCCGACAAGAACGCAAGCATGATAGGCGAAGGCCTGTTCCCACCCGTACTGATTATCAATACCACGAGCTACGACAACGGCCGCCGCGTTGTGTTCTCGAACATGTGCCTGTCCGAAGATCCGCCCGCCATGGCAAATGACATCGGCGGCAATCCACTGGATGACCCGGCACTGCGAGGGCTCGGCATCGCGCCCCCAGGCTGCGACCAGCCCGCCCCGCAAGACATGCCTTTGTCGCTTGCGGTTACCACCTCAGCTGCGTTCCCCGGCTTCGTCGGCCCAATCACTATCGAAGTGCCGGCAACGTGCGAGGGAGAGGGTCTGGAATATTGGCATCTAGCTGACGGCGGGCTCGCCGACAACTCTGGCCTGGACTCGATTGAAGAGGTGATCCTGCGACAACATCGTGCGGAGCCGCGCATCCTCAAGCGCGCACTGATTTTTTCCGTCGCCAACACGCTGACAGAAGACGAGAGCGATTTGCGGCAAATAAAAAACTTCTGGCCCTCGCAGCACGCGGGCCAGGGCGTCCTCGCCTATACCGGCCGTTCGCAGGGATACCACCGGCTGTTTTGGGAGAAATTCAAGGGCGACCTGGCAACCGACGGTATCGTGGTTGAAAACATCGAATTCCCGATTATGGAGGCAAACCTCGATCACTGGCCTGCCTCCTGCCCGCAAGCCGCACGTTCTGCAAAGCAAGACCCCGAAGAGGTTCGCGCCGAAATTGCCGAAGCGGTGGCAAGTATTCCTACGGCCTACAGTATCTCAGAGTGCAATGCCGATCTCCTGGAACTGGCCGCGCGCGATGTCGTTGGCTCGCGACTCGATTCGGCAACCATGGAACGACTGAAGGAGATGGGATTTATTGCTCGCAAGACCAGTGTAGCGAATTAGGCGGGCGCATCGCGCTCGTCTGAGGAGCCGCAGCCGATTCGAGCCGCTCGAACCACCGACACGCGGATTTTCAGCCTGATACCTGCTGTTATATCTACTCGGCGATGCCGCCCATGCACATGTACTTGATCTCGAGGTAGTCGTCGAGCCCGTACTTCGAGCCTTCACGTCCCTGTCCTGATTCCTTTACGCCTCCGAACGGCGCCATCTCGTTCGAGATGATTCCCTCGTTGATGCCGACAATGCCGTATTCGAGCGCTTCACCAACCCGCCAGATGCGGCCGATGTCACGCGAGTAGAAGTAACAGGCCAAACCAAACTCGGTGTCGTTTGCGATCCGTATTGCTTCATCCTCGGTCTTGAATTTGAATACGGGCGCAACCGGGCCGAATATCTCTTCGCGATAGACGCGCATGTTGTCGTTCACGTTGGTCAAAATCGTCGGCTCAATGAAACACTCGCCGAGTTCGGAAGCACGACCACCGGCGACCACGTTCGCGCCTGCCGCAACCGCATCATCGACAAAAGACGCCACATCGTTGGCTGCCTGTTTGTTGATCAGCGGGCCGATCGACACACCGTCGTCCTGGCCGTTTCCGATCGTCAGCCGGGCCGTCGCTGCGGCGAACTTCTCGCAGAATTCGTCGTACACGCTCTCCTGCACGAGCAAGCGATTGGCGCAGACACAGGTCTGGCCGGCGTTTCGGAACTTGCAGATGATTGCGCCGCTCACCGCTGCGTCAATGTTTGCATCGTCGAATACGATAAACGGGGCGTTGCCGCCGAGTTCCATCGAGGTGCGTTTCACGGTAGCGGCACATTGTTTCATCAACAGCTTCCCGACCTGGGTCGAGCCTGTAAACGTGAGTTTCCGGACTATCGGGTTGCTCGTGAGTTCAGCGCCGATTTCCCGTGTCACGCCCGCAACGATGTTGATCACGCCGGCTGGAATGCCGGCCCTGTCGGCAAGCTCGGCGAACGCGAACGCCGACAGGGGTGTCTCGTTTGCAGGCTTGCAGACAACCGTGCAACCCGCGGCGAGCGCAGGAGCGATCTTGCGCGTCAGCATCGCGTTCGGGAAGTTCCACGGCGTGATGCAGGCGACCACACCGACGGGCTGCTTGATGACCACGATACGCTTGTCATTCGCCGGCGGCTGAATGGTATCGCCGTAGACACGCTTGCTTTCCTCGGCGAACCACTCCACGTAGCTCGCGCCGTAGGCAATTTCGCCACGTGATTCTGCAAGCGGTTTGCCTTGCTCGGCGGTCAGGATCTGCGCGAGATCTTCCTGCGCCTCCATCATTAGCGTGAACCAGCGGCGCAGCAGTGCCGCGCGCTCCTTGACCGTTGTCTTGCGCCACTTGATCTGTGCTTTTTCCGCCGTCTCTATCGCGCGTCGTGTTTCAGCGGTACCGCACTTTGCTACTTCAGCGACGACGCTTCCGGTCGCCGGGTTCAACACGTCGAGGGTCTCCCCACTATCGGCGGGCGACCATTGGCCGTCAATGTAAGCTTGCGACTTGAGAAGTCCTTTGTCAGTGATGTTCATCTTGTTTCCCTGGCTTGCGACGCTGAATCGGGGTGCTGATTCCGGTGCCGTTTCAATCAGCCCATAATATCCGCTAGTTGATAACCGATCCAACAGCCAGGGATCGGAATTCTCGAACCGTCCGCATGCTCCCTCACAATCATCACTCCGGGTGGCGAATGCCCGTTGCGTCTCCTATTCTTTTAGAAATCGTGTTCGAATCAGGGATCAACCATCCAGGAGAATGTGACATGGCTCACCAGGCAACAATCACAGTGGCGACGAAGAACGTCGGGTGGTTCGACCAGAACTGGCGCTACGATTACACGGTTACGTGGCTAGGGGGTAACGGGTCCATTCGTGAAGTCAAAATCAACAAGACCGTGGGCGCCGGAGTTTCCGCCCCGCTTCGGTTTGGCTTCATCCCGCCGCGATTCATCAGGAACGACCCGCGAATGGACCTGCGCGCCCCGACAGGGTGGCTCCTGCGCCCCTCCGTTGCCGGCGATACGCAGTTCGAGTTCATGCACCAGCCGCCCCGCGCCGGCGGTCCGCTCCAGGGTTTCATTCCGCCGCTGGCTGCACCCTTTCCGTTTCGTCCGGCCCCGCCTCCGCCTGCCGGCGAATTCCGGGTGTACTCGATCGAGAACCCTGTGCTTCAGCAGGCGACGACGATCGACCACTTGAATGGCCAGTTGGCCCACTCCGTCGACGCGCCGAATGACAAGACGGAGTGCACCTGCGTCTCGTCAATCTACGCAGTGGCGGATGACGGGTATCGGTACGACTACACCGTGTATTCCAGGGAAGGGTGCATCTCGCAAATCGTCCTCTTCCTCGCACCGGAAGTCGCCATCACGGACGTGACGTGCAGCCACGAGGCGTGGACCACGTTTCGACCGGGGTTCGACAAGCCGCGGGGCGACGAGGACGCGGATGGCGAGCCCACCGACGACGAGTGCGGCATCCTCTACTTCGGCTCGTTCGAACACAAGATCGGTCCGGACGATGGGCCCGTGACCTTGTCATTCGTTTCCAAGTCCGCGCCCGGTTACATCACCGTCCTGGGCAACAAGTTCGCCGAGCCGCTCATCGGCCCGATCGGTTCGGAGAAGAAGGGAAAGGACGCCTGATTCCTGCGCGGGCGAACTCACACGCTTCGCCAATGTTCCCTAAGCCGGTAACGCCGTTACGGCGATTTGTAACGCCGGGGGGATGTGGAGAATACGAAGTGTGTTGAGTGCACAAACTCGCTATGCTCGTCGCAGCGCCGACAGAGAGGAGACTCGCCATGCCTAGCGACCGCGAAACGTTTTGGCACGCAGACAGCTATGTCGTCATCGGTGACTCGAAGCAGAAACCGTTTCCAGTGCTGACCTACGGCGCACTCAAGGCCCGAGGCAGCACAGTCTACGCCGTCGACGAGAGCGCGGCGCAGATAGAGGGCGACCCCGTTTATCGAACGCTCTACGAGCTACCCGGTCCGGTCGATGCCGCCGTGCTGGAGGTCGCGCGCGAAGACACCGCCGGGTGGGTCGAACGGGTCGCCGACGCGGGAATCAGCAACCTTTGGATTCACATGGGACGCGACACACCCGAGGCGCTCGAGCTCGCCGGGCAGCGCGGCCTCGCTGTTCGCCATGGAACCTGCGCCGTGATGTACCTCACGGGCGGCTACCACAAGATCCACAAGTGGATCGAGCAGCTGCGCGGCCAGTACTGAGCGGCCCGGGCATCCGCTACTGGCCGTTTCGACCCGTTCACCTGGTCTGAGGTCGATTGACCGCTACTGACCCGATGCGGTCATTCCCGAATCGCGATCGGAGACCGTTTGTAAGTACATCCCAGAATTGACCGCTCTAGCCGTTCCAGACGAAAGTAATTCGGAAAAAGGCAAATCTAGCCAAAGCTAGAGACGCAAAGCCACGGGTCCTCGCTTCCTCCGCGACATTCGTCCGAAGGGCCCAAGATCGCCGGGCTGCCAATGTTGCTTCGTCTCAGACCGTTCTGGAAATAAGGAGAATACAAATGGGGAATCCAATTAAGCATTATGGGTTACGGCTGCTCTTATTGGCGGCATTTTCCGCTGTTGCATTTTCGGCAATTGCCCAGGCAGGCGGGAAAGGAAAGAACGATTGCTGGATGACAGGTGGCGGGAGTATCTTCGACACTAACGGCAGCGTAATCGAGTACACCGGCCGCACCACCCACGGTTTTGTAGTCCACTGTGACCCTCGTAACTCGGACAACCTCCAGATCAACTGGGAGGGAAACCGGTTCCATATGACCGAGCTGGGCAATGCGATCTGCATTGATGACCCCGCCCTGACACCAGAGTCGCCAGTTGCCGAATTCGATACTTTTATCGGTATGGGAACAGGTCGACTCAATAGAGACCAAGGCGCAACGATTTGGTTCAAATTTACGGACGATGGTCAGCCCGGTGTCGGAGACTTCGCTCATATCATCATTACAGATCCGAGTGGCGAGGTGGTTCTCGACGTTGAAGGTTATCTCACCTTTGGCAACCATCAGGCCCACTCTAACTAATGATCGCACTTTTGCTGGCCGACGAACCCCGCTTCGGCGGGGTTTGTCGTTGCTGGTAACGGCGGCCTCGGGTCGCAGCGGACATTGATTTGGTCCACGGACACATCGGGTGCTATGTTCGCCAGGTCCTGTAACAACCACCGGATCCAGCAATGAACAAGATACTCACCCTTGTCATCTCACTGGCTTTCATCCTGGGCCCTGCGGATACCCAGACGGCCCCGCTTACGCTCGAAGACATCAGTTCGATAAGGCACGTAACGACCGTTCGCATGAATCCCGCGGGCGATCGGGTCGCCTATTTGCTGGAGGTGCCACGCGAGCTTTATAAGGATGACGACGGCCCGTCGTACCACGAGCTGCACGTCACGGACCTGCAGGGCAACTCGACGCCCTTTGTCAGCGGTGACATCGATATCACGGATATCGCGTGGGCCGCCGACGGAGCGTCGATCTTCTTTCTTGCGCAGCGTGACGAAGAAGCGGATTTCAATTCGCTGTACCGGATCGGCCTGGCCGGAGGCGAAGCGGAACAGCTGTTTACACACGTCAATTCCATCAGCCGGGTATACCCGTCACCGCGCGGTGGCACACTCGCATTCACCGCGACTGATGCGCCTCCAGAGAAATCGAAGGAGCTCGAGGAGAAGGGCTTCAAGGCCGTGGTCTACGAGGAGTCCGTGCTGCCGTCCAGGGTCTGGATGCTCGATCTCGAATCGCTGGAGTCGACGGTGCACGACCTGCCCGGGTCGGCATCCGACTTCACCTGGTTGTCTGACGGCAGCCGCTACGCCGTCGCACTGGCGCCCACGCCGCTGGTGGACGACTCTTACACGTCGCGCGATATTCATGTCGTCGACACGGTCCCAGGCAAGGTGCAGAGCAAGATGGGCTCGGTCGGCAAACTCGGCCCGTTTGCCTTCTCGCCGGATGGCGAGCGCATCGCGTACGTCGGCAGCGTCGACATCAACGATCCGAGCGAGGGGCGGCTGTACGTGGCGTCAACGTCCGGGGGTGAGCGGCGCGAACTCGTTCCGGAGTATCTCGGGCATGTCGGTGCCTTCGTCTGGGCCGACGACGCCACCGTGCGCTGGCTCGGCAAGCGCGGCGTCTACACGGACTGGGCCACGGCGTCAGCGTTCGAGACGGAGTCGCCCGGCGCGGCGCCGGCATCGGGACCGATCATACGTGCCGTGCACGGTAATCCGGGGCAGGATGTCGTGGCAGCGATAGCCGATACACCGGACCATCCGCCGGAACTCTACGTCCTTCGCGACAATGCCGAACCGGTCAGGCTGACCCATTCGAACCGGTGGCTGGCCGAGCGGGAGCTGGCGCGACAGGAGGCAATTACGTACAAGGCCCGCGACGGGCTGGAACTCGAGGCCATTCTTATTCACCCGGCAAAGCGCGAGCGCGGCGGCAACCCGCTTGTCGTGATGGCACACGGCGGACCGGAGTCCAATTTCTCGAACGGCTGGATGACGAACTACAGCCGGCCGGGGCAGGTGTTCGCGGCGAATGGTTACGCGGTCGTCTACCCCAATTACCGCGGCAGCACCGGGCGCGGAGTCGAGTTCTCGAAACTCGATCAACACGACTACGCGGAGGAAGAGTTCAACGATCTCGTCGATGCCAAGCGACACCTCTTCGAGGAAGGCCTCGTGGATGCAGACCGCGTGGGCATCACCGGTGGCTCGTACGGTGGCTACGCGAGCATGTGGAGCGCTAGCGCCCTGACCGAGGAATACGCGGCGGCCGTCGCTTTCGTCGGCATCTCCGACCAGATTTCGAAGTTTGGCACGGGCGACATCCCCTACGAAATGTACAACGTGCATGCACTGGCGTGGCCCTGGGACGACTGGATGTGGCTACTCAAGCGCAGCCCGATCTACCACGCGGGCAAGACGAAAACGCCGTTGCTGATCATGGGCGGTGACAAAGATCCGCGAGTGCATCCTGGCCAGTCGCTGGAGATGTACCGCTTCGTCAAGATCCGTACCGACACGCCGGTTCGACTCGTAATCTACCCGGGCGAAGTCCACGGCAACCGCAATTCGGCTGCGCGCTACGACTACTCGCTGCGGCTGATGCGCTGGATGGATCACTACCTCAAAGGTCCGGGCGGCGAGCCGCCCCCCTGGGAGCTGAACCATGCTGACAGGCTGGAGGCGCTCGCCGAAGAGTAGCTGCCGCCTTAAGGCGCCGTCTTTTCGAGCCTGGCCGGAATGTGTTTGTGCCATGGCGTACCGGCAAGGAAGTCGCGACGATGGCTTTCTCCGTCGGCATCCTGCGGGCTGATGCGGAGCGCGCCGTAGACCCCCTTCGAGTGCCAGTCGGTATTTCGAATTGCCGTGTTGGCGATATCACTGCGCCGCACGCATCCTGAAGGATTTCGCATTGCAATTGGGTAAGATGACCAATCGAGGCCTGGTGGCTCGAGAGTGCGGTTAATGCAACGAACGCAGGAAACACAATGACGGGCGACATCAAGACCAGCACTCTCGAGGTGCGGCAAGACAACTGGAGCGAAACGCGGGTAGTAGAGGAAGCCATGGACGGCACGCTTGCCGGGAACGAGGTGCTTTTCAAGGTGGATCGCCTCGCGCTTACGGCCAACAACATCTCCTACGCGGCCACGGGTGACAGCCTGGGATACTGGGGGTTTTTTCCGGCCGACGAGGGCTGGGGACGCATTCCGGCCATGGGCTGGGGCGAGGTGATCGCTTCGGCGCATCCCGACGTTCCGGTGGGTGAGCGGGTATGGGGATGGTTCCCGTATTCAACGCATTTGAAAGTCCAGGCGGGCAAGGTAAGCGCGACGGGCTTCGCGGATGTCTCCCCGCATCGGGCGGAGTATGCGCCCGTCTATGCCGGGTTTGACCGCGCGTCCGCCAACCCCATGTACGAGCAAAGCCGCGAAGACCAGGACAGCCTGTTGCGTGGCCTGTTCATGACCTCCTGGCTTGTGGAGGATTTCCTCAAGGTCAATGACTTCTTCGATGCCGAGGCCTTTCTCATTACGAGCGCGTCGAGCAAAACAAGTATCGCGCTGGGTCATTGTGTGCGGGAGCGCAACGAGTTGGCCGGCATCGGCATCACCTCACGTGGCAATGTCGGGTTCTGCGAGAGCCTCGGCTGCTACGACAAAGTCGTGTCCTACGAGGATGTTGCCGATCTCGATGCCGAAATGCCCGTCGTCATGGTGGACATGGCCGGCAGCGTGAAAGTGCTCACTAACGTGCACCATCACTTTGGTGACAACATGAAGCATTCCTGCCGCATCGGCGCCACCCACTATGACGAATCCGGGCCGGTGAAGGACCTCCCGGGTGCCCGACCGGAGTTCTTCTTCGCCCCCACGCACGTCAAGAGGCGCAGCGAAGAACTGGGAACACGGGAACTCATGAAGCGGCTCGGCATGGCCTTTATGGCATTCCGCAAATTCAGCGACGGCTGGCTGCAGGTCGAGCGCAGCTACGGTGCGGAAGCGGCAACCAGCACCTACCAGGCGGTTTTGGCCGGCAAGGCTGATCCGTCCAGCGGGCAGGTCATTTCCATGTGGACAGAGTCAGACGACGGGGGTGAATAAATATGTTGGCGCAGGCACTTGTGATTCTGTTGACGTCGGTGTTGACCAGCGTATTGACGCTCACGGGGGCGTGGTTCGCGTTCGACCGATACTTGAAGGCCAGTATGTGGGAGGCCGTTGATTCCAAGGCGGAGGAACTCGGGCTGGTTTTGAAACAGCGGGTCCGTGAGGGTGTTCGCGAGGGAATGGGCGACGGCATCTCGGACCTCCGGGAGAAAGCAACGCGAACGGCGACCCGTGGCGGTCTCGATATTTTCGAAGAAAGCCTGAAGCAGTGGTTTGGTGGCGGGCGCTCGAAGGACTAGATCTGTTATTTGTTGCCTGGACTGACCGACTGCGTCAGGCACTGACCGGTGTATGCCGGCAAAAAGGTCTTGCTCGGGTTGGTGGGCACCTTGAATGACCGAATGGAGAATGTCACTTGAGATTAGTCGTAAGAGCAATGGCAATCGCGGTATTGATTGCAGGGTGGCCCGTGCTGGCCGACGACATGCAGGACGTGACGGCACTACAGGCGCTGGATCAGGCGTATGCAGCTGAATGGATTGAGGCTGATGCCGACGGGGTGATGGCGCTTTTTACGAAGGACGCCACGCTCGTACCGCATCATGGTGATGCACCCATCAAGGGCCACGAGGCTATCCGAAGTTTCTGGTTTGATCCGGACTACGCGCCAACCGTGGTTCCAGAATGGCGAAGGACACCAGCCGAGATCTTCGTCCTGGGCGACACGGGTGTGATTCGCGGCCGGTCGCGCCTGGTTTGGGAATACGGCGGCACACGCACCACGATCCCGGACGGCAATTACGTGATGATTGCCGTTCGACAGGATGAAGATTGGCGAATCCGTTTGTTGACCTGGAACGATGACCCCCGACAATGGCTTCAGGAATCAATCGAGTAGTGCTTGCGTCGCGCACAATTGACCGAGTAAGACTATTCGCCGTTGGGCTGGCGTCTTTCTTCGCAGTTTCGTCCTTTGCACAGGACGTCAGGGACACGTTCACGGCCGTTACACCCAGCAATTTCGACAGCGGCGGTGAGATAGGCCGACAGTTTCACCTGAACGCAGAATCCTATCTGACGATGGCGACCATCGTTCGTCAAACGGACACCCGAGAACTCACCCTTGCACCCAGCCAGGCACTTGCAGACCGGGTCGTAACGCACAACGGTCAGGAGACGAGCTTTGCTGACTACGTCGCCCAGGACCAGTTACTCGATGGTGTGGTCGTTCTCTATGAGGGAGAAATCGTGTTCGAGGCCTACCCGAACATGCACCATTGGCAGCGACACTTCGCCTGGTCGGTCACCAAGGTCGTGACGTCCACGGCGCTGGCAGCGCTGGTTGAACGTGGCCTGGTCGACATGGACGCGCCGGTGGATCACTACGTTCCTGCTTTGAAGGAAAGCGCGTGGGCCGAAATCGCCCTGCAGGACATCACGAACATGGCCTCGGGTATCGACTGCCTCGACAGCGACGGTTACCAGGACAAAACCACCTGCATTTATACAATGGAAGAATCACTGGGCATCACTGCACCCACCGGACGGAAGCTGGATTTTGTCGAACATCTGCAAGGGATGGCGGCACACAGGGAGGCGGGTACGACACATGAATATGTGTCTGCCAACACGAACGTGCTCATGCTCGTGATTGAGGCAGTGACCGGCAAACCCTACGCCATTGTCTTGCAGGACCTGTTATGGAACCCGATCGGGGCGGAGGCCGATGCGCTGATGGCAATCAGCAAGGCGGGATACGCCTACGGCTCAGGAGGTCTGCACGCAAGACTCCGGGACGTGGCGCGGTTTGGGCAAATCTACTCGCAGCCAGACCTTAGCGGTGTTCTATCTCAATCCACTATTGGCGCGATACAGAATGCCGGCATCGCCCTCACGCCGGAGTCACTGAAGGAGCTGGAGGAGCGTCTCGGCAAGGACCTTCCGGCCCGCTCCGTCTGGCAGTGGGACTGTGTCTGGCCGGATGGTGCGATGTACAAAGAGGGGTACTCGGGCCAGGGCCTCTACGTGGATCCCGCTCGAAACCTGGTGGTCGCCTGGTTCGGTACCGGGTTGAACTTCAACGAGCACATCAACGGGATGCTGTCGGTGAGTCGGCAAATCGCGCGATCAGGTCAGTTCGATGCCCCGGGCGTCTCCGCGGTAGAATGACTGAGTGACTCATTGCATGAAGCAACCGGCCCAATGAACTCACCAATTCGCGATCAGGGAATTTCACTGCGCCAGGCGGCGTTGATCGGCGGCATTGGTGTGCTGATCATGGTTTTCGCAGCCCCCTTCGCTGAATTCGCCGTCTACGCCAAGCTGGTCGTTCCGGGCAACGTCGAAGAAACCGTTCGGAATATCGCGGCGAACAGGGGGCTCTTTCTCGCCGGACTTTTTGCCTACCTGGTCACGTTTATCTGCGATGTGCTCGTTGCCTGGGCATTTTATATTTTGCTCACGCCAGTGAATCGATCGCTGTCGTTGCTGACCGCCTGGTTCAGGTTGGTCTATACGGTGATCGCTCTCGTTGCAATGTTCAAGCTGGCAAGCGTTTTTCGCCTGGTAACGACGCCGGATCACGCGATGCTCGTCGGAGCCGATCAACTGCATGCCCAGGTCCTTCTGCTGCTGAACTCGTTTCGATACGAATGGAGCGCGGGCCTGATCTTGTTCGGCATACATCTTGGATTGCTGGGCTACCTGGTGTACCGGTCCGGCTATATCCCCCGGATACTGGGGGTGTTGCTCGTGATATCCGGGCCAGGCTACCTGTTGTACTATTCGAGCCCGTACTTGTTCCCCAACGCCGACCTCCAGTTCGTCATGATTACTTTCTTTGCCGAACCGGTCTTTATGATCTGGCTTCTGGCCAGAGGCTGGAAGATCGAGGTTCCGACTGCTTCAAAGGAATGAACGGCATAAGGAACGATCTGTACCAGGCCAACGCGAAGTTCCTGGACATCGATCAATCAAATCAACAACTTGAAGGGGTAATTACGTGAAATACAAAATTGCGGTGCTCTTGTTAGGGCTGGTGCTGTCAGGCTGCCAACAGCAAGGCACTGAGCAGGCAGAAGAAGAAGCTGAAGAAACGGCCGAAAGCCAGGCTGTTGTCGCGGACGCTGACAAAATGTCATATGCACTGGGTGCAGATATGGCAAAAAGCCTAAAAAGCATTAACGAAGAATACAGCGCATTGGCACTGAATGAAGAAGCGCTGAAGAGAGGCTTCAATGATGCATTGAGGGGTCAGAGTGCACTCAGTGATGAGGAATTGCGTCAGCAGAAAATGGACTTCCAACAGAAATTCACCTTGGCGACACAGCAAAAAATGCAGGAAGACGCTGCAAGTCGCGACAAGGAAAATGCAGCTTACTTAGCGCAAATAGATGAGCAGGGGTTTGCCAAAACCGATTCGGGTCTTCGCTACAAGGTGCTTACCGAAGCGCCGAAAGGCGCTGCGGTCCCTACCGCGACGGATAGGGTAAAAGTCCACTACACTGGCCGACTGACTGACGAAAGCGTGTTCGATAGCTCAGTTTCGAGAAACCAGCCATTCGAGTTTTCATTGACCGGAGGAGTGATTCAGGGTTGGTTGGAAGGCGTCCGGTTAATGGCCGTGGGCAGCAAATATCAATTTGTCATTCCACCGGAGCTGGGTTATGGCGCTCGCGGTAACGCACGCATTCCGGCTAGCTCGATTCTGGTCTTCGATGTCGAGTTAATTGAGATTGTCACGCCGTAAGAAGCGCATCGAATCAGTCTCCACGTAAAGTCGGACGTGACAAACCGACAGTGAGCTTCTCGCCCAGAACTTCGCGCCTGAAGCGAAACAGTTCAGCAGGACGGCCGCGGCCGACAGCGGTCGTCCTGCCGATCGGTTCGACCAGGTTCGCATTCATGACCAGGCGTCGAAAATTCTGCTTGTGCAAGTGCGTACCGCTGAGCGCTTCGGCGACCTGCTGCAACTTCAACAAGGTGAACTCGCCCGGCAGCAACTCGAACACCACCGGTCGGTAGGCGAGCTTGCCACGAATACGCCCGAGCGCCGTAGCGAGGACGCGGCGGTGATCGGCTGCCATCGGTGTGCCAATGTTAATTGGGTCAGGCGCTGCGGCCTCCGCGCTAATCGCAAGCCGGTCGCGCTCCGATTCGGTCATGAGCCCGGCATCGTAAAGGAGCTCCAGCCGCTCGAGCGCATGCACGCCATCCATCTCCGTGGCTCCGGGATGACCGAACGTGACGTTGACCCGCTCCGGGCGATTGCGCCTCGCGGTCTGTGACCTCGCTTCCGAACACCACGTGGCGAGGCGCGGAGCGATGATCGAGTCGAGTTCCTCCGGACGGCCATCGCGCCAGTCCTCCCAGGGAAGAAACTCGTACCAGTCGGCCCAACGCGCGCCCTCGAGAGGTGCCTCGTCTTCGCGAGTGAGCGCCACATAGGCGACAGACAGGGTGCGCGGCCCGCCTTCGACCTCGCCCGCCGTCCGATAACGGTTGCCGAACGTGTAGAGCTGTTCGACGTAGTAGAGGTCCAGGCCGGCCTGCGACTCGATGAGCTGTCGGAAGCCGTCCTCGAGACTTGCGTGATCGCCGGGGACGAAGGGGCCGTTCGGCAGGGCAATGTCGCCGTCGCCGTCGACCACCAGGACGCGCGGCTCCTCGTCGGTCACGGCGACGATGACGCCCAGGAGGTCTACGAGGGTGTCGGTCTTTTTCATATGAAACTGTTGAACTATATGCTCTGTGTGAGCACAATATGCCTATATATACTCCAAACGAGCATTATTTCACAGGTCCATCATGGCTACCCATACTATTTCCGCATCGACCCTCGAAAAGGTCGCGCCCCTTTATGAGCGCGTCAAGACCGTCATTCCCGAAATCGAATGGCCTTTTCACGCGCCATCGTACTGGCAGGCGTGCACTTCATGGCCGAGACGGCGAAACTCCTCAACCCCGACAAGACCGTGCTGATTCCCGACCTCGGGGCGGGGTGTTCGCTCGCGGATTCAATTACGCCAGCGGACGTGCGCAAGCTCCGTGAGCAGTACCCCGGCGTACCGGTTGTCACCTACGTCAATACCTCCGCCGAAGTGAAAGCGGAGTGCGATATCTGCTGTACGTCCGGCAACGCACTTTCGATTGTCGAGTCACTGGGTAGCGATCGCGTCATCTTCCTGCCTGACGAATACCTGGCTTCCTACGTAGCCGGACAAACGGACGTCGAGATCATCACGTGGCAAGGGCATTGCGAGGTGCACGAACGCTTTACCGCCGACGAACTCGAGTCTTTCCGCGCTGGACACGAGGACCTGACGATCATCGCTCACCCGGAATGCCCGCCGGATGTCCTTGCGACGGCAGACTTCGTCGGATCGACGGCGCAGATGCAGGACTACGTCGTCAACGAGCGCCCGCCGAAGGTGCTCATGGTGACCGAGTGTTCGATGAGCGACAACGTGTCTGCCGCAATCGATGACGTCGAGTTCATTCGCCCGTGCAATCTGTGCCCGCATATGAAGAAGATCACGCTGGAGAATATCCGTGCCTCGCTGGAGACGCTGAGTCCCGCCGTGGAAATCGATCCTGCCGTTGCGGACCGGGCGCGGGCCGCCGTCGAGAGAATGCTCGACGTCGGGCGCTCCAGGATGACCGAAGTCGCCGCCTGATATGCAGCCCGGCGATAGCCGTGCGCCCCGAATCGCTGCTAGATTGCCATCTTCGGCCATCGCCAGCCATCAGGAAGGAACGAGATGCAGACGATTGCGATTATCGGGTGTGGGGCCATAGGCGAGGCGGTCGCCAGGTACCTGGCAGATCATGAAGACGTTGAAGTCGCCGTCGCGATTATCGAAGCGGGCATGGAAACGCGGGCGCGCGAAGTGTTCGGCGAGGGCGTGGAGATTGCTCACGACTTTGACGGGATATCGACCGAGCTGGATCTGGCGGTCGACTGCGCCGGACACCCGGCGTTGCGACAGCACGGGGAAGCAATTCTCTCCCGGGGCACCAACCTCATATCGGTATCCTCCGGCGCATTGGCCGATGCCGATTTGTATGACAGGCTCGTCGCTGCTACGCAGCGCGGGGGATCGCAGCTTCGCCTGGTGTCGGGCGCCATCGGTGCGCTGGATGTACTGGCGGCGGGCAGCGTCGGCAGGCTCACAAAGGTGACATACCGGGGCCGCAAACCGCCGCAAGGATGGCGCGGCTCTCCGGCCGAAGCGAAACTCGACCTGGATTCACTGACCGAGGCAGCGGTGCATTTCAGGGGCAACGCCCGCAATGCTGCGCTCGAATACCCCAGGAATGCGAATGTGGCGGCGTCGGTTGCGCTGGCCGGCATTGGCCTGGACAACACGGTGGCCGAACTCATCGCGGACCCGAGTATCACGCGCAACGTGCACGAGATCGTGGCCGAAGGTGACTTCGGTCGCTTCGAGTTCCGCATCGACGGCAAGTCCCTGCCCGACAATCCCCGCTCATCGGCAATCACGGCGATGAGCGTAGTCCGCGAGATACTGAACTCCGCGTCACCGATCGTCATCTGAGATAAACTTGCGTCACGTAAGGCAGGGCCTGGCGAGGGCTGATCAACGATGACGAAGCTGGCAGCATTCAACTTTCAGGAATGGATCGAGGAACACCGTCACCTCCTGAAACCACCTGTGGGTAACAAGCAGATCTGGGAGGACGCCGACATGATGGCCTTTGTCGTCGGGGGGCCGAACCAGCGCACGGATTACCACGACGATCCAGTCGAGGAGTTCTTCTACCAGCTCGAGGGCGACATGGTGCTCAAGGTCTTCGACCAGGGCGAGTTCTACGACGTCGTCATTCGAGAAGGTGATGTTTTCTTCCTGCCCAAACATGTCCGCCACTCCCCGCAGCGGCCCGTCGCCGGTAGCGTCGGGCTCGTCATCGAACCCAAGCGTCCCGACGGCCTCAAGGATGCCTTCGAGTGGTACTGCTTCGAGTGCGGTGGTCTCGTGCACCGGGTCGAGGTACTGTTGAAATCGATCGTGCACGACCTGCCACCGTTGTACGAGTCGTTCTACGCCGATGTGGAGGCGCGAACCTGCCCGCACTGCGGCGTGCTGCATCCGGGTAAGGAACCGCCGGAAGGCTGGGTATCCGTCCCGCCCAAAATCGAGTTCGCAAGCGACGGGAATTGACGTGCAATACGAGTCGACACTCGAGTTCGCCCGCGCACAGGACGAGGCGGACCCGCTCAAGTCCTATCGCGAACGGTTTTGCTTTCCGTCGCTCGGTACGCCCGAACTCGTGTATTTCACCGGGCATTCGCTGGGGCTGCAGCCGAAGACCGTACGGGCGGCCGTCGAGCTGGAACTCGATGAGTGGGCGAAGTACGGCGTCGAAGGCCACTTTCATTCGACCAACCCGTGGTACAGCTACCACGAACTCCTGACACCGCCGATGGCCGGTATCGTCGGCGCGAAGGAGTCCGAAGTCGTCTGCATGAATTCGCTGACCACCAACCTTCACCTGATGTTCGTCTCGTTCTACAGACCGACAAAGACGCGCTACAAAATCATCAGCGAAGCAAAGATGTTCCCGTCAGACCGCTACCTGCTGGAAACGCAGGCCCGGTTCCACGGGTTCGATCCCGACGACGCCATTATCGAGGTCGCGCCCAGGGACGGCGAGAGCCTGATCAGGGAAGAGGACGTGCTCGAGGCCATCGATGCCAACGCCGGCGAACTCGCACTGGTTTTCTTTGGCGGCGTCAACTATTTCACCGGGCAGTTGTTCAACATGCCGCGACTGACCGAAGCCGCGCACGCGGCTGGCGCAATCGCGGGGTTCGACCTCGCCCACGCCGCTGGTAACGTGCCGCTGGCGCTGCATGACTGGGGCGTCGACTTCGCGGCATGGTGCTCCTACAAATACCTGAACTCGAGCCCAGGCAACGTTGGTGGGATTTTCGTGCACGAAAACCACGGCCGGAATTTCGAGCTTCCGCGGTTTGGCGGCTGGTGGGGACATGACAAGGTGACGCGCTTCCAGATGAAGAGCGGATTCCAGCCTATGGAGGGCGCGGAAGGCTGGCAGCTGAGCAATGTGCCGATACTCGGCATGTCGGCGATGAAGGCATCGCTGGACATATTCGCCGAGGCGAGCATGCCCGCGTTGCGTAAAAAAAGCGAGAAGCTCACGGGCTACCTCGAGTACACGGTCGACCTGTTGGCCGCCGCATTTCCGGATGCCGACATCAGCGTCATCACGCCGCGGGAACCGGGTCAGCGCGGATGCCAGATTTCGATGGACGTTGCCGGGCGCGAGCGCAAGTTGTTCGATGACATGATCGCAGCCGGTGTCATCGCCGATTTTCGCGAGCCCTGCATCATTCGCATGGCGCCCGTGCCCTTTTATAACTCGTTCGAGG
Source organism: uncultured Woeseiaceae bacterium (assembly GCA_945788625.1). Lineage (GTDB taxonomy): Bacteria > Pseudomonadota > Gammaproteobacteria > Steroidobacterales > Woeseiaceae > UBA1847. The sequence goes on from CALZMQ010000059.1 coordinate 26,191, forward strand.
ACGTGTTCACCTTCGGCAAGGTGATGCGCAACTTGCTGGCCCAGGGGAGCGGCAAATGACCGGAAAAACATTTACCGTCGTCGGGGGCGGCCCGGTCGGAACCTTGCTCGCGATTTCGCTGGCCAGGCACGGCTACCGGGTCGGGATCTATGAGGGCAGGCCCGACTCGCGCCATACGAACATTTACCAGGGCAGGTCGATCAATATCGCGTTGTCCGACCGTGGCTGGACGTCGCTCGAGAAGCTCGACATTAGCGATGCAGCCAGGCAACAGGCCATCCCGATGTACCACCGCGCCGTTCACGGCGTCGACGGCGGCCTGAGTTCGCTTCCATACGGAAAAGAAGGCGACGCGATCTGGTCGGTATCGAGGGGTGGCATCAACGAGCAACTGCTGGACATTGCAGATGGCGAAGCGAATATCACGACGCATTTTGAGCATCGATTGATCGACATCGATTTCGAAACGGCGAAAACGACGTTCAAGGTCAGGAATGACAGCGAACTGGCGGTCGACTCGGATTACGTATTTGCCGCGGACGGCGCTTATTCGAAGGTACGCCGCCTGGCTCACAGCTTGCCGCGATTCAGCTATAGCCAGACCTACATGCCGCAGAGTTACATCGAGCTGAACATCCCCGCAAACGCCGATGGCTCGCACAAGCTCGAGAAGAATGCACTGCATATCTGGCCACGCAAGGACTTCATGTTGATCGCGCTGCCGAATACGGACGGTACCTTTACCTGCACACTGTTCCTGAATCATTCCGGCGATCCGTCATTCGAGTCCTTGCAGGAAAGACCCGACGTCGAGGCCTTCTTCGGATCGAACTTCCCGGACGCAATGGACTTGCTGGAGCGACCGGTCGACGTGTTCCTGGAGAAGATCGCATCGCCGCTGTTCCTCGTGCAGGTGTTTCCGTGGTCTTTCAATCGCAAGGTGGCGCTCATCGGTGACGCAGCGCACGCGATCGTGCCGTTCTACGGGCAGGGCATGAACTGCGGCTTCGAAGACTGTGCGGAACTGGATCGGCTGATCGACATACACAATCACGACTGGGACAGGATATTTCCGGCCTACGAAAACGCCCGCAAGCCAAACGGGGACGCCATCGCGGAGCTGTCCAAGCGCAACTTCGTCGAGATGAGCGATCTGTCCGGCGACTCGAAGTTCCAGTTGCGAAAGATGATCGAAGCGAAATTCAGCCAGCGTTTTCCAGATTTGTGGACGCCGCTCTATTCGATGGTGACGTTCTCACCCGATGTCCCGTACTCGGAAGCGCTGCGCGTTGGCGACGAGCAAAACAAGGTGATGGAAAAAATTATGGCCATACCGGGCATCGAGAATGACTGGGACGAACAACACGTCATGGACCGCTTGTACGAACTGGCCACTGAGACATTTGGAGGTCGGCAATGAGCCGAAAACCACGGAACTACAGGGAAATCGAGAAGGGCATTCATACGGATCTCAGGGATCGTATGACCTATGGCAAGTACCTGCATCTGCCGGAAGTCCTCAATGCGCAGCACCCACTCTCGGATCAGCATGACGAGATGCTTTTCATCGTCATCCACCAGGCAAGCGAGTTATGGCTGAAGCTCGCCGGGTACGAGGTGGAAGCGGCAATTCGCAATGTCGAGGAGCATGATTTTCGACATGCATTCAAAGTGATCGCGCGCGTCAAGTTGATTCTGACGCAGCTTACGCAGTCCTGGTCGATTCTCTCTACGATGACGCCAGTCGATTACCTGAAGTTTCGTGACACGCTGGGCCCGGCATCCGGGTTCCAGTCGTATGCGTACCGAAAACTCGAGTTCCTGCTCGGTAACAAGAACAGGAAACTGGTCGAGGTTCACCGTCACGAACCTGAAGTATACGAGGAACTTAAGCGAGTGCTTGCTGAGCCCGGTTTGTACGATGTCGTCTTGCGCAAACTGAGCGACGATGGATTCGATATCGATGCGAGGAAGCTCGAGCGCGATTTCAGTATGCCCTACGAGGCAGATGACTCCGTCCAGGCCGC
>CALZMQ010000060.1 GCA_945788625.1 uncultured Woeseiaceae bacterium
ATTGTCTTTTTTAAGCGACAATCGTTTTATTGCCGGAATTACATTACACTAGCCGACTTTTACGGGATATTGGCCTACACCACCAATGCGATTAAGCAAGATCAAACTCGCTGGCTTCAAATCCTTCGTCGACCCCACCACCATTACCTTCCCGAGCAGCCTCGTCGGCGTAGTCGGGCCAAATGGCTGCGGCAAGTCGAATGTGATTGATGCCGTTCGATGGGTTATGGGCGAAAGTTCGGCCAGCCGGCTGCGTGGCGACTCCATTACGGACGTCATATTTAACGGTTCCAGCTCGCGCAAGCCCGTAGGGGCCGCCTCCGTGGAGCTGTTATTCGACAATAGCAACACCACGCTCGAGGGCCAATACGCCAAATACGCCGAAATCTCGATTCGACGCGAGGTGAGTCGCGACGGCATATCGAACTACTTCCTGAACGGCACTCGCTGCCGACGTAAGGACATTACCGGTGTCTTCCTCGGCACGGGTTTGGGGCCGCGCAGCTACTCGATCATCGAGCAGGGCATGATTTCACGGCTCATCGAGGCCAAGCCGGAAGAAATGCGCGTGTTTCTCGAGGAAGCGGCCGGCATCTCCAAATACAAGGAACGACGCCGCGAAACGTCGAACCGCATAAAACACACCAAGGAAAACCTGGACCGCTTGCTCGACGTACTCGACGAAGTCGAGAAGCAGATCAAGCACCTCGACCGCCAGGCGAGAACGGCGGAACGCTACGGCCGCTACAAAGACGACGAACGCAAGACCTCGGCCGAGTTGCTGGCTCTGCGCGCGCAGGATATCGATTTACGCGCCGGTGAGGCGAGCACGGCGCTTGCCGAACGCAAGACCAGTCTCGAGGCTGCAATTGCAAAGCAGCGTAGCCTGGAGGCCGCGCTGGAAGAAACGCGCAGCCGCCAGAGCGAGGCGAGTGACGACTTCAATGTCGTTCAGGGGCGTTATTACAAGGTGGGTTCGGAAATCGCCCGACTGGAGCAGTCGATCGATCACGCGCGCGAATTGCGAGAGCGGCAGGAAAAAGACCTGGAACAGGCGCTTCTGGGCGCGAAAGAAATTGCCGAGCATATCGATCAGGACCAGAACGAGATCGAGCAACTCGAGCTGACCCTGAGCGAGTTGGTGCCGGGGCTCGAGCAGGCGCGCCAAAGTGAGCGGGCATCGTCGGATTCGTTGCAGCGTGCAGAAGAGTCGCTCGCGGATTGGCAGAAGCAGTGGGATATGCTGTCGGAGAAGCACAACGAGGCGCTGCAGCAACGCAACGTCGAGAATACACGTGCAGAACAGATCGAATCACGCCTGCAGAGTTTTTCCGATCGGCGCAAGAAGCTGGAGTCCGCTCAGTCAGTTGCCAATCCGGACGACCTGCAGTCGAAGCATGACAATCTCACCGAACAGGAGCTTCGCAAACGCCAGGCGCGCAATGAGTTCGATCGTCACCTCGCAGATATTGCAGAGAAGATTCGCAAACTTCGCGAGCAGGACGAGAAGCTGACGCGGCTGGTCGATGAGCGCCGTGCGACGCTGCTGGATTCGCAGGGTAAATACGCATCGCTCGAGGCGTTGCAGAACGCGGCAATCGGGGGTGGCGACGACAGCATCAAGCACTGGCTCAAGGGTGCGGGCCTCGATGGCAATCGACGCGTAGCGCAGGCGCTGAAGGTCGCCGACGGCTGGGAGAAAGCGGTAGAGACGGTGCTGGGCGACTACCTGCAGGCTGTCTGCGTTTCGGACATCACTCCGGTCACGGAGAGCATCGGCAGACTGCGAACCGGTAACGTCACGGTGTTCCGCGAACAGGCCAAAGGCGAGATTACTCGATCGACGGACAATGCGCTCGCAGCGAAAGTTACCGCGGCTCCGGCGGCCGTTGAAGAAATTCTGAGCGGCGTTCGCGTAGCGGACTCTCTAAGTAACGCTCTGGCGATTCGGGAGTCGCTCGCCGACGGCGAATCCGTCGTCACCGAAGACGGCATCTGGCTTGCTAAGAACTGGTTGCGGGTTTCGCGGGATACGGACGGGAAGGCGGGGGTCCTGGCGCGCGAGCACGCGATGCGACGACTCAAGTCGGAGATTCGCGAATCGCAGGCGCGATTCGAGAGCGCACGAAAACTGCAGAAAGACGGACGTACGCGGCTGACCCAGCTGGAAGAGCGGCGCGAGACCGTGCAGCAGGACGCGACGTCATTGCTCAATGAATACTCGGAAGTCAAAGCCGCTCTGGAGTCTGCGCGTTATCGAGTCGACCAGACCAACGCACGCAAGGTTGCGCTCGCCGAAGAGGCTGGCGAACTCGACAGCGAGCAGATATCCGCCGAGGAACAGCTGCGCGAATCGAAGCGCATGGCCGGTATGGCGACCGACTCACTCGAAACACTCAACGCGGAAAAGGTCAACCTGGAAGCCCAGCGCGACGAACTTCGCGCCGAGCTGCAGCGGGTGCGTGCGCGAGCCGAGGAAGATCGCCAGGCGGTGCAGAACATTGCGATTCAATTCGAGAGCCGTCGAACCAGCAAAGAGTCGGCTGCACAGAACCTCGAACGCATGCAGTCGCAGTTACGACAGTTCCAGAGCCGCGAGCAGCAGATTCGCGATCAACTCGACGGCAGCCTGTCGCCGCTCGCCGATAGCAAGAAGCGTCTTGAAGAGCAACTTGATGCGCGCATTGGCGTAGAAGAAGAGCTTGCGGTTGCGCGCAAGAAGGTAGAGAAGGTCGAATCCGAATTGACTGAACTCGACAAAACGCGCGTGCAAATCGAGCAGGCGGTCGATGCGGCGCGTGTGATGGTCAGCGAAGCCGAGATGGCCGTGCAGGAACTCAGGGTTAGACGTGAAGGCTTCGCAGAACAACTTGCGCAGACCGACTTCGAGTGCGAAGCACTGCTTGCCGAAATCGACGCGGATGCAGAAATCGATCTCTGGGAAGAGAAGCTTGAAAAGGTGCGCAGGCGCATTGATCGCCTCGGGCCTATCAACCTCGCCGCAATCGACGAATTCAAGGAGCAGTCGGAACGCAAGGAGTATCTGGACTCGCAGCTTGCCGATCTGAACGATGCCCTGGCGACGCTCGAAGGGGCGATTCGCAAGATCGACCGCGAAACCCGCACGCGATTCCGCGAAACCTACAACAACGTCAACGACGGGTTCAAACGCCTGTTCCCGAAACTGTTTGGCGGCGGGCATGCGTACCTGGAGTTAACCGGAGACGACCTTCTTTCGGCCGGCATCACGGTAATGGCGCGTCCCCCGGGGAAACGCAACAGCACGATTCACCTGTTGTCCGGTGGTGAAAAAGCACTGGCCGCTGTGGCAATGGTATTCGCGATTTTCGAATTGAATCCTGCCCCGTTTTGTATGCTCGATGAGGTCGATGCGCCGCTCGACGACGCCAACGTCGCACGCTTCTGCGACATCGTGAAAGAGATGTCCGATAAGGTGCAGTTTGTATTCATCACGCACAACAAGGTCACGATGGAGTTGGCGCGCCAGCTGTCGGGCGTGACGATGCAGGAGCCTGGCGTGTCTCGACTGGTGTCGGTCGACCTGGACGTCGCGGTGAAGATGGCGGCAAATTAGCCGCAATTGCGAGTTTGAGAAATGGACGGTCTGCGGTGGTTGCTGTTGTTCTTTGGAATACTGGTAATCGCCGGTGTCTATATCTACAGCCGTCGCGACAAAAACAAGTTGGACGGCGACGCAAACAGCCTGAATCGACGCGAACCGACTTTGCTTCAGGGTGGCGATGAGGTCGAGAAGGGGGCCGACAAGGCACGCATCCAGTCGCCTGTCATGCCCGCTTCCGACACGCAACCACAAGAGGTTGCAGGGGATGGGCCGCAAAAAATTGTCACGTTGCGGCTCGTCGCGCGTGAAAAAAAGTCGTTTCAGGGTGATGAACTGGTGCTCAGCATGCGTGGCATCGGCTTACGGCACGGAAAGTTCGGAATTTTCCATCGCTATGACGGCAACGACGAAACCCGCACGATATTCAGCGCTGCAAGCCTGGTTGAGCCGGGCAGTTTCGACCTGGCCAATATCAAGGAACAGCAGATTCCCGGCATCAGCCTGTTCCTGGTCCTTCCGGGCCCGGTCGATAGTGTGGAGTCGTTTGATCTGATGTTGGCGGCCGCGCGTGCCCTCGCGCAATCGCTTGGCGGTGAACTGCTGGATGAGTCGGGTAGCACGCTCAGTATTCAGCGGGAACGTTACCTGCGCGAGGAGATCATTCAATTCCAGCACAGTAACCTGGTGTCCTGACTTGCGGTGATGCGACCGACATGAGCTCGCCAGGCAATATTCAAAAACGAATCGAAGCATTGCGCGATGAGATTCGCTACCACAATTATCGTTACCACACGCTGGACGACATCGAGATCCCGGACGCGGAATACGATCGCCTGATGCGCGAATTACAGGCGATGGAGAAGGAACATCCGGATTTGGTGACGCCGGATTCACCGACGCAGCGCGTCGGCGCGGAGCCCAGTAGCACATTGCAAACGGTTCGCCATCGCCTGCCGATGTTGTCGCTGGAAAACGTATTTGCAGATGACGACCTGCGTGAGTTTCATGCCCGGGTTGCAGAAAAACTGGAGTTCGAAGACGGCGCACCCAAGCTGGTGTACGCGGCCGAGCCCAAGCTCGATGGAGCAGCGGTCAGTCTTATTTACGAAAACGGCAGGCTCATTCTGGGTGCGACGCGCGGAGATGGGACGACGGGCGAGGATATTACACACAACGTCCGCACGATTGACTCGATACCATTGCGCCTGATCGGCGAGGGATTTCCGGAAACGCTGGAAGTGCGCGGTGAGGTTTTCATGCCGAGGGCGGGATTCGAGGCCTACAACAAGAAGGCCAGGGAGGCCGGGGAGAAGACGTTTGTAAACCCTCGCAATGCGGCCGCCGGGAGCTTGCGGCAACTCGATCCAAAATTGACGGCGGAGCGTCCGCTGGACATGTACGCCTATTCAGTCGGACTGGTTGAAGGTGGAGAACTGCCGGACCGCCACAGTGAAATAATCGCGGCATTGCGCGAGTGGGGCCTGAAAACCTGTCCTGAAAGTGCTGTCGTCGAGGGCGTCGATGGCTGCCTGGACTACTACAGCGATATCGGGCGACGACGCGATTCGCTCGACTACGATATCGATGGGGTCGTTTATAAAGTGGACAGCCTGGCGATGCAGCGCGAATTGGGTTTTGTTTCGAGGGCGCCACGCTGGGCGATCGCCCACAAGTTTCCCGCACAGGAAGAACTCACCACGGTTGAGGACGTAGAGTTCCAGGTGGGGCGTACCGGTGCCCTGACGCCGGTGGCAAGGCTTGCACCCGTGTTCGTCGGCGGCGTGACGGTCAGCAACGCGACGTTACACAACATCGATGAATTGCATCGTAAGGACGTACGCGTGGGCGATACCGTCATCGTGAGACGCGCCGGCGACGTCATTCCCGAGGTCGTGAGTGTTGTAGAGCGACGGCGGCCCGAGGGAACAACACGCGTAAAGCTTCCCGCGCTCTGCCCGGTGTGCGAATCGCATGTGAAGCGGGAAGAGGGCGAGGCCGTCGCGCGGTGCACCGGCGGCCTGTACTGCAAGGCGCAACGGGCGGAAGCGCTAAAGCATTTCGTCTCGAGACGAGCGTTGGACATCGAAGGTCTCGGCGCCAAGCTCATCGAGCAGCTGGTTGCTGAAGACAGGGTTTCCGACCCGTCGGATCTGTTCCAGTTGAGCATAGAGGAATTGAGCAGTCGCGAGCGGATGGGTGACAAGTCCGCGGAGAACCTGGTTCGGGCAATCGAGGCAAGCAAGTCAACTACGCTTGCCCGGTTCTTGTATGCGCTTGGCATTCGCGAAGTGGGGGAGGCGACTGCTGCCGGGTTGGCGAACTACTTCGGGTCTCTGCCCGCCATCCTGGCCGCATCCGAAGAGGAACTGACGAAAGTTCCGGACGTGGGACCTGTGGTTGCGACGCGAGTGCGGACGTTTTTTGAGGAGGCGCATAACCGCGAGGTCATCGAAAGCCTGCAAGATCTGGGCGTCCACTGGTCCGATACGGAACCAATGAAGATCGCGGAAGATGGACCGTTATCCGGTAAGACCTTCGTGATCACCGGGACCCTGCCAAGCATGACCCGGAAGCATGACCCGGGACGAAGCAAAGGCCCTGATTCAGCGTGCCGGGGGCAAAGTAACCGGCAGCGTTTCTAGCAAAACGGACTACCTGCTGGCCGGTGAGAAAGCGGGATCGAAGCTCACAAAAGCGCAAAACTTGCAGGTAGCCATTCTGGACGAGGCCGGATTGCAGAATCTCATCGCCGACTGAATTCGGCCGGAAATGCGAACGAATCGCAATAAAACCCTGCCTTTTCTAGGGTATTTGCCGAATTTGTGATGTCGCGACCTTATTCGCCCCGTGCAACCGTGTGGGCGATTTTTCCCATTCCCGCTAAATCTATAGAAATTCAACCATTTGACCAATATATTGCGTCGCGATGCAAGAGAACCCAAAACAGAAAGTCTTGAAAGCTTTTTTGCTTGCTTTAAGACCAATAATCAAGATATTGCTCCGGTATGGAATAAGCTTTAGCGAGTTCGCCGAAACGCTGAAGACAGTCTTTGTCGATGTTGCATCTGCCGAATTCGGTATTCGAGGTAGGCCGACGAACATCTCGAGAGTTGCGGTTATGACCGGCCTAACCCGAAAAGAGGTTCGCCGGCTGCGTAACAAGCTTGAAGTCGGTGATGACGAGATCAAGATCAAGTCCACGCCAATTTCGGAAATATTGCACAGGTGGCATGCAGAAGATGATTTCTTGGATGAAAGAGGCCGTCCGTCAGCCTTGCCGTTTTCGGACGGAGAGAAGTCGTTTTCGGAACTAGTCAGACGCTTTGGGGGAGATGTGCCGCCTGGCGCAATGCGAACCGAACTGAAGAGGGTCGGATCGATCGAGGAAGACGATGAGGGCCGACTTCGCGTAGTTCGCCGAATCGTAACACCACCAGACATGACAGAGAAACTAGTCACCTCTTTGGTTCACGGGGTTTATCCACTGCTTTCGACTGTAGCGATGAACACTGATCCTCAAGAGGAATCGAAGGGACTTGCACAGTTCACGGTCTTTTCAAAATCAATCCGGAAAGAGGATGTAACTCGACTACGTCGAATCAGTTTCGACAGGCTAAAAACTGTTGCTGAGTCGATGGATGACCTACTCATGGCATACGAATCTCTCTCAGATAAACCGGAAGATGAGACTGGCCAGACATTGGCTGTCGGGTTGTTCTATTTCGAAGAGCACGATACGAACGCAAAATACACTTGGTAATCCCTCTGCGCCCTGGTCCCGAGAACGTGTAATAACCCGAATCGCTTGTCCCCCAGACCATTTTGTCACTGAGCGCTGACCAATTCTTGCCCTAGCGTGACGAATAGTTTATTGATCTCAAGAAGCCGGGTTCACGAGAATATATTGCGCAACTGAACGAGTTTTCGGACCGCGCGGACAAGTCTGCAACAAAAGTTCTGTATTTATTGGCGATGATCTCCAGATTATTCGCGCACTCGATGCATTACTTCTCAGTTGACATGCGCACGTGAAAAGATAACATAATCAATATGTTACATAACACGAATTCATCAATTCTCGACTTAGTCGTGCCAAGTTGTTGACATAATCTTATAATCAACCGCTGATGTTCCAAAAGGCCCATATATAGACGTATGGGGTTGTTGCATAGGGTTGCACGCCGAGATACTTTACATATTGCGCAGGGGAAAATAGCGTCCATGGGGCAAGAAGTAAAAGAGCATCTGAGACGTGCCCTCTCATTGATGCTGAAGCCACTGATTAGGTTGCTGATTGCACAAGGCGTCACGCATGCGGAGTTTTCAGAAACTGCAAAGGAAGTGTACGTCGAAACTGCTTTACGACATTTTGAGGTTGAGGGCCGAGTAAATAAGTCGCGTGTTGCGATTCTCACGGGTTTGACGAGGAAGGAGGTCAAAAACGTCATTGATCGGAACATGAAAGGAGGGGTTCCGGAACGAAATTATTCGCGGCCTGAGAGAGTTTTGTCAGGCTGGTACTCGGATCCAAACTACACAGGACCGTATGGGATACCTCTTGAGTTGCCGTACGAGAGCAAAGAGGAAGGAGAACTTAGTTTCGTAACATTAGTAAAACAGTACAGCGGCGACATGGCGCCGCGCCAAATGCTAAATGAGTTATTGCAGGCTGGCTCGGTGATTGAATTGGATGTTGGGTACAAGGCTGTGAGGCGCAGTTTTCGACATTCGGCTTTGTCTCCGGCATTTATCAAAAGACTTGGGGAGGTCGGTTATAGAGTCTTTTCAACAGCAGCGAAGAATATAGACAAAGATGTTGAAGGGGCAGGTTATTTTGATCGAATGGTCTTTGCGGACGATGGATGTAGCAATGAGATCATTCAAAAATTTGACGAATACATAAAGGCCCGAGGACAAGCATTTTTGGAGGAGGTGGACGTCTGGTTTTCGTCACAGAAAAAAACCGCGAAGCCGGGCGAGGATAAATTTGATACAGGGCTCTACATGGTCCACTACGTAGAAAACCCTGATGAGAAGGTTTCACTAAAAGACTTGCTGGACGCAAGAGGAGTTCAGTCGGATAGCTAGAGCGAAAACTGCTGTCCGACGCGCAATAAGCTGAAGTTGCTATTGCGAGATAGATTGAGGGTTGGAGTACAACTAAAAAAAGGAGCGAACTATGCGCACCGCAATAAGCGCCAGGGCCGTAAGGGTCCTGGGAGCGACGCTGATTGCACTTGGCCTTCCGGTCACTGTTAACGCCGAACAAGCGGTCAATGCGACGCACGGGATTTCGGTCGGTGACTCGCAAGGAATTTCTGTCGGAGATGTCAATGGGATTTCCGTCGGAGATACACAGGGCATTAGCGTTGGTGATGTCACCGGTATAACTGTGGGTGATGCCCAAGGAATATCGGTTGGAGACGCAGCAGGCATATCAGTTGGTGACGTCTTAGGGATTTCGGTTGGCGATGCAGCTGGAATCTCTGTTGGTGACGGGCAAGGGATTTCAGTTGGCGATACTGCTGGCATTTCCGTCGGTGACGTCTTAGGAATTTCGGTTGGCGATACTGCTGGAATCTCTGTTGGTGACGGGCAAGGGATTTCAGTTGGCGATACTGCTGGCATTTCTGTCGGTGACGTCTTAGGGATTTCGGTTGGCGATACTGCTGGCATCTCTGTTGGTGACGGGCAAGGGATTTCAGTTGGCGATACTGCTGGCATTTCCGTCGGTGACGTCTTAGGGATTTCGGAATTTCGGTTGGCGATGTAACTGGAATCTCTGTTGGTGACGCCCAAAGAATATCGGTTGGCGATTCTGCTGGAATATCCGTGGGAGATGCAGAAGGAATCTCAGTTGGTGACGTTGAGTCATTACTGCTCAACGGCCCAGTCGACTCAATCGACCAAATCAACGGCGTATTCGAATCAATGGGGCAGGTCGTTATGGCTTCGCAGGATATGCTGGCTGGCCTGAACGTTGGTGATTTCGTATCCGTCGGCGGCTCTGTAGTGTCGCCTGGTTGGCTTTACGCTGACGCTGTAACAGTCTCACCTATCCGCTATGTTCCGGGTTCAACGGACATTTTTGTTCGCGGCATGTTGTCGTCAATTGACCTTGTCAATGGCACCGCCGAGATGGGTGGCTTGACCATCGACTACACACCGAGTCTCGGTAGCAGCAGTGCGCCGTACGCGCCGATCTGGAGTTTCGCTGGTACAAGACCAACGAAACAGGGTGTGATGATCTCCGACAGGTCGGGTATTCGATAGTTTAATTGTTCGAAAGGATGGCTCTGAAATCGCTCATCGGAGCTCAAGGCAAGGGACTGCCAGTCCTTTCTTAGAACAAAGACTAAGGTCACTTCGGTGGCCTTTTTCTTTGGACGTTTAATGCGGGCAAAAAAAAGTCGGCGTCCCTGCCGACTTAGATCTCGTATCAACCAATAAAGGAGATGCGAGGGTTGGAGGAGCCATCCCCGAGCGATTAGGAATGGCTCGAGGAGAATACTAGGTGCGTTGTAATTGACGTGGTGTGACCAGCATCACAATTCGCTCCGCGCAAAAGAAAAGGGCGCCAATCGGCGCCCTTACCTGAACGAAATTCGAGTATTAAGTTAAGTCAGGTTTAGTCCGCGAGTGTTGCGCGCATTTCTTCCAGATATTTCTGCAACTTATCCTGTTCGATGCGTTGCTTTACGACATCACGAACGCTTTCCAAAGTTGGTGGTGCCGCTTCTCGAGAGTCCTCTCGCAAGATGACATGCCAGCCGAATTGAGTCTGCACGGGCGTCCTCGTAAACGCGCCATCGGACAGTAGCGCAACAGCTTCCGAGAATGGAGCCACCATCTGGTTTGGCATAAACCATCCGAGGTCGCCACCGTTCGCACCGGACGGTCCGGTTGATTTTTCTTTCGCCAGTTCGACGAAATCAGCACCGCCTTCCAGTTCGGCAATCAAGCCAACGGCCTCGCCTTGTGTTTCGACAAGTATGTGCCTTGCCTTGAATTCCTGTCTAGGAGCCAGTTCGGTTTGCTCCTTGTAAGAACTCAGGATTTCTTCCTCGGTTGCCTGGTTGTTCTCCAGGAAATCAGCCGCCACGGCCTGTGCCAGGATGGCACGTGTTTGCAGTTCGACCTGCGCTTTGGTGCGCGGTTGCTTGGCGAGTTCCAACGATCGCGGCTGCGTCGTCAACAGGTAGATGTCCGTCAACTCCTCCATGACCGTCGTGCGCTCGGTGGGGGTCGCTTCACTGGCCGGTTTCTGGATTCGTGATTCCAGGTACATGTTGAATACGTCGGAACTGATTTCCGTGCCGTTAATCGTGGCCACGGCCTGTGCCCACAAGGTGCCGGTGAATAGCAGTGCGATGGCTCCAGCAGCCGCAGCGGCCAGTCGTGTTCCAGAGATTCTGGAACCAGCATTGAAAGTCATATTAGGGTCCTCGTTACGAAGTGGGCGAATAATATACGATAAGACGTCGCCCGCGTGAGAAAGGTCCGTACGAATACGGTCAGGATGATTCGCTTCGTTCGGCCGGCGTATTTGCGTGTATACGCAAGGCGTGAATGTCGGATGTCATCAGCGTACCGAGCGCATCGTAGACCATACGATGCCGCGCAATGGCGCGGTGGCCTTCAAAGGCCTCGGATACGATCGATACATCGAAATGGCCGCGCCCATCCTGCGCGCCTGCGTGTCCCGCGTGCAGGTGGCTCTGGTCTTTTACGAGCAACTCGACGGGTGTGAAAGCCTCGCGTAATCGCGCTTCTATTGTCTTGACTCGTTCGCTCATTACGGCAGTACGGGTTTGAACGGTTTGACGGTCACGTTTCTGTACACGCCGGCGTCGAGGTACGGATCCTCATCGGCCCATGTTCGCGCATCGTCCAACGACGCGAACTCGGCGATGATCAGGCTTCCGCTAAAACCCGCAGCTCCCTGGTCCGGCGCGTCGATGGCCGGGTGTGGTCCCGCGATCAAAAGCCGGCCGTCGTCTACCACGGCATTCAGGCGAGCAATGTGTTCCGGGCGGGCAGCCAGCCGTTTCTCGAGGCTGCCCTCGTGGTCTTCGCCGAAAATTGCATACCACACGGTTGCTACTCCTGTTCCTCGGCGATGCTGTCGGCGCCAATCAGGTTCGCAATCCAGAATGTCTGCGCCAGCATGAATACCAGCGTCAGACCCATAAGGCCGAAGACCTTGAACGTGCCCCAGGTTTTTTCCGAGTAGTTGTACGCAACGTAGATATTCAGAAATCCGGCCCCGACGAAAAACAACACCCAGACGATATTGAGTTTTTTCCACTGCAGCGGCGTAATTTTCTCCAGCGAGAGTCCCTCGACCAAGCCGAAAAAACGCTGCGCCAGCGGTTTCTCACCTGCCCAGGTGCTCACCAGGAACGCCATTGCGACCACCCAGTAAAAGGCCGTGGGTTTCCAGTACGTAAAATAGGGGTTCTTGAAGTACAGCGTCAGGGCACCGAAGAACAGGGCGAAGATTGTTGACCACATGTACATCTTGTCCAACGACCCGGTTCTGACGGTCTTAACTAGCAAGCCGATCGGCATCGCGATCATCAGCACCACGACGGCAGCGTAGATGTCCTTGTATAAGAGGACACCAAAAAACATCAGGAGCGGGAGGAATTCGAAAAACAGGGTCATCTTCAGCCCATGCGTCGCCGTAAAAAGGTCGCCGATAATAGCCTAAATCGGCCTTTGGATACCATCGCCACTATGGGCTATGCGCCGGCCCGCTGCTCACCTACAATCCGCGCGTGGCGAAACTCATCGAAATTCATCCTACCGACCCGCAACCGCGCCGGGTCAAAGCCGTTGTGGAGATCATCCGCAGCGGCGGTCTCATCGCATACCCGACGGATTCCAGTTATGCGTTCGGTTGCCACATCGGGGACAAGCGCGCAATCGATCGTATTCACCGCATTCGGCGCACGGACAAGAAACACAACTTCACGCTGATCTGCGCAGACCTGTCCGAGATCAGTGCCTATGCTCGCGTTGATAACTGGGCGTACCGCATGATCAAGTCAATGACGCCGGGGCCTTATACGTTCATATTGCCGGCTACCCGGGAGGTTCCCAAACGGCTGCAAAACCCGAAACGAAGGACGATAGGAATCCGTGTACCCGATCACCGTCTGGTGCAGGCCGTATTGGAGGAACTCGGCGAGCCGATCATGAGCTCGACGCTGTCACTCCCGGGCGACAGTATGCCGCTCACCGATCCGGCGGAGATCGAGGAACGCATTGGCCACGCAATAGAAGCGGTGATCGATGCCGGGCCTGCGGGCATCGAACCCACCACGGTCCTGGATCTTTCCAAGGGCTCTGTCGAGGTTCTGCGCGTGGGGCGCGGCGACGTCAGCCAGTTCACCTGATCGCGAGGATATGCGATAGAATGCGGCGAATACCGTTGGAAGCAGTATGAAACCCGAACTGACAGTCCTGACCCCTGAAGACGCCCCCAAGCCGGCACAGGACGAAAAGCAGTCGCCGGCGCAGTCCGAAATGCCGTTCGCAGTTGTCGCGGGCGAGCCGATAACGACGCTGCCCCAGGACCTCTACATTCCGCCGTACGCTCTGCAGGTGTTTCTCGAGGCGTTCGAGGGCCCGCTTGATCTGCTCCTGTATCTGATACGTCGCCAAAATATCGACGTACTCGATATTCCCATCGCCGAGATCACCCGGCAATACGTCCAGTACATAGAGCTCATGAAAGAGATGCAGCTGGAGCTGGCTGGCGAATACCTGCTCATGGCTGCGATGCTTGCTGAAATCAAGTCGCGCATGTTGCTGCCGCGCCCGGAAACGGTGGAGGAAGAGGAAGAAGATCCGCGTGCAGAACTGGTGCGGCGATTGCAGGAATACGAGCGTTACAAAAAGGCGGCCGAGGACATTGGTGAATTGCCGCGGCTCGAGCGTGACGTCTTCGTAGCCAGCGCGGAGGCGACTGAGCGCAAGGTCGTGACGAAGTTACCTGACGCAACGCTCAAGGAGTTGCTGTTGGCGTTTCACGATGTTCTCAAGCGCGCCGAGATGTTCTCCAACCTGCACATGCAGCGCGAACCGCTCTCCGTCCGGCAGCGCATGAGTGAAATATTGTCACGCGTCAAAGCCAGCAATTTCACTGGGTTTGTCGAACTGTTCGATCCGGAAGAGGGGCGCATGGGCGTTGCGGTCACGTTCATCGCACTGCTCGAGTTGCTGCGAGAATCGGTGATCGAAGTCGTGCAGTCCGAACAATACGCACCGTTGCACGTCCGGGCCGCTTCGGCGGTTCGCCTGGTGTCCGACGAGGATGGCGCCGAAACGCCACAACCGGAACAGTAGATTCGAGATTACCGTTAATGGAAGCAACTGAGATCAAGTATTTTCTCGAGGCAGCGCTGCTGGCCGCGGGCCGCCCATTGAATATCGATCAGCTCAAGGACCTGTTCGATGGCCGCGTCGCGGTCGAAAAAGCTGACATTCGCCAGGCCATCGTTGCGCTCAATGAAGACTACGACGAGCGCGGCATCATCGTGTCGGAGGTGGCATCCGGATTCCGCATGCAGATCAAGGCTCCGATGGCTGACCGGTTACACAAGCTCTGGGAAGAACGCCCACCGCGCTATTCCCGTGCGTTGTTTGAGACGCTGGCGCTGGTTGCTTACCGGCAACCCATTACACGCGGCGAAATTGAAGAGATTCGCGGTGTATCCGTCAGTTCGAATATCGTCCGGCAATTGCTCGAGCGCGATTGGGTGCGCGTGGTCGGCCACCGCGACGTGCCGGGCCGCCCTGCGATGTTCGGTACAACCAAGGCGTTCCTGGACTATTTCAGCCTCAAGAAACTCGACGATTTACCGCCATTGGCCGACCTGTCGGACTGGGAGAGCCTGCGTGTGCAACTGAATCTCCCGGAAGTCGAGGGACAGGCGGAGGACGCCTCATCGGAGGCGGCAGAGAACGAGCTGCCCGTCCTGCTTCCGGAAGATACGGATGCTGCCAGCAACGAAGCGGGAACAGCAGCGGACGCGGACGCGGCGGAGCCGCAAATCGCCGCAAACGAGGAAATTGAACAGGAGTTGCCGAAGCTGGAGCCATTGCCTGCTGAATCGAGCGAGGAACTGGTGGTCTCCGAGTGGCCGGACCCGGTTGGCTGACAGGATACAAAAAGTACTTGCCGCGGCCGGGCATGGCTCCCGTCGCAAAGTCGAAACCTGGATCAGGGAAGGTCGCCTGACCGTCAATGGGCGCCTGGCCGAACTCGGCGACCACATCGAGGGCTCGGAAAAGATAGCGCTGGATGGCCGTCCGCTGGCCTTGCGCGGCATAGCGCAGCCACACCGTCATATCGTGTACAACAAACCGGGTGACGAAGTTACCACCCGTGATGACCCCGAGGGTCGCAAGCTCGTGTTCGACGCGCTGCCACGACTCAAGGGCGCGCGCTGGGTTGCTGTTGGCCGCCTCGACATGACCACCACGGGCCTGCTTATCTTCACCACTGACGGCACACTGGCGAACGCGCTGATGCACCCATCGGCGGAGATCGTTCGTAAGTACGCGGTGCGCGTGCATGGCAACCCGTCGCGCGCAGAAATCGATACACTGCAGTCCGGCGTCGAGTTAACTGACGGCCCGGCACGCTTCGAGACAATTGAGCACGCTGGCGGGGATCGCGCCAATCGCTGGTTCGAGGTCACGCTCAAGGAAGGGCGCAACCGCGAGGTGCGTCGCCTTTGGGAGGCCGTAGGTTACGAGGTCAGCCGCCTGATCCGTATCGGTTATGGACCTATTCAGCTACCGAGGAAGGTCCGCCGAGGCCACTATGAAGCCCTGACGCCCGCGCAAGTACGCAATCTCTACCTGGCCGCAGCATTGAAGCCGCCGGGTGACGCCCGGCCGCAGAAGCGAAAGAGAAAAGCTCACTGAGCGTCGAAGCTCTGGCCGGTGACGCCTGCGCTGTCCGGCCCCAGCAGGTAAACGTAGGGTGCGAGAATGTCTTCCGCTCGTTTGAGGGCATCGCGATCCTCGGCGGGATACGCCGCCAGCCGCATTTTCGTGCGGATCGGTCCGGGGTTGATGCAATTGGAGCGCAGCTTGTCGTGGCGATGTTCGTCAGCCAGGATTTGCGACAAGCCTTCCGTTGCAAATTTCGAGACGGCGTAGGCGCCCCAAAACGCTTTGCCGGTTCGACCGACGCCGCTGCTCGTGAAGATCACCGATGCGTCATCGGAGCACTTCAACAACGGGATTAGTACCTGCGTCAGCGCAAACGCCGATGTCACGTTGACGTGCATGACCCGCTGCCACTCCACGACATCGTACTGTTCGATAGAAAACCGCTCGCCCAGGATACCTGCATTGAGAACGAGGCCATCCAGGCGCCCGAATTCCGCCTCGAGGCTCTGCGCAAGGTTGATATAGGCCTCGCTGCTTGCCGATGCCAGGTCCAGTTGCGCAATCGAAGGCCGGGGAGCACCGTCGATCGCCTCTACCTCGTCGTAGACTTGTTCGAGCTTCGCGACATTGCGGCCATGCAGCACCACCTGGGCGCCGAGGCTTGCAGCGTGCACAGCCAGCGCACGGCCGATGCCGTCGCTCGCGCCCGTGATGAGAATCACACGTTCACGAAGCACATCGTCCGTGTAAGTGTATTCGCGCGGGTCGATGCTCAAGAGTCGCTTCCTTCGATCATCGTTCGAGGTACCGGATCCAGCGTTTCCAGTTTCTCGATGTCTTTCTTCGCGTGCACGCCGAGTTCGACGAATTTTCGTGCACCCGGCAGGACACTGCGCTCCAGCGAGCCGACGGCCTTGTTGTAATTCTCGACACTACTGGCCAATTGACGACCCACCTTGTTCATGTGACTGACGAACGTGCCCAGACGGCCGTAGAGGTCTTCGGCCAGTATCCGTATTTCCTTGGCGTTGTCGGCCAGGGCCAGCTGCCGCCAACCATAGGCAACCGCCTTGAGCAGTGCGACCAGGCTCGTGGGCGTCGCGAGGATGATGTGCTTCGAAAGCGCGTATTCGATCAGGTCGGGCTCTTCCGCCAACGCTGCGCTCAGGAACTGGTCGCCGGGTATGAACAGGATGACGAATTCGGGGCTCTCATCGAACTGGTCCCAATAGGCTTTCGACGCGAGCGTCCGGATGTGTGCGCGCACGTTTTTGGCATGCCGCTCGAGACCGAGCTTGCGCTGTGCATCGTCGGCGGCTTCCGCGGCTTCCAGGTAGGCGTCCAGCGGCGTCTTGACGTCGACGACCAGTTCGCGCCGGTCGGGCATTCTCACGATCATGTCGGGACGGAAAATCTGGCCGTTGCCGACGGTGTGGACCTGTTCCAGGAAGTCACAATGCTCCACCATGCCGGCCAGTTCTACGAGGCGCCGCAATGTGATCTCGCCCCAGCGACCGCGAACCTCGGGTCTGCGCAACGCGTTGACAAGATTCTGCGTTTCCTGCGTCAGCGACTTCTGACTGAGCTGCATGGCTTCGAGCTGATTCCTGATGCCGCCATACGCCTCGCTGCGCGCCTTTTCGAGTTCGGATATCTGCTTTTGCGAGGCTTCCAGCGCGTCTCGAATGGGTTTTACCAGCGTCTCCACGGCTTTCTCGCGCTCGCTGAGTTCGCGCTTTGCCTTCTCCTGTTGAGTGCCCAGGTTCTGCTCGGCCAGTCGGAGGAAATTCTCGCTGTTGGATTTCAGGGACTGGTTGGCGACATCCGAGAACGCGCGTGTGAGTTTCAGGTTGGCGAGTTCGAACGCTGCTTCGCGTTCGGCCTGCACGGCCTCCTGGTTTTTCAGATTGCTTTCAATCTCGTGGATGTCCCTGAGCAACCGCTTTCTTCGCTGCCAGCTGATCAGCCAGACGACCAGGCCGCCGACCAGCAGTCCGATAGCCAGTGCCGGTGCGCCGACTTCGAGGTAAACAGGATCAATTGTGATCGAGATCATCAGGACTCAAGGTTAACCGCTTTGAGCACAATTTGCGTCAATTCCCAGGTATCGATCGCGATGATGTCCGCGCCCCATTCGCGGGGATCGTCGTCCTCCACGATATAGCCGTAGGCGGCTGCAATGGTCGCGGCGCCCGCCCGCAGACCGGCCTCGATGTCCCGCTCGGAATCGCCGATATAGATCGACCGGTAGGCGTCGACGCCGGCGATGTCGCAGCCGAGGAGCAGCGGGTCGGGCTCGGGTTTTCGCACCGGCAGCGTGTCACCACTGATTGCGCAGGCGCTGCGATTCGCCAGGCCGAGTTGCTCCAGCAGCGGGTTCGTCAGGTGCTCGGGCTTATTGGTCACCACACCCCAGGGGCAGCCGGCATCATCGAGACGGTCGAGCAGGGCGTCCAGGCCGGCAAACACCGAGCTCTCGTGGCACAGCCGATCCGAGTATCGCTCAATGTACTCCGCGACCATCGATTCCCGGTCATCGTCGTCGACATCGGGAAAGCCGATGCGCAACAGGCCCTTTGCACCATTGGAGACATTCGAGCGGCCGAATTCGTAATCGACCGGATCGTAGCCGTGCGCGCGCTGCATATCCTGCAACGCGGCAACCATGTCAGGGGCTGTATCCACGAGGGTGCCGTCCAGGTCGAAAAGCACCAGTTCGAAGGCGTTGTCCTGAATCTGCATCAGTCGGATGGCCGTTGATAGTACATGAGGTAGTTCACGTCGAGATTCGAACCGAGCGAGTACTCCCGTGTGAACGGATTGTAGTGCATGCCGATGCTCGCCCTGAGCTCGAGCCCCGATGTCCGCGCCCAGGATTCGAGTTCGGACGGACGAATGAACTTTTCGTATTCATGCGTACCGCGCGGCAACAGATTCAGGATGTACTCGGCGCCAACGATAGCGAATACGAAAGACTTCGGATTGCGGTTGATGGTCGAGAAGAATACGTGGCCGCCCGGTTTCACGAGTTCGACGCAAGACTGGATCACCCGGGCGGGATCGGGTACGTGCTCGAGCATTTCAAGGCAGGTCACGACGTCGTACTCGCCCGGTTCGGTAGCCGCAAGCTCCTCCGCGGTGGATCGCCGATAGTCGACGTCGGCGCCAGACTCGTGCAAGTGCAGCCGCGCGACCGACAGTGGGCCTTCGGCCATGTCGATTCCCGTGACGGTCGCACCGGCATCGGCCATCGATTCAGTGAGAATACCGCCACCGCAGCCGATATCAGCGACACGGAGCCCCGACAAGTTCACATACTGGCGTATCCAGTCCAGCCGCAGCGGATTGATCTCATGCAGTGGCTTAAAGTCGCCTTCGGCGTCCCACCAACGGGCCGCCAGCGAGTCGAACTTGGCGAGTTCGGCGGGATCCACGTTGTCTCTTACAGTTGTCATCGGTTCTTTACCTTGCTGTTTCCTTGTCCATGGCGGCGATGCGATCGCGCCACTCGTTGCTGCGTTCGAGCAAACTGCCAGTATCGACGTGCGCCAGGCGGCCGCTTTCCAGTTGGTGTTTGCCGGCCACCCAGACATCCGTAACCTGGTCCGCCTTTGCCGTGTATACCAGTTGAGACGTAACGTCGTAAACGGGCTGACTGTTGAGCCGGTTGAGGTCGACACACGCGAGGTCCGCCCATTTGCCGGCTTCGATCGATCCGATCGAATCGGCACGTCCCAGCGCCTTTGCGCTGCCCAATGTTCCCATACGCAGGGCTTCGGCCGCGGACAGCGCCGCCGCGTCCCGGGACGAGACCTTCGCCAGCAGCGCGGCGTGCCGGATTTCCGACAGCATGTCCAGAACATTGTTGCTGGCCGCGCTGTCAGTACCAATGCCGATGTTCACTCCGGCCGCCTTGTAGCGCGTTATGGGTGCGATTCCGCTCGCGAGTTTCAGGTTGGATCGCGGACAGTGCACGATGTTCACACCGGCTTCCGCGAAACGGGCAACCTCCGCATCGGTCGTGTGCACGGCGTGCACGGCCAGCAGGGAGGCGTTCACGAGACCCAGCGCCTCGAGGCGCTCGAACGGTCGCTTGCCGGTCGCTTTGAGGGCGGCTGCAATCTCTGTTTCGGTCTCGTGCAGGTGTATCTGCACCGGGACATCCAGTTGGTCCGCAAGCACCCTGAGTTCGGTAAAGGACTCGTCCGACAGGGCGGAGGTCGAGTGCGGTGCGAAACACGTGGAGATCAGCGGGTGTTCACTGTACGGGTCGTGAACCAGATCGGAGCCCTTGTTCAAATACCCACGGATGTCACGCGCCCAACTGCTCGCGAATTCAACCACAGGCGTGCCGACCATCGCTCGCATATTCATGTCGACGGCGGTCCGGGCAACGATCTCAGGAAAGAAGTACTGGTCGCTGAAGCAGGTAGTCCCGGCCGACAACATTTCGGCGATGGCCAACTCGACGCCGTCGCGAACGAATTCGGCGCTGACCCAGAGTTTCTCCGCAGGCCAGATGCCCTCCCGCAACCACTTCTCGAGCGGCATGTCGTCGGCAATCCCCCTTAGCAGGGTCATGGCCGCATGCGTATGAGCGTTCACCAGGCCGGGGATGAGGACGTGATCGGGACGCTCGATCATGGCGCTCGGCTGGTACTGGGTGAGCGCGACGTCCAGCGGCTTCAGGTCCGCGATTTTGCCGTCGGTCACCACCACGGCATGCTCCGTCAGAACGGTCCCGGAAGGCTCGACGGGGATGCACCAGCGGGGTGCGATCAGGGTGTCACAATGTTGCATAGTCGCCGCAGTATACGCGTCGCCACGATCAGCGCCAGCGCTGCATTTCAGTGCCGCCGGGCAGCTTGAAACGCTGCTGTTTCAGGCCCTTCTGTGCTATCATTCCAGGCCAGATCAGGAGCCCCGAACAGGCCCTTTTGAGTCCGGCGATATCAAGAATCCAGTCCGTTTGAAACCCAGAACCAGATGACATCCGGATCCCGTTCCAAGGAGCGGGATTGCGCCGAAATTACGACCTAGAGAAGTAGAATTATATGGCTGAAGTTGCACAGGAATTGCTGTCCGTAAGTCTCGAAGACGAGATGCAGCAGTCCTACCTCGACTACGCGATGAGCGTCATCGTCGGTCGGGCCCTGCCCGACGTTCGAGACGGGCTCAAACCCGTGCACCGACGCGTACTGCACGCGATGCGGGAACTCGGAAACGATTTCAACAAGCCGTACAAGAAGTCGGCCCGCGTCGTCGGCGACGTCATCGGCAAATACCATCCTCACGGCGATTCTGCGGTCTACGACACGATCGTGCGCATGGCGCAGCCCTTTTCAATGCGTTACATGCTGGTTGACGGTCAGGGTAACTTCGGCTCGGTCGATGGCGATTCGCCCGCCGCCATGCGCTACACCGAAGTTCGCATGGCCAAAGTCGCGCATCAGCTGCTGGCCGATATCGACAAGGAAACGGTCGATTTCGTTGAAAACTATGACGGCTCGGAGAGCGAGCCGTCGGTTATGCCGACCCGTATTCCCAACCTGCTGGTCAACGGCTCATCGGGCATTGCGGTGGGTATGGCGACGAATATTCCGCCGCACAATATCATCGAGGTGATCAACGCCTGCCTGGCCGTGATCGAGGACCCGTCGATCGAAGTGCCCGCCCTGATGGAGCACATGCCCGGCCCGGATTTTCCGACTGCCGGCATCATCAATGGTGCAGCCGGCATTTACTCGGCCTACCGAAGCGGCCGGGGGCGCGTCTACATTCGGGCTCGTACTGCGATTGAGACGATCAATGTACGCGGCAAAGAGGCCATCATCGTCACCGAATTGCCGTACCAGGTGAACAAGGCGCGCCTCATCGAGAAGATCGCAGACCTTGTCCGCGACAAACGCATCGAGGGCATCAGCGAGCTGCGCGACGAGTCCGACAAGGACGGAATGCGTATCGTCATCGAACTGAAGAGAGGGGAGGTCAGTGATGTCGTTCTGAACAACCTCTACAAGCAGACGCCGATGCAAAGCGTGTTCGGCATCAACATGGTTGCGCTGCACGAAGGCCAGCCGAAGCTCATGAACCTCAAGCAGGTGCTGGAGGCATTTCTTGCCCACCGCCGCGAGGTCGTGACGCGGCGGACCATCTACGATCTTCGCAAGGCCCGCGATCGCGCCCACGTGCTCGAGGGGCAGACGGTTGCGCTCGCCAACATCGACAAGGTCATCGCGCTCATCAAGGCCTCGGCGTCGCCTGCCGAAGCGAAAGTCGGGCTCATGAGCCGCGACTGGTCGCCCGGCGAGGTGACAGAGATGCTGGAACGCGCGGGTGAAACGGATACAAGGCCCGACGATCTCGACGCCGACACTGGACTCGCAGAGGGCAAGTACCGCCTGTCTGCGGTTCAGGCGCAGGCCATTCTCGACTTGCGCCTGCACCGATTGACGGGGCTTGAGCAAGAAAAAATAGTAAAAGAATACAAAGAGATACTGGATAAAATTAAGAATCTTTCTGAGATACTCGCTGACCCGGACCGGCTCGTGCAGGTCATCCGGGAGGAACTGCTCGAGGCGCGCGACAGCTACGGGGACGAGCGTCGGACCGAAATCGTCCAGGATCATTCCGATCTCAGTATGGAAGACCTGATACCCGAAGAAGAGGTCGTTGTGACCCTGTCTCATGGCGGCTACGCCAAGGCGCAGCCTATCGCCGTGTACCAGGCGCAAAAACGCGGCGGTCGCGGGCGCTCGGCCACCAAGGTCAAAGACGAGGATTTCATCGACAAGCTTTTCGTCGCCAATACACACGACACGATCTTGTGCTTCTCCAGCCGCGGCAAGATGTACTGGCTCAAGGTCTTCCAGGTACCGCAAGCAAGCCGTGGATCGCGCGGCAAGCCCATCGTCAACCTGTTGCCACTCGAAGCAGGCGAACGCATCAATGCTGTATTGCCCATCCGCGCGTATGAGGAGGGCCACTATGTGTTCATGGCGACGTCCGGCGGCACGGTCAAGAAGACGCCGCTGAGCGAGTTCTCCCGCCCTCGCGCGAACGGCATTATCGCCGTCGATCTGCGCGGCGACGACAAGCTCGTGGACGTTGCCATCACGGACGGAAAAGCGGAGATTCTGCTCGTCGCGAGCCATGGCAAAGCCATCCGGTTCAAAGAGGCAGATGTGCGGCCGATGGGACGCGGCGCAGCCGGTGTCCGCGGTATACGTCTGCCCGCCGGTCATGAGGTCATCGGGCTTACGATCATCCAGGAAGGGCTGATTCTGACCGCGACCGAGAATGGCTACGGCAAGCGCACACCAGTGGACGACTTCCCGGTTCAGGGGCGCGGCGGTCAGGGCGTCATCGCGATTCAGACGAGCGATCGAAACGGCAACACGGTGGGTGCGCTGCAGGTCGGCGAAGAAGACGAGATCATGCTGATCAGTTCAAACGGCACACTCGTACGTACCGGCGTCAGTGACATATCGATCGTCGGCAGGAATACCCAGGGTGTGCGGTTGATCCGTGTCGAGCGAGGCCAGCGGCTGGTTGGTTTGGCGCGCATCGAGAGCATTGAGGACGATGAGGATTAATTCACGAAATACGTAGTGCATTTGATTCATGAAACCGTAACAATACGCCGCCTAAACTAAGCCTCAGTTACCCCAAGGACCCCAGCGACATGTCGCGCGTTTTCAATTTCAGTGCCGGGCCCGCGGCGCTGCCTCTCGAAGTTCTCGAAACCATCCGTGAAGACCTGCCAGACTGGCAGGGTACCGGCATGTCGGTCATGGAGATTAGTCACCGCAGCAAGCAATTCGTTGCGCTTGCGGCACGCGCCGAAGCCAACGTGCGGGAGCTGCTGTCCATTCCGGATGATTACAGTGTGCTGTTCCCGCAGGGCGGTGCGACCCTGCAAATGGCCATGGCGCCGCTCAACCTTACGGCGCCCGGCGACACGGCCGATTACGTGGTGACCGGCAGCTGGGGCAAGAAAGCCGCGGGCGAGGCGGGGAAATTCTGCGACGCGAGGGTTGTCGCCGATGCCTCGGACGAGAAATTCACTTACATTCCGGACGAATCAAGCTGGAATCGCAGCGATGACGCGGCGTATCTTCACTACACGCCGAACGAGACCATTGCGGGCGTCGAATTCCACTTCGTACCGGGTGGTGACGTACCGTTGGTTGCCGACATGTCCAGCACGATCCTGTCGCGACCGATTGACGTGAGCCGCTTCGGCGTCATCTACGCAGGTGCGCAGAAGAACATCGGCCCGGCGGGCATTACGCTTGTCATCGTGCGCAACGATCTCCTGGAACGTGTGCGTCCGGGCAACGCACACCTGATGACCTGGAAGGCCTACGCCGAGTCGGACTCGATGACGAATACGCCACCGACGTTTGCCTGGTACGTGGCGGATCTCGTTTTTCGCTATCTCAAAGACCGTGGCGGGCTCGGCGCGGTAGCCGAGGTGAACGAGCGCAAGGCTCGCAAACTCTACGCCGCCATAGACAATTCGGCCTTCTACAGCAACCCGGTGCGGGAGGACTGCCGGTCGTGGATGAACGTGCCGTTCATTCTCGCGGACGACGCCCTGGATTCGAAGTTCCTTGAAGAATCCAACGCCGCGGGGTTGACGAATCTCAAGGGACATCGTTCGGTTGGCGGCATGCGCGCGTCGATTTACAACGCAGTCGGCGAGGATGCCGTGGATACGCTGATCGATTTCATGTCCCATTTTGAAATGAACCACGCGTAGCAGGGCCGAGCGGCCTGCACAGGGATCCACCATGTACAAGATACTGACACTCAACCACATCGCCGTCGAAGGACTGCGGCACTTGCCGCGTGAGCGCTACGAGGTTGCCTCGGAGATAACGCACCCCGACGCGATAATGCTGCGCTCTTATAACATGCACGATATGGATGTCCCGGACACCGTCGCCGCGGTCGGACGCGCCGGCGCCGGAACGAACAACATCCCTATCGAGGCCATGAGTGCACGCGGCGTGCCCGTGTTCAATGCGCCGGGCGCCAACGCTAACGCCGTCAAGGAGCTTGCCATTGCAGGTATGCTCATGGGCGCACGAAATCTGTGCAATGCGCGGGAATACGTCTCGTCACTGTCCGAAACCGGCGCCGCCCTGAACAAGGCCGTTGAAGCCGGCAAGAAACAATTTGTCGGCTTCGAACTCCCGGGCAAGACGCTTGGCGTAATAGGCCTGGGCGCAATCGGGGTCGAGGTTGCCAATGCGGCGCTGGCGCTGCGCATGAAAGTCGTCGGTTTCGATCCTGCGATCACGGTACGCAATGCCTGGCAGTTGTCGTCGGGTGTCGAGCAGGAGGAAACGCTGGATCAGTTGTTCCAGCACGCGGACTTCGTAACGCTGCACGTGCCCTTGATCGACGCGACGAAAAACATCGTTAACGCCGATCGATTGGCGCTAATGAACAACGGTTCCGTGCTGATCAACTTCGCGCGCGGCGGTGTCGTCGATGACGCGGCCGCGCTCGCCGCCCTCGATAGCGGCAAGCTGCAGGCGTTCGTCACCGATTTCCCGACACCGGAACTGATTGCGCATCCGAAGGTTGTTGCGCTGCCGCATCTTGGCGCTTCGACCAGCGAGGCCGAAGAAAACTGCGCGATCATGGTCGCGGAGAACCTCAAGGATTACCTCGAGAACGGCAACATCCGCTTTTCCGTAAACTTTCCGGAAGCGCGATTGCCGCGCCTCGATGCCTGGCGGATCACCGTTGCCAACGCCAACGTGCCGAATATGGTCGGCCAGATCTCCACCGATCTCGCGAACGCCGGGCTCAATATCGAGGACCTGTTGAACAAGTCCGTGGGCGACTTCGCTTACACGATTATCGATGTCAACGCCGAGCCCACGGCCGAACTGCTGGAAGAGATTCGGGCAATCGATGGCGTACTGACGTTGCGAAATCTCGGCAAGCCTGTAACCTGAGGATTACGTTAAGGTTTTCGAGCAGGATTTGCATGGCAGAAGCGGACGACAAAGGGGGTACATCGAGCCTCGAGGAAATACGCGAGCGCATCAACGAGATCGATGAGAGCATCCAGTCGCTGATCAACGATCGCGCCCGGATTGCCCAAAAGGTCGGTGTTGCCAAAGGCGATCTCGGGTCGGCGGTCGACTACTATCGACCGGAGCGTGAGGCCGAGGTCCTGCGCTCGGTTCTGGACCGCAATGCGGGCCCGATGCGCGACGAGGAAATGCTGCGGCTGTTTCGCGAGATCATGTCCGCGTGCCTGGCCCAGCAGGAACCGTTGAAGATCGGGTTTCTGGGCCCGGAAGGTACGTTCACCCAGACTGCCGTTTTCAAGCACTTCGGCCACTCGGTTCGCGCGTTGCCGTTTCACACGATCGACGAGGTGTTCCAGGAAGTGGAGAGCGGTGCCGCGGACTTCGGCGTCGTTCCCATCGAGAACTCGACCGAGGGTTCGGTCAACAACACGCTCGACATGTTCCTGACGTCACCACTGAAAATCTCGGGCGAGATCGAGCTGAAGATTGAACAGCATCTGATGAGCAAGTTCAAGGGACTCGAGAAAATCGAACGGATCTGTGCACACGAGCAGTCCCTTGCGCAATGCCGCGGCTGGATACGCGAGACGCTGCCGCACGTCGAATTGATCGGCATGTCGAGTAACGCCGCCGGCGCCCGGCGTGCCCGTGACGAGGACGGCACGGCAGCTATTGGCCCAGAAGTTGCGGCCGATGTCTATGAACTCGCCATCATGGTCAACAACATTGAGGACAGACCGGACAACGCCACGCGATTCCTCGTCGTCGGCCGCAAGCTGCTCGCGCCGAGCGGCGACGATAAAACGACGATTCTCCTATCCACGAGCGACACGGCCGGTGGCGCGGGCGTGCTGCATCACCTGTTACAACCACTTGCCGAGCATGGCATCAGCATGACGCGGATCGAATCGCGCCCGTCACGCCGCAGAAAATGGGACTACGTGTTTTTCATCGACATCGAGGGGCACGCAGAAGAATCGCCCGTATCGGACGCCCTTGCAGAACTCGAGAAGGCCAGTTCGCTTTTTAAAGTGCTTGGCGCCTATCCCACAGCGATAGGCTAGAGTATTTACGCAGCATCAACCTGGCGAAGTAACCGGTCTCATGGATTTCAGAGTTTCCCCATCCAAAATCGCGGACGCGAAGGTCACGGTGCCGGGCGACAAGTCGGTGTCCCATCGCGCGCTCATGCTCGGCAGCATCGCCAGCGGCCGTACCGAGGTTAGCGGCTTCCTGGCAGGCGAGGACTGTCTTGCGACACTCGCTGCAATGCGTACGCTCGGCGTCGGCATCGAGCAGCCGGAGCCGACGCAAATGTCGATCGACGGGACAGGGCTGCACGGTCTCTCGGCGCCGGCGGCCGACCTCGATCTCGGCAACTCCGGCACCGCCATGCGGCTTATGGCTGGCCTGCTGTGCGGCCAGTCTTTCGACAGCACATTGACCGGCGATGCCTCGTTGACCGGCCGTCCCATGGGTCGCGTCATCAGGCCCCTCGGTGACATGGGTGCGCTGATTGACAGCAACGACGGCAGGCCGCCGTTGCAGGTCCACGGCGGCCGGCGGCTGTGCGCGATCGACTACGACCTGCCTGTCGCCAGCGCACAGGTGAAATCGGCTGTGTTGCTGGCCGGGCTGTACGCCGACGGCACGACCTGCGTAACCGAACCTGCGGTGACCCGCGATCACACGGAGCGCATGCTGGCGTCGATGGGCGTCGAGGTACGGACTGACGGAAACAGGATTTGCGTGCGGGGAGGGCAGGCGTTGCGTGGCTGCCGCGTGCAGGTCCCGGCCGATCTCTCGTCGGCTTCTT
Source organism: uncultured Woeseiaceae bacterium (assembly GCA_945788625.1). Classification (GTDB taxonomy): domain Bacteria; phylum Pseudomonadota; class Gammaproteobacteria; order Steroidobacterales; family Woeseiaceae; genus UBA1847. The sequence continues at coordinate 27,365 of CALZMQ010000060.1, forward strand.
TCGTGATGCTGGCCGCGCTGCTGGCCGAGAACGCCGACGTTCTCATTACTAACGTCGGGGTCAACCCGACCCGCACGGGCGTGATCGAGATTCTGCAGGGTATGGGCGCGGATATTCGTTTGGAGAACCCGAAATTACTCGGCGCGGAGCCCGTTGCCGACATACGCATCCGATCGTCGAACCTGCAGGGCGGTGCGGTAGACCCGGCGCTGGTTTCGCTCGCTATCGACGAGTTCCCGGCGCTGTTCGTCGCGGCAGCGTCGGCGGACGGCGAGACGGTTTTCTCCGGCATAGGGGAACTGCGCGTGAAAGAGAGCGATCGCATTGCGGCTATGGCCGCCGGTATGCGCGAACTGGGAATCCGGGTCGACGAATCCCCCGATGGCGCAATTGTGCACGGCGGACGGTTCACGGGCGGAACGGTCGACAGTTTTTGCGACCATCGGGTTGCGATGTCGCTGGCCGTCGCGGCGACAATTGCCGGGGACGAAGTCGTCATCAGGGATGTCGAGCCGGTCGATACCTCGTTCCCCGGGTTCACCGACTGCATGACTGCACTCGGGGTGGACATCGAGGTATTGCAGGACGTACCGGTATGAACTCGGAGGTACCGGTCATTGCGATTGACGGGCCAAGTGGGTCCGGGAAAGGCACGATCGCCCGGCGCGTTGCCGATGCCCTGGGCTGGCACCTGCTGGACAGCGGCGCACTGTACCGCCTTGTAGCCCTGGCCGCGGAAAAGTCCGGCGCGTCCCTGCACGATCCGGAGGTGCTGGCGCAGGTGGCGCGCACGCTGGATGTGGAATTTGACAGTAATGACGATGGCTCCGAGCGCATCCGGCTGTCCGGCAAGGATGTGACTCTGGACGTTCGGACCGAAGAGACCGGCGCCCGGGCGTCCGC
>CALZMQ010000061.1 GCA_945788625.1 uncultured Woeseiaceae bacterium
CCTGGCGGCATTGCTATCGGAAGACGCTGACATACTGATTTCCAATGTCGGCATCAATCCGACGCGCACTGGCGTCATAGACATACTGCAGGACATGGGAGCCGACATCAGGTTCGAGCGGCCACAGCTGTTCGGGTCCGAACCGGTGACAGATATCCGCGTGCGCTCGTCACGGCTGCACGGAGGCACGGTCGACCCTGGCCTGGTGTCACTAGCGATCGATGAATTCCCGGTCCTGTTCGTGGCGGCCGCAGCGGCGAACGGGAAAACCGTTTTCTCGGGCCTCGAGGAGCTGCGCGTCAAGGAGAGCGATCGCATCGCCGCCATGGCGGCCGGACTGCAGGCGATGGGTATCAAGGTCGAGGAGAAGCCGGACGGGGCCATCGTTCACGGCGGTCGTTTCCAGGGTGGCACTGTCGAGAGTTTCGGTGACCACCGCGTCGCAATGTCGCTCGCTATCGCGGGTACCGTGGCGGAAGGCGAAGTCACGGTCCGGAATGTGGAGGCGGTAGATACCTCCTTCCCGGGTTTCGAGGCTTGCATGGCGTCAATTGGGACCAATATCGAGGTTGTGGAAGAGGTGCCAAATGACTGAATCTGCACCTGTTATAGCGATTGACGGGCCGAGCGGGTCCGGCAAGGGCACAATCGCCCGGCGCGTGGCTGATGCCCTGGGCTGGCACCTGCTGGACAGCGGCGCACTGTACCGCCTGGTAGCCCTGGCCGCGGAAAAATCGGGCGCGTCCCTGCACGATCCGGAGGTGCTGGCGCAGGTGGCGCGCACGCTGGATGTGGAATTTGACAGTAACGAGGATGGCGCCGAGCGCATCCGGCTGTCCGGCAAGGATGTGACGCTGGACGTTCGGACCGAAGAGACCGGCGCCCGGGCGTCCGCGGTTGCCGCAATTCCGGCCGTGAGAACCGCGTTATTGGAGCGCCAGCGGGGCTTTCAGCAGCCTCCGGGGCTGGTCGCCGACGGCCGCGACATGGGTACCCAGGTATTTCCGGACGCCCGGCACAAGATATTCCTCACGGCGAGTGCCGAAGAAAGGGCCAGAAGGCGCCATAAGCAGTTGAAAGACAAGGGGCTGGATGTTAGCCTTGCCGCCCTTTCGCGGGACATAGAGGACCGTGACCGGCGGGATTCCGAGCGATCGGTAGCCCCGCTCAGGCCGGCAGAGGACGCCAGGATCCTGGATTCCTCGGGCCGATCGATCGAGGCCGTCACACAGACGGTGCTCGACTGGGTCGCCGAACGCTAGATTCCCGGAGAAAGACCAAGGACAGAATCGGACAGGATGTTCGGTTCTTTTTCGTAATGACCGTCGGAAGCAGGATGCTACCGGACGTTTGGGTGGGAACTGATGTTCCCTTGGATTTTTTTAACATGTCTGAAAGTTTTGCTGAATTATTTGAAGAAAGTTTTGCCAGTCAACAAATAAAGCCCGGTGCAATCATCACCGGTATCGTTGTCGCGGTAAATGAAGATGTCGTCATCGTCAGCGCAGGCCTCAAATCGGAGGCCGTGATCCCCCTCGAGCAGTTCAAGACCGACAAAGACGAAGGCGGCGTAGCCGTCGGCGACGAAGTCGAAGTTGCGCTGGACGCCGTGGAAGACGGCTTTGGCGAGACCAAGCTCTCTCGCGAGAAAGCGATACGAGCGCGTACCTGGATTGACCTCGAGAAAGCATTTGAAGACGGCGAGGTCGTCGAAGGCGTCATCAACGGGCGCGTCAAGGGTGGATTCACCGTCGAAATCGACAATGTCCGGGCGTTCCTGCCGGGCTCACTCGTCGATGTGCGACCGGTACGCGATCCTGCCTACCTCGAAGGCAAGAGCCTCGAGTTCAAGGTCATCAAGCTCGACCAGCGCCGCAACAACGTCGTTGTGTCACGTCGCGCGGTCGTCGAAAAAGAATACTCCGCCGAACGCGAGGCCCTGCTGGAAGAGCTCCAGGAAGGCAACATGGCGAAGGGCATCGTCAAGAACCTCACCGACTACGGCGCGTTCGTGGATCTCGGTGGCATCGACGGACTGCTGCATATCACGGATATGGCCTGGAAACGCGTCAAGCATCCTTCCGAGGTGGTTGAGGTCGGCCAGGAAATCGACGTCAAGATCCTCAAGTTCGACCGTGAACGCCAGCGAGTTTCGCTGGGCATGAAACAGCTCGGTGACGATCCGTGGCAGGATCTCGCTCGCCGCTACCCGCCGCAGACGCGTATGTTTGGCAAGGTAACGAATATCGCGGATTACGGGTGTTTCGTTGAGATCGAAGACGGCGTCGAGGGCCTTGTGCACGTGTCCGAAATGGACTGGACCAACAAGAACGTCAACCCGTCACGCGTCGTGTCTGTCGGTGAAGAAGTCGAAGTCATGGTCATCGAAATCGACGAGGAGCGCCGGCGCATTTCGCTGGGCGTCAAGCAGTGCAAGTCGAATCCCTGGGCCGAGTTCGCTGCAACGTTCAATCGCGGTGACAAGGTATCGGGCCAGATCAAGTCGATCACCGATTTCGGTATTTTCATCGGTCTCGACGGCGGCATCGACGGCCTCGTTCACCTGTCGGATATTTCCTGGGATCTTCCCGGCGAAGAGGCAGTGCGCAATTACAAGAAAGGCCAGGAAATCGAGGCTGCGGTACTCGCAATCGATGCCGATCGCGAGCGCATTTCCCTCGGTATCAAGCAGCTCGAGAAGGATCCGTTTTCGGCCTGGCTCGCGGCGCATCCGAAGAACTCGATCGTCAAGGGAACGGTCACCGAGGTCGATGCGCGCGGTGCGCTCGTGGATCTCGGCGATGGCATATTCGGTTCATTGCGCGCATCCGAGCTGGCCCGCGGCCGCGTAGAGGACGCACGCACGATGATCAAGGTCGGCGAAGAGGTCGAGGCCAAGTTCACGAACGTGGATCGCAAGAACCGCGCTATCGCGCTTTCGATCAAGGCCAAGGAGGTTCACGAGGAACAAGAGGCGGTCAGCAGTTACAAGTCTGACTCCTCTGCAGCCCCCGTCGGCACCACGCTTGGCGAGCTTCTGAAGGAAAAGATGTCCGGCGGAAGCAAATAATAAGTAAAAAGGGTAGCCCGGACCGCCCGGTCCGGGCTATTATTGTCTTTACTATCCGTGGGTTACGCTGACAAAGGCGCTTCGACGACAAGTATAATGACAAAATCTGAACTCATAGAAGCAATCTCCCGTAAGCAAAAGCACCTCCCGGCGAAAGATGTCGAGTTGGCGGTCAAGCATTTGCTGGACCTGATGAGCGACTCTTTGGCACAGGGACAACGCATCGAGATTCGCGGCTTTGGCAGTTTCTCCCTGCACTATCGGCCACCCCGCATCGGCCGTAATCCGAAGACGGGCGAAGCGGTAGCGCTGTCCGGCAAGTACGTGCCGCACTTCAAACCCGGCAAAGACCTGCGCGAACGCGTAAACGAGAGTCGTCACTTTCCGATCAAGAATTGAATATTCTAAAACGTATCGGTCTTGTAGTACTTATCGTCCTGATCTTCTCGGCGATGGTCGTTTTTACGGCCGGTAACCCCGATAACGTCAGCCTGAAGCTGCTGCACTGGGAAATCACCGCGCCCATATCGCTCGCATTCACCGTGGCTTTCGCCTGCGGCTGGTTATTCGGCATCCTCTGCCTGGGTTTCTACGCACTCAAACTCATTAACGAGCGGCGCACGTTGCGACGCGCGCTGCGCCTGTCGGAGAGCGAAGTCACCAGCCTCCGGGGTTTGCCGCTAAGCGATGCCGACTGAATCGACATTCCTGCTGGCGGGCCTGTTCCTGTTGCTCGCCGCGGCCGGCTGGGCGATGGGGCGTTTCGGGGAACGCGACGAGGAAAACGCGCCGCCGCCCCTGAACATCGATTATCTCAAAGGCCTGAACTTCCTGCTCAACGAGCAAACCGACCAGGCACTCGAACACTTCCTGCGTATGGTTCGGGTCGACGACAAGACCATTGAAACTCACTTTGCGCTGGGCAGCCTGTTTCGGCGCCGCGGCGAAGTAGACCGTGCGATTCGCATCCACCAGAACATCATCGCTCGTCCGGACCTGGCATCCGAGCAACGTGACCAGGCCCTGTTCTCGCTGGCGAAGGATTACCTCGCGGCGGGATTGCTGGACAGGGCCGAGAATCTGTTTGTGCGACTTTCGCAGGGCTCCCGATACCAGGTGCAGGCGCTGGAAAGCCTGGGGCGCATATATGAGCAGGAACGAGACTGGGAGAAAGCCATTGATGCCGGTCAGCGCCTGGAAGTCCTGAGCGGCCGTTCTCTTGCCCTGCAAATCGCGCACTATTATTGCGAAAGGGCCGAAGGCGCCGTTGCGCAAAACGACTATGCCTCGGCGCGCGAATTCGTCAAGAAAGCGCAGGCCGGTCGTCCCCGAACGATGCGTGGAGCCCTCACTCGCGCGCACATAGCCCGCGATACCGATGACAGCAAGACTGCGCTGAAGCTCTATCATCGCATCATCGACGAAAACACCTATCTGATTGCTGAAGCGTTGCCGGAAATTGTCGCGATTTACGAGCGCGAGGGCGCGATTTCAGAACTCGATAGCGCGTTGAAGGCATTGCTCGCCAAGAATCCCGAAAGGAGTTCCCTGGTCGCGTACACCGCCATTGTGAACGACCTCGGCGGCATTCCGGTGATCGATGATTGTGTCGAGCAATACATGCTCAACGAGCCGACATTGGGCGAGTTCGTCGAATTGCAGCGATTGTCCGATGGCGCCGGAGACTCACAGGTATCCGCGTTGGCCAAAGTGCGCCGAGCCCTGTCAAAACTGGCGAGCGCTACCCCGAGATACCAGTGCAAGGAGTGCGGATTTTCCAGCCAGCGGCTGCTCTGGCAATGCCCGAGCTGCCGAAACTGGGAAACCCAGCGGCCCGCATCGCGGGTGCAATTCGATACGCTGCTGCAACACAGTATCACCAACCCCTAGCCGGCATATCCCACCAGTATTCCGCGCTCTCGCGTGGTCTTTGATCGCCTGAAGAATTTTTCTCCTTCGGAAATACACGCTGTTCTTCCGCTCTGTCGGAAAATCCTTCAGCCAGGCAAATCCTCGCGCGATCTTACACGCCAACTTGCACGATCTGCGGGCTAGCGAGGCCTTTTCAGCGCGAATTGCCCTGTTTCGCATGCGGCAGCCATCGCGCGTGCCCGCATATGCTCCTGCTTGCCGCACTACAGCGGCCTGGATGACTATAAAAAGGAGCTTAGGATGAAAACCTGTATGAAGGTACTGGCGATGGTTGCGCTGGTTTTGCCGTTGGTCGCTTTCGGTGGCCCTGTGAATATCAACACCGCCGATGCGGAAACGATATCAGCGGAATTGAAGGGCGTTGGCCTGTCCAAGGCGAAAGCCATTGTCGAATACCGCAGGAAGCATGGTGCGTTCCGCAGCGCGGACGATCTTTCGCTGGTGAAAGGCATCGGCGAACGCACGGTTGAGTTGAATCGGTCCGACATCCAGGTGTCGGTCACGAAGAAGAAATAGTCTGCGGACTTGTCGGCGATCCCCGGGGCCGCGCCGGCTGGCGCTTGGCGCGGCCCTTGGCTATGATTCCGGCCTACTCACGTGCAATGGAGCGCCGCATTGGGCCAGACAGTCAGAGCCGCCGTTTTCCCCGTCGCCGGTCGCGGAACGCGATTTCTACCGGCGACGAAGGCAAGCCCGAAAGAGATGTTGCCGATCGTCGACAAACCGCTGATTCAGTACGCAGTCGAGGAAGCAATTGAAGCCGGTGCAACCAAGCTCGTATTCGTGACTGGCAGTTCGAAGCGCGCCATCGAGGATCACTTCGATACCGATACCGCGCTCGAGCAGGCACTGACCGCGTCCGGCAAGACCGATTTGCTGCAGTCGATTCGCGATATCGTGCCTGCCGGGGTCACGTGCATTTACATTCGCCAGGGCGAACCGCTCGGTCTCGGGCATGCCGTTTTGTGCGCGAGGCCAGCCATCGGGGAAGAGCCGTTTTTCGTTCATTTGGCGGATGACCTGATTGCGGGCGAAACGGGCTGCCTGTCGCAAATGGCCACCGAGTATGATCGCCACGGCGGCTGCGTCGTTGCCGTCGAGACGGTGCCACGGGAGAGTACCTCGAACTATGGCATCGTCGCGGTGGACGAAAACTCACAGAATCGAATTACGCAAATCGTCGAAAAACCGGCACCCGACGAAGCGCCATCGGACTCGGCAGTCGTCGGCCGATACCTGCTCACGCACCGCATCTTCGACAAACTCGAGCGTATCGGCGAAGGCGCGGGCGGCGAGATCCAGTTGACCGACGGTATCGCCGATCTGCTGGACGAGGAGGCGATCTACGCCTATTCGTTCGATGGCACGCGCTATGACTGCGGCAGCAAGCTCGGTTACCTGCAGGCCACGGTGGCCTACGGGCTCGAGCACCCCGATACGGGGCCGGAATTCCGAGAGCACCTCAAGGACATGCTCTCGGACTGACCGGCCGGGCTATTCGCTGGCTGCCGTCTTGCTCAGGAACGCGACCAGTATTCCGAGCACGATCACGACAATCGTATCGCCGACGATCTGTTGCACTGCCAGCATGCCCGGCGTCAGTTGCACCGTGTAATAGATCATGAACGTCGGAATAGGTGCCAGCACGGCGATTGCGATGCCGTACCGAATACCCTGTGGCAGCCACGGCTTGTCTTCCTGCCCGCGTTGATAGATCCAGACGAACGCGCCCGCCATCAACACGTGTGCCAACAGCATGAAATGCATCAATGCCATCTGCTCTTCTTGCGGACGGGACATGTTGGTCATGCCCGCATAGGTCTCGCCCAGCCACAGGCCATGGACGAGGAAGCTCCCCGCCATCCAGACGACGAATACGAGCACCCATGCAATCAGGAATTTCTTGTTCATATGGACCCCCACCGGCCGGTGAAAGAATTGTTGTTTATTGCCGGCCGTTCAAGAGTGCCTATTCTAGCGTATTGTCTGTAAATTTCCGTTTCTCGATATTACATTAAAAAACAATGGCAAGTAATTGTTTATAAATAACTATTAGTCCGCCTCACCTCGCACTGCTCTGCACACAAGGCCACGCCCTGTATGCCAGGTCTCTCGTTTTGGTCCCGCTCGTTGTCGGATCGTCTAAAGATACGCGCGACGTCGCCGATAGCCGAGATCGACTACGTGAATATTCCACCTGAATGCCAGACAGGCGAGTACCGAGCGAATCAATGAATTTTGTCAAGAACCTGAAGCTGTTTCACAAATTTCTCCTTCTTACCGCGGTCACGACCGTTGGATTCAGCGTTGTCGGCTACGCGTTTCACCTTCTACAGATCGAGCAGGTGGAGACGTCCGCGGCGCGCGCCGAAGCACTGAATCTGAGTAGCCTGGTCGTCGAGATCGAATCGGGAGGGTCCCAGGTGCAGGGCCACCAGGCTGACTTCGTGTTGACGAAATCGATGGAGACGGTCGACGCGTTCAATGTGACTATGGCCGGTATGCTCGCAAACGTGGATGAGCTGGTCGCGGTGTCCCAGAGCGATAAAGAGCAACAACTGGCCATTGATCTGCGATCGACCCTCACGAAATACGACGCGAACTTCCATAGCCTGGTCACCAACTGGCAGATTCTCGGCCTGGACCACGAAAGCGGTTTGCACGGCAAGCTGCGCAAGTCGGTTCACGACGTTGAGGCAAGCCTGAACGATCAGCAACAGATATACATGTCACACTCGATGCTGATGATGCGGCGACATGAAAAGGACTACATGGCGCGCCGACTGAGCAAGTACGTCGACAAGATGGCAGGGGAGCAGCAGCGCTTCTCGAGCCTGTTGAGCGAATCGGATTTGCCGCCAGCTGCGAAGTCGGCGATTGCAAACCAGATGCAAGATTACTACCGTTCGTTCCTCGAGATTCCAAGTCTCGACGCTAAAATCGCCGAGGCCGAGACTGCCCTGCAGGACATTCTGGTCGCTGTTGATTCAGCATTGACAGCACTTGCTGTTGAACGAGCCGACCAGTTGCAACAGAACGCCGTGCTAACCGAGGCGACAAACGCCCGAATCATCCGCAATTTCTACCTGGTCCTTGGGCTCATCATGGCGGCCATGTTTGTGCTCCTCATGTTGATGGCGCGCAGCATCGTCAATTCGGTGCGGGCCGCAGGCACTGTCACAGAATCGATAGCCGCGGGACATCTCGACAACGACATCGAAATCAAGTCGGCGGACGAGACGGGGCAGTTGCTGTCCGCCCTCAAAGCGATGCAATCGAACCTGCGTGAACGCATCGAGGCCGATCGCCAGCTCAGTGCCGTAAATGGCCGAATCAAGCAGGCGCTCGACAACGTCAACGGTAACGTACTGGTCGCGGATGTCGACCACAGCATTGTCTACATGAATCACGCGGCAAGCAGATTATTCCACAACTCGCAAGCGGAAATCGGCAAGAACGTGCCGGACTTCGACGCGGGTCAGGTCATCGGCTCATCCATCACGCGGTTTTACGAGAACCCTTCGGAGCAGGGCGAGATTTTCGCCGATCTCGAAGGGGAACATCACGATGAGATCAGGCTTGGGGGCCTGACCCTGAAATTTGTGGCCAACCCGGTCATCGGTGTGGACGGTAGACTCCTGGGAACGGTCGTTGAACTGACCGACCGTACGCTTCAGCTGGCCACCGAGGAGGAAGTACAGCACGTAGTCGAGCGCGCGATGGCCGGCGATCTCAGCGAGCGCATCTCACTTGATGGCAAAGCTGGTTTCTTCGGCCGTCTGTCGGAGGGGGTCAACCAGCTCGTCGAAGTCGCCGAGCAGGTGATCAACGACACGCTTAGAGTATTCAGCGCCATGGCCGCAGGCGATCTCACGCAGACCATCGACAACGATTACCAGGGTTCATTCGAACAGTTGATGCGCGATGCCAATGCCTCCGTGGCCAAGCTGACCGAGGTGGTGGGTCAGATACAGGGCTCCGCCTCTTCGGTGAAAATCGGTGCCGACGAAATTTCCCAGGGTAATTCTCACCTGAGCCAGCGCACCGAGGAGCAGGCGTCGAACCTCGAAGAGACCGCCTCCAGCATGGAGGAAATGACGAGCACCGTGAAGCGGAACGCCGACAACGCGGCGCAGGCCAACCAGCTTGCCCAGGCAGCCAGCGAGCAGGCGCAGAAGGGTGGCGCTGTGGTTGGCGAAGCCGTAAAAGCGATGAGCGAGATCAATGAGTCGAGCAAGAAGATCTCGGATATCATAGGCGTGATCAACGAAATCGCATTTCAGACCAACCTGCTGGCGTTGAACGCGTCGGTGGAGGCAGCCCGTGCCGGCGACCAGGGGCGTGGCTTTGCCGTCGTCGCCAGCGAGGTGCGCAATCTCGCCGGGCGCAGTGCCACTGCCGCGAAGGAAATCAAGGACCTTATCCAGGACAGCAGCGCCAAGGTGGACGAGGGCTCACGGCTGGTGAATGAATCCGGCGAGACGCTGCTCGATATCGTCGAACGGGTGACCGAGGTCACCAGCATCGTTGGAGAGATCGCGGGCGCGAGCCAGGAACAATCAGCCGGCATCGACGAGGTGAACAAGGCCATTGCTCAGATGGATGAATTGACCCAGCAGAACGCAGCCCTTGTCGAGGAAGCTGCAGCCGCCAGCGAATCCATGGGCGAGCAGGCGGGCGACCTGAGCGAGATGGTGACGTTTTTCACTGTCGGTGACGAATCGAGCGGCAAAACAGGCACGAAGTACGTACCCGAGCGTCGCTCGGCGGAGCGGCCGTGGACCGACGTGGACGTTCAGCCTGCGCCGGCGGCAGACGTATCGGTGCCCGTTGCAGCAGCCGTGAACGACGTGGATGAGAGCGAATGGGAGGAATTCTGACGGGGCAATTCAAGCCCCGCAACAACTGGCCAACGCTTGTTGAGTAGTGCAGCAAATCGCAGAACCACCGCTGCACTACGCATGATTTCGCGCCCTTGTTCGTTTGAGTGATTCGGGCCCGGTTTCTCGCTTTTACTGGTAGACCCCCGTCTTCGATGCTTATTGCAGGAGGAGATTCATCATGGCAACCGCATCCTTTGCTGTTAACACCTACCAGTATTACAACTGGTCGTCACGATCCACCGGCAAAACAAACCTCATTCTGAAAGGCACTTCCGGCGAGACTTGCTCCGTCTGGTTTTTAGAGGCCGAATCGGCCGCTCTCCCGGAGGCCCGGGAAGTCGCGACCAACTACTACGCGTTCTACTACCATCATAGCCAGCTCGAACACCTCATTGATATGTTGCGCTACGAGAAACCGGTCTGGGTGTTCTTCAACAACGACAACAACTTCAATAACTCACGAATTTCGACGACCGACGAACCCGTCGGTGAGGGTGAGGAAGACTAGTCGCCAACGGACCCGGGGTCGAACCGGACTTCCCCCCCTTATTCTGGTTCGACCCCGGGTTTCACGCCCGGGTTTGCCAACAGAAATAAGCTGAACTCCGTCTATACTTTTCTGCAGGGGCCGGCCGTAGCCGCTGGTGAACTTCACGCTCGAATGGAGGCGATGCCATGCCTGAGGACGATGGGAGTCAAGTCAACATAGATTCACAGACCGTATTGCGGTACTCGGACGGAACGTACGCGCATATCGTCAAGGTCTGCAATAAGACAAGCTCCGCAAAAGACACCTGGGTGACAACCTGGCCCTACGGGGCAGGGGGCAAGCTGGGCGACAAGAAGGGCAAGCGCCTCGAGGTGCCGGCGAACTCCTGCAGGACTGTCCGGTTTTCGCTTCGCGAGAAGCCGACCCAGTATTACACCGACGTGTACGACTACGGCAATCGCTGCTGCCCCGAGGGCGACCGCTACCATTACATCGTCAACGCCATTGGCAAAGGCGGGTATGTCGACGTGCAATTGCCCCCGCCGATCGAAAATCACTTCCCGCGGCGCATGAGTACCCGGCATTGCCATATGCCGTACCCGCGCTCCCTCGAGGAACCGGGTCGCTTCCGTACCTTCAGGCTGCAACGATACCGCGGCTTGCCGAATGGCTGGAGCGTCGGACACTCCTGGCCGGGCGTCGGTGACTCGGTGCGCCTGGCGCCGCATGAGAAGGAATGTCCGTTCTCGGTGCAATTTCATGCCGAAGTGCCGCCGCCGGAGGGCGTAACGGTAGTTATGGCGGATATCTCGATTGACGACCGGCCGATCGAGCCACCGTACTCGGTACCGCTGGAATTCCGGATCATTCGCAAAACAGACTTGCCCCGTTTGCACGGGATTACGGCTTACCGCGAGGACCGCAAGCCACGCATTGGCATAATCGCCTACACCAGTGACGACCTGGGCCTGCTGGCCGAACCGGAAATTCGCTATTCCATAGACGGCGGCGAAACCTGGAAACGGCGGCCGATGGATCCGTTTCACCTCGGCCGAATGGGTGAACACGGCCTGATCGGCGGGCTGTTTCGTACCGTGATTGGCGTAGAGTCCGATGAATCGACAGTACTCGTGTCCGTTATCGCCCGTGATCAATTGGGCAATGAGCGGGCCAGCGCGGTAAGGGCTTATCCGAGCGGTGGATTTGACGGCAGTGCGGTCAAAGGCTGGAGCAAATTGACGGACTTCGAAAAGGCTGTTGCCGAACAGGTGCTGGTCGCCGCCAGGCCGCCGGATTCTGGTGCAGGAGAGTGGGCCGCGAGCGAACTCGACCCGGCCACGTCGGACGACATGAAAGAGGACATCCCGCGTCGCTATCACAGGCTGTTCGACGCCGTCGCACAGGCTGCGGGTTGGCCGGGAACAGGCGAAGAGAACGAGCGCTGACGTAGAAAGAAGTCCCCGGTTATAGACTTGTGTCGTTATCGGGCGCTGCGGTGCACATTAGCGCGAACCAGCCTTCCATGCCGCGCCAGGCAATCTGCTAGCATTACAGTTTCGCCGTCCAGCAACCAGACGAGGAACTGATCAGGCTCCGTGAGGGTCCCGGAGCCGCTTCATTGCCGAATCCGTGAACAGTCTTCTCCTCCTCTCCATCCTCATCCGTCTGGCAGCCATGACGTGGTCGATCGTGCTGCTCAAACGGCTCGAGGATTGGCGCATGGCATTTCTCGCTGCGATGCTCGCATTGATGACGTTGCGCCAGGTTTTGACGATGGCAAAAAGTCTCGAGTCGTTCTCACTTCAGTTCAGTGGCCATCTCGATGAGCTACCCGGCCTGGCAGTCAGCATCATTGCGTTTCTCGCGGTATTGTTTTTGGGGCAGATGATCACAGAGCGCCGGCAGTCGGAGCAGCATATCCTGCAAATCCAGAAGATGGACGCGGTCGGCCGCCTCGCAAGTGGCATCGCTCATGATTTCAACAATGTGCTCTCGATAATCCTGGGCTACGGCGAGGTGCTGACAGAAAAACTCGATAAGGACAACGATGCTCGTGAAGCTGTCGCGGAGATTGTAAGCGCAGCCGAGAGTGGGCAGGCACTGACGCGGCAGCTTCTTGCCGTGGCTCGCAAACATCCCGTCGAAATCCAGACGGTGGATGTGAATTCGATTATCGTGAAACTCGAGAGCATGCTTGAACGTTTGCTTCCCGCCGACATCGAACTGCGAGTCTCGACCTGTCCGGACAGCTGTTTCGTAAGAACAGATCAGACGCAGCTGGAGCAGACCATTATCAACCTGGTGGTCAATGCGCGCGATGCCATCAAGAGCAACGGTGTAGTCGAAGTTCGCACGGGCGTTGCCCATGTCTCGCGAGCAGCGGCACGGCGTCTTCATGTCAAACGCCCAGGGACGTACGTTCGTCTCGGCGTATCCGACACGGGAGTGGGCATGGATGAAGTTACTCAGCGAAAAATCTTCGAGCCCTTCTTTTCCACGAAAGAGCCCGACAAAGGCAGCGGTCTCGGACTCTCGACAGTATTCGGCATAGTGACGGCTCTCGGCGGGGCAATTAGCGTCAGCTCCAGGCAGGGCGAGGGGTCCAGGTTCATTGTGTACCTTCCGCGAGTCGACGATCCAGCGGATCTTCACGAGACCGATGCCGGTTGATAGACCGCCGTTCAGGCGATAACGCGTGCAGAGCCTGAGATTCCAGTAAAGGGCGCCGTGTAAATTCCAGGTAAATTTTCATCGCAAGTATTTACCTTTGGAAGCCTCAAAAAACCCGGACCGCTGCCGCACACTCTCCTTGACAAATACCAGGCGGGAACAAATCAAGGAGATCACCGATGTTGAAGTCAAAAGCCAAACCTCGGCGGCTGGGCGCCGTTGTCGCGTTATGCACGTTAATACTGTTCGGCTCGGCCCACGCCAAATCTTCCCAGACGGTTGCACCTCAGCCCCACCAGGTCGACGTAGTCATCGCTCTCGATGTCAGTAACTCCATGGACGGCCTCATCGGCTCCGCAAAGCAACGGCTCTGGGACGTCGTCAATGAACTGGGCAGGGCACAGCCACACCCCGAACTTCGCATCGCAATCTTGAGTTTCGGCAACCCCAACTATGGCAACAAAACGGGATTCGTTCGCATCGATCTGCCGTTCACGAGCGATCTTGACGCGGTTAACAAGGCGTTGTTCGAACTCAGTACCAACGGCGGCGACGAGTATGTTGCCCGCGTGGTGGATACAGCTTTGAAGGACCTGAATTGGAGCAGTGCGCCTGGCGCATTGCGCGTGCTTTTCGTCGCGGGTAACGAAGCTGCGAACCAGGACCCGCAAATCCCCTTGCTGTTGGCCGCAAATGCAGCAGCCGGCATGGGAATCACTGTCAACACCATTTACTGCGGCAATGAAACGGATGGTGACGCTGCAGGCTGGCGGCAAGCCGCTGCAGCGACGAACGGTCTGTTCGCAAGCATCAACCAGGATACCGGCGCGGTTGCGAATATTTCCACGCCCATGGATGACGAACTTGCCGAACTCAACAAGCAGCTGAACGACACCTACGTGGCGTACGGTGCGAATGGGGCGTCCGCACGCGCAAACCAGGTCGAGCAGGACAGTGTGGTTGCGGAAATGAGCGCGCCGGCAATGGCCAGTCGCGCAGCGACGAAGGCCGGGGCCCTGTACAGAAACGATTCCTGGGATCTTGTCGATGCAGTCAAATCCGGCAAGTCACTCGCGGACGTAGCCGATGAGGAACTGCCGGACGAGATGCTGGCGATGGCGGCCGAGGAACGCGCCGGCTACGTCGAAGAAAAGACGAAGAAGCGCGAGGAAATACAGGAGCGCATCCAGTCACTCGCGGAGCAACGCCGGGACTACATCCAGACCGAGCGCGACAAGCTTGCGGAAAGCGACGGAAAGGGGCTGGACGAGGTTATGCAGACAGGGCTGCGTTCATTGGCCGAAGAGAAGGGCTTTGCTTTCGACGCAACGGAGTGAGGCCGAACGATTCGGTCAAGAACCGGCCAGACGATCGATTGGCATACCTTGCCCGTACGGGTTCCGTTACCATTGTTCGCGGTGTCTCAATTGGGGCGCAGATCGTGATTGCGCCCTGTCAGGAGTATCGTCATGCGTGCATTGTTGTTGTTCGTTGCCACCAACCTGATTGCCTTTGCCGGCCCTGGCAATGCACAGGGAACAGTTGATCCTGAGCTTAAGGACTATCTCAATACGGAACAGTGGCGATTTCAGCCATTCGAATCAAATTACGGCATCTGGCAATGGACCGAGGACGACGATGAGGCGCTCGAGGCTCATTTTTCGTTCAAGTACCTGTTTACGGCGCCTGACTGCACCAAAAAGCATCGCTCGAAGAACCAGACGAAAAAACAATGCATGGAGGGGTACTGGAATCGATGGGAAGCCTTTGTCGCCTACACGGGTGAATTCGATTTCTATATGCAGACCCGGGACTCGAGCCCGGTCGTCAATCGACTCAACAATCCAACGATCCATGTGCGGCGCTATATGGGCGAGCAGACCGGCGGCAGATTCCCGACGCTGGGATACGTGGATCTCGCCTTCGAGCACCTGTCGAACGGGCAGACGACTGACGCGTTGGCGATGGATAACGGCGCGTTCGTCACGCAGACGGAATTCCTGAACGATGCGAACAGCCCGTTTTTTGACAGCATCAGTCGTAGCGTGAACTTCGTGTCGGTGGAAGCAGCGTTTCGACTCGGACCCAGGCGGGAGCAAAGGGACCCGGTTACGGGTCGTTGCGTGGCCAAGAGGGGTTGCTACGATTTGTGGCTGCGGTTGATACCCTGGTACGTCACCGATGACAACCCGGTAACGTGGGGGCCCGACGGCGGGCTACGCGATCGTATCGCCGACTACGATCGCTTGCGAATTGCGTTCGCCTACAACCGCGAATTCTTCGAGGAGAGGGACAAGAGCGGTATAAGTGGCCTCGAGTTCAGGCTGACCTGGAAAATCGGCGATGACATGCTGAAGACCGACTCCTTCGAGTTCGACGTTTCCCTGCCCTGGCAGATTGGCTCGCTCAGATGGAGTCTCCCGATATACGCGCAATATCACTATGGCCCGATGAACAACCTGTCGGACTATTCGCGTCATGAGAATTCATTCGGCATCGGACTTCGATTCAATTGAACGCCGTTTCGCTCGATCTCGATTCTGAAACCCTGCCGCGGGAGCGGTTTCTGTTCAATGGAAGTCGCTAATTGCGGCCCAGATACTTGGTGATGCAATGGGCGGCTCCCAGGTTGAAGGCGAACGGATGAAAATCGCCTAGCTGATGCACGGTATAGCCGTGAGACTGCCAAATCTGGTAATTCACAGCATCCGTATCGGCGAGCTCCGGCCACGCGCCATATCCATAGGTCGGAAGCCATACGTGCCGGTCGCCATCGATTGTCTGGACGAGCGCGTTGTTTGAAGTGGCAAAGTACCAATAGCGACGTCTTTTCGCGGGCTCATCTTGATAAATCAACGGCAGTGGGTTTCGCTCGACCTCGACTCCAATTGCCGTCAGCTTAGCGGCAATGTCGTCGAAGACCGGCTGCATCATGTACGGTGAGAGCGGCATGCCGATGATGTCAGCTGCAGTTTTCGGGTCGCCCACCAGCGCCATTTGCTTTCCAGCCGAGTTCCTTCCCAGCAATGTAACGAACATATCAATGTGGAATAGCGGCTGAGTAGTTCCTGGCGCGTTGCCGGCATATACCCTCTCTATCCAGGGTTCATTGTTGATGACGATCGGAATCTCCTCCTGAGCTGGCACTGTAAGGCTGCTCCCAATCAGGATTAGCTTCTTGCTGTGATCCAACGCTTGTCCGTACGCTCGTTCGATTGCCTCGAGTTTCGTCTCGTTCGCCTCGGGTACGACGTACCCGTATTCCAGGGAGTTGATCGCGTAGTCCATGCCGAGTAACCAGAAATCATCGCCGATAAGAATGTTGCCGCCCTGGAAGTAAAGCTGAACCTGGTACTGGTTGAGCGCTGTTCCTCTCGCCATTTCGTCAGCTATGAGGGCATCGTGTGCTCGTCGAAATGTCGCGGGTTCTACCAGGTGCGTGTTGGTTGGTGGTGTACCTGCGGTGTCTCTGATTGCCGCGTACGCGTCCTCCGCCCAGACTGTAAATTGCATGGTGTTCGGTGCTTCAACGACCGTGGATCTTCCGCTGGCATTCGCATCATTGAGCCAGCGGTCAAGCGTCTGTCGATGGTTCTGCGCCACCAATATGAACAGGTGACACGATTGCGGGAGTTGCAGGATCAGGTTGCTAATCGGCTTGGAATACGCCTGGTACAGAAAAGTGTACTCGGGCAGTGTCATCAATACCGCTTCAATTCCGCCGTATGTACTGGATATCAGTGCAGGGCTGCTCGGCGATACCGCCAGCGCGTCAAACAGATCGAACGCCAATGCTCTTCGCGAAAACGCCTCCGCTGTGGCGAGCGGTTCGCGCTTGAACCTGGGTTTCATTTCATCCGAATAGGCGTAGTGGGCGGCCCTTATTTTGTCAACCATCGATACTCTCGGGAAGAATTCACTGAGTCATTCTTGCTTCTTATGGACTCAGTATAGTTGGTTCGGTGACTTTGTCTTTTCGGGTCGGACTGATCTCCAGGCGTAGGAGCGGCTTTTTGGCCAGGACGGCCTTATGTCGCGACACACAGGGAAGTGCGACAGCGACCAGAGACCGCATTCGATGAGAGCAGGCTTCCAAGTGAACGTTTCGCCACCAGTTGAGACCTCGTGCACTTTGAGGAGCCGGTCCAGACTACTTCGCCCATCCGCAGTATGAAGCCAGATAAGGGCGGCGCAATTTATCAATACAGTTGCCCAAAAGACGACACGAAAGGAGGTCTTTCTCGATTTCTGTCTAAGGGTTTGCTGCGCCACAAGCGCACCAGGCCAGCCGCCCGTCAGAGCCAGAACGTGTGACCGTACCCCTGCATTAGAGCATGGGTTGATGTGGGAAATTCCAGGAATCTAAACCGGAGTCGAGATCATGTCTGCCAACCGCGTGAGTATTCGGATCTGTGCTGCGGCCGTCCTGCTGGCATTATCAGGCTTCGTCGAGTCGGACACGGCAGCGTCATGGACTTGCCATTGTCCGTCGCCTAAACGCATTATCGCGCTTATCCAGGTGGTCCGATATAGTGGGCCAAACCAAGTGGCCCACAACAGACATTTAAGACCTCGAATAACTTGATGGCTGACTCTCGAATCATTCCTTGGAAACGTATTGTCGTACAAGCGGCGGCGATTGTTATTAGTATTTTGTTGGCCTTTGCAATCGATGCCTGGTGGGACGAGCAAAAGGAGAGAGACGTCGAGCATAGGACACTCGAGGCCTTGCGGCGCGACCTGATAGCAAGTAATGAAGAACTGGATGGGCTGCTTCAAGCTCTAGCCGACGTACGAATAAATTTTGCGCGGTTCCAGTCCGCTACGCCTGCTGAGTTAAAGAAAATCGATCCGGAAGCAGTTCGGCCAATTGTTATCAGCCTTGTCACACCGGCCTCCTTCGAACCCGTCACCGCCACACACGACGCCCTATCCAGCGACGGGCGACTTGGCCTGATCAGTGATCCCGAACTGTTAACGCACTTGTCTAACTGGCAGAGAGCCTTGGATGACCTCGAAGGAAATAGTATTGACCTTCGTGCCGAGTCCGTACGCGTGTTGAGGTCCATGGAAATACATGGTGGACCCTTCATTCGTTGGCGGCGAAGTTTGGATGGCCTCGAGGTTCTTCAAAGGCCAGATGGCGAGGTCTTGGCGTCCTTGCGACAAGATGCTGAGTTCATGGGCAAGGCAAGGATGCATCAGTACACGCTATCGGGCTATTTGTTAGAGCTTCGAAGATTGGACGAGACTCTGGACTCGACGCTGGCGCTGCTCGAAGAGGTAATTTCGCAATATTGACTGCGGAGTAGCGTGCGCTACTGGCTGCGGATTCAAAGGGTCGTTTTCTGATTCTTGTATGGCCGCTATAGGAAAAAGCTGACGTCAGTCCATGGATAGGCAGGCCAAACGAAAAAAAAGGCCTTCTTTCGAAGGCCTTTTTCTGAATTTGGCTCCCCGACCCGGACTCGAACCAGGGACCAATTGATTAACAGTCAATCGCTCTACCAACTGAGCTATCGGGGAATATCTCGGCAC
>CALZMQ010000062.1 GCA_945788625.1 uncultured Woeseiaceae bacterium
CGCGAGGCAATATCGTCTATCTCCGCGGCGAGCGATCGACCGCGAAACAGTTTTGCGAAGCCATTCATCGTCATCAGCCGATGCCGCTCGGACTGAAGCTGGTCTTCCAGCAGTTGCACGGTCAGGCGCTGCTCGCCGACCTTGTTTTCGATGCGATCCGATTTCTGTTTACGCTGCTCATTCCACGACACGAGCACTCTGTTGTGGCTGCGCTTTTCGCGTTGTTGCTTGAGCTGCTCCGCGAAACGCTCCAGTTTCGCGTGGCAGTGCGCTCCCAACCGACGCAGCTGGTAGAAAGCGACGACGTTGTGCACCCACTCCGGGTCCAGTAACAGACTCTCCAGGTGCAGCAGCTTTTGCTTTACGCGTGCCGTCGCACCCTCGTGCTGCTTGATGCGATCCTGCAACTGGTACTTCTCGTTTCGAAGAGCCGCGAAT
The DNA here is from genome assembly GCA_945788625.1 of uncultured Woeseiaceae bacterium. Taxonomy (GTDB): domain Bacteria; phylum Pseudomonadota; class Gammaproteobacteria; order Steroidobacterales; family Woeseiaceae; genus UBA1847. The sequence continues at coordinate 439 of CALZMQ010000062.1, forward strand.
TCTTTCTTCAGCTCCGCGCGGTTTCGGAACAGGTCGAGCAGCTTGTCGCTATCCTCCGCAACCGCAGGCTCGTTTTTGAAAATTGTACTCAGGCTCGCCAATTCAGTCCCTCTTTACATAATCCCACGCAGGCAGGCGCACGCCTGGCTGTCGCCAGGTGCCAATGATGGCAACTGATTGGTTCTGAAACACTGACTGAATCGACAGTTTGAACAACTGGCGAGATTCAGGAATCCAGCAGCCTGTTGAAAAGAGTATTTGGAGGATCAGCTAAATGCTCAGAACGGCGATCAAGGCGCGTCTCGACGTACAGGTTGGGCACTTTACAAGAGGCGCAACGCAGAGCGCCGTTCTGAGCATCTAACCCGCAGGGCGCGCTCAGCACCTAACTACTTTTTCAACTGGCTGCTAGCGGTCGAGTATCAGATGACCCTGGTCGGACAGGTACTCCAGCCATTTATTGAGCAAGATATTGCGCTGCCAGCGCCGGTCGAGCTCGCGCTCGTGTTCGCACAGGAAGCGCCGCAGGCTTTCCTGGCGCTGCTTGCCGATCGACATCGCCTCGGCCTGCTGTCCGTCAAGATAGGCGCGTATCGTCATGTCGGGGTCGATGAACAGGCCCTCGTCGGTTTCGAGGTGATAGGTCAGCGACATAGTCACCGTGTATCGACTCAGCTCGAGGATCTCGACATGCAGGTCGCAATCGCCGGCCACTCTCGAACGGAAGCAGCCGTCAAGCGTGTCGATGTCCGGAATCAATCGCAACAGCCGCAGGTAGTTGCTCTCGTACAGGGCCATCAGTCCGACAAAGCTGCCGGGCTTTACGACCGTCTCGGGTACCAGGTGTGAATCAAGCAACATGGCGTCAATATAGCATGCGCGCACGCTGCAATATCAGGGTCGAACTCTCCGCTCAACCCCGGTAGTATCCAGGATTCGACTGGAAATCTCCTCGATTGAAAACTCCGTCGTATCGACGTGAGGAATGCCGTAGCGGCGGAAGATTTTGCCCGCTTCCCGCAACTCGAATCGTACCTGTTGAGCCGACGCATATTTGCCCAGCGGCCTGCGCTCCTTGCGTATCTGGCGCAGGCGCTCCGGCGCGATCGTCAGGCCGTAAAGTTTCTGCTGCTGTTGCACCAGGAATTTGGGTAACGTGCCGCTCTCGAGCTCTTCGTCGGTGAGCGGGTAATTCGCAGCATAGACTCCGTACTGCAGCGCGAGGTAGAGACAGGTGGGCGTTTTTCCCGAGCGCGACACGCCGACCAGGATGACGTCGGCAACGTCGTAGTTGCGGCTGATTCCGCCATCGTCGTTGGCCAGCGCGAAGTTGGTCGCCTCTATGCGGCGCATATAGGCGTCGATATCCGTCATGCCATGGGCGCCGCCGGAAGCGTATGTGGGCTGTTCATCGAGCTCGACCGACAGTGGCTCGAGAAAGGCATCGAAGATATCGAGATGCAGCCCCGTCGCATGCTTGACGATCGCCCGGAGCTCGGGCTGTACCAACGTCGAAAAAACGATCGGTGTCAGTGCCCCGTCGGCACCGGCGGTGTTTATGATCTGGACGGCTTCCCTCGCCTTGTCTTCGCTATCTATAAATGGCAAAGTCACTTGCCGAAAATTTTGTCCGGTGAACTGCGTAACCAGACTGTGCCCAAGAGTTTCAGCCGTGACACCGGTCTGATCAGACAGAAAAAATACAGCGCGCTCGACCATTGGTAGGATTCTCCATGTCCTGCCCAGGAACACAAGGGAGTTTGTCTTGGAGCCATATGTCATCAAGCTCGAAGAGCTTGGCATGGACGACGTTGATATCGTTGGCGGGAAGAATGCATCGCTGGGAGAGATGATCAGCAATCTCAGCAACCTCGGGGTAACGGTGCCCGGCGGCTTCGCCACGACGGCAGCAGCCTACCGCAGCTTCCTCGGTGACAACGGGCTGGACAACAAAATCGCCGGCGTTCTGGACACCCTGAACGTCGATGACATAGACGCACTGACGGCGGCGGGAGGGCAGATTCGCAACTGGATCCTCGCGACGCCGCTGCCCGACAAACTCATGCAGGCTGTGCAATCCGCCTGGGATGAAATGAGCCAGGGCCGGGACATTGCCGTCGCCGTGCGGTCTTCAGCCACTGCCGAGGATCTGCCGGACGCGTCGTTTGCCGGCCAGCAGGAGACTTTCCTCAACGTGCGCGGACTCGACAACCTTGTCGATGCCATGCACCAGGTTTTCGCCTCCCTGTTCAATGACCGGGCCATCGCCTACCGTGTGCACCAGGGTTTCGATCACAGCCAGGTCGCACTGTCGGCCGGCGTCCAGACGATGGTCCGAAGCGATATCGGCGCTGCGGGCGTACTGTTTACACTCGACACGGAAACCGGTTTTCGCGACGCCGTGTTCATCACCTCGTCCTATGGTCTCGGCGAGACCGTCGTACAGGGTGCCGTTAATCCGGACGAGTTCTACGTGTACAAGCCGGCCCTCGCCGCCGGCAAGCGCTGCATCCTGCGCAAGAATCTCGGCAGCAAGGCCATCAAGATGGTCTACAGCAACAGTTCGAAACCGGGCGAGACAGTAAACACGGTCGATGTTGACGAGAGCGACAGCCTCGCCTTTTCAATCAGCGACGAAGACATCGTGGAACTGGCGAAGATGGCCGTGACCATCGAGGATCATTATGGCCGGCCCATGGACATCGAATGGGGCAAGGACGGAAACGACGGCAAACTCTACATCCTGCAGGCGCGTCCGGAGACCGTGCAGAGCCGCAGCGGCCGGACGATCCAGCGCTATACACTGAAAGCAAAATCGGACGTCGTAAGCAGCGGCCGCAGCATCGGCCACAAAATCGGTTCGGGCAAGGCGAAGGTCATAAGCTCGCTCGCCGAGATGAAACGCGTTCATGCCGGCGACGTGCTCGTCTCGGATATGACCGATCCCGACTGGGAGCCGGTGATGAAACGAGCTGCCGCGATCGTCACGAACCGCGGTGGCCGGACCTGCCACGCCGCCATCATCGCGCGTGAACTCGGCATACCGGCGGTCGTGGGCTGCGGCGATGCCACCGAAAGCATTGGCGATGGCATGGAAGTCACCGTCAGCTGTGCCGAAGGCGACGAGGGCTACGTCTACAGTGGCAGCCTCGAGTTCGAAGAGACGCGCATCGAACTCGACTCACTCCCGGATATCCCCGTAAAAATCATGATGAACGTGGGCAATCCGGACCGCGCCTTCGATTTCGCCAGCATTCCGAATCGAGGTGTCGGCCTTGCGCGCCTGGAGTTCATCATCAATCGCATGATCGGCGTGCACCCACAGGCGCTGCTCGAATACGACTCGCTCGACGATGACACCCGCCAGGCCGTCGACGACCAGATTGCCGGCTACCCGGACCCGGTCGAATTTTTCGTCGACAAGCTGGCAGAAGGCGTCTCCACCATTGCCGCGGCGTTCGCACCGGAACCGGTGATCGTGCGCTTGTCCGACTTCAAGTCCAACGAGTACGCGCACCTGATCGGCGGCAACAAATACGAACCCGACGAAGAAAACCCGATGCTCGGATTTCGCGGCGCGGCGCGCTATGTCGCAGACAGCTTCAAACCCTGTTTCGAGCTTGAATGCCGGGCGCTTCTGCGTGTGCGCAACGAGATGGGGCTGGACAACGTCCAGGTCATGATCCCGTTCGTACGTACCGTTCAGCAGGCCAGGGACGTCATCGCGCTTATGGCGGAAAACGGCCTCGAACGCGGCAAGGACGGACTCAAGGTCATCATGATGTCGGAACTGCCGACGAACGCCCTGCTCGCTGATCAGTACCTCGACTATTTCGACGGCATGTCCATCGGCTCGAACGACATGACGCAGCTCACGCTGGGGCTGGACCGGGATTCGGCGCTGGTTGCCGATACCTTCGATGAGCGCGACGATGCCGTCAAGGCGCTGCTCGCGATGACCATTTCGGCCTGCAAATCACGCAACAAGTACGTCGGCATCTGTGGCCAGGGGCCGTCGGATCATGCCGACCTGGCGCGCTGGCTGCTCGACCAGGGCATAGAGAGTATGTCCCTCAATCCGGATACGGTCATCGAGACCTGGATGTTCCTGGCCGGCGAGTCTGTCTGACCAGCGCCTAGAAGCGGTCGTAACGGGAAGGCCGCTGCCAGCGTATTCGCGGCAGCCAGATGCCGAGCACGATACCGAACAACAGCACCAGGGCGCCGGCCATGAACCAGTAACGCGTCGTCTGGCTGGCCAGGCGACGGTTCTCCTGCTCCAGTGTGTCGGCGCGAATCTGGGCAGCGGCCAGCTGATCCATCAGGGTCTCGTTCTGGTCATTGATAGCAAGCACGTTCGCGGCCGTGCGCCGAATCTCGGCCAGTTCCTGCTCCACCGCCGCTTTCTCGCGTTCGAGCGTCCTGATCGTGCTATTCGCCGACTCGTACTCGCTCCGCACGGCCTGCATCTGCGTATCGAGCGAGGTGCCCCGGGTGTTCGCATCGGTCAATTGTGCCGTGAGCGTCTGCAGTTGCTCACGCGCACTCGGCTCGTTCATCAGGTAACGGCTCAGCACCCAGCCTTCCGTGCCACCTGACGTGCGCACGCGCGAGTAGCCGCTCTCGTCGTCTCGTTCGAGCACTTCCAGTCGAGTGCCGCTGTCGACCATGAGCTGGATGGCATTGCTCGTGCTGGGCCCTGAGCGCAGCATGATCTCAAACTGGTCGCTCACCCATGCCGGCGCCGCCGGTGCGGCCGACGCCAGGAACAATCCGCCTAGCAGTGCAAGCCGAAATATCGTCTTCATCGTGTTCTCGCAGGGGCCCCGATTCGAAAAACGCAACTATAAGGGAAGCTGCCTGTACCCGCCAGCCAATAATCAGCCAAATCAGTCGCTTATCGGCGACAGTTTGGCGATGTTCTGCTCCCAGTTGCGGCCGTCGAATGGGTGGATATTGATGGCCACGATCGTCTCCCGGTCGAGGCAGTTGACGTTCACGCTGACGCCGTTCGGGTGCGAGCGCGGGATATAGAAAGACTTGATACCGCAGTGCCGGCAGAAGTAATGCTTCGCGATATGTGAGTTGAAGGTGTAGGTTTCGAGCGAATCCTCGCCCTGCAGCAGGCGGAAGTCGCCGGTGGCAACAATCAGGTGCAGGTGGCCGGATTTCTGGCAGATGCTGCAATTGCACTGGGTCGCGTCGATGGTCGCCGGTGCGTCGACGTCGAATCGAACGCTGCCGCAGTGACAGCCACCGGTGTGTGTGGTCATTGCCTGCCCTCCTGTAGTCTGCGCCACACGGCGACGCAGTTATTGGATGGGACCGCATACAGCGCCGTGCGCTGCAGTCCGTTTTCATCGCCGATTGCATCGAGATCTTCCAGGTCACGGACGCCCATGGCGGGGTCTCTTGCCCTCAGATTCGCGTCGAAGTTCGCGTTGCTGGGCGTATTGAATTCTCCGCCGCGGCGAAACGGGCCGTACAGGCAAAAGGTCCCGCCGGGACGCAGCACGCTGCCCGCCAGGGAAAACATGTCGCCGACCGACTCGAAACTCATGATATGCGCCGTGTTCGCCGAATAGACCGCGTCGTAGCTTTCGCCCGGCAACTCGGCCGTACGCACGTCGAGCGCCAGGGGCGCGCGGACATTGGCCGCGCCGCAGTCCGCAATCCATGCCCGGATGGCGTCGTGGTATTCCTCAAGGTCGCTGGTTTGCCATTCAAGGTGTTTCAGCTCGGCGGCGAACGCCGTCGCGTGCTGGCCCGTTCCCGAACCGATCTCCAGGACCTCCGTGCAGTGCCGGAATTCGTGCGCCAGGACCTCGAGTATTGGCCCAGCGTTGCGATACGCGGACTCCGCGAACGGCTTGCTACTCATTACCGGCTAATGGACCCGACTCCAGCACCGATGCGTCGAACAGATGCTCCCGGTACCAGGTGAGTTCGTCGATGGAATCGCGGATGTCGGCAAGCGCCAGGTGCTCCGATTCCTTCGAAAAGCCGTTGGCGACGGACGGCGCCCACTGCTGGGCGAGAATCTTCAGGGTGCTGACGTCGAGATTCCGGTAGTGAAAATACTGCTCGAGTTCGGGCATCTCGCGGGCGAGGAAACGACGGTCCTGGCAGATGCTGTTACCGCACATGGGCGATGCGCCCGCATCCACCCATTTCTGGAGAAACGCGAGTGTCGCAAGTTCCGCCTCGCGTGCATCGATCTCGCTCTCCAAAACACGCGCCGTAAGCCCGGACTTGCCGTGCTGGCGCGTATTCCAGTCGTCCATCGCGTCCATCGTCTCCTTTGACTGGCCGATCGCAAGCACGGGACCCTGGGCGAGTTCGTTGAGGTGCTTGTCCGTCACGATCGTCGCAATCTCGATGATCGTGTCGCTATCCGGGCGCAAACCCGTCATTTCCAGATCGATCCAGATCAGGTTGCTTGCACGATCAACAGCTTGTTTCGTCATGCGTATACGTCTCCCTTGTGACGACGACGCCTAGTTTACATCGCTTGGGTGTGCATGGCTGCCCGCATGGCGGCATACTCTGCGGCATCCGGGCAAGCAGCAGCACTGAATGAACGAGGACACAGCCACCGTTATCGCTACCTACAGCCGGCGCATGCGCCTGCGCCTCGCTGACGGCGAAGAAGTCGATGCGCGCATCCGTGGCAAGCGTATCAGGCCCGTGTGTGGCGACCGCGTGCATGCCGAGCCCATCGACAATGAGGCCGACTGGCTGATCACCGGGATCGCCACTCGCCAGAACGAACTCACCCGACCGAACACGCGCGGACAGACCGAGGTGCTCGCCGCCAACATCGACTACCTGGTTGTGGTGGCGGCCGCCGAGCCGAAACCGGACTGGTACATCGTCGATCGGTACCTTTGCGCTGCCGAATTCATGGAAATCGATGCCGCCGTCGTTTTCAACAAGACCGACCTGGCCGGCGCGGACCAGTTGTCCGCTGCAGAACTTGCCGGTTACACGCGGATCGGATACGACGTTGTGAGCTGCAGCGCCAAAGACGGTCAGGGTACCGCGGACATAGCGGCCCTGCTAAAGGATCGCTGCGCCATCATTGTCGGCCAGTCCGGGGTCGGCAAGTCCAGCATCATCAATCGACTGATCGGCGACACGAAGCTGCGCACCGCGACGATCTCGGACAAGACCGGCGAGGGCCGCCACACGACGGTCAACTCCGTGATGATCCCGCTACCCAAGGGCGGGGATTCCGCGAGATTACGCGGGTTGCACAGGAGTGCCGCTTCGCCAATTGCCGCCACCTGCGTGAGCCGCATTGCGCCGTCAAGGCCGGCGTCGAAAACGGCTCGATAAGCAGCCGCCGGTACGAGAGCTACAAGCGAATTATCAACCTGACCGAGCAGCTGTCCGCGGGTCGCTACTAGGAAACGACCTAGCCTGGCGGCCAGGCGAACAGGCGTCCGCCCAGCAGGTGCAGGTGTATGTGGAACACACTCTGTCCCGCCGCCTTGTTGCAGTTCATAACCGTCCGGTAACCCGCTTCGGAGAGTTCCTCCTCGGCCGCAATTTCCTTCGCCGCCGAAAACAGGCTGCCCACGATACCCTCGTCCCCGGTTTCCAGGTCATTGATAGTGGCAACGTGTTTGCGCGGGATAATGATGACGTGGGTCGGCGCCTGCGGATTGATATCGCGAAATGCGATCGCCGTATCCGATTCGAACACAATATCGGCAGGAATGTCGCCCGCAACGATACTGCAAAAAAGACATTGTTCCTCTGCCATTGGTCTCTCCTTCTAGTCCACGGCACGGCGACCGAAAAATGCGTGCGACAAGGTCCCGCCGTCGACATACTCGAGTTCTCCACCCAGCGGCACGCCATGTGCGATGCGGCTCGCTTGCACGGAGCGCCGACTGGCCATGTCCCCCAGGTAATGCGCCGTAGCATCGCCCTCGACCGTGGGGTTGGTCGCAATGATCAGTTCCTTCACCTCGCCCTGCTGCAACCATTCGTCGAGTTGCGACAGGCCGAGTTCATCCGGCCCGATGCCGTCCAGCGGCGAAAGGTGCCCCATCAGCACGAAATACAAACCACGAAATCCTGTCGCATCCTCGATCGCCATCACGTCTGCAGGCGATTCCACAACGCACAGCTGCGACGCATCTCGACCGCTCGCTGAACAGATGGCACACAAGTCATGCTCGGTGAACATGCGGCAGCGGCTGCAATGCCCGATACCGCCGACGGCATCGGCGAGCGCTGTCGAGAGGTTGCTGGCGCCCTCGCGATCGCGTTCGAGGAGATGAAAGGCGATGCGTTGCGCGGACTTCTGCCCGACGCCGGGCATGCAGCGCAGGCCGTCGATCAGCCGAACGAGTAATGGTGAGTAAGGCATGATCCGAATATCGTCAGAACGGCAATTTCATTCCCGCCGGCAGGCCCAGTCCCGCGGTCATGCCGGAGAACTTCTCCTGCACGGTTTTTTCGACCTTGCGAATGGCGTCGTTGAACGCGGCGACGACCAGGTCTTCGAGCATGTCCTTGTCGTCGCCGACCAGTGAGTCATCGATGTCGACGGCCTTCACTTCGTGCCGGCAGGTCATCGTTATACGCACCAACCCGGCGCCCGACTCCCCGGTCACGGTGATCGAGGCCATTTCCTCCTGCGCCTGCTTCATGCTTCATCAACTGGCCGATGCCACCTTTCATGCCAATTCTCCTGACAGCTTCCCTGTCCTAGTCTGATTGCGACGGGTTTATAAGTTCGATCGTGTCCGTCTTCAACTCGGCGCCGAACATGTTCTTCATAGCCTGCACGTTGGGATCGGCCTCGAGCGTCTGCCTGGCCTCTTCCAGGCGTTCATCGGCAATGCGCGACTCGACCTGCAAGGGCGTCTCGTTGCTCGCAGCACCAACGGTCACGTCGACGACCAGTTGTTCGCCGAAGTACCCGGTCAGTCGTTCCGCCAATGCGTCCTTGCGTTGCCTGGTCAGCAAGGACTCGGAGCGGGAGTCGAGCCCCAGGTGCACGGTGTTGCCTTCACGTCGAAGAAACGCGCAGTTGCTGGCCAGCAACCGCAGCGTGCCGGTCAACCCCAACGCCGTAACCAGCTCGGTCCAGTCGGGGTCCCGCCATTCGTGAGCGGCCGCTGCGCCCGGCGCGGCGGGTGTCGCCTGCACCGCCGCCGGTTCGGGCGCCGGCCGCGAGGATTCTTCCGCGGCTTGTTGCTTCGCTGCGCCGCCGGAGGGGCTCCCGGCCGCCTCGCCGGAGCCCGGGCGAAAAGCAAGCATCCGCAGCAAGGTCATTTCCGCGCCGCTGCGGGGGTCGGGCGCCAGGTGCAAATCGCGCCGGCCTATCACGGCGATCTGGTAGAACAACTGCACGTCCGCGGCCGGCAGTGCGTCCGCGAGCTCCGCGATCTGTTCCTCGCTCATGTCATCTTCGGCATCGCAGGCGCCGACGACCTGGTAGACCGCGATGCGCTGCAGATCACGCGCGAGGTCTTCGAGCAAGCGGGAATAGTCGGGGAACTGCTCGTCGATCTCGCGTACGGCATCGATAATGCCCCTTGCGTCATCGCCGGCCAGCAAGGTGAGCAGCCGCACGACGTGATCGCGGTCGATGGTGCCGATCATCGTGGCGACCTGCGCCTCCTCGATTTTGCCGCCGCAGTAGGCTATCGCCTGATCCAGCAGGCTCAGGGCATCCCGCATGCTGCCGTCAGCCGCCCTTGCCAGCGTCGCCAGTGCGGCCGGCTCGGTTTCGACTTCTTCGGCCTCGCAGATATGCGACAGGCGGTCGGTGATCATGCGCGGCGTCATGCGCTTCAGGTTGAACTGCAGGCAGCGCGACAATACGGTGACCGGGAGTTTTTGCGGGTCCGTGGTAGCGAGCAGAAACTTTACGTGCGGCGGCGGTTCTTCCAGCGTTTTCAGCAATGCGTTGAACGAGCTCCGCGACAACATGTGCACCTCGTCGATGAGATACACCTTGTAGCGGCCGCGCGCCGGCGCGTACTGCACGTTGTCCAGCAGGTCGCGCGTGTCATCCACCTTGGTCTTGGACGCCGCATCGACTTCGATGAGGTCCACGAAGCGCCCCTCGTCGATTTCCGTACACGCGCTGCACGTTCCACAGGGCTCGGAGGTGACGCCCTTCTCACAGTTCAGCGCCTTGGCCAGGATGCGCGCTATCGTCGTCTTGCCGACGCCGCGGGTGCCGGTGAACAGGTAGGCATGGTGCAATCGGCCCGAGTCGAGGGCGTTGATCAACGCCTGGAGCACATGCTCCTGGCCGACCGTGTCCGCGAAGTCTTTGGGCCGCCATTTGCGGGCCAGGACGAGATAGCTCATAGATCGTCAGCAGCCTCGGGGGGCTTTGAGAGAATGGCACAGTGTATCGTAAGTGGCCCGCGCCAGCCGCTTCCCGGCACCCGGTATCACCGCTACCGTTGCTCCCTTCCGGGCCTGGCGGAATTCACGGCTGACCGTCGCGAGAAAGCCGACGCGGACCGGCGGCGATTATCGCCGCTCGGCGCCTCGAACACAACGCGTCAAGGACGTGAGCCTGTGCCCGCCGGCGACTAGCCCCAGAGATGGCGGTCCTTTTCAATGACTTGCGAGGAATGGCCGACGAGCAGTGGGTCCGGGCCGTGCACCACGCGCGTGTTCTTGTTCGGATAATCCAGTTCCGACAGGAAGTGCTGCATGCAATTGAGCCGCGCGCGCTTCTTGTCGTCCGACTTGACGATCGTCCATGGCGAATCCGCGGTGTCCGTGTAGAAGAACATGGCTTCCTTGGCCTCCGTGTACTCGGCCCATTTGTCCTGCGATTCCTGGTCGATCGGGCTGAGCTTCCACTGCTTGAGCGGGTCGCTGCAGCGCGCAATGAAGCGACGCTCCTGTTCCTCGTGCGTTACGGAGAACCAGTATTTGAACAGGCGAATGCCGGAGCGGACGAGCATACGCTCGAGATCGGGAACCTGGCGCATGAACTCCAGGTACTCCAGCGAATCGCAGAACCCCATGACCCTTTCCACGCCGGCACGGTTGTACCAGGAGCGATCGAAGAACACCATTTCGCCCGACGTGGGCAAGTGCTTGACGTAACGCTGGAAATACCATTGGCCGCGTTCGTGATCGGTCGGTTTCTCGAGCGCGACGACACGCGCGGCGCGCGGATTGAGGTGTTCCATGAAGCGTTTGATGGTGCCGCCCTTGCCCGCCGCATCGCGGCCTTCGCAAATAACGACGATGCGCTGGCCGGTTTCCTTGACCCAGCTCTGCACCTTGAGCAGTTCTACCTGCAGCTCTTCCTTGTGCCGGTCGTAAGCGCTGTTCCGAATCTTCGTTTTGTACGGGTATTTGCCGTTTCGAAACAGGTCTTTTATGCGCTCGGGACTGTGGCGCATCTCGCTGAACACATGCGCTGCGGAAACGTGGCCGTCGTGTTCAGAATCCGTCGCATCGATATCCACCGCCGTGTCGGGCCCGTCTGCATCTGTATCTGTCATAATCGCACGCTCGCTGAGTCCAAAACTATTTCCGCATTTTCCTCTACCCGCTGTCAACGCTGAATAGGGAAATCTCCCTATGCAGTGTAGGTTACACTCTGGTCGATCAGGGCTGGCACCGCGAGTGAATCCACCATATCGAAGCTGAACTTTTACTCCGCCCTGGTTGCCACCGTCGCGCTGGTCGCGTGCGGCGAACAAGCCCCGCCCCGGCCCGTGCCGGCGGGTCCCGCCGAATTCACAGGCAGCGCCGCGTGCGCAAACTGCCACACTACCGAATACAATGAGTGGCAAGGGTCGCACCATGAACTGGCCATGCAGGTTGCCGACGTATCGACAGTCCTGGGCGACTTTTCGGACACCACGTTCGACTATTTCGGCAAGCAGACGCAGTTCAGTAGCGATGGCGATCAGCACGTCGTGACCACTGAAAACGCCGATGGCGAGGAAAAAGAGTTCCGGGTCGCCTACACCTTCGGCGTGGCACCCTTACAGCAGTACCTGGTGGAATTTCCCGGCGGGCGCCTGCAGGCGCTGCCCTATTCCTGGGATACCAGGGACGAGGCCGATGGCGGCCGGCGCTGGTATCACTTGTACCCGGATGAATACATCGGGCCGGGTGACGAGTTGCACTGGACCGGGCGGCTCCAGAACTGGAATTACTTGTGCGCCGAATGCCATTCGACGAATCTGCAGATGCGATATGACGCGGCAACGGCAAGCTACGACACCACCTACTCGGAGCTGTCCGTCGGCTGCGAAGCCTGTCACGGACCCGGATCGCACCATCGGGACCAGGCGGTCACAGGATCCTACGACGGCAACTTAGGCCTGCAGGTCGATCTCGACGACAGGAACGGCGCAGTCTGGATAATGAGCCCGGACACGGGTATCGCCGGGCGCAGCGAGCCCGCACCGGACGTTCTGCGACAACCCGAAGCCTGCGGCCGCTGCCACTCGCGGCGAGGAGTCATCGCGCCGCACTACGAGTACGGCAAACCGCTCACCGATACACATTTGCCGGCGCTGCTCGACGAGCACCTGTATTTCGCGGACGGCCAGATCAAGGATGAGGTATACGTCTACGGCTCGTTCGTGCAAAGCCGCATGCACCGGGCCGGTGTCACGTGCAGCGATTGCCACAATCCTCACAACGGTGAACTGCATGCCGGCGACGACCCGAGCGACGCCTGTGCCCGGTGTCACCTGCCGTCGACGTTTGCCACCGTCGAGCACAGTCGTCATGAACCCTCTGATGCCGCGTGTGTCGATTGCCATATGCCATCGCGCACCTACATGGGCGTCGATGACCGGCGTGACCACAGCTTCCGGATTCCGCGCCCCGACCTGAGCACGGCGCTCGGCTCCCCGAATGCGTGCAACGAGTGCCATAGCGATGAGAGCCCGGCATGGGCGGCTGCCCAAGTCGCCGAATGGCTCGGGCCTGGTGCGCAGCAGCGGTCCCACTATGGCACTGCTATTGCGGCCGGACGCGAGGGTCGCGCCAATGCTGCGCTTTGCGAGGCAGCGAACAACGATGCCTACCCGGCCATCGCCCGTGCGACCGCAATCACGTTGTTGTCCCCGCCTTTCGGAGAACTCGAATTCGCCACATTGCGGAGCGGCCTGTCCAACCCGGACCCGTTGCTGCGCATCGCCGCGCTGCGGGCGTTGCGATTAACCGCCACGGAAAACAGGCTCCGTATCCAGCCAATGGGTCTCGACGACCCGGTTCGCAGCGTCAGGCTCGAAGCCGCGTCGACTTACGCCGAGCTTCGCGATCTCTTGCCCGTCGGGCAGACGCGCGCGTTCGCTCGGGCTGCGGACGAATACCGCGAAACCTATTCAATGCTTGCCAATACGCCGGAAGGGCTGGCGAATCTCGGCAGTTTCGAGCTATCGATGGGCGATGCCAACGCGGCGCTGGAACATTTCAGTTCTGCAGTGAAGCTCGAGCCGCGCAGCGCACTGTTGCGGCATTTAATGGGGCTTGTGCTCGTACGCACCGGTGACAGGGACGCCGCGCTCGAGCAGCTACGATTGGCGTTCGAACTCGAACCCGGGAACGCCCGTTACGTGTATGTGTACGGTGTAGCCCTGAACTCCCTGGGACGGCATGACGATGCGCTACAGGTGCTTCAGACGGCGCGTGAGCAATTCCCGAACGACTTCGACATCGGCTGGGCCGTCGCGACGATACTCAGGGATGCCGGTGACATCGCCAACGCACGCATTGTTGCCACGCAGCTGGCAACGCAGTATCCGGACGACCTGAATATCGCGGCACTGTTGGAGGCGCTGGGACGATAGTCATCCGCGTGATCGACATTGAAGACGCCCGCGAGCTACATTATTGGTTCTGTAGCGAGCTACCGGATGATCGATCACGCCTCGACATCCTGGGTGTAAATAGGAGAACTCCGAATGGACCTGCGCGGCAGATTTGCTGGTTTCACTTTCATGATCGTCGTGATGTCCATAGCGCATTCTTCGCCTGCCGCAGCGCAAGATGGATCTTTCAGATTCGAACTCACTCCATTTGTGGGCTACCGGCTTGGCGGAAGTTTCGACGAAAAGGACGGCGACGGCCGGGTCGAGTTGAACGACTCGAACGCCATGGGTTTCGCGTTCAATGTTCGCGCCAATCCCAACGGCCAGTACGAATTGCTCTATGCGAAGCAAAGCACGGATGCCGGCACGCAGGGTTTCTTCGTCAACAACCCGACTATCGATATGGACGTCGAGTATTTTCAGTTCGGGGGCGCGTACCTTTTCGACGGCGACAGTGTACGTCCGTTCGTTGCGTTGACGATGGGCGTTACCGAGTTTGACCCGGAACTGACCGGCACCGGCTCCGAACGTTTCTTCTCTGCTTCTTTGGGCGGTGGTGTGCAGATTAATGCCAGAAAGAGACTGGGCGTTCGGCTCGAGGCGCGTGTTTTTACGACACTCGTAGAGGACGAAAGCGATATTTTTTGCAGCAGCATAGATGGATCCGGCGCCTGCCTGATTCAGGTCGACGGGCGTACACTCTCACAATGGGAAGCCCGGGCCGGACTGGTGTTGCGCTTCTAGATTGACACCATGCGTCATTGGGTCACAGGAGGCACAGTGCGGAACGCCGTCACAGAACTGTATGCCCGATTTTCAGATAGTCCAAATGTTGACGCACTGCTCAATTCCAAGTGGACGTTATGTTGCATAATGTCGGGCGAAAATCGATGCAAAACCTCCAGTTACGTGACAAAGACAAAGACAAAGGATGAGACCATGCAAGAGGATGCCCAATCGCCTTACGCATCACCGACCGCCGAGGTGGGTGGCGCCGCCGGTGACGCTGACGACCTTTATTCCGCGTTCTTAGGACCAAAGAACGCCGGCTATTACCAGGCCGCTTTCGAGAAGATCCGCGCCGGTGGCGGTTCCATGGGCTGGCACTGGCCCGCTTGCCTGATCACCTGGTTCTGGCTTGCCTATCGCAAGATGTGGGGCTGGTTCTTCATGTACTGGCTGCTCTATCCCTTCGCGATCATGCTGGTCGCTGCGCTGGCCGGAATGGCACACGAATCGCTGGTCTTCGTGGTGTACTTCGTCGGCTATTTCATCATTCCACCGATGTATGCGAATGCGCTGTACTACAGGCACGCCACGAATAAAATCGCCAGGGCACAGTATGCGGGCACCGACCCGCAGGCACAGGCACTGGAGGCGGCACGCCTCGGCGGCACCAGCAACGTCGTCATCATCATTATTCCGGCGTTCGTCATACTTATCGGCATACTGGCCGCCATTTCGATACCGGCGTACCAGGACTACACGATTCGGGCGCAGGTTGCCGAAGGGCTCAGCCTGTCGGGTGGCGTCAAGGCGGCGGTCTCGGAGTTCTACTACGACAATGGTTCTGCCCCAAACGATAATGCGGAGGCAGGCCTGGCGGATGCCATGAGCATTTCCGGAAAGTACACGCAATCGGTTGCTGTTGATGGTGGTGAGATCGTGATCACCTACGGCAACCAGGCAAACCAGCTCATCAACGGTGAGGTCCTGCTGCTGACGCCGTCGGATGACGACGGCACGGTGGTGTGGACGTGCGGCTCGCCGTCGATAGCGCCGAAGCATCTGCCTGCTGCCTGCCGGCGGTAAGTTATTGCTGTCTTGAACGAGAAAGGCCCCGCAAGGGGCCTTTTTTTGTGTCCGGCGGCTGCGCCGGTTCTACGTGGGAGCGGCCTACGCTAAGTACATCCCAGAATTGACGGCCCCTATTTACGGTTCATGATTATCCCGACAAAGGCAAAACTAGCCAAAGCTAGTGACGCAAAGCCACGGGTCCTCGCTTCCTCCGCGACGTTCGTGCGCCACGAAGGACCGCAAGATCGCCGGACTTCCAACGGGATGTTGACGCTACCTATTTGAGTGCTTAACAGAGACGCGTACTAAATCGTGGGCTGTCTTGGACTTCATGAGAACACCATTCTATGCATTCCTAATTAATACAAGGGAACTTGCCGCAACCACGTTACGGTTATTGGGACCGATTGCGCCAAACCTTGAAGGAGACATGCTGCATCAATATCGAAAGGGCCCACAATTTTCTTCCTCGTGCATCAATGGAGCCTAAACATGACTCATCAATTTCCTGGCGATCCTGGTCGTAAGCACCTTTCGCGCCCGGGAATAATTGGAAAGGACGCGAGCGGCCACGATACGTCCACCGGAGATCCGGTCGGCATACATGATGCCGCAGCTGAAAACCAACGGTTTCGGGATTACTATCGCAGAGCACAGTTTGGCCTTATACGCCACTCGGGAACGAGCCTCGAACTTGACCAGCCCAAGAACTGTGTCCCCTCTTCCGATGGGTGGAGCTGCAGGAACGGCCCCTACTCAGTCGATATAAACCGCACGGGAGAAATCCGTGTAAAAGATGGAGACTGGCTGAGCAAATACTCTGCGGCAATCTACAACAATTTCTTCCACATCCATGAGTTTGGACGCCGCAATCGCCACCGCATTGTGGAACCAGTCGACTTCGTGGATAACATCCACACGGGCGAAACTCTTTATCACCTTCCGACCTATTATCTTCACCATGGGGGCGTGCCATGTAGTCCCCCTCCCTCGGGAGTGCGGGACAAGTTGGACGATGCCGAGAAGAAAAAACGCGTGATGGATATCCTGTCCAGACAATACGAGTTATCTGGACAAAGACTTGAGACGCTTAGCAAAGCCATTGACATCGTAGGGAAGGTTGATGATGCAATAACCCTGGCGCAGCTCGCCGGTCTCGTAGCCGAAGGATCAGTCATTTCAAGCATTGGTACTGTTACCAGCATTGCTGGCGTTCTCCTATTCCCAGTCGGTGCGACCGTCGCTATTTTGAATGCCATCGAGATTGGTGAACGAACCTATGGTTTTAGGGCAATAGCCTATACAACAACAGCTTATGCTTTCAGCGACAACGTAGTGCCCGATAAGTCTGAGGCGCCGGACAAATCTTTCGTTATTCGAGAGAGAATCGACAGGCGTGGCGCGGATGCCGCTGAGCTTGCAGCTTTGGATCAGGCGTGGAAGGTCGCCAAGGATTCAACGTGGCAGAACATACATCAGACGGTACTTGACCGACGTGTATCGGGAAGTAATTACAGGGCGTATTTGCGAGCCTGCGGAGATGACCAAAAGCAGAAATTCTGCACGCTCATTCTCAAGGGCTTTGAGGGAGAGCTAAAAGGCAAAAACCCCGGCGTTTTCGACACTTGGGTAAGAAATTACAACGTTCTGTATCCGAACTAAATACTGTGCCAGGAGGTCAGGCCCGAGCATTCTTTTGATGGGCGCTGCTGCTGACGCCATCGGATGACGACGGTACGGTGGTGTGGACGTGCGGCTCGCCGTCGATAGCGGTGAAGCATCTGCCGGCTGCCTGTCGGCGGTAGGTTAGAGCTGTCTTGAATGAGAAAGGCCCCCCCGAGGGGCCTTTTTTGGGGCGCAAGGGAGATTGAATTAATAGCGGCCTGCCAGAGCGCTATCACTGGGGCGGTTCTATTCGGCCGCGGAGCAGAAAACCGCCTGATATCCCCATTCTCCCTCATGATCCCCTGCCCTAATGCAGGGGTAGAGTCGTAAGCTTCCCCGTCAAGTGGACAACTCAAAAGTAGAGATTCTGGCATTCTCAAGTGCCTCGGCAGGTGTCAGCCCCTACGAATACATGCAGAAATTTGCTCGGTAACCGATTCGACGATTGCGGAAATGCGCGAGTCACATATGTTGGTGGAATCATGCTGCAGATCTTGAAATCATTTTTGCTGGAAAGCGCAACCCCTCTGCCAAACGAATGACTGCTCCACGTCGCAGAAATTCCTCTGAACCATTTCCAGACTGACCCCAATTTAGGTACATCCCCGAATTGACGCGATTTTTCTGTCGGTGCATAAAACCTGGCTACAACCGATAAAGGCAAACCTGACCAAAGTCGGGGACGCAAAGCTACGGATCCTCGCTTCCTCCGCGGCGCATTCTGTTACGCCACGAAGGGCCCCTAGATCGCCAGGCTGCCGATATCTCAGCGGCAAGGAGACGACCATGTTCAATCGCAAAGCAATGAAAGGTATCCATTTGCCTAACTGTTTGCGTATTCGCAGGATTGCGCGAAGCGGATTCCTGCTGTTTCCGGCGATCTTTCTCGTGGCGATGCTCGTCACGCCGGTTGATGCCAAGGGCCCGAGTCATGGCGATCGACCGGCATTCAATGCCGCGGTGATGTCCAGCGCAGCAGACCGGGTGACCGGTGGTGACGCGCGCCTTCACATTGACGTGCCCCGAACAGTGCCGCTGCACCAGGTCAGGGTATTGGTGAATGGTGACAACCAACGGGATCACTTTTCGGTCATACCGGGCACGCGCACCCTGACCGGCGTGGTCGACGGCCTCGTAGTGGGCGATAACACGGTGGAAGTGGCGCCCAATGGCAACTACCTGCGAGGCGCCCGCGGTCGACCGGATGTCGCTACCCTGATCCTGACCAATCATCCCGTTACCGGTCCGGTGTTCTCGGGGCCGCACCAGTATCCCTTCGTGTGCACGGTCCAGAACCACGGCCTGGGCCAGGCGCTCGTGGACAATGACAGCGAGGGCTTCCCGGTCTACGCCACCGATGGCGACGGCAACCCCACCGGCGAGATCATCGGCTACAGCAGGGATTGCAGTGCCGAGAAGCTGGTCCAGTATGTCTACAAGTCCACAGGTGGTGGCTTCAAGACCTACCTTCCCGGCGACCCGCCGCCGGCCGACATGGCCCAGACCACCACTATGGATGGCGACACGGTGGAATACTTCGTCCGCTGGGAGCGCGGCACCATCAACCGTTTCATCTACAGCATCGCGATGCTGACACCTTTCGAGATGCACCCCGGTGGGCTGGATACCTCGTCATGGAACGGCAAGCTGATCTACTATTTCCAGGGCGGCGTGGCCATCGGCCATGACCAGGGCGATCCCAGTGGCAGCAGGATGCTCTATGACTATGGTCTGTCACAGGGCTATGCCATCGCTTATTCGACGGGCAATAAGACCGGCACCCATTACAACCTGCAGCTGGGCGGCGAGACGGCGCTGATGGTCAAGGAGCACTTTGTTGAACTCTTTGACACGCCCGTCTACACCGTGGGCGTCGGCGGTTCCGGTGGCGGCATCCAGCAGTATGTCTATGGGCAGAATCACAAGGGCCTTATTGACGCCGCCATTCCCCAGTACTCCTATCCGGACATGGTCACTCAGGCCATTCACGTCGGTGACTGTGAGCTGCTGGAGTTCTACATGGATGTCCTGGATGGCGCCAACCCGCGCTGGCAGGACTGGCCCAGCCGCACTTTGCTGGAGGGCATGAACGCCAGCAATACAGTCTTCAACCCGTACACCCAGGCGCTGGGCAACAGCGAGTGCGTCAACGGCTGGCGCGGGCTGTCGCCGCTGGTCTTGAACCCCCTGTACGGCTTCGTGGATGGCCAGGAACTGATCGAACCCCAGGCAGCTGTGGCTTCGATCGAGTGGACCCACTTCGGCGACCTGGTCAATATCTATGGCGTGGGTGACGACGGCTATGCGCGGGGTTTCTGGGATAACGTCGGCGTCCAATACGGTCTCGATGCCGTGGCCAGCGGGGCGATTGCACCCCAGGAGTTCCTGATGGCGAACCATATTGTCGGCGGTTGGAAAGACGAGCCGGACATGGTCCAGGAAGGCTCACCCTTCTTCCCGCCGGGAGTGATCGATTTCAGTAACTGGGATCCCTGGAGCGCGCGAAATCAGAACTTCAGTATTGATCCCACTACGCCAGCGCCCAGAACCGAGGGTGATCTCCTTGCCATGCAGCGAGCGTACGGGGCTGGGCTGGTGTTCATGGGCGACATGGAAATCCCCACCATCGACTGGCGGAACTACCTGGAACGGGAGCTCGACATGCACAACTCCCACCAGTCCTTTGCCGCACGCCAGCGCATGCGCGACGGACAGGGCAACTCGGATAACCAGGTGATCTGGTTCACCGACACCGACGGTGGAAGCGAGTTCGACCAGACCCCCGAAGCCTTCCAGGTCATGGACGAGTGGATGCGCAACATCCATGACAATCCCCACCTTGGCGTGGCCGGCAACAAGCCCGCCGATGCCGTAGATCGTTGCTTCGATGCCGACGGCAACGAAATCGCGGCAGGTGACGATGTCTGGGACGGCATCCTGGACGACGATCCGGAAGGCACATGCACGACGCAGTTCCCGGTCTACAGTACCTCGCGTATTGTCGCGGGCGGACCCTTCAAGGGCAGCATTTTCAAGTGCGCCCTGCAACCGGTGTCGGCCGCCATCGCCAGGGGCCTTTATGGCGTGTGGACGCCGTCGCCCGCCGAGCAGGCCATCCTCCAGCAGATCTTCCCCGATGGGGTTTGCGATTTCGATCAGCCCGATGCCGGCCTGCCGCCCGGATGGTGATCGGATGTAGTGGCTAAGCCTGATCCAGTTTAGCGCGAGGCAAGAAATCGAGGGGGGGTTACGCAAGTACCCCCCTTCTTGTGTTCAATCTCCGTAGTGAAATGTGGCAGAGAGGGGGATGGGCGCTGCGCGCCGTCAATGGCGGCTACGCCGCTGCTTGACTCGAACAGGGTTCGAATGCCCATCCCAACGACCGGGAAGAACGATTGCGGGGGATGGGCGCTGCGCGCCCTCACTTGCCGCTGCGCGGCTGCCTGAGTCGAACAGGGGTTCTCATCCAACCCCCTCTGCTGGAAAAACAAAAAGGGCCCGATGGGCCCTTTGCGTTTTTCTGGCGGAGAGGGGGGGATTCGAACCCCCGGTGCGGTATCACCACACACTCGCTTTCCAGGCGAGCACCTTAAACCACTCAGCCACCTCTCCGAATTTTGTTACTCGTCTCGCCGCTCTACCCTATCGACGGCGGTAAATCGATGCACGGCGATCCCGGCGGGCGAGTCGGCGCGCCTTCCGCGCCCGGCACCGGCATTTCCGCGAATTCATTCAGTGGGTCCAGCCCGTCGGGCGATTGCACTTTCTTGCTTGGCTGCACCTCTTGATACCTCTGCGGCTCGTCGCAGGCCTGGTTTATCGGCCCGTCGCCGCCGCATGCCGTTAGACAGGCACTGATCATCACGGCTGCCAGCAGCCTTACCGTTGTCATGCATTTTCCCCTGGACCGACGCCTGCCACCTGCATCGCCGTTCGCATTTGTTCGTGATACTGCTCCGAATACCCCGTCAGAGGCAGTCGTATGTGCGGCTCGATCAGACCCAATTCACTCACCGCCCATTTCACCGGTATCGGATTCGACTCGACAAACAGGGCCTTGTTCAGCGGCTGCAGTGTCGCGTCGAGTTCCGCCGCTTCGTCGTGTTCTCCGGCCAGCGCCAGGCGGCAAAGCTGTGACACATGGTGCGGCGCCACGTTACCACTGACGGTCACCACACCGTGCCCACCCTGCTCGATGAACGGCAGCAGCGTGAAATCGTCGCCGCTGTAGAGCATGAAATCGTCGTCGACCTGCGCCCGGATGTCCTGCAGGCGCCCCATATCCCCGGTCGCTTCCTTGATGCCGCAGATATTGTCGTGCCGCGACAAGCGCGCCACCGTATCCGGCAGCATGTCCGCCACCGTCCGCCCGGGCACGTTGTAGAGCAGCACGGGCCTTTCGACCGCATCTGCAATGGCCGTGAAGTGCTGCGCCAGGCCTTCCTGCGTCGGCTTGTTGTAGTACGGCACGACGACCAGGTATGCCTCGAGCTCCGGATCGGCAACCGCAATCGACAGTTCAATCGTCTGCGCCGTCGAATTGGAACCGGTGCCGGCGATGATCGGCAAACGGCCCGCGGCCATCTCGAGTGCTCGCCCAACGAGTTCGACGTGCTCCGAATGGGCCAGCGTCGCAGACTCCCCCGTCGTTCCGGCAATGACCAGCCCGTCGCTGCCCTGATCAACATGAAAATCGATGAGCCGCTTGAGACTGGTGTAATCGACCCGATTATTGCCATCGAATGGCGTCACGAGCGCGACCAGACTGCCCTTCAACACAAGTTGTCCTCGCCACAAATAAGGCGGCGATGTTACTGTTCATGCCCGGTGCTGGCAAGGACTGTCGAGCCTGACGCGGGGCGACCACAGGTGGCCTGCGAGTATCGGGGAAAAACCTCTACAATTTAATAAAGTTGATTCTAAATAAATGTCACAACTCATTGTTATTTCAGCGGTTGGAACAGACCATACCGGCCTGGTACAGGATATAACCAAGGTGATCCTGTCTTGCGGCGGCAATATCGAAGAAAGCCGCATGGCCACATTGGGGTCGGAATTCGCGATGTTGATGCTCGTGTCCGGGCACTGGCACACGCTCAACCGCCTCGAACAGGGCCTCGATAAGCTCTGCAAGGACGATCAATTGACGGTGTCCATCCGCAAGACGGACGTCAAACCGGCTGAGGAAAACCGCATGCCCTACGCCGTCGACGTCGTTGCACTCGACCAGCAGGGTATCGTCTTCAACCTTGCCGAATTCTTCACCACCCGCGATATCGAGATTGCCGATGTGGCGACCCGTAGCTATTCCGCCGCGCATACCGGAGCGTCGATGTTCGCGGTGCAGATGGCCGTCAATGTGCCCTCTGCCATTCACATCGCCCAGCTGCGAGAGGAGTTTCTCGAAGTCTGCGACCGGCTCAATCTCGACGCCATCCTGGAGCCGGTCAAGACCTGAGACTCAATTCACCTGCAACTACCGGAGAGACCATTGCCTGCACCGAAGATCAACAGGGTCGTTGCCGACTTCACGGCTGAAGCCACGCGCGGCAAGAAAATACGGCTGAAGGACCTGCGCGGCCAGAACGTCGTGATCTACTTCTACCCGAAGGACAGCACCCCCGGATGCACCACCGAAGGGCGCGACTTCAGCGCACTGCACGCGAAGTTCCGGCGACAGAAAACCGTCATCCTGGGGGTCTCAAGAGACAGCATCGCATCGCACGAGAAATTCAGGGAGAAGCAGGGCTTCCCGTTCGACCTGGTTTCCGACCCGGACGAGGTGTTATGTAAGAAATTCGACGTTATTCACGAGAAAACGCTGTACGGTCGGAAATTCATGGGCGTCGTGCGCAGCACGTTTTTGATCGACGCCGACGGCAAACTGCGCCAGGAATGGCGCAAAGTGAAGGTCAAAGGGCACGCGGAGGAAGTGCTCGAGGCCGTCAAGGCTCTATAATTCGGGGAACACCCGTCATTTGCCTCAGTCGGAACTGACACACGCTGTTCAATCGAGTCTATATCCATATGATCGCAGGTCCCGTCAAACGCATCGCTATCGCGCTTCTGCTGGCCTCGCTGGTGTTCATCAGTGGCGCGGGTGCCGATGACATCAAGCTGCCAGATATGGGCAGCCCGGCCGACGCCATCCTTAACAACAACGAGGAATCGCAGCTCGGCCGCATGATCATGCGCGATATCCGCCGCAGCGGACAGGTCGTCGAAGACCCGCTGGTCATCGAGTACATCAACGAGATCGGCAGCCGCATTGCGGCGCAGACCAATGAGGGCGACCACGATTTTACGTTCTTCGTCGTTGAGGACCCGCGTATCAACGCGTTCGCATTGCCCGGCGGCTATATCGGCGTACACACCGGACTCCTCGAGGCCACGCGCAATGAGGACGAACTGGCCGGTGTACTGGCACACGAAGTCGCGCATGTTACTCAGCGGCACATCGCGCGGGCGATTCACGCGAACTCGCGGCAGAGCATCCTGAGCACGGCGATGATGCTCGGCGCGATCATCGTTGCCGCAGCCGGCGGCAGCGCGGACGCCGTTCAGGGCGCGATGGCGGTTGCCCAGGGCACGGCCGCTCAGCAGCAGATCAACTTCACCCGTACCAACGAGTACGAGGCCGACCGCATCGGTATTGCGGCCCTCGCAGATGCCGGCTTCGACCCCTACGGCATGGCGTCGTTTTTCGAGGTAATGTCGCGACAGACGACCACGAGCCCCGACATGCGCGCGCCGGAGTTCCTGCGCACGCACCCGGTCACGACCGCGCGTATTGCGGAGTCGAAAAACCGTGCGAGGGACTACCCCGTTATTCGCAGCGACGACACAACCGGCTACGGCATTGCCAGGGTGCGCATGATAGTAACCCGCTTCGACACCGCGAAAGAGGCCGTGGCGTACTTCGAGAAGCGGCCGTACGAAAAGCAGAATGACGTCGAACGTTACGGCCGCGCAGTCGCCTATCAGCGGGCTGGCAAACACTTGCAGGCACTCGAGATATTTCGCGAGCTGCTGGAGAAGGACGAGTCGGTGATCGCCTATCACATCGGCGTCGCCCAGACTCTGGTGGCCCTGGACCAGCCGCGCGAAGCCATCGATAACTACGAACACGCCGTCGCGCTGTTCCCGCGCAACGTGCCGCTCGTGCTCGATTACGGTGAACGGCTCCTGCAACTGGGCCAGGCTACGAAGGCGCACACGTTGTTACTCGACCTGATGAACAACGTGCCTCCGACTCCGGAGCAGGTGCGCCTGATTGCGCGCGCGGCGAGCGAGGCAGACGAGGATGCCGAAGCGTACTACTACCTCTCGGAGTACCGCCTGATGATCGGTGACCTGCCGGGCGGCATCAGTTACCTGCAGCAGGCGCTGCGCCTCCCTGAACTCGAGGAGATCCAGAGGATTCGCTTCGAGGCGCGCATCGACTTCATTCGCGAATTCATGAGTGAAGAGCAGCTCAGGCGCATGCAGCGCGACAAGCCTGTGGGCACGTCCGCGCGAAACGCGAGCTAGGCGTGTCCCCGATCAGTTGGCATCGACGTGCGAAAGGGCCACTGGCGGCGCTGCTTTTTGCATCGCTGAGTGCTTGTGCCAGCGTTCCGGCCGAGCAACGTGCGGAGAGCGACCCATGGGAACCATTGAACAGAACGCTGTTTGACGTCAATACCGCCGTCGACAAAGTCACCCTCAAGCCGCTCGCAAAAGGCTACCAAAAGGTCCTGCCCAGGCCGGTACGCACGGGCATCACCAACTTCTTCAAGAACCTCATCGCGCCGCGCTCGATGGTCAATAATTTCTTGCAGGGGAAGCCAACCGACGGCTTCGGTGAATTCATACGCTTTGCCGTCAACAGCACGGTCGGCATTGGCGGCATCTTCGATATTGCGACGGCGAGCGGCCTTGAAGCGCGTCCTGAGGACTTCGGCCAGACCGCCGCGGTATGGGGCGTGCCGAACGGGCCTTACGTCATGGTGCCGTTCCTGGGGCCGCAAACGCTGCGCGACGGACTTTTGCTGCCCCTGGATATCGCGGCCGACCCTCTTTACCAATACGACAACACGTCTGTCCGCAGCAAGCTTTACGGCTTGCGCCTGATCGAATTGCGCTCACGCATACTGTCGGCCGAAAAGTTCATCGAAGACTCGAAAGACCTCTACGTCACGACTCGCGAGTCCTATCTGCAAAACCGTGAATACCAGGTCTACGACGGCAACCCGCCGGAAGACGACGACTTCTACGACGAGTTCCTGGAAGACGACGAAGATTATTGAATCGCGGCTGGAATACGCCAAGGGCACGTAGGCCGCTCCTGCGACGCCATGCCTAGGTTTCGGGCGCCTCGATGAACCCGGCCCAGCGTTCGCCGCGGGTGAGCAGTCCGTCTACCTCGGTCGTCTTCGCAATCGCCAGCACCCGCTCCGGCATGCCCGTGAAGCGCACTTCGCGAACCGTGTGATTCGCCCAGGTTACCCACTCCAGCAATAGCGCAAGGCCCGCCGAATCGGTGTCCGTCACGCCGGACAGGTCGATCTCGAGCTGGGTATGTTCCTCGAACGGCGGCCGTCACCGAAGTCTTCCAGTGTGAAGTCATTCATCGAAGGAAATGCCCGCCTCGCCCTCGAGGCGTGCTATGACCGCGTCAAGGCTCGATCTGCGGATTTCCGAATCCAGTTCGGCGCGGAAATTGCGCACGTAGGACACGCCTTCGATGACGACGTTGAAAACCAGCCAACCACTCTTGCGCTTCACCAGTTCGTAGTCGACAGCGACCTTGCTGCCATCGTCGAGGGCGACCGTGCTCCTGACCTTGGTCCGTTTTTTCGTGTCGTCGCCCCGGTACGGCAAGACCTTGATCTTGTCGGGCTCAAACTCGAGAATGCCATCCGCGTAGCGGCGCAGCAGCGCCTGGTAGAACGCCGCGATGAACCGAGTCCTTTGCGTATCGTCTGCGCTGCGCCAGTGTTTCGCCAGCACGGCCTGGGCGGCGAATTTGCGATCGAAACGTGGCAACAGAATATCGTCAATGATGACGTACAGGGCCTGCCGATCTGCCGCCAGCTCGTCCTTGCGACCATCCAGTTTTTCGGCCAGCAACGCGACCGAATCTTCGACGACCATGTTCGGCGAGTCCGCCGCTGCGCTCCCGAAACCGGCTAGTACGCTCACAACGAGCAATCCCTTCAGCATTCGTCTCATTGCCTTGCTCCTTATCCGTATCAGTCGTCTTTGCCGGACCCGGCGTTCACCAGGAACTTGCCGATCAGGTTCTCGAGCACGATGGCCGACTGCGTAAACAGAATCTCGCTGCCGTCCTCGAGATAAATATCCGATCCGCCTGCCTGCAATCCGATGTACTGGCTGCCCAGGATGCCGGACGTCAGGATACTCGCATCGGTGTCGTCCGGGATCTGATCATACTGACCATCGATGACCAGGGTGACGACGGCCTCGAGCGACACCGGATCAAAGGCCACGTTAGTAACCCGACCGATCGTCACGCCCGACATCGCGACCGGTGCACGGGTTCTCAGGCTGCCGACGTTTTCAAAGCGCGCCTCGACCTCATAGACTTCCTCCGCCGTGAAATCGTTGCCCCCTGTCGTTTGTGTCGTCAGGAAAAACAACGCGCCCATGCCTAACAGCACGAACAAGCCGGTACCAACCTCAACGGAACGTGTTTGTTGCATCTCAAATCCTCAAATCATGGCTGCGGTGATCATGAAGTCGAACACCAGGACTGCGATCGCGGTAATCACCACTGTTCGGGTTGTCGCCCTGCCGACACCCTCCGCCGTCGGAATCGCATTATAGCCTTCCCATACGGCGATCAGGCTCGCCGCCACGCCGAACACGATGCTCTTGAAAATACCTTCCTTGACATCGTCCAGTTCCACGGTCAACTGAATCTGTTGCCAGAATGAGCCGACGTCCACGCCGAACATCTCCACACCGACGAGGTGAGCGCCAAACATTCCGACAGCACTGAAAATCGCCGCCAGCAATGGCATCGCGATGACACCGCCCAGGAATCTCGGCACCAGGACACGACGCACCGGGTTTACGGCCATCATCTCCATCGCCGACAACTGGTCGGTTGCCTTCATCAGGCCGATTTCCGACGTCAACGCCGTTCCGGCGCGGCCTGCGAACAGCAAGGCGGTAATCACGGGCCCGAGCTCTTTGACCAGCCCGAACGCGGCGGCCACGCCGGTCCAGTCCTCGGCGTTGAATCTCGACAGGTTGGAGTATCCCTGGAGACCCAGGACCCCACCGACGAACAGTCCGGACACCATGATAATGACCAGCGACAGGGCGCCCGAGTTGAATACCTGCATGACGACGAGATCGAAACGCGATACCAGCATACCGGGCGAGTGCCGCAGCAGCCGCAGGAAGAAAAGCTGAAACGCACCGAAGGTGCGCAAGAACTCGGTAACCGCGTTATAGATCTCGCGGAATAACGCAGTCACTCGGCGTCCCGTCCGAGCAGTTGCTCTTCGTAACCGGGCGCGTCGAAATGAAACGCTACCGGGCCATCCGCCATGCCGTGCATGAATTGCCGTACCAGGTCGGATTTCGCCAGGCGCAGCTCGTCCGGGCTGCCCGATGCAGCGACCTTACCGTGGGATATCAGGAAACTGCAGTCCGCAACCGTCGATACTTCGGCCACATCGTGACTCACGATGACGCTCGTTATTCCCAGCGCATCGTTCATGCGGCGCACAAGGCGAACGATGACTCCCATGGAGATCGGATCGAGCCCGACAAACGGCTCGTCGTAAATCAGGATATCGGGATCCATGACCATGGCACGCGCCAGCGCTACCCGGCGCGCCATGCCGCCGGACAATTCCGCGGGCATCATGTCCGCCGCGCCGCGTAGCCCGACGGCATGCAGCTTCGTGAGTACGACATGACGTATAAGCCGATTCGTCAGCTTGGTGTGCTCGCGCAGGGGAAATGCGACGTTCTCGAAAACATTGAGGTCGGTCAGTAGTGCACCGTTTTGAAACAGCATGCCGAAGCGTTGCCGCAAGCGGTACAACTCGGACATGTTCAGCGTCGAGATGTCGACGCCATCGACATGAATGGTGCCGTGTTCCGGTATCAGCTGACGCGTTATGAGCCGCAGCAATGTCGTCTTCCCGGTACCGCTCGGCCCCATCAAAGCCGTGACCTGGCCGCGCTTGATGACCAGGTTCAGCCCGTCGAATATCGCGCGGTGACCGCGCGAAAACTTGAGATCGTGAATCTCGATCAGGTTGTCGGAAATCTCGTTCACCGTATTTCTTGTCTGTTCTTCTGCTGAGGTCTGCGCCCGCGCCAGGCTTGCCGGGCCGGCGTAGCATAACAAAACATCCTCCTCAGGCGCTGCACGAAATCGACCTCCGGTATAGCCTGCGCACGCAAATAGGACTAAAATAGTCCTTTATTCCACCGGCCCCGGAGCGAGAGATGCTCAGAATCAGCAAACTCACCGATTACGGCACGGTTTTGCTCGCCCACCTGGCGGCGAACCAGGCCTCCGTGTGCAGCGCCGCCGACGTCGCTTCGGCCACTGGCATCGCATTGCCCACGGTCAGCAAGCTGCTCAAATCGCTGGCCCGGTCCGGGCTCGTCACCTCCACGCGCGGCGCCAACGGCGGCTATCAGCTGTCCCGGGGGCCGCGTGAAATCAGCGCCGCCGATGTCATCGACGCGCTCGAGGGTCCGGTGTCTATCACCGAGTGCAGCGGCGCCGACAGCCACTGCGAGCACGAAGGCGTGTGC
>CALZMQ010000063.1 GCA_945788625.1 uncultured Woeseiaceae bacterium
GTCGGCCTGCTGGGCGAGCATGTGCGTCAACAGCGCATACGATGCGATGTTGAACGGCACGCCCAGGAAGATGTCGCAGCTACGCTGGTACAACTGGCAGGACAACTTGCCGTCAGCGACGTGGAACTGGAACAGGCAGTGACAGGGCGGCAACGCCATGTTATCGATCTCGGCGACGTTCCAGGCGCTCAGCATGATGCGGCGTGAATCGGGCGTTTCGCGCAGCTGCCGCATAATGTTGGAAATCTGGTCGATGCTGCCGCCGTCGGGCGTCGGCCAGGCGCGCCATTGCACACCATAAACCGGGCCGAGATCGCCATTCTCATCTGCCCAGGAATCCCAGATGGAAACGCCGTTTTCCTTCAGGTAACGGATGTTGCTGTCACCGGTCAGGAACCACAGCAATTCATGAATGATCGAGCGCAAATGCAGCTTCTTGGTCGTTACCAGCGGAAATCCGTGGTTGAGATCGAAGCGCATCTGGTGGCCGAAGACACTGAGCGTGCCGGTGCCCGTGCGGTCCTCCTTGCGGCTGCCCGTTTCGCGCACGAGCCTCATCAGATCGAGGTACTGCTTCATGCTCGCCCCTCCAGTGATCTCGAGCGTGGCCGGTAAGCGAGGAAAATCAGGATCGCGCCGAAGACGATCATCGGGATGCTCAGGATTTGCCCCATCGTCAGCCAGTCCATCGCCAGGGTCAGCCAGTCCATCGCCAGGTAGCCGAGATGGCTGTCCGGTACGCGGACGAACTCGACCACGAATCGAAATACGCCGTACAGGAGCAAAAACAGGCCCGAGACCGACATATACGGTCGCTCCTTGCCCGAGAACGACCACAGAATCAGGAACAGCACCAGGCCTTCGAGCAGCGCCTCATACAACATCGACGGGTGCAGAACCACGCCATTCACGTTAAAGCCCCAGGGTACGTCGGTGGGTTTTCCCCACAGCTCGCCGTTGATGAAGTTACCGATGCGCCCGAAGAACAGCCCGAGCGGGGTGATGGGCGCCACGAAATCAAGCACACCCCAGACCCGCACACCGAGTCTTCGCGCGTATGCCCACATCGCGAGCATCACCCCGGCCAGGCCGCCGTGGAAGGACATGCCACCCTCGGTGATCCGGACCAGGTACAGGGGATCGCTCATTAACTGGTCGAAACCGTAGACGAACACATAGCCGACGCGACCACCGACGATCACGCCGAGCATGCCGTAAAACAACAGGTCGTCCACCTGGGCCGGCTTGATGATGGACCAGCTCTCCCGTGCGCGCCGTCTCGCGAGCCACCACGCGAATACAAAGCCGACTACGTACATCAGCCCGTACCAGCGTATTTTGAGAAACCCGATCGAGAAAATGACCGGGTCGATCTCGGGATAAGTCAGCATTAAATCCGGCTCGGCATCGACACAAGACAGGTATCATAGTCAGTTTCATGGCCATGTCATAGTGGCTGCCGCCACGGAGATTCCATGCCCAACCGCCTCGCCCGGGAAACCAGCCCGTATCTCTTGCAGCACGCCGACAATCCTGTCGACTGGTACCCGTGGGGCGACGAAGCGTTTCACGCGGCGCGCGAGAGCGGCAAGCCCGTCCTGTTATCGGTCGGCTATTCAGCGTGCCACTGGTGTCACGTCATGGCGCATGAATCTTTCGAGGACGAGCCCACTGCGGCGGTCATGAACGAGTTGTTCGTGAACATCAAGGTCGATCGCGAGGAGCGCCCCGACGTCGACAAGATCTACCAGACGGCGCACCAGTTGTTGACCCAGCGCGGCGGCGGCTGGCCGCTGACGATGTTCCTCGATGCAGACGATCAGCGCCCGTTCTTCGGTGGCACCTATTTTCCGAAGGACGCTCGCTACGGCATGCCTGCGTTCAGCGAGTTGTTGAACAGTGTCGCCACCTACTATGCGGACAAGCGCGACGAGGTTCGTGCCCAGAGCGACAGGCTGGTGGAGGTCTTCACGAAACTCGAACCGTCGCCGGCCGATTCCGGCAGCGAGTTGAACGCCGCGCCGCTGGCGAATGCCCGCGACAGGTTCGCGCAGAACTTCGATCGGGAGTTCGGCGGCTTCGGTTCCGCGCCCAAGTTTCCCCATCCCACGACGATTGACCGCTTGCTGCGCCATTGGCGTACGACGGCCGGCGATGCCGAGCCCGATATCGAGGCGTTATTCATGGCAACGCTGACGATGACGCGCATGGCCGAAGGCGGCTTGTTCGACCACGTCGGCGGAGGCTTTTGCCGCTATTCGGTGGACCGTCTCTGGCAGATCCCGCACTTCGAAAAAATGTTGTACGACAACGGGCCCTTGCTTGCGCTCTACGCACAGGCCTGGCTGGCAACGGGCGAAACGGCGTTCTCGGACGCCGCCGGCGCGACCGCCGACTGGATGCTGGCCGACATGCAGGCCGAAAACGGCGGTTTCTACGCAACGCGGGATGCCGATTCCGAAGGCCATGAAGGCCTGTTTTACCTGTGGAAACCCGGGCAGGTCCGGGATCTCCTCGGTGACGATTACGAGGTATTCGCGGCGCGCTTCGGCCTCGACGACAAGCCTAACTTCGAGGGTCAATGGCACTTGACCGTACGCAAGTCACTGCAGGATATTGCCGCGACATCGGGCCGCACCGCGCAGCAGGTCCAATCGGCTATCGCCGGCGCAAAAGAGGTTTTACTCGAGGCGCGCTCGACACGCGTTGCGCCGGGGCGCGACGAGAAACAGCTTACTGCGTGGAATGCACTGGCCATTCGCGGACTTGCGATAGCGGGTCGCGCGCTGGATCGGCCTGAACTCATCGACGCTGCCGTCGCCGCAACTCGATTCCTGCGCAAGCACCTGGTGAAGGACGGCCGACTGCTCGCCAGCTACAAGGACAACGAAGCGAGATTTCCAGCCTACCTCGACGATCATGCGTTCCTGCTCGATGCGCAATTCGAATTGCTGCAGGCCAGCTGGGATACCGAACACCTGCAGCTCGCGATCGAGATTGCCGACCTCTTGCTGCTGCATTTCGAAGATCCGGAGTCCGGTGGGTTTTATTTCACCGCCGACGACCACGAGACGCTCATTCATCGCCCGAAACCGCTTGCGGACGAGGCCGTGCCGTCAGGCAACGGCATTGCCGCATTCGCGCTGCAACGTCTCGGCTTCATGCTCGGCGAGACGCGATACCTGGATGCGGCAGAGCGTACGCTGCGTGCTGGCTGGAAAGCCATGGACGAGTATCCGCACGGTCACGTCAGCCTGCTTACAGCGCTGGAGGAATACCTCGAGCACCCGGAGATCATCATCATCCGCGGCGAGGCAGACGAGATTCAGCGCTGGCAGGAATCCGCGGCAAAACTGTATGCACCGCGCCGCCTCGTTTTTGCGATCCCGACGGATGCCAGCGACCTCCCCGGGGCACTGGCGGACCGGAAGTCCATCGACGGTGAGACGGTCGCCTACCGTTGCCTGGGTACACATTGCGAATTGCCCGTCACGACCTGGGAAGCACTGGCAGCGCAACTGCACACCTGACCGAAAAACCGGTTTTTGTTACGGATATGCCGTCAGCACATTCCCCGTGGCCGGCACTACGCGGCCGGAATCCGCTCCTCTGAATTCCACCGGCAAGGCCTCAATGCGCATACCTGCGTTGCGCTGCACGGCGAAGTGCAGGTGCGGCCCGCTGGAATACCCGGTGTTGCCGGAATCGGCGATGTACTGGCCGGCCCGCACGCGCTCACCGGGTCTTACACGGATCGAGTCCCAGTGCAGGTGAGCGTAAACGGCGAACGTGCCGTCGTCGTGCAGAATGCGCACGACATTGGCTGCGTGCGCGTGCTCTTTGCGCCTGACGCCACCGCGGAAACTGTCGCCCACGACATCGAATACAATGCCGCCGCGGGCGGCGAGCACGTCGGTGCCGATCGGCATGGCGATATCCACTGCGTAACGGCTCTCGAGCGTACGATGCGTTACGGCATCAGGATACGCCTGCGTGATCGGGTAATTGCTCCCGGCCGAATAAGGCACGCGATAGCCGTCTGGCGCGCGATGCACCGCGCTCGGGTCGCCCGGCAGGTAGTCGAACCGATAATCGACATCGGGAGCCGCCGCCTCGCCCAGCACGGCGAGACTGAGCAGCGTAAGGTCGCTGAGCGGAGGCAGCACCCAGCGGAGACGATCGTCCGGGTGCGGATATTCGACGCCTTCGATACGGTTGAAGCGCAGAGCGACTTCGACCGGCGCATGCAAGCCGTTGTGCGCCCTGATCTGCAGGTTGTCGCCAACCAGCTCCTTCGTGACCGTCACCGTACCCTTGGCGGGTTTCGCGTCGAAGCTGCGAACCTCTACCGTCTGGCCTTCGTCGGGAGGTCGGTCGCTATAGATCCACTCGCCGTCATCACCGCGGTATTTGTACATGGACTGGGCGCTCGCGAAGCCATAGCCGAGCGAAGCTATTACCAGAATGGCTGCCAACGGCCATCGACGCCTGTAATGCCTAGGAGCCAAAACCGGTGCGCTTCCAGCCGTCGGCGGTCCGCCTGAGCTCATAGGCGGGCCAATACTGGTTGTCGATTTTCAGCGTGATGACCTCGGCCGTACCGTTCCACGTGACGGTTTTCAATCGCACCGACTCGCGATGCTCCAGGTCTTTGACCGCATCGATGAATGCCTGCAAATCGGGCGTCGGTTCTTCGTTCACCTCGACGACGCGGCGACCCGCCCACAGACCATAACGCGTTGCCGGCGACCCGTAACTGAAGTACGCCACGTACACGCCGTCCGTATCCACGCCGCGCTGCGCCGCCATGGCACGGTGCGGGTTCTGCAACAATGCGCCTGCCCAGGAAATCGCCCGATCGATGCCGAGCCCGTCCAGAGCAGCGGTCCGGACTTTGATCTCCTGAACTGCATCATTGCGCCATACGGTAACCGTCACCTCCGGCTTTTGGACCGCCTCCTCGAGTTCGCGGTAAGACGTAACCACATCGCCGTCTATCGCCAGCACCATGTCACCGTTTCGCAGCAACTCCGAAGCCGGCGTGCCGGCAACCAGCCGCGTAATGCTGAGCGCCCGTCGGCGTACCGGGTTGTTTTCTTCGAGCCGCGCGATCCACTCTTCATCAACGCCCATCTTGCGGGCGGCGAAAAGCGGCGCGTACACGAACTCGGCTTCAAGTGAATAAAACGGCCTACCCTCGCGCACGGTTTCCACGAATTGCTTGACGAGTTCACTGCCGACGCCCCGGTTGAACTGCGCCGTGTCGCCGCCCGATTGCAGCACGAAACTCGACCATGTCGCTACGACGCGCCCACGCTTGTCGACGAGCACTCCGTCAACGTCGCTCGGTGCGTTCACGAGCGTGATGCCCTCGATGTTCGAATCGCGGAACCGCAAGGTTCGTGACAGCGGCAGCAGCAAGGGGTCCACCGATGATACGGTGCTTTTCTGGTGAATGAGCTGGTGGTCCGCCTTGATTCCCACCACCCAGACATCGTCCCCTGGCTTCAGCGTAGCGGTATTGAACTCCGCTTCCCTGACGGGCGTATCGCCAATGCTTGCCGGGTCGTAGGAAACGAGCGCGAAATTATGCAGCGGGTGCAATTGCTCGATCTTGCCCTTGACCTCCAGCGAACCGGCGAATGTGACGGTAACGTCGCCGATGGCAATCGGCACGGTATTGCGATCGACGAGCACGTATCCGCGTTCCTTGTCGACAATCAGTCCCGTACCGTAGTAGTGACGGTCCGATACCCCCGACAGCGTGTAAGGCAAGTCGAAGGTCACGACGACCAGCGAGCGCGACACCTGCCGCGCAATCGGGTCTGCATAACCCGTCAGTCGTGTGCTGGACACCTTCGGCGGCTCCGGCGGCGGCCCTTCCCTGAGGTCCCTGCACGGCCAGAATCCGAGCGTGTCGTCACGCGTGCAACGCCTTGCGGGAAACCAGACACGGTCCATTTCCAGGAGCCGCACGACTGAGTTCTGCGGGTTTTCCATCGTGACGTAGCGCACCAGTGCACGCTCACCGTCGGCCAGCTCGTCCAGTGCCGCTTCGAAATCGTCGAGGTCGTGAACTTCGTTGCCGTCGATTTCAACGATCACGGCGCCACGCGGAATCGCGGCTTTCGACAACAGGTAGCCGGGATTTGCCACGTATACGCCTTCCGCGGCGCGATTGTAGTGTCGCGCCTGTTGATACGACAACTTGTTGACAATGGCATCGCCGAATTCGAGATACTCGTCCGGCGTAATCGAATGCAGGTCGTCAACGCGCACTTTGACCTCGATACGCTTTCCGCCGCGCTCCACTTCGATATCGACGTCATTGCCGACGTTGCTGTCGAGTATTGCTTCCAGCGGTACGAACTTCGTAACGAGCTCGTTGTTGACCCGCAACAGGATGTCGCCTGGTGCCAGATTGCCCGCCGCCGGCGAATCGGGAATAACCTGGTTGACGGTCAACATGCCGGTCTGGTCGGGAAACGCTGACCTCGCAATGCGTTCCGATTCCGCCGTTAACCCGAGCCGGTGCAATTCGTCGTAGGCCTTGCTTTGGAACGTCGTTTGCAGCGTGCCGCGCGTAACAGGCTCGTCGTTCTGCAAATTCTTCAGTGCGCGATCGATCCTCTCCAGCGGAAGGAAGAAGCTGCTGGCAGCCGAGTTGTTGGCGCCCGCATTGAGCGCCACTACCTGCCCGTCGATGTCGACGACCGGCGATCCCGAGGACCCTCCGGACGTTCCCGAGGCGGCCTGCAGATAGAAAGTATTGAAGTCGTTGTATTTGCCGCGGCCGTATTCAGGCGCCTTGCGATCCAGCCGTGCAATCGTGCCAGCCAGTATCGACAGCTGTTCGCCGGCGTCGTTGCCGATAACGCGAATTTCCCTGCCTATGCCGGCGCCATCCGGGTCCAGCGGCAGCTCCACGGGCTTTATGTAACGTAGCGCCGCGGGATCGTAACTGAAAAAACCGAAGTCATGGACCGGATCGCGATACAAGGGCGTCAGGCGCACTTCCTCGTTATTTCGGAAAACGGCCTCGGCGATGACCGGACCCGGCGTCACGACGTGCCGATTGGTGAGAATGAGGCCGCGCTCGGCGTCGACGACGAACCCGGTCGCCTGGCTCGAGCTGTTCCACTCGGTATCGAAGGCCCGCGTACTGTCTACGCGTATGGATACGACTCCGGAAGAGATCCGCTCGATCGTCTCGGTCCACGCCGTATCTTCGGCGGCGCTTGCCGCAACACTGGAGAGAATCGCGGCGACTGCCGCCAGAAACCTGCCGATGGTCATATTCGTCCTGATCATTTGAGGGCCGCACGCCCGGGGTAGCCTTATTCTCGACTATCTGCAGGCGGGGCGGTTCCCTATTTGAGCAAAATCAGGGGCGAAAGGCGAGGTCCAGCTGGCGGGCCGCCTTGACGTCATCGAGTCGGCGGACCGGCATCGTGTACGGTGCTTCCTTGTATTCGACACCGTCCTCTTTCGCCGCACGCGCGATTTCGATCATCGCGGCCACGAATCCGTCCAGTGTTTCCTTGCTTTCGGTTTCCGTCGGCTCGATCAGCAGGCACTCGGGAACGAGCAGCGGGAAGTAGGTCGTCGGCGCATGATAGTTGCGATCCAGCAAGGCCTTGGCAACGTCCATCGCCGTCAGGTGCGAGGATTTGGCCTCGTGCTTCAAGGTCACGATGAACTCGTGGCTCGCGCGCCGCTCGGGGTAGGCCAATTCGAAACCGGCATCACGCAGGCGCGCCATCAGGTAGTTGGCGTTCAGTGTCGCGTACTCCGCGATGCGCTCCATACCGTCTCGACCGACCATGCGCATGTAGACATACGCACGCAACAGCACGCCCGCGTTGCCCATGAAGCCCGACAGGCGCCCGATGCTCTGCGGCAGGTCGTCTTCAGTGAGCCAGTCGTAAACCGTCTTGCCGTCGACTTCCTTCTCGGCGACGACGGGAATCGGCATGAAGGGCAGCAGGCGGTTGTTGACGCCAACGGCCCCGGAACCCGGGCCACCGCCGCCGTGCGGTGTCGAAAATGTTTTGTGCAGGTTCATGTGAATGACGTCGAAGTCCATGTCGCCCGGACGCACTTTGCCGAGAATCGCGTTCAGGTTCGCACCGTCGTAATACAACAGCCCGCCCGCGTCGTGAACTATGTCGGCCACGTCCTTGATGTGCCGCTCGAAAACGCCGAGCGTCGACGGGTTCGTGAGCATGATGCCGGCAGTCTTCGGTCCGAGCACGGCCTTCAACGCATCGATTTCGATATCGCCATCCGGGCCGGTCGGGATTTCCCTCACCGTGCAGCCGCACATGGTCGCCGTCGCCGGATTTGTGCCGTGTGCCGCGTCGGGCACGATAATTTCCGTTCGCTCTGTATCGCCCCGGGCATCGTGATAGGCCTTGATCATGGCAACGCCGGCAAGCTCGCCCTGCGCCCCTGCCATGGGCGTCAGCGAAACGCCTTTCATGCCCGTTACGTCCTTGAGCATTTCCTGCAGCTCGTACATGCAGTGCAGGAAGCCCTGGCCGTGACTGACCGGGCCGAGCGGATGGCGGCCCGCAAACTCCGGCAGCAAGGCCATCGCGTTGCAGGCACGCGGATTGTATTTCATCGTGCAGGAACCAAGCGGGTAGAACTGCGTATCGATCGAAAAGTTCTTCTGCGAAAGACGCGTGTAGTGACGCACAACCTGCAACTCGGAGGCTTCCGGCAATCGCGGCTTGTCGTCGCGCATGAACTGCGCGGGGATGTCGGTTGCGTCGGAATCCAGGGGAGCCTGTGCGTACGCGCGGCGGCCGGAGCGTGATTTCTCAAATATCAGTAGGCTCATATCAGTCTTCGTCGATGTCTATTCCAAGCGCGCGGAAAGCCGCGCGGTAGTTCGGTTCGGTGGTTACGTCCTCGATCAGCTCGCTGTGCACGACCGTGTTGTTCTCATCCAGAACCACGACGGCGCGGGAAAACATGCCGGCCAGCGGACCGTCAATGATCTGTACGCCGTAGTTGTCGCCGAATCCGGCGTGGCGAATCGCGGACAAGCCGATCACCTGCTTCAAATCGTGTTCGCGCTGGAACCGCAGGTGTGCAAATGGCAGGTCGTAAGAAACCATCAGCATAGCGATGTCGTTGCTTTCGCCGACGTAACGCTCGAACTTGACGACCGATTCGGCACATACCGACGTGTCGATGCTGACGAAGATGTTCATGATCTTGCGCATGCCCATCCAGTTCGCAAGCGACACGTTCTGCAGGCGGGTATTCACCAGCGACACGTCCGGGGCGCGGCTGCCGACAGCGGGCAAATCGCCGCAGGTGCGGTAAGAGGCGTGCTCGAATCGAATTTTTGCCACTCTTGGTTCCCCGGCCCGTTCAGGCCATGATTCTCGAAAATGCCGCGACGCAGGCGTCGATGTCGGCGTCGGTTTTCGTCTCCGTCGCGCACACCAGCAACGCGTCGCTGCCGCTGAATTTCGTCAGGTCGAAGCCGCCGAGAATGTTCTCTTCCGCCAGCGCCTCGAGCACCGGCGCTACCGGACGATCGAGTTTCAGCGCCACTTCGTGGAAGTGCGGCCCCTCGTACATTCGCTCCACGCCGTCGATGCCGCAGAGGCCGTCGACAAGTCGCGTCGTGTTCGAATGCGAACGTCGCGCGACCTGGGCCATGCCCTGGAAACCGAGCAGCGACATGTAAATCGTGGCGGCGGTAACCATGAGTCCCTGGTTCGTGCAAATGTTCGACGTCGCCTTGGAACGTCGAATGTGTTGCTCGCGAGCCTGCAGCGTCAGGGCGAATCCGGGATTGCCGTCCAGGTCGGTGGTACGGCCGACTATGCGGCCCGGCATCTGCCGCACGTGCTTTTGCTTACAGGTCATGAACCCGAAGTACGGGCCGCCGGACGACAGCGGCACGCCGAGCGGCTGGCCTTCGCCACAGGCGATGTCGGCACCTTCCGCGCCCCAGTGACCCGGCGCTTTCAGAATGGCCAGCGACATCGGGTTGACGATTGCTATTACCAGTGCACCCTGGGCGTGTGCCCAGTCCGTCAGCCGGTCGACATCCTCCAGCGTGCCGGGAAACGAGGGTTGCTGCATGACGACGGCGACCGGTTCGCGATCGTCGCTGAGTGCCTCGAAAGCCACGTTGCCTGAAGCAGCATCCAGTGGCAGACGTTCGAAACTCACGCCCTGGCTTCCGGCAATGGCCGCCGCGACCTGTTCGTAAACGGGATTGACGCCGGGCGCAAGCAAGACCCGCCCGCTTTTGACCCGCCGATTGGTACGGACCGACATCAGGGCGGCCTCCGCAAGTGCGGAAGCACCGTCGTACAAAGAGGCATTGCTGACATCGAGGCCCGTCAGCTCCGTGATCATCGTCTGGTATTCGTAGATGGTCTGCAGCGTGCCCTGGCTTGCCTCGGCCTGGTAAGGCGTGTATGCGCTGTAGTACTCACCGCGCGTTGCGATGTCCCACACCGCGGTGGGAATGTGGTGCTCGTAGGCGCCGGCCCCGATGAAGCACATCGGCGTGCCGTCCATTGCAGCACGCTCCCGCATGAGCCGCGACACCTCCATTTCGCTGTGGGCTTCGGGAACGCCGTGCAGATGATCGATGCGAAGCTCCGCCGGAATCTCATCGAAAAGATCCTCGATCGTCTCTGCGCCAATGGCTGCGAGCATTTCCCGCGTATCTTTGTCGGTATGGGGTATGAAAGGCATGTCTATTTGCTCAATCTTCGAGCTCGTCGAGGAGTTGCTGGTAAGCGTCCGGCGACATCAACTCACTTTCATCGATAGCGTCGTGCGGAGTCATGCGCACAATCCAACCTTCTCCGTACGGCTCCGAGTTGATCTTTTCGGGATCGTCGGCCAGCTCCTCGTTGACGGCATTTACTTCGCCGGCGATCGGCGCATATACGTCGGATGCCGCTTTAACGGATTCGACAACCGCCATTTCCCCGCCGCTCTCGACGTCCTGCCCGACTTCCGGTAATTCCACGTAAACGAGGTCGCCCAGCGATGTCGCCGCATGATCGGTAATGCCGATGGTGACACTACCGTCGTCTTCACGCCGCAGCCACTCGTGATCGTTCGTGTAAAGCAGATCTCCAGGCAATTCACTCATTGTGCTACTCCCTATGGATT
This sequence comes from uncultured Woeseiaceae bacterium, assembly GCA_945788625.1. Taxonomy (GTDB): domain Bacteria; phylum Pseudomonadota; class Gammaproteobacteria; order Steroidobacterales; family Woeseiaceae; genus UBA1847. The sequence goes on from CALZMQ010000063.1 coordinate 11,158, forward strand.
GATCAGCGTCGGCGTCAAACGTCGATGCGTATTTGCCCGTTTCTTACGAATGGCGTCTTGACGATGCGAACATTCAGTAACTTGCCCCTGATGTCGACCTGGGCACGGTCGTAGTCGCCCGCGGGAACGCGCGCAAGCGCAATGGAGCGCCCGATCGTCGGCGAGAAGCCGCCGCTGGTGATCTCGCCCTCGCCGACACCTTCCACGACCACCCGCTGGTGGTTTCGCAACACGCCACGGTCTTCTAGTAGCAGACCGACAAAGCGCTGTCTGTCCGGGGAGTTACGTAATGCCTCGAGCGGTGTGCGGCCGATGAAGTCCCGCTCACCCGGCTCCCAGGCTACGGTCCAGCCGAGGCCCGCCTCGAGCGGCGATATCGACTCGTCCATGTCGGAACCGTACAGGTTCATCGCAGCCTCGAGCCGCAGCGTGTCGCGGGCGCCGAGTCCGCAGGGCGCAACGCCTGCGGCGAGCAGCCGATTCCAGACAGCCGGTGCTTCTGAGGCAGGCAGTACCATTTCCCAGCCGTCCTCGCCGGTGTATCCCGTACGTGCGACAAAAATGTCGCCTGCCTGCAGGCCGTTGAAGGGCTTCAACGCGAGCGCTGCATCGCGCCACTCGGCATCGACGCAGGGAGCCGCCAGTTTGCGCGCGTCCGGACCCTGAACCGCAATCATGGCCAACTCGGCTCTTTCGACGACATCGATCGCGAATGGCCCGGCCTGCTGGCGAATCCAGGCAAGGTCTTTTTCTCGTGTCGCCGCGTTGACGATCAGGCGGTACGCCCTGTCCGCCATGAAATAGATGATCAGGTCGTCGATGACACCGCCATCCGGATTGAGCATGCACGTGTACAGCGCCTTGCCGTAGTCCTTGAGCTTGGCCACGTCATTGGCGACGAGGTATTGCAGGAACTCGCGGACGCGCTCGCCGCCGAGGTCGACGATCGTCATGTGCGAGACATCGAAGACGCCGGCCTTTTGCCGCACCGCGTGATGCTCTTCTTTTTGCGAGCCGTAATGCAGCGGCATATCCCAGCCGCCGAAGTCGACGATACGCGCGCCGGCATCAACGTGGTTGTCGTAAAGCGGTGTTTTTGAACCCATATTCCTGGCCCGTCTTGCTCAAAGTGCAAAAAAAAGGACGGCAGGCCGCCAGGCCCGCCGCCCCTCTGTCCTTTGCAACCTGAGAGATCAATGGCCGCCGCGAGCGCGAGCGCCACATACCCCTTCGGTGGGCCGTTTGGCCGCTCTCCAGAGCTGATCAGCGTACTCAGTCCTTTTGCCTGAGCGTTTCCGAGCGTGTTGCGCCTTCGGCGCCTCGATTTGACGAGGTCTCTTCTGTGCACGCTATAGATCAGTGGGCGCAATGATAGCCAATGCACGGGGCGGTTGCCAGCCGCGTCGCCGGCAGTAACAATGCGTCGCAGCAAAAACTCAGGAACCGGGCATGACTATTTTCAGATCGACGCTGGCAGCACTCCTGATCGCGATCTCTAGCGCAAGCGTAGCCGATGCCACGACGGACTTCGCGGCGCTGCTCGATGAGCATTGGGAATGGGGGCTCAGGAGCTCACCCGTGCTGGCCTCGATGATCGGCGATCGTCGCTACAACGATAGTTGGCCCGACCAGAGCCTTGCCGCCATCGGGCGGCGCCATGAAAAGACCAGGGAGTTCCTGGGGCGGGCATACGCAATCGAGCGCACGGCGCTGTCCGAGGCCGACCAGTTGAACTACGAGTTGTTCCGGCGACAACTCCAGGATGACGTCGACGCACACCGGTTTCGCGGCCACCTGCTGCCGTTCTTCCATCGTGGCGGCGTACAGAACCTGGAAAACACGACGAATCAGCTCCGGCTGACAACAACGAAGGACTTTGACGACTGGCTCGCACGAATGAGCAAGATCGACGATGTCATCGAACAGGAGATTGCGCTCGCCGAAGCAGGCCGCAAGGCCGAAATCGTGGCGCCGAAGGTCCTGATGCAACGCATCACGGCGCAACTGGCCCTGCAGGTCGTCGACACACCGGAGGAGAGCCCGTTCTACCGCGTGTTTGCGGAAATGCCCGACTCGATCCCGGCCGGGGAGCAGGATCGCCTTCGCGCGTCTGCAACCGAAACGATCGTGCGGACGATACTGCCCGCGTACAGGAAGCTGGATCGATACTTCAATCAGAAATACCTGCCCGCATCGCGCGACAGCATAGGCCAGTCCGCCCTGCCCAACGGCAGCGAATGGTATGAATACCTCGCGCGCTCGTTCACCACGACGCGCATGACGCCGGACGATATTCACAGGCTCGGCTTGCAGGAGGTCAAACGTATCCGCGGCGAAATGGAAGCGATCATCGAGGAAGTCGGCTACGACGGCAGTTTCGAGGACTTCCTGGTGTTCCTGCGCACGGACCCACAGTTTTATTTCGACGACCCGGACGAGCTGTACAACGCGTATCTCGCCACCAGCAAGCGCATCGATCCCGAGCTCGTGAAATTGTTCGGCGTGCTACCGAGAATGCCTTACGGCGTGAAGCCGATTCCCGACTCGATTGCGCCCGACACGACAACGGCGTATTACTCGCGACCGGCGGCCGACGGCAGCCGCGCGGGCATCTACTGGGTCAATCTCTACAAGCCCGAGGTTCGCCCGAAATACGAAATCGAGGTGCTGAGCGTCCACGAAGCCATGCCGGGCCATCACTTGCAGATCGCGCTGCAGCAGGAACTCGGGGACACGCCGATGTTCCGCCGCTTCCTCGGCTTTACGGCATTCGTGGAAGGCTGGGGGCTCTACAGCGAACGTCTCGGTTACGATCTCGGTCTCTACAAGGACCCGTACTCACGATTCGGCCAACTCACCTACGACATGTGGCGCGCCGTGCGCCTGGTCGTCGACACGGGCATCCACTACAAGGGATGGACGCGCGAGCAGGCGATCGATTTCTTCAAGGACAACGCCGCCAAGACCGAACACGACATCGTCAACGAGATCGATCGCTACATCGCGATGCCGGGCCAGGCGCTTGCCTACAAGATCGGCCAGCTAAAAATCCTGACGCTGCGTGCGCGTGCCGAAAGGCAGCTCGGGGATGACTTCGACATCAGGGCCTTCCACGACGAGTTGCTTGGTGGCGGCGCCTTGCCGCTCGATATCCTCGAGCAGCGCATGGACGCCTGGCTTGCGACGCAAATGTAATTCGCACGAAATCGCCGAAAGGCCAGAAGGAGGCAGTCAGGTGAACCTGTCAGCTTCCGGATAAAACGTCGATATACTCGCGATGTCTCCGAGCCTCATTAAGAAACGCTTTGCCTAGATTTGTTATTTGGTATTCAGTGTCGCCGACAAGCACCAGTACTCCATGCATGCGCATATACTTTAGACGATAATTCAATTCGGCCTCTAACGGACCAACACCTTTATTTGAAGACTTTAGGTCACCATAAAGAAGTTGGCGTATCCTACCTGCGTGAACTCGCTGCCCGTACTCCATTTCTTTCAAAACCCGCACGCAGTTATCATTAAACGCTTTTTGAAGAGTGGAATAAAACTTCTTAATCGCTTTGTCGGCCTGCGCCTGCCCGCCTGTGTTCTCCTTATCGAACGCTGCCGTGATCATGTCAATGATCTTCTTACTAGCCCCATTTACGAGCGCGGCGACAAAAGTTGAAGCAATTCCCTCTATCATTGGTGATGTTCCTATATGAAGCGCTCATGAACGCGCGAGTGGTTGAAGACCGCAATAACAGTGTCCCGCGCCCCTGGTATTGGTGTTAATACGACGGCTAAGTCACAGGACACACCCGCTTGATGTCCAACAGGGTCAGATGCAGTCTGTCGCGATTGTATCAGCAGGCTGGTGGCTAGCGCCTGCCCGGGTGACATTCGTCACTGCCCAATATCTACGTCTTGGAGAGATTTATTATAGAAAAAACAGTGAGATAGGCGTATACTACTGGATATTAATACAGTAGTTCTTTTCTCTCCCGAGAGCGCCCATCATGTCCAATACCGCTGTCCAATTACACCCCAGGTACACCCGCTCCGAGTCGCTCGGCAACGAGATCACCGAGCTGTTCGGTTTCATTACGGCAGCGACCTATGACCTGCTGGTGAAGATCCGTGAGTTCGACCAGGAAGGGCTGTGGAAACTGGAAGGGGTGTGTTCCTGTGCCCACTGGCTCAACTGGAAATGCGGCATCGGCATGAACGCCGGAAGGGAAAAAGTACGGGTCGCCAACGCGCTTGGGCAACTGCCGAAGATCAGTGAGGCGTTTCGATCAGGAGAGATCAGCTACTCCAAGGTCCGTGCCATCACACGGGTGGCGACACCGGACAACGAAGAGTACCTGCTGATGATCGCCCAACACGGTACTGCCCATCATGTCGAAACATTGGTGCGGGGCTATCGGCGTGCGGAGCAACTGAACGATGAAGAGGTCGCGGCGAAGCAACTTGATTATCGCTCACTTAGCTATCGCTGGGACGAGGATGGTTCACTGCTGTTGAAGGGTCGTTTGCCGGCCGAAGTCGGTGCGATGTTGTTGAAAGCGCTCGACAGTGCCATCGACAACGAAGCACGAGAAGCGTCGGCCGATAACGACGTGGGCGAAGACTGGGAGCCGATCGGCCAACGACGTGCGGACGGCCTGGCGGCCATGGCTGAGACCTACCTCGAGAAAGGCCCGGCCAAGTCCTCATCGGCCGATCGCTACCAGGTGATGCTGCACGTAACAAAGGGGTCGGATCCATTTTTTCGGGAGGTAGCGGCCGAGCCACATTATCCTCCGACTGAAAAAATGGATCCGACCCCTTTGTTGGAGGACGGCCCTCACGTTACCGCGGTAACGTCACGGCGCATCTGTTGCGACACGTCCATCAGCACGCTCGTCGAGGACGAAAAGGGCGAACCGCTGTCCATCGGCCGTAAATCCCGCGTTATTCCGCCCGCGATGCGGCGTGCGTTGAAGGCCAGGGACAAGAACTGCCGCTTCCCGGGCTGCACACACCGCTACCGCATCGACGGACACCACATCAGGCACTGGGCCGATGGCGGTGAGACCAGTCTTGCCAACCTCGTGCAGCTGTGCCGCTTTCACCATACGCTGGTGCACGACGGTGGCTTCGGTTGTGAGAAAGACGAAGACGGAAATGTCATCTTCCGGAACCCGATAGGTCACAAGATCGACGCATCGGGCTACAAGCCAACACCGCAATCAGGCGACGTCATCGCCAACGCGAAGGAAATACTCGAAGACCGTCACATCGATGCACAAACCTGCGTCACCGGCTGGCGCGGCGAGAAGATGGACAAAGACCTCGCCGTTGGACATCTCTGGGCGCTGAGGGAAGATGGTCGGCCCATTGTCTGATTCAGGTCGAGCCGGCTAATAGTCCCGCGAGCAACCGACCAGTTCGAAGTCCGTGCTGTATACGAATTTGCCATCGACGGAAACGACTACGCTCAGTTTGCCGTCCACCCGGTCTTTTTTCCTGAGCACCAGGCCGCCACTCAAAACGTACGAGTCATAGCGCGTACTCAGCCGCTTTTTCGAGGTATACCGTCCACCTTTTATCGAGTTCCCGGAGTGAGACCATGTGAACTCGACTTTAGAGTCTTTCGAATAGCTGGTCGGATGACGCTGGCTGAATATCCTGCTTTCGGGGTCGGTGTTGCTGATTCTGAGCGCTACTCCGATGCGGTGTGTCTTTTCGCAGTCAACGAAGATATGCCCTAACGGCTCATAAGGGTGCCGGAAATGATCGTCATACTGTGCAGTTCCATCCCGGATACCATTCACGTATCCATGGTAAGTAATGAATCGGTTGGTCGGCGCCACGAACCGGCCGGCCGCTTCAACTGT
>CALZMQ010000064.1 GCA_945788625.1 uncultured Woeseiaceae bacterium
GACCACGATTGCGCTGCTGGTTTCGCTTGTCATCGCCACTTCCCAAATGCTCGAAGCCAGGAAACAGCGCGACGCGGCGCTCTATCAGCAGCAACGCGTGTTGGCGTCGAACGAGTTCCTGACGTTGTTAATGGGCGAAATCGGGCCGGACGGAGAAGCTCTGGCGTTGGGAGAACTTCTTGACAGGGGAGTCGCCATGCTCGAACAGAGTTTTGGTGAGGAGTACCGGTTTCTGGGCCGCATGTATTTCGATCTTGCGAACGGCTATTACAGTTTGAGTAAAACGGAAAGGATGACTGAACTTCTGGGGCGCGCAGAAGGTGCTGCGAGAGCACACGACGATGCCGACCTGTTAGCTGCGGTGCTATGCACCAGTGCAATAATTCAGAGACACTCTGAGCCTGAGCAGTCGATTCGACAAGTCGAAGAGGCCAGTGCACTGATGTCGCGCATCGATTCGCCGTCTATGGACAGTTTTACTTCCTGTGCACGCGCCAATGCCATTGCGTATGACCTGCGCGGAAATCGCCAGGGCGCGATCGATCTGCTGCGGTCCGCGCTCGATACCATAAACGCCAGCCCGTTGGCGTCGGTCCAGAATCGTGTTATCGCCATGAATCAATTGGGCAACCTCTATCATAATAATGGAGATCGCGAACTGGCTCTTGCAAGCTACGAGCAAGTATTGGACCTGATGGAGCGGAGCGGCCGGGAATCGACGGCTGGTTATATGATCAATGCACTGAATCGCAGCGGCGCCCTGCAAATGATGGGTGAGGTCAAGAGTGCGTTTGAAATTCGCCAGGGATTACTTGGCCGCATGCGCGAACTCCAGGAGTCAGGTCGTGCCCCGATCGCATTCTTGAGCTATTACGCCGGGAGCCTGATGCGGCTCGCCCGATATGAAGAGGCGCTGACCGTGGCGACCGAGGCGCTCGAGGCGGCGGAGGCGGCGGGCAACAGTCACTGGGCGGCATCAGACGAGCTACAGTTAGGGAGAATTCTCATCTACCTTGGCCGATACGACGAAGCGGAGAACCACATTGATTCCGCTGAAGCTACTTTCCTCAGGGCGTCGGCCTCCAACGATCGTTTTATTCAGGCAATCCTACTGGCACGCGCCGGCTTACTGCTTCGCCGCGGTGACGGTGTCGGTGCTCGCAGTCTGATAGATGAGGAGATTCAGCGTCTGGACTATCCGAATACGCTGGCCATGCCCGGAACGTCAATAACTCTCAAGATTGCGGCCGAGATCGCGCTCGCGAACGGTGAGGCCGCGAAAGCCGAGAAATACGCGACAGACTCCCACGAACTTGCTGTCAAACAAGCGCGTGACCCAAAGCTAAGCGCCAACGTCGGCAATCGATTGCTGCTACGTGCCAAAGCCAGACTGATGCTGAACAATGAGGCCGGCGCGCGAGATGATCTCAGCATGGCTCAACAGGCACTAAGCAATGGTCTTGGGGCCGAACATCCCGATACTCGAGAGGCACTGGTGCTCCTCGACAGTATCTAGCTCTCACCGCCTGTTGCGCCGAATTGATCCAGCGAAGGTCGGAATTCACCAGCCATTTTTCGCCGAGCAGCCAGCCCGAAATAACCACAGACCGGCTTCGTGGGCCTGGCCCCGCACTGACGCAATGAGAAATAATCGCTTCATGATGATTCCTTCAGATATATTGCGGTTTTCGGCCACGCCGGGATATCCGTGCGCCGGGGCACAACAGGTCGGAGAGCACGATCAGACCACCGGCGCGGGACGTCAGATAAACGGACTTATCCGCAGTGGCTTGTGGGCTCCACCTGCCGCTCGGCTCGTGCATGAATGGATTGACAAACGGTGGGGCGATCGGGGATAAGGATCGAGAAGCACCATAAATGACGGAAATTAAAGAAAAAATATCAGTTTTATTTGTCTGCATGGGCAATATCTGCCGGTCGCCGACGGCCGAGGGCGTGTTCCGGTACCACCTGGAGCACGCCGGCAAGGCAGACCAGGTGTTCATCGATTCAGCAGGGACGCATGCCTATCACGTCGGCGAGCCGCCCGATCGCCGGGCTACTGCCGCGGCGGAACGGCGTGGCATGTCTTTGCAGGGAATCCGCGCGAGGCGTGTCAGGGATAGCGACTTCGAACGCTTCGACTACATCATCGCGATGGACGACGACAATTTCGCGCGTCTCGAAGACCAGTCACCGCCCGAATATCGCAGCAAACTCCGTTTGTTCCTGGAATTCTCATCCGGGCGGGAGCGCGAGGTGCCGGACCCGTATTACGGCGGTGCAGCGGGCTTCGAACGTGTACTCGACCTGGTCGAAGACGCGTCCCGAGGCCTGCTCGAGACGCTCTCCAAACTCTGACGCCTAGTCCTGTGGCGGTTCCGCCGGTTTGCCTGACGCCTTGTTCTCGGGCACCTGCGGTGGCGGTACCGGCGCAGGTTTGGGCACTGCAGCAGGCTCAGGACTTGGCGGTGCGTCGGGCTTCGGTGCAGCAGCAGGCTTCGGCGCACCTTCCGGCTTCGGCGCACCTTCCGGCTTCGGCGCAGCAGCAGGCTCAGGCCTCGGCGGCGCTTCGGGCTTTGGTGCTGCAGCAGGCTTGTGCGTGGCTTCAGGCCTGGGCGCCGGTTTCGGGGCTTCGGTCTTCGGCGGCGGCTTTGTCGCCGCAGGCGCTTGTGACTCCCAGGGCAACAGGCGCCCTGCGGGTTTGCCTTCTTTCGATGCACCGTTGCCGTCACCCACCGCTTTCGCAGCAGGCTTTTCGGCAGGCTTCTCGGCGGGCTGCTCCGGCGCCTTTGCGGCGGGCTTGTCGGATCGTGCCGCAGCTGGTTTTTCGCCTGATACTTCTGCTGGTTTCCGGTCCGCTTTTTCAGGACGTGGCTCTGCCTTTTTCTCGCTCGGCTTCGGTCGCCGGCTCTCGGCAGCCTTGTCGGCCCCGTCCCCGGACTCGGAGGCTTTCTCGGGCTGCGGCACCTTGTGCGATGCCGTGTCGTCGAGCTTCTTCGCATCGCGTGCGCGTTCCTCGTCCGTGCGGGCATGAGGGGGTCCTGCATCCTGTTTGGGCTTCTGAGGCGCCGATTCCGCCTTCTTCTCAGAGGGTTTCGAGTCCGGCCTGTCGGCCCGGGCTTGTGCGGGCGGCTTGTCCGCGGCCTGCTGTTGATCTGTCGCCTCTGTTTGCTGCTGCTTATCCGCTACCTGCTCGGTTCTGTCGCCGCTGCGACGGCGCCTGCGACCACCGCGGCTGCGGCGATTGCGTGAGGCGCGCTTCGGCTCGGTCGCTGCTGACTCGTCCGGTTTTCCCTGCGACGGCTGCGTCTGCGCGTCCTTTTGCCGATCGTCTTGCGGCTTTGCTCGGCTCTTGCCGGCCGCTTTCTTCGCCGGTCGCTTTTTCGCCGGCGACTTCTGCGCGGCTGCTTTGCTTGCGGTCGTCTTTTTCGCAGCAGTTTTCTTGCGCTGCTTTGCGCGCTTCTCAGCAGGTTTGCGGGCATCGCTGCCGCTACGGCGACGGGACTGCTGCGTGCGCTGGCCCCTCTGGCTCTGGGCACCTTTGCCGCGGCGCCGACGACCGGTCTCCTTGTCGTCTTCATCGCCGCCAAAGAATGCCATCAACGTCGCCCAGATTCCCTTACCCTCTGCTTTCTTTCGCTTCGGCGCGGGCGTCGTGGGCTTCATCGTTCCCACGACGGGTTGTTCAACGGACTTGCGTTCGAGAATCGCCTGCGGGGACTCGGGTTCTATCTGTGTATGAGAAAGCTCGTAACTGACGCCGGCGTTTTCCGCGAGCTCGGTCTGGTCGTCGCGTACGCGCCGCACTTCGTAGTGCGGTGTTTCGAGCACGGAATTCGCAACCAGCACAACCAATGTATCGTGGGTCGACTCGAGCGACCTTACCCAGTCGCGTTTTTCGTTCAGCAGGTAAGTCGCCACTTCGACCGGCAACTGCGCGATGACCTTGGCGGTGCGTTCCTTGCGGGCCTCTTCGCCGATGATGCGGAGGATGGCGAGTGCGAGCGATTCGACGCTCCGAATCGTGCCGAATCCGGAACAACGCGGGCAGGTGTGATAGGCGGACTCGCCAATCGACGGTCGCAGGCGCTGGCGCGACATCTCCAGCAGGCCGAAGCGGGAAATCTTGCCGATCTGCACCCGGGCCCTGTCCTGGCGCACGGCCTCGCGCAGCCGGTTCTCGACTTCGCGCTGGTGTTTTTGCGGCCCCATGTCGATGAAATCAATGACGACGAGGCCGCCGAGGTCGCGAATGCGCAATTGCCGCGCGACTTCGTCAGCGGCTTCGAGATTGGTGTTCAGGGCCGTGGCTTCGATGTCACCGCCCTTGGTTGCGCGTGCGGAGTTGATATCGATCGACACCATCGCCTCGGTGTGGTCGATAACGATACTGCCGCCCGACGGCAGCGTGACCGCGTGCGCGAAAGCCGACTCGATCTGCGTCTCGATCTGGAAACGGGTAAACAGCGGAACTGGATCGTCGTAGTGCTTCAGCTTCTTCAGATTGTGCGGCATGACCTGTTCGACGAACTCGTGCGCGTCCTTGTAGGTCGCTTCGTCGTCGATCAGGATCTCGCCGATCTCGTTCGTCAGGTAATCCCGCAGTGCGCGAACGACCGAATCGCTTTCGCGGTAGATGAGAAACGGCGACGGGCGTTCGAGCACGACGTTGAGGATTGCTGCCCACACCGTGAGCAGGTTTTCGAGGTCCCACGTGAGTTCCTCGGCGCTGCGGTCGATGCCCGCCGTGCGCAGGATGACGCTCATGCCGTCCGGCACGACAATTTCGTTGAGCGATTTTCTCGCGAGGTCGCGGTCGTCGCCCGTTATGCGGCGAGACACGCCACCGGACCGATCTTTGTTCGGTTTGAGTACGATGAATCGCCCGGCGAGGCTAACGAACGTGGTCAGCGCCGCTCCCTTGTTGCCGCGTTCTTCTTTGTCGACCTGCACGACGATGTCCTGACCTTCTTTGAGGACATCCTTGATGTTGGGTTTGCCGCCGGACTGGCTCTGCTTGACGAAATACTCGCTGGAGATTTCCTTCAGCGGCAGAAAGCCGTGACGTTCCGAGCCGTATTCAACGAACGCGGCTTCGAGGCTGGGCTCGATGCGCGTGATCTTACCTTTGTATATGTTGGCTTTCTTGCGTTCGCTAGCCGGTGCTTCGATGTTGAGGTCGTAGAGGCGTTGGCCGTCGACCATCGCCATGCGCAACTCTTCTTCCTGAGTTGCATTGATTAGCATTCTTTTCATTTTGCCCTACTTGAATTGTATTGGAGGGCAGCAATACGGGACGCAGCGCCAACGTGCGGGTGCAAGGGTGTTCACGCATGGATATCCGGCGCAGGATTGCGCCGTCGATGATGTTTATCGTATCGAATCGGGCCTGGTTCAAAACGGCCAGTACCCATGAAAAAATCAGCATGATTTCCCTGCGGCTTTTCCGCCGCGGCGCCAGTCGGAGTCCGTACTCGCTGCCATCTGAAATCAGGTTCCGCATCTGCGGGACCAGGAAAACTAAAATCTAAAGCGGCGCTTCCACGATCGGGTGCCGCCAGCGTATCGTGATGGGTCCGTGCCGGTATGCCCGGACGTCACAGGGCGGTAATATAGCACACCACTAGCCCACTTCAACTTATTGATCATGCAAGAAAAGTCCGCTGACGGCTCCAAAACACGGGTTACCCGGGTGCGCAAGGTCCCGATTGACGCCGAGCGCGCCGGGCAACGCATCGACAATTTCCTGCGCGGCGAATTGCCCGGGGTGCCGAAAGGGCGCGTCTACCGGCTGTTGCGGCGCGGCGAGGTTCGCGTCAACGGTGGCCGGGTACGGGCCGACTACAAGCTCAAGGAAGGCGACGAGGTTCGCGTGCCGCCGGCCCTGGTTCGGACGGGCGCAGCGCCGCCGGCCGAACGGCTGGCGTCCGAGATGCTCGACCGCGTCCTGTACGAGGACAAGCGGCTACTCGTCATCGACAAGCCGACCGGCGTCGCCGTTCACGGCGGCAGTGGCGTCAGCCACGGCGTCATTGAGCTGCTGCGCCATGCGCGGACAGATCTCGGCGACCTGTCGCTCGTGCACCGCCTGGATCGGGAGACCTCGGGATGCCTGGTCATGGCAAAGCGGCGCAGTGCGTTGCGCGAACTGCATGCCCGGTTCCGGGAAGGGCAAGTCGAGAAAAACTACCTCGCGCTGGTCGTTGGCGACTGGCAATACGGCGAGCAGCTCATCGATGTGCCGCTGCTCGTGCAAAACCGAAAAGGCGGCGAACGTCACGTCATCGCCAGCGACAAGGGCAAGTCCGCACAGACTCGAGTGAGTCTGTCGCGCACTTACGGTATCTACAGCCTGCTGCAGTGTGCCCCGGCTACCGGCAGAACCCACCAGATTCGTGTTCACCTGCAGCATGCCGGGCACCCGATTGCGGGCGACGCGCGCTACGGGGATGCTGACGCCAATCTGCAGGCAAAGAAATTCGGGCTATCGCGGTTGTTCCTGCACGCCCAGTCGATCGCATTCGCCGACAGCAGCGGCAACGAGCTGCACTTCACGGCACCACTGGCGGACGACCTGGAGCGATTCCTGACCTCGGGCGTCATCGAGGCGCAACGGCAGCGACGCAAATAAACCGGGGTCGAACCGCGGTTTTGCGGCGATATGTAGCCTAGCCTCAGCAGCATGTCAGCAACCCAGATCATCGGCAGCCCGATCAGTGCGGTCGGGTCTTCGGCTTGCACCGATTCGAACAGCACGAAACCGGCGCCTTCCAGCTTGAAGCTGCCCGCGCAGTCGTACGGTTTGTCGTGGTGCAGGTAGGCATCGGCCAGGCGGCGATCGAATTCGCGAAAACGCACTTTCGTTACATCGGTGTGCTCATAGCGTGCACGCGCGATGGGGTCGAGAATGCAAACGGCCGTAAGGAAGGTCACGACGTGGCCGGATGCCGCGAGCAGTTGCTCCACGGCTTTCTGGTGGTCGCCCGGCTTGCCCAGGACCTTGTTGTCGAGCACCGCCAGCTGGTCCGCGCCGATAATGAGCGAGTCGCGCGCGTTGATCGCCACAGCTTCCGCCTTTTGGCGCGCAAGGTGACTGGCGAGTTCCCCGGGTTCGAGGCCGAAATTGTTACTTTCGTCCACATCCGGTGACAAAGTCTCGTAGTTCGACAGGAAGCGGTCCAGCAGGCCACGCCGGTAGGGCGAAGACGAGGCGAGGACAATGGCAGGGGCGGACGGATTTTGCATAGGCAAATCAAAACCTTAAGTGAATTCCTGCAAAGTTTACCGGGTTTGGCGCCAAATCGGACAATTATCACGTAATGTGCCGGACGGATGCTTTGACAGTGAGGCCCGGGGTCCTTATCATGCGCGCGCCATGGCTAATCCGCTGCGAGATCGCCGTTCTGCGGCCGAATGGGCGGCGACCGGCCAAGTAATTGAAATAGCTGAGAAACTTGGTGGTTTCGAGCAGCTATCGTCGATTGTCGAAGCAGATCTTGCTGCGCTCGAAGCTGATAAACTGCCCCGCGACTGGCGCGAATCGCCCGTTACCGGGCAATTGAAATTCGGATTCGCGGACGCGCAGCAGACGCTGCCGACCGTGCATTGCACGCTGGCCGTGACGGTAGACGCCGTCTGTCAGCGATGCCTGCAGGCGTTTCGCTTGCCGCTTGAGACCGGGGCGAATCTGCTGCTCCTGGAGTACCAGGAAACCGCGGAAGGGTACGAGGAATACGAGGTCTGGGAACTCGACGAGCACATGCTCCGGCCCCAGGATTTCGTGGAAGAACTGCTGATTATGGCGATGCCGTTTTCGGCGATGCATATTGACTCGTCATCATGCAAGGCGTTGACCGGCACGGCCGATGACGCGGATGAGATGACAAAACCGTTTGCGGCGTTGCGCGCGCAAATGACACAGGACTAACAGGACCCGGCCAAGCAGTTCGGGCAGGAGAAGACAATGGCTGTTCAAAAGAGTCGCAGGACCCCCTCAACGCGCGGTATGCGGCGCTCGCATGACAAGGTGAAATCACCGACGCTGTCGGTCGATCCGACGTCGGGTGAGACGCACCTTCGCCACCGTGTAACACCCGACGGATTCTACCGCGGCAATCAGGTTGTCTCGCAACCTGAGTCAGACGACGAAGAGTAAGCTCATCCTTTGAACGGCCGGACCCTGTCCGGCCTTTCTATCGGTGAGAACTCAAACAACCATTTCCCTTGACGCGATGAGCGGCGACTTAGGCGCCGAGGTCGTCGTGCGCGCGGCTGCCGCAACGCTCTCCAAGTACCGAAATCTCGAACTCATACTCGTCGGTGACGAGGCCGAGCTGGACGATCTCGTGACGCGTCTCGTCGGCAGCGACTCGCGTCTGCGAATACAGAATGCAAGTGAAGTCGTCGGTATGTCGGAACCACCGGCGGATTCACTGCGGAAAAAGAAGGATTCGTCGATGCGTGTTGCCATCGACCTGGTCAAGAACGGCGAGGCCAACGCCTGCGTCAGCGCCGGTAACACCGGCGCGCTGATGGCGACTGCACGATTCGTTCTGAAGATGCTGCCGGGCATAGACAGGCCCGCGATCATCGCGGAACTGCCCGCGATCGGTGGCTCGCTGCACATGCTCGACCTTGGCGCAAATACCCATGGCAGCCCCGATCACCTGTTTCAATACGCCGTCATGGGATCGATCGTGACCGCCGATATCCTGGGCATAGACCGCCCGAGAGTCGCGCTGCTCAACATCGGCGCCGAAGATACGAAAGGGCACGATACCGTCAAGGAAGCGGCGGCAAGGCTCAACGACAGCACCCTGAACTACGTCGGCTTTATCGAGGGCAGCGACCTGTTTTCCGGCAAAGCCGACGTGGTCGTGACCGATGGCTTTACCGGCAATGTCGCGTTGAAAACCATGGAAGGCACCGTCGGTCTTTGCGCACACTACCTGAGACGCGCATTCAAAAAAGGATGGTATTCGAAGCTGCAGGCGCTTCTTGCACGCAGCGTGCTCAAGAGCCTCGCCGTCGACATGGATTCGCGAAATTACAATGGAGCGACTCTGGTCGGCCTAAATGGTATTGTGATCAAGAGCCACGGCAGCGCGGATGCGTACGCATTTCAACATGCGATTGATACTGCTGTCGTTGAGGTCCGTAACCAGTTGCCAAAGCAAATCGGCACGTTGCTGGAGAAGGAAGCCGCATAATGTATTCGCGCATCGTTGGAACCGGGCGTTATTTGCCCGAACGTATCATGACGAACTTCGATCTGGAGAAGATAGTCGATACGTCCGACGAGTGGATTCGCACGCGCACGGGCGTGGAACGACGGCACGTGGTCGAGGAAGACCAGACTACGTCCGACATGTGTGTCGAGGCGGCCAAAGTCGCGATTGAAGACGCGGGCGTCGATTTTTCCGATATCGATCTCGTCATTACGGGAACGACCTCACCGGACCTGATCTTCCCCAATATCTCGACGCTGATTCAACACCGCCTCGGTATACCGGCCTGCACCGCATTCAGCCTGGAGGCTGCGTGCACCGGATTCATCTATGCACTGACGGTTGCCGACAAGTTCATCAAGACCGGTGGTGCAACATGTGCACTGGTGATAGGCGCCGAGTGCATTACAAAACTCATGGACTGGACGGACCGTAACACCTGCGTACTCTTCGGGGACGGTGCGGGCGCGGCCATCGTCAAACCCTCTGATGAGCCGGGACTATTGTCGTGTCATCTTGGCGCGGATGGTCAGTACAAGGACCTGCTCTATTATCCCGTCGGCGCCTCGAACCAGCTTGCAAAGGCGGGCACCCATGAGGCTTCGATACAGATGACCGGCAACGAGGTCTTCAAGGTCGCTGTCAAAACGCTGGGCGGCATCGCTGCTGAGACGCTCGAAAAGGCCGGCATCGACAAGAGCGAACTCGATTGGCTGATCCCGCACCAGGCAAACCTCCGCATCATTCAGGCGACGGCGAAGCGCCTCGGACTGCCCATGGAGAAAGTCATCCTGACGGTACAGGACCACGGCAACACGTCCGCGGCATCCGTGCCCATGGCGCTCGATGTCGCTATCCGCGACGGGCGCGTCAAGAAAGGGCAGTTGATCCTCATGGAAGCCTTCGGCGGCGGCTTCACCTGGGGCTCGGTACTGATGCGCCTGTAGGCAATCAACAAAGAGGTCGGATCCAACCCTTTTATTGCTTTACCACAAGCTGCTTTTCTTCTGTCGCGAGGAACGACGGCGCATGCGTTGATGCAGTTGCTGGCGGCGGCGATCGAGTCGATCGCGGCGGATGACAGGGTCGGTCGCCTTTCCCTGTTTGCGCTCGAACTCGTCACGAAATTCGCAAAAGTCCTCATAGGCTTCCCGCACATGCACCAATTCACGTACTGCGAGTTCAATCATGATGACGTCATCGAGGTAGCCGATGACCGGAATGTCGTCGGGCAATATATCTTCGGGATCGGCAAAGTACACGAACGTTGCCAGCAGGCGTTCCTTGTCCGCCTCCGGCAGGCACCACTCGTCGTCCGCCAGCATCGAAATCAGGGACTCGAGCTCGGGGATGCGCTTGCCTACGAAATCGGGCAAGGGTTCGCTCTGGCGGATTTCCTCGAGCACGTCACGAATGGCATCGATGATTTCCGATTCCTCCGCGTCACGAACAGCCTCACGGGATTGTCTGAGCGCTTTGCGGAAAAATCGCAGGTCACGATCCGTGAGTTCGAAGGAAATTCGCATCGACATGTCAACAGGCTACCGGCAAGTCCCTATGGTGGTCAACGCACGATGGTTTACCATAGGGCTGTGCAAGCGGGTGCAGGGTAATGAAACCGAAACTCATCATAGGCAACAAGAACTACTCATCATGGTCACTGCGGTCGTGGCTGCTGCTCAGGGAATCCGGCATCGACTTCGACGAGCATCGAATCGTCCTCGATACTCCCACTACAGCGAAGGAGATTGCCGGGTTTTCAGAGGCGGGGCGCGTACCGATACTGATGCTCGGTGACGTCACGCTGTGGGACACGCTGGCGATTGCGGAGACCGTTGCCGAACGCTGGCCCGAGAAACAACTGTGGCCGGCAGATCCGGCCGAGCGCGCATTTGCGCGAGCGATCAGCGCCGAAATGCACTCCGGTTTTTTTCATCTCCGTGAGTGCATGCCGATGAATTGCCGCGCCATGGGACGCAAGGTGCCTCTGCCGGATGAACTTGGCGACGACATCGATCGTGTCATCGACATCTGGGCGGAGTGCCATCGCCACTACGGCGACAGGGGCGGCTGGCTGTTCGGTGAATTCACGATTCCCGATGCAATGTTCGCACCGGTCGTCCTGAGGCTGCGTACCTACGGGATCAACCTGCCCGAATCAGCCGGGTACTATCCACATCGGCTACTCGAAAGCGCGGCGATGCAGGACTGGCTTGCCGCCGCCGAATGCGAAGTCGAAGTCATAGAGTCGGAGGAAAAAGGGCAGTGATGCGCCGCCTCGCCCTGTGCGTTGCCGCCGTATTGCTGGCGGCGTCGCCTGCACGCTCCGAAATTTACGAATTGCCACCGGAAGGCTACGACGTGATAGGCGCCGTCTCCACTGTTACGGCGCGTTACGAAGACACGCTGGTCGACATTGCGAGGCGCCACGGCCTCGGCTACCAGGACATCGTGCGTGCCAATCCCGACGTGAAGATCTGGCTGCCGGGCGAGGGCACCGAGGTCGTACTACCGACTCGTTTCGTACTGCCTCCCGGACCCCGCGAAGGACTGGTATTGAATCTCGCGGAATACCGCATGTACTACTACCCGAAGCCTGGTAAGGGTGAGCCGGCGTATGTCTACACCTATCCGATGAGCATAGGGCGCATGGACTGGGAAACGCCGCTTGGCCGCACGAAAATTGTCGCCATGGCGAAAAACCCGGCCTGGTATCCGCCGCAATCGGTGCGTGACGAACATGCCGCGGATGGCGATCCGTTGCCTCGAATCGTGCCACCCGGCCCGGAGAATCCTTTGGGTTCGAGAGCGCTGCGCCTGGGATTGCCGGGCTACCTGATTCACGGCACCAACCGGCCGGCCGGCGTCGGCATGCGCGTGTCGCACGGCTGCGTGCGCATGTTTCCTGAAGACATCGAATTCCTGTTCCGGCACATCGGCGTCAACGCCGTGGTGCGCATAATCAACGCGCCCGTGAAATTAGGCTGGGATGGCGAGGCCCTCGTGGCCGAGGTTCACCCGCTGCTCGAAACGCCGCAGCCACTCGTGGAGGAATCGTTGCAACAGGTCGATGAACTGGACGCCGATATCGAATTGCCGCAGGCGGTGTCGCCGGGCAAGGATCCGCTGACGCAGGTGACGGAGCAGTTTATCTCGGCAACGGCCGAGCGTGCCGGTCAGTTGGACTGGGATCGCGTCGAGTTGCTCGTGGAGCGTTCCGACGGCATCCCGGAGGCGGTCGGGATAAGCATAAAAAACGCCGCGGCAAGCGCGGCGTCTGAGTAGCTTTCATCGTAGTCTAACGCTACTAATCGAATTTTTTCGTCCGGGTTATTTGGACATCGATTTCTGGAACATACGCTCCATGCTTTCGCGGTTGGCTTCACAGCAGGCCTGTGATTCCGTGGCGGCAGACAAGGCCCGATCGGCAGTGCTCTGTGCAGAAGAGGCTGCCTGAGAGGCGCGATCGGCAGCTGCGCGAGCAGCTTCAGCGGCAGAGGCTGCAGCAGCAGCGTCAGCAGCAGCCCGGTCAGCTGTTGCCTTGACGTCGTCCAGTCCCGTGGTGGCGCAACCAGCGGCCATTGCGACGAAGAGCGCAAGTGCGCTCGCTCTGAGTGCGGTCTTTTTCATCTTGGAAGGTTCCTTTGTGGGTAAAACTGCAGGCGCATTATTTCCCAATCTGCTCCGTGCTGCAATGAAAACTCCTGTTTTTATTATCTTTTGTCGCCCATGACCGACAGATGCGGGGGCCTTGGGTCCCAATCGCGGCAAGGTCGCTCCTGCGTGCACCGAGTGCCCGTCATTGCATGGGGGCTCCGAGGCCCGATCCCGATCGCGGCAAGCTGCCAATCCTGCTTGCACTGAGCGGGACACTGTATATAATCCCAGATACTGTGAATTCATACAGGAACTGCTCAAATGCGCGAACTGACCCCAAGACAAAAGCAAATTCTCGAAATGATTCAAGAGTTTATCGCTGAAACCGGTATGCCGCCGACGCGTGCTGAAATTGCCGCTGAACTCGGTTTCAAGTCGGCGAATGCTGCTGAAGAGCACCTGCGTGCGCTGCAACGCAAAGGCGTACTCGAATTATTGCCCGGAGCCTCGCGCGGTATTCAGCTGAAAGATTCGCTGCGTGACCAGATGGGATTACCGCTTGTCGGTCGGGTAGCGGCCGGCAGCCCCATCCTGGCCGAAGAACACATCGAGGCACATTACAAAGTCGATCCACATATTTTTAGTCCGAAACCGCATTATTTATTGCGTGTGAAAGGTATGAGTATGAAGGATGCCGGTATTCTCGATGGCGACCTTGTCGCCGTGCATCGCACACCCGAAGTTCGCAGCCGGCAAATCATTGTTGCCCGTCTCGATGACGAAGTGACGGTAAAACGCTACCAGCAGACGGGGTCGCTGGTCTCGCTACTGCCTGAAAACGAAGACTTCGAGCCCATAGAGGTCGACCTCAAGCATCAATCACTGGTCATCGAAGGCGTTGTTGTGGGCGTTATCCGCAACGGGCTGGCGTTGCACTGAGTCGGGTATCCCGCAAAGACCGTTTCGCGGCTCTGCGGTTTTATGAGACAGGTTCGAAACATTGCCATCGCCGCTCGATAAATTACTGGAGAACCCGCGTGTCTGGCGGGGTAGCAGGCAGGCACAGCGTAAAGCGGGACTGGCCACCGGTTATTCGGAGCTGGACCGGCACCTGCCCGGTGGAGGGTGGCCGACCGGGGCGCTGACTGAAATCCTTACCGAAAAATACGGCATTGGTGAATTGCGCTTGCTGATGCCCGCGCTTGCCCGGCTCAGCGCCGAAGACGCGCAGCCGGACCACGGTGAGCCCCGCTGGATAGCCTGGGTGGCACCACCTTTTCAGCCGTATGCGCCCGCGCTGCAACAGTTCGGCCTCGACCTGTCGCGTATGCTCATCGTGCGTCCAAAGGAGGCCGGCGAAGTACTCTGGTCGGCCGAGCAGGCCTTGTCCTCGGGTACTTGCGCGGCCGTGCTGTTCTGGCCCGAGATGCTTGATGGCCAGGCCAGCCGGCGTTTGCAACTGGCGGCTGAGAAAGGTCATAGCTGGGCGATTGCTTTTCGTCCCATGATCGCACGCCGGCAACCGTCGGCTGCGGCATTGCGACTCGAGCTGCACCCCGAGGGCACGTGGCACCCCGAGGGCACATGGCACCCCGAGGGCACGTCGTATTCGAGTGGGCAGGGCACTCGAGTGCACATCCTGAAAAGTCGCGGTGGACGCCCGACTGTTCTGAATATCCTGCTTTAATATGTCGAGGGCCTGCAAATCACCCGTCGCGGCGCGGGACGCTGCCCCGACCCCCCTCGCTGTACAGCAGGTGTTGCCGTTCGCCGAAGCGATACCGTTCGCCAAACCACTGTCGTTAAGCCCAACGCCGGTTCGGCGGCTCTGGTTCTGTGTCTGGTTGCCGCACTTGCCGCTCGAAGCCGGCCGATCGTCCGATGACGCCACGGCCATTGTCGAGGAACAGCAGGGCGTTCATCGTGTGCTGCTGGCCGATGCGCAGGCCCGGGCCGCGGGCGTGATGGCAGGGCAGTCGGCGAATGCGGCGCTCGCGTTGCTGCCCACACTGCAACTCCAGGAGCGCAGCCTGCTGCGAGAGCAACAGGCGCTCGAAACACTGGCGGCCTGGCTGGAGCGTTTTTCATCGTTTGTCTGTATTGCTGATCGTGATGTGTTGTTGCTCGAGATCGCCGGCAGCCTGCGTTTGTTTCAAGGCTTGCGTGCGCTTCGGGAAAGCATCTCGAAAGGTCTTCGGCAGCATGGCTTCGATGCATCGCTGGCTATTGCGCCGACGCCACTCGGTGCAACATGGCTGGCAAGGGCAGGCCGCCGTGCGTGTATTCGCGAGCCGCAAAATCTAAAGGGTGCGCTACGTTCGTTGCCGCTGGCCGGCCTTCATTGGCCAGAGGGCCTGGGTGCGTCTTTGACCGGCATGGGCATAACAACCGTCGGTGATTGCCTGCGGCTGCCGCGAGAGGGGTTTGTGCGGCGTTTTGGCGCAGAGTACATGCTCGAACTGGATCGGGCCCTGGGACACTTGCCGGATCCGAGAAATTCCTGGCGAGCACCCGAGCGCTTCTGTGCCGATCATGAGATGACGCAAGAACAATCGGATCGCGAGCTGTTGCTCAATATTTGTCGCGAGCTGTTGTTCTCGCATGAACGGTTTTTGCTGGCGCGGCAGCTGGGTACGCAGCGTTTATGTTTCAGTTTTTTTCATCTCAAGGGATCGGCAACGGAGTTGCGGCTGGGTTGTGCGCGTGCGGAGCGTTCTGCGGAGCGCTGGTTGGAGCTGTTGCGCATTCGATTCGATCAGCTGGTGCTGCCTGAGTCGGTCATTGCTGTTCGCTTGCGCAGTGGCATGACCCAGGCGTTACAGGCGGAGTCAGCCAGTTTGAGTTTTTATGGCACGGCCGATGGGCAGCCGCGAAGTTACTCGATTGCACAGTTGGCTGAACGCCTTATGGCGCGCATTGGCGATCAGGCGGTGCATTCGATGATGATGGTCGCTGAACACCGCCCACAGTATGCCTGGCGTGCCCAAAGCCTCTTGTCTGATTGGGCAAGCAGTACCTTTGCAGAAGTCAGGCGGCACTTACGCCGCCCATTGTGGATGTTACCGGAGCCGGCAGTGTTGCCCGCGGACAGCAATTTCAGGCTGCTTGACGGTCCGGAACGCCTCGAGACCGGCTGGTGGGACGAGGATGGCATTTCGCGCGACTACTACACGGCTGTAAACCCTGCCGGCATGCGATTGTGGGTATTTCGTAATCGCAACCGGTCGTCTCCCTGGTATTTACATGGCTACTTCGGGTGAGCAGCCTGGCGGCGCGGCTTGCCGTTACGCTGAGTTGCACGCACTCAGCAACTTTACCTTCTTGCGCGGCGCATCCCACCCCGAGGAACTCGTCGAGACGGCTGCAAAACTCGGCTATGAAGCGCTTGCCATTACCGATGAATGCTCGATGTCGGGCATTGTGCGCGCGCATTCGGCTGCAAAGGAGTTCGGGCTCAAAAAACTGATTATCGGTACGGAACTGCGCTTGCGCAGTGGCCGCAAACTTATCGCACTTGCGCAGAACCGCAACGGCTACACTGCCTTGTGCCGGCTGGTCACCGAAGCGCGCCGGGCCGCGGAGAAGGGCAGCTACGAACTCCTGCGCACAAACTTCGAAGACGGCTTGCCCGACTGCCTGGTGCTCTGGGTGCCGGACCAGGAATTCACACTCGACGTCGAAGATCACTGGATACGTGAGACTTTTCGGGATCGCCTCTGGATTGCTGTCGAGTTGCTCGCCGACGGTCGCCAGCAGGAACAGCTCGCCAAACTCCGCGAAGAAGGCCGCCGGCTGAAACTGCCGCTGGTTGCGTGTGGCGATGTACACATGCATCGTCGTGCGCGACGGATACTGCAGGATGCCGTAACCGCAATACGCCATGCTACGACAGTCGATAACGCCGGTTTTGCCCTGTATCCGAACGGTGAACGCCATCTGCGGCCGACCGAAGTACTGCAGCGTATATACCCGGCCGAGTTACTTGACGAAACGCTACGTATCGCCGACGCCATCGATTTCTCGCTGGACGAACTGCGCTACGAATACCCGGACGAGATTGTGCCCGACGGCGAAACGCCGGCTACCTACCTGCGCAGGCTGACCGAGGAGGGCATGCAAAAGCGTTGGCCTGGCGGCATACCGCGTAAAGTGACGTCGCTGGTCGAGCATGAACTCGAACTGATCGCGGACCTCGAATACGAACGCTACTTCCTGACCGTGTACGACATCGTCGCGTTTGCACGTTCGCAGGGGATTTTGTGCCAGGGGCGTGGCTCGGCCGCAAATTCCGCGGTTTGTTTTTGCCTTGGCATCACCGAGGTGGACCCGGGACGCATGCAAATGCTGGTCGAGCGTTTTATATCCAGGGAACGTAACGAACCGCCCGATATCGATGTCGATTTCGAGCACGAACGCCGCGAGGAAGTGATCCAGTACATCTACGCCAGGTATGGTCGCGAGCGCGCCGCCATTGCGGCGACCGTGATTACCTACCGGCCGCGCAGTGCGCTGCGCGATATCGGCAAGGTGCTGGGCCTGAGCGACCTGCAGACCGCTCGCCTGTCGCGATCGATGCAATGGTGGGATGGCGACAAGGTTGACGACAGCCGCATTCTCGAGGCCGGGCTCGATCCTGGCAGCCCCGTCGTGAAACAGCTGCTGTATCTCGTCAGGGAGCTGATCGGATTTCCCCGTCATCTTTCGCAGCATGTCGGAGGCTTCGTCATCTCGAATGCGCCTTTGTACGAACTGGTGCCGGTCGAAAACGCCGCGATGCCGGATCGTACGGTGATCCAATGGGAAAAGAACGATCTCGAGGAACTTGGCTTGCTGAAAGTCGACGTGCTCGGCCTCGGGATACTTACGGCGATACGTCGCAGCTTCGACCTGATCCGCGGCTTCGACGGCCGGCACTTCACATTGGCGAATGTGCCGGCTGAAGACCCCTGTGTTTACGACATGATCTGCGATGGCGACACGATGGGTGTTTTCCAGATCGAGTCGCGTGCGCAAATGGCCATGTTGCCCAGGCTCAAACCGCGTTGCTATTACGACCTCGTCATCGAGGTCGCGATCATCCGGCCCGGCCCCATCCAGGGTGACATGGTGCACCCCTACCTAAGGCGGCGGAACGGCGAAGAGGCGGTCGATTATCCGAGCGACGACGTCAAAGGCGTGCTGCAACGCACGCTGGGTGTGCCGATCTTCCAGGAACAGGTCATGCAGCTCGCAGTGGTTGCGGCGGGCTTTACACCCGGCGAGGCCGATCGCTTACGGCGCGCCATGGCTGCGTGGAAGCGCCGTGGCGGTCTCGGGCCGTTCGAGGAAAAGCTGATTTCGGGTATGCGTGAACGCGGTTACGAGGAAGAGTTCGCACGGCAGATATTTCGCCAGATCGAGGGATTCGGCGAGTACGGGTTTCCCGAGTCGCATTCCGCGAGTTTTGCGTTACTGGTGTATGTCTCGTGCTGGTTGAAGTATCACACGCCCGCGGCATTTACCTGCGCGCTTCTGAACAGCCAGCCCATGGGCTTCTATTCGGCATCACAACTCGTGCAGGACGTGCAAAGGCACGGCGTTACTGTACGGCCCGTCGACGTCAATCGCAGCGATTGGGATTGTTCGCTGGAAGCAGGCGAGGAGGGCGCAGCAATGCTGCGGCTGGGTTTGAGAATGGTGAAGGGGTTGCCGGAGGAGACAGGGCAGAGGATTGTTGCGGAGCGGCATTCGGGTGACTACAGGCAGGTGCAGCAATTGCTCGAGCGTGTGGGACTTGATCGACGCGAACTCGGCGTGCTGGCGTCCTCGGGCGCATTGAATGCAATTTCCGGCGATCGTTACCGGGCAAGGTGGGCCGTTGCCGGAGCTGAAAAACCCATGCCGTTGTTTCCTTCGATGGATCGCTATGAAGCAACACCGCTCCTGAGGAAGCCGACAGAGGGCCAGAATATCGTTGCGGATTACCAGAGCACCGGGCTGACACTCGAGCGGCACCCGATGTGCCTGCTCAGGCAACACCTGGATCGTTACCGATACCTGTCCGCACAGCAGCTGCCATGTATCGACAATGGCCGGAAAATAAACGTGGCGGGGCTGGTGATAACGAAACAACGGCCCGGTACGGCAAGCGGTGTTACGTTCGTCACGCTCGAGGATGAGACGGGACAGATAAACCTGGTCGTCTGGAAGCACGTCGCCGAGCAATACCGGGCGGCATTACTGAATGCACGCCTGCTCGGCGTTGCCGGGGAAATGCAAATTGAAGGAAAAGTGATTCACGTAATCGCGAATCAATTGTTCGACCACACCGAGTTGCTCGGCGGCCTGAGTATTCGATCGCGCGACTTTCGCTAGTTCGCGGAAGATGTCAGGCTACCCCGGTCCGCGAGGCGCCGGATACCAGGACCTGATATGACAAGCTGCAAGAACTGCGAAACACGCCTGGAAGCGAATTTCTGTTCGAACTGCGGACAGCGCGACATCGCGCTTGATCGTCCGTTGAAAGAGCTGCTCGGCGAAGTCCTGCGAAAAACCTTCGACGTCGACGGGCGCGCATTTCGCACCTTGTGGACCCTGTTTCGACGGCCCGGCGTGCTTACGAGCGAATTCCTTGCCGGCCGCCGGCAACTCTACTCGCCGCCGTTTCGCCTGTACCTGGTTATCAGCCTGATGTTCTTCATCGTCGCGGCGTGGGTTGCCGGGCAGGGTATCCTGTTGGCCGAAGGCCAGACGCTACAGGCCGACGCACCGGGACAGGCGCAGTTTTTCTCCGACCATGTGCCTCGCTTGATGTTCATATTGCTGCCATTGTTTGCACTGTTGCTGAAAGCGGCCTACCGACACAGGCTGTATTTCGATCACCTCATACATGCGCTACACCTGCACAGCGCGGCCTATGTAGTGCTGGCGTTGCTGATGCCGTTGGAGCAGGCAGCGACAAGCTCCTGGCCGGCGTTACTGGCACAGTCGGTGTTGTCCGCGTACCTCGTGGTGATGTTCGTAGTTTCCCTGCGTCGCGTGTATCGGGCGAGTTGGCTGGGCACGGGTGCCAGGGCGGCAGCCGTTTCGGTCGGGTACGTCATGCTGGTCGCGGGTTCGTTCGAAGCCGCGAGCTATTTTTCGATGCCGGAATCCGCCGCGCTGCCCTTTCTTACGGACTGAGTCCGGCGGCTTCGCGCCAATTACAGATCGTCGTCGAGGTTGAAGTTGTACGTACTGTCGAGTTCTTTATCGTGCTGTTCGTTGATTTCTTCGAGCTTGCGTCGGACTTCGCGCTTCTGCGCCACCTCTTCGTCGCTTTCCGATTCGATCTTGGCTACCAGCTCTTCGACATTGAGTTCAACGGAAATGTCGCCCACGTTGTCATCGCCCACTTCCGCAATGACGTCAGCCTCGGATATTTCTTCCTCGGTATTGAGGTCACCAGTCCCGTTATTGACATCGGAATGTTCACCGTTCATTGAATTAGCCTCCGGCAACAAGCAGGTCAAAAAAAGTATTCTCAGCGAATCAGGTTATTAATTTCGAAGATTGGCAGCAAGATTGCAAGCACAATTGTCAGCACGATTGCACCCATCAGGACAATAAGCAAGGGCTGCAGGATGCCGAGCAGCGCGGCAATCAGGCCGTCAACCTCGCGCTCCTGTCCGGAGGCGGCTCGCGACAGCATCTCTTCGAGCCTGCCGCCGGCTTCGCCGCTCGAGATCAGGTGGATCATCATGGGTGGGAACAGCTTGCTCGCGGCCAGCGATTTGGCGATCGTCGCACCCTCACGCACCCGCAGGGTTGCCTCCATTACCGCGTCGCGCATGGGCAGGTTTTCGATGACTTCGGCGGAGATGTTCAGAGCCTCCAGTATGGGCACGCCGCTGCCGGCGAGAATACTCAGCGTGCGCGTGAAACGGGCGGTATTTACGCCGCGCGTGACCCGACCGAAAATCGGCATGCGCAACAACATTGCGTGGAATCGCCGCCGGGGACCGTCCTGCTGCAATATCCACCAGGCCCCGTAAGCCGCGAGGCCCAGTCCGACCATGACGAAGGCCCAGTAATCCCGCAGGAAGTCGCTGGTCGCAATCAGGCCGCTGGTCAGCGCGGGAAGTTCGGCAGATGTATTTTCGAAGACGCCGACGATCTTGGGTACGACCGTCGCCAGCATGAAGCTGATGATACCCACCGCCATTACGACCAGCGCGATCGGGTACACCATCGCGTTGGTGATGCGCTGCCGCAGCTCCTGGCGGGCCTCGGTGTAGTCGGCAAGTCGCTCCAGGACGACGTCGAGGTGACCGGACTGTTCGCCGGCCGCGACGGTCGCACGATACAGCTCGGGAAACGCCTGCGGGAACTCGCTGAAGCCGTCGGCGAGCGTATGGCCTTCCATGACCTTGGCTCGAACTCCGAGCAGCATGCTCTTCGTTCGCGGTTGGTCATTCTGCTGGGAGACGGCGAGCAGGGATTCCTCGAGCGGCAGCCCGGACTGGGAGAGCGATGCGAGCTGTCGGGTAATCAGCGCCAATTCACCCGGTGACATGCTGCGGCGCAGCGAAAAACTGCGTTGCCTGCGGGCCTCTTTTTGCGCCACTTCCGTGACACTGACGGGCAGGAGGTCGCGGTCGCGCAGCAACTGTCGAACGTGTTTCGGCGTATCGCCTTCAAGCAGACCCTTGGCCTGCTTGCCCGCCTTGTCCATTGCTACGTATTCGAACGCGCCCATTCAGGAATCTCCGTCTTCCGCCCTGGCGCCTGCTCAGTCCTCGCGCGTGACGCGCAGAACCTCTTCCAGTGTGGTGCGTCCCGCGAGCACCTGGCGGCGCCCGTCGGCGCGGATGCTGGCGCTGCTCTTGCGCGCGTGCCGGTCCAGTTCCTGTTCGCTGACCCCGCCGTGGATCATCTCACGCATTTCATCGTCGACCGTGATGAGTTCGTATATGCCTGTGCGGCCGGAAAATCCGCCGTTCGGCGCATCACCCGGGTGATACAGGGTCGGCGGGTTGGCAGGGTCGACGCCCAGCAGTTGGCATTCGTACTCGCGCGCCTGGTAGGCCACCTTGGTCTCATCGTCGAGAACACGAACCAGGCGTTGCGCAAGAACGCCGAGGAGGCTCGATGACAGCAGGAACGGCTCCACGCCCATGTCGCGCAGGCGAGTCACCGCGCCGGACGCCGTATTTGTGTGCAGTGTCGAGAGCACGAGGTGACCGGTAAGGCTTGCCTGTACGGCGATCTCGGCCGTTTCGAGATCGCGAATTTCGCCGACCATGACGACATCGGGATCCTGGCGCAATATTGCGCGAAGGCCGCGGGCGAAGGTCATTTCGACCTTGGTGTTGACCTGCGACTGTCCGATCCCGTCGATGAAATATTCAATCGGGTCTTCGACCGTCATGATGTTGCGCGTGTTGTCGTTGATACGTTCGAGGGCCGCATAAAGCGTTGTCGTCTTACCGGATCCCGTCGGGCCCGTGACGAGGATAATGCCGTGCGGCTTGTGAATGAGCTGGTCGACGGTCACCTTGGTTTTCTGGTCCATGCCCAGCGACGTGAGTTCGAGTCTGCCGGCCTGCTTGTCCAGGAGCCGCAGCACCACCCGCTCTCCGTGTCCGGAAGGCAATGTCGATACTCGTACGTCCACCGCCCGGCCCGCGATACGCAACGAGATTCGACCGTCCTGGGGAAGGCGTTTCTCGGCGATGTCGAGTTTCGACATGACTTTCACGCGCGATACGACGAGCGGCGCCAGCGCACGTCGGGTTTGCAGTACTTCACGCAGTACGCCATCCACGCGGAATCGCACACCGAGGCGATTTTCATAGGGTTCGATGTGCACGTCCGAGGCGTTTTCCTTGATGGCCTCGGTGAGCACCGCGTTGATAAACCGGATGATTGGCGCGTCGTCGTCGCTTTCGAGCAAGTCCGAGGGTCCCTGCAG
>CALZMQ010000065.1 GCA_945788625.1 uncultured Woeseiaceae bacterium
AGATTGAAGGGATCCGTTCCCTTCAATCTGAAAAATAAACCCGACACCTTTAATCTCTTTAATTCTAATTGACCCCTTTAATTCCTTTAAATACCTGAAATCGCCCATAAATCCCCATCTAACTTCGATTCCTGAAGAACAGGAGAATCCCAATGGCTCGTATTAATTCCCAGCAAAAGTTTGTCGTTATGATTGTCGGCGTGGTGCTCGTCGGTTTTGTTGCACTGCAATTCATCAAGACCATACCGGTCGGACATGTCGGGGTGGCGACCCTGTTCGGAAAAGCCCAGCCAACCGGCTATCCGGAAGGGCTGCACATACCGGTTAATCCCCTGTATCGCTGGACGATGTTCGATGCTCGCAAGAAGACGCATCTCGAAACGGCCAATGTACCGAGCCAGGATCAGCTGCAGACGAAACTCGATGTCAGTGTGCAGTATCGTATTGACGGTTCCATGGCCCCGCAGATTCTCGGAGCGACAGGTAATGCAGCTGCAGCGGTTCGCGTGCACCTGATTCCGAAACTGCGTTCGTTGCTGCGCGAGCAGGGCAAGAGCATCAAGCGTGCCGAGGACTTCTTCAAGGAAGAAACCCAAGACACCCTGCAAACGGCGTTGACCGAGGGGCTCAAAGACGATCTGGAGGCAAAAGGTATTATCGTTTCCGCGGTACTGATTCGGGATATCACGTTACCACCGTTCATCGTGCAGGCTATCGAGCAAAAGAAAGAACGTGAGCAGGCCGTCGAGCGTGAGCGTGCGGAACTCGAGCGCGTGCGAACAGAGCTGCAACAGCAGGTTGCTCGCGCTGAGGCCGGACGGGAGGCCGCCGAGCAGCAGGCTGCTACAAAGCGGATACTTGCCGATGCGCAGGCCTATGAAATTACCCAGATCAACAATGCGATAGCGCGCAATCAGGCGTATATTCAACTGCAATCACTTGAAGCGCTGAAGACCATCTCGAAGGATCCGGCCAGCAAGTTGTACTTCATGGACGGCTCCAGCTCGACGCCGCTGCCCCTGATGCACCTCGGGGACGCGCTGGGTCCGCAGCGCTAGCCTCGAACTCGAAATCGATCGACACGACGGGAGCCGGGTGACCGGCTCCCGTTTTGTTATTCTAAGAAAAACAGGAATAAAACCGAGCGATGAGCAAAGACAGAATCCTCATGTGTCCACCGGACTATTTCACTGTGGACTACATCATCAATCCCTGGATGGCCGGGCACGACGAAACCCTGAGTCTCGACCGCGCGAAACAGCAGTGGGAAGCGCTGCGCGACAAGATCGGCGAGTTCGCGGAAATCGTGACCATCGAGGCGCAGCCGGAGCTGCCGGACATGGTGTTCACGGCGAACGCCGGCGTGGTGTACGGCGACAAGGCGATCGCCAGCCATTTCATGCCGCACGAGCGGCGCCCGGAAGAGCAGTTCTTCAAGAAGTGGTTCACGGAGAACGGCTACGACCTCTTGGACCTCGACGACAACATCGGTTTCGAGGGCGCGGGGGATTGCCTGCTGGATCGGCGCGGCTCCTGGTTGTGGACGGGCTACGGCTTTCGCACCGAGATAGATCGAGGCGCACGCGGAGATCAGGAATTTCTTCGACATCGACGTCGTGTCCATCCAGCTCACCGATGCGCGTTTCTATCACATCGACACCTGCTTCTGCCCGTTGACCGACGGCTTCCTCATGTACCACCCGCCCGCGTTCGACTACGAATCGCGCATCGCCATCGAGAGTCGCATACCGCCACACAAGCGCATCATCGTCGATACGCGGGACGCGGGTAACTTCGCCTGCAACGCGGTAAACATTGGCGACCAGGTCATCATGAACAAGGCCTCGGACCCGTTGACGGCGCGACTAATGCTCGCAGGGTTCAAAGTGCACGAAGTGGATGTCAGCGAGTTCCTCAAGGCGGGCGGCTCCACCAAATGCCTGACGCTGAAACTCAACGAACCGCGTCGCTGATAAAGGAACACCATGGCCGCATCGAATCGCTATCGCATCTGGCCGAAAAACCCGGCTGCGCACCTGTTCGAAGTTCGCGTAACGGTTGCGAACCCTGACGCTGACGGCCAGGTGTTCGCCATGCCCGCGTGGATACCCGGCAGCTACATGATTCGCGACTACGCGAAGCACGTGGTCTCGGTGCGCGCCGAGTCCGACGGTCGTGACGTCGCGGTGGAAAAGCTGGACAAGAGCCGCTGGCGCACGGCAGGCACGGACCGCGAACTCACGCTGGTGCTCGAGATCTTCGCGCACGATGAGAGCGTGCGCGGCGCCCACCTCGACCTGACGCACGCCTTCTTCAATGGTACCTGCGTTTTTCCGGCCGTCGTCGGCCAGGAGGGACTCGCCTGCGACGTGGACATCGTCGCGCCCGAGCCGCCGGCAGGCAAAAGGTGGCGCGTTGCGACCTCGATGCGTCGCGCCGGCGCGGCCGAGTACGACTTCGGCACCTACACGACGAACGACTACGCGGAACTCATCGATCACCCGGTCGAGATCGGGCCGCTGTCGATCGGCGAGTTCGAGGCCGGCGGCATACCGCATGCGATCGCGATCCGCGGCAAGACGCGTGTCGACATGGCGCGGCTGTGCCACGACCTGCAACAGGTCTGCGAGCAGCAAATGTCTTTCCTCGGCGCGCCCGCCGATCTCGATCGCTACCTGTTCCTGCTGAACGCGCCGGGCAGCGGCTACGGCGGCCTCGAGCATCGCTGGTCGTCGGCCCTGATTTGCGCCCGCGACAACCTGCCCGCGCGCGGCGACGAGGGCGTGTCGGACGAGTACCGCACGTTTCTCGGGCTCGTGAGCCACGAGTATTTTCACTTGTGGAACGTGAAGCGCATGAAGCCGGCCAGGTTCACGCCCTACGACCTGTCGCAGGAAACGCACACGGGGCTGTTGTGGGTGTACGAGGGCATCACTTCGTACTACGACGACCTGGCGCTGGTTCGCTCCGGCATGATCACGGTCGAGAGCTACCTCGAACTGCTGGGGCGGACAGTAACGCGCGTGATTCGCGGCGGCGGCCGGCGCAGGCAAAGCATCGAGGAATCGAGCTTCGATGCCTGGACCAAGTTCTACAAGCAGGACGCGAACGCGACCAATGCCGTGGTCAGCTATTACGCCAAGGGTGCGCTGGTTGCGCTGGCGCTCGATCTCAAGCTGCGCGACGAGACCGACGGCCGCGTCTCGCTCGACGACGTCATGAAAGAAGCCTGGCGCCGCTGGGGCGAAACCGGCGAGGGCATGCCCGAAGAGGGCTTCGAGCAACTCTGCATCGAGGTCTCCGGCCTCGACCTCGAGGACTTCTTCAATGCCACCGTGCGTGGCACCGGCGAGTTACCGCTGGAATCGTTGCTGGGCAGCCACGGCGTTGACTATTTCCTGCGCTGCGCGACCGGCGGCACGGACAAGGGTGGCATGCCGTCCGGCGAGGGCAACCTGCCGGCGGTCTGGCTCGGCGCCAACCTCGGCACGCGCGGCGACAAGACGGTGTTTCTCTCGATCAACAACGACGGACCGGCGGAAGCCGCCGGCGTATCGCCGGGCGACGAACTGGTGGCGCTCGACGGGCTGCGGGCGAGCATCGCCGGTTGCGAAGCGCGCACGCGCCGCTATCGCCCGGGCGACAAGTCGGAGCTCACCGTGTTTCGCGGCGACGAACTCATCACGCTGCGGCTCAAGTGGGCCGAGGCGCCGACCGACACCTGCTACCTGGTTTTGAACGGCGACGTCGACGATGCAGTCGCAACACGCCGCGGTGACTGGCTGGGACAATAATGCCGCTGCTCGCCAATCCGACGCTGCGGCTTTTCATTGGCGCGGCAATGATCAGTCTTTCGCCGGTGTGGGTGAAACTGGTGGAGGTGTCGCCGACGACCAGCGGTTTTTACCGTGTGCTGATCGGCGGCGTGGCGCTTGCGGCCTACCTCGTCTTCTCCGGGCAACGACTGCAGCTGTCGCGGCGCACCTGGCAGATCCTGCTGGTCGCGTCGGTGTTTTTCGCGCTCGATCTGTGGTTCTGGCACCGCAGCATCGTTTACGTCGGCCCCGGCCTGTCGACGCTGCTCGCGAACTTCCAGGTGTTCATCATGACGGCCGTCGGCATCGTCGTCCTGCGCGAATCGCCGCGGCCCGTGCAGCTGATCGCCGTGCCGATGGCCTTGCTCGGCCTCGCCATGATCGTCGGGCTGGACTGGCGGAGCCTGCCCGAAGACTATCGCCTCGGCGTCATCTTCGGATTGCTGACCGCGGCGTCCTACGCCGGCTACCTGCTGACGCTGCGCAAGGCACGACAGGGTTCGCAACACCGTCTCCCGACACGCGAAGTCGCCGTCATCTCGCTGGTGACCGCCGTCATGCTGGCGGCCTCGGCCATGGTCGAAGGCGAATCGCTGGCGATCGCGACGCTGGACGACGCAATGTGGCTCACTGCCTACGGCATCGTCTCGCACAGCATCGGCTGGATGTTCATCGCCAGCAGTCTGCCGCATGTGTCGACGACGCAAGCAGGGTTGGCGCTGCTGCTGCAACCCACGCTGAGCTTCGTCTGGGACGTGCTGTTTTTCGCGCGGCCGATGACGGCGATGGAACTGGCCGGCGCAGCCATCGCACTGGCTGCTATTTACCTGGGCGCGCGGCCGGCGTCAAAGCAGGCGCAGGGCGCCCGGTAGAATTTCCAGCTCGAACTCCTGTTGCATCGGCTGCACTTCGCCGTCGAGGTGCGACGCGACAGGCTCGGCGGCCACCACCGAACATTTCGTCACGCTGCGATAGTGGATCTCGGGTTCCTGCATGTGCGTGCCGGCCATCAGCTTGGGCAGCAGGCTCATGATGCGCCTGCGCGAGACGGGCTCGGCGATGATGAGGTCCAGCGCGCCGTCGTGATTGGCGGCGGTGGGCGCAATGTGGAACATGCCGCCGATCCACGGGCCGTTGCTGATGTTCGCGAGCGTGGCCGGGCCGTCCCAGGCGAGTTCCGGGATTGTGATACGCATGCTCGGCGTCGCGATGCCGTCGACCATGGTGCGAAAAATGGCGAGCAGGTAAATCAGGTCGCCGATCGGCAAGCGGAAAGAGCGGGCTATGCGCGTGACTTTCGCATCCAGGCCGATGCCAGCGCCATTGGCGAAGTAGCGCTGGTTCATGATGCCGACGTCGACACGTTTCGCGGGGGCGTTCGCGGCGAGCCGGTCGGCCAGAAGCTGCGTCGCGTGTTCCCAGTTGAGCGAGATGTCGGAAGCCTTGGCGAAGTCGTTGCCCGTGCCCGTAGGAATGACGCCGAGGGCTGCATCGCCGTCGGCCTGCATGATGCCGTTGACGGCCTCGTGAATGCTGCCGTCGCCGCCGGCGACGATGATGCGGGTGGCGCCCTCGTCGACCTGCTGGCGCACCTGGTTCTCGAGGTCGCCGACCGCACTGCTCATGTGTAACTCGATCGGCAGGTCGGCGCCGATCAAGAGCTCCAGTATGCGCGCCTGCCGTTTGCCCGCACGGCCGCGGCCCGCGGTCGGGTTCAGGAAAAGTCGGATGGGCTCTGCGGTCATAATTGCCACGGCGGGATACGAAGCGCCGATGCTACAATGCGCACGACACCTCTCGCAAAACGAATCCGCACATGTTGGAACTCGGCGTCAAGTTTCTGATCAGCTACTTCATCGGCTCAGCTATGGGCGCGATGATCATCGGCAAGCTGGTTGGTGGCGTCGACATTCGCACCATGGGCAGCGGCAACGCAGGCGGCACCAACGCGCTCAGGACCCAGGGAAGGCTGTTTGCGCTCGGTGTGGTGATCATCGACGTCGGCAAGGGCGTTGTCGGAGCGGGCGTGGTGCCGGGACTCGAGGTGCCGTTTGTCGCCACCGACCCGGAGATCTCGCGCACCTGGCTGACCCTGTGTTGCGCTGCGGCCGCCGTGTTCGGGCACGTCTGGCCGGTGTACCACAACTTCAAGGGCGGCAAGGGCGCCGCGACGCTGGTGGGCACGCTCGTGATACTGGGCCCGAAGCTGATCATCGGCGTGCTGCTGATGTTCGCGTTGGTCGTCGTCCTGAGCGGCTACGTCGGCCTGGCCACGATGAGCGCTGCGAGCGCCCTGCCGATCTGGCTCGGCGTCACGCAACTGCCGGACGGTCAACCGCTGTTCATTTACACTGCGGTGATGGCCGGCTTCATCATCTACTGGCACCGCGCCAACATCCAGCGCATGCGCGCGGGCAACGAAAACCGCATCACGGCGGTGATGCTGCTGCGCAGCAGAAACGCGGGTGCGAACGATGACCAGTCTTGATGCGGACGCCATTCGCGGCACCTTGAGCGAGGCAAGCATTGCGAGGCTCGACGAACTCGAAGTGTTCGCGGGAAT
This sequence comes from uncultured Woeseiaceae bacterium, assembly GCA_945788625.1. GTDB lineage: Bacteria > Pseudomonadota > Gammaproteobacteria > Steroidobacterales > Woeseiaceae > UBA1847. The sequence goes on from CALZMQ010000065.1 coordinate 6,379, forward strand.
CGACTCCACCAACAGCTACCTGATGCAGCAGCCAGCGCCGCCGGCGGGTTGCCTGCGCGTCGCGCTGACCGACAATCAAACCTCCGGCCGCGGCCGCCACGGGCGGGTCTGGCAGTCACCGGCTGGCTCGGGGCTCGCTCTCTCAGCCGCTTATACCTATGCAGAGAGCCCCAGCGACCTGCCGTCGCTGACGCTCGCGATCGGCCTGGGTGTCATTGTGGCCCTGGAGGGGCTCGGTATCGAGGGCGTCAATCTCAAATGGCCGAACGACCTGATGGCGCTGGACGGTAAGGTGGGTGGAATACTGACCGAGGCGCAGACGCATGGGGGTACCGAGGTCACGGTGGTCACGGGCGTTGGGTTGAACCTCGACCTCAGCGAACATCCCGACTTCGGCATCGAGACGGACTGGGCACGCCGCATCGTCGATTTGAAGAGAGTCGCCAGGGACTTGCCTGCGCCGCGACGGATCGCCAGCGCGTTGATCGATGGATTATGCCGTTCTTTTGTCGATTTCGAGGTGCGCGGGTTCAGCGGCCTCGCCGGTCTTTGGCTCGAACGGGACTGGCTGTTCGGGCGTGAAGTGGCGATTGATACGCCGCGGCAACAGATTGTCGGCACGGGCGCCGGTATCGGTGAAGACGGCGCCTTGCTCGTCGATACCAAGAGCGACGGCACGCAGCGGATTACGACCGGCTCCGTGCTCGTTGCGGGGATCAAGGACACCGGCGCGTGACAGCGCTGTTGCTCGACGTCGGCAACTCGCGCATCAAGTGGGGCGTGCTCGACGACGGGGAGATTCGTCGCACGGGCCATATTTCGCAGGAGCGGATTCGCGAAAAAGGGCTGCAGGTGCTGACGACCCGGTTGCCGCGCCGGGTGGGGCAGGTGTTCGTGAGTAACGTGGCGGGCACCAGTTTCGCGACGCGCCTGTCGGGCGTGGTCGGTATGCACTGCGATTGCGACGTGCGCTTCGCACGCACCGAGAAGCGCGGCTGGGGCGTCACCAACAGTTATACGCAACCACGCCGCATGGGCGTCGATCGCTGGGTGGCAATGGTCGGTGCGTGGGCAGAGGTCGGGGCATCGTGCCTGGTGGTGGATGCCGGTACTGCGGTGACGCTCGATGCCATCGATGACGACGGCGTGCATCTCGGCGGGCAGATCATACCGGGCGTCGCCACGATGGCCGCGGCGTTGTCGTCCAATACCAGCGACATACCGCTGGTACGCCCGGCGCCGGGCCGCAAGGGCGCCGACCTGCAGATGTTCGGGCACAACACGGCGGCGGCCGTTCGCGAGGGCGCGCAGAACGCCGTGGCGGGCGCCGTGGATCGGGCAATTCGAACTTTGCAATCAAGCGCTTACGATCCGGAAATCGTCTTGACCGGCGGGGATGCGTCACGCATTCTTAATGCGCTCAGCGAGACGCCGATGCACCGGCCGCATCTCGTTCTGCAGGGGCTCGCGCAAATGCTGGAAAGTGCTTCATGAGAAATCTGCTGTTGATATTGTTGCTCGCCAATATCCTCTATTTCCTGTGGGGGATGTTCACGAAGGAGGAAGCGCAGCCCGGCGTCGCGATCGTCCAGGAGACCGACCTCGGCCCGCCGCTCGAAGTGCGGACGGGTGACGACAGCGACGTGATCGCCAGCGTGGGCGCGGTGCTGGGCTCCGGCGATCCGTCCGATCTCGAGGCGGTGGTCGGCCGTTCCTGCGTCACCATCGGTCCGTTCAAGGTCGATACGGACGCCGATTCAGCCGTACTGGCTTATGCAAGCGAAGGCATGAAAACGGCAATCCGCAGGACGCGCGCGCAGATCTTCGTCGGCCACTGGGTGCAGATTCGCACGGTAGAGAATGATGCGCAGGCCGACGAGATGCTCGAAAAACTCCTGGCCGGCGGCCTGACGGACGCCTATCTCGTCCGCACCGAGGACGAGGGGCTCAAGATCTCGCTGGGATTGTTCGGCGATCTCGAGCGCGCGGAGAAGATCGAGCTGGAGGCCCGCTCCCTGGACCTGCCGGCCGACATAACGCCGCGAACCGCCGACCGCGAGGTCTACTTCGTGGATATCGGCCTGCCGCCCGGCAAAGGGGCGGGCGCGATCGTAGAGAAATACGGCGAAGACAAAGTGCTGATGCGCGACGGGGCTACCTGCCCGCAATAATGTGCGGCACAGGCCCTTGTCAGACGGGGCGGAAAAGCCAATAATGCGGCCCCTTCGCCGTGGCGAGGCCCAAATCAAGCCGGCATAGCTCAGTTGGTAGAGCAACTGATTTGTAATCAGTAGGTCCCGCGTTCGAATCGTGGTGCCGGCACCAATTTTTCTAAGAAATTAAGGGGTCAGAGCTAACAGGCTTTGACCCCTTCTTCGTGGCCCCGTGTGCGAGGATCTCGACAGCGTCAGAGACGGATGTGTTGATTCGCGTGCTCGATCGACCGTTTCTGATTTAAATTTCTGTGCAAATCAAATATGAAGTGCTCGGTCTAACCTGTAACTGGTTCTTTGAGAATACTGGAAACACCCAGTTGTTTTCCTTATATTCGGGGAAGCTCCGAGACATCTGTGTAAGCCTCGGTCGGTAGAAACAGGTAGGGGTTTTCTGCAAATGTGTTATGCAGTCAAGTTGGCGACGATTGCCACCATAATTTTTCTCACCGGCTGCGTTGGTGCTGCAATGAGTGCATCGACGCTGGCTGTCAAATCGGGACCCAGACAAGAACTGCAGCCACTGGCTGAGTCCGGAGATTCTGCGGCGCAGTACGAACTCGGCAAATCTTATTGCTGTATGGGCGTGGGATTCGATACCCAGACTGCGACAGAATGGCTCTGCAAGGCGGCCCGACAGGGTAACGCGGACGCAATGTACGAGCTTGGCCGAATCTACCAGGGCGACGTTTCGCGGACCATGGCGCCGGGCCAGAAACTGATGCAGGCAATGAATGCCAAAGAGAGCCGACCACATGCTTATCTCTGGTTATCGTTAGCGGCATCGGCAGATCACCCTGATGCACGTGCGCGTCTCGCCAAATTGAAAAAGAACATCAACACCAACGACGGTGTTATCGCGAATCGATTGGTAGAAGCCTGACGAAATTCACCCTGTGAGTACGCAAGGGTCTTTGCTACTGAGTGACCGAGGTTCCGGAGGATCCGGCCCGGGCTCGATCTGAAATAATCGACAACACAACAACAAATAGGGCGAGCAAGTGCAAACCGACAGCGACATAAAATATTCAGTCGCCAAAACCTGCATTGCAAGGCCAATTGAACGGTCAAGAAAAAGCCCATTGGATATCGATACGGGCAGGAACCGATTGGGCCACATCGATCAGTTCATAAAGCGTCATAGCGAGATTTCGCTCTAGCCAAATGTTTGAGTTGGGAGAATAAATATGAAGCAAATATTGTTCTTGATATGTGTAGTCTGCATTGCATCCCTCAAACTTTCAGGCTGTACGTCCACGTCGCCTGTCGTACCAGAGGCTACGGCCGAGAATACTACGGAGGAAGGTCTGGTTCGCGTCGAAAATACTCGTTTCGACGAAGTGTACGTTCGGCCTGGTTTTGATCTGACTGATTTTGACACCGTTATTCTCGCCCCTGTATCAGTAAGCTACAAGAGTAGCCGACCTGACAACGAATTGAACGACCGGCAGCTTGACTTGATGAAGCGGTATTTCAGCGAGGAGTTAGAGGCTGTGTTCAGCGAAGGAGGGCGATACGAGCTTACGGGAACCACGGACGCGACAACTATGCGAGTTCACGCTGGAATTAGCGATCTTGAAATCAATGTGCCAACAGACCGGCCGGCCATTCATCGTAACGTTGTTTTTGTTGCATCCTCCGGACAAATGACGCTGGTTGCCGATATATACAATGCACAAACTAAAGAGCTGCTGGCAAGAATCAAGGATCGCCGGCAGGCCCAACAACAATGGCACAAGGCTACATCGGTTGCTGAGTGGTCGGAAGTACGCACGGCGTTTAACTACTGGGCGAGAATTGCTCGAGATCGAATTGACTCCGTGCACGCGAGTAAGTTTTGAGCCTCTTTGTCGGTCGGACAACAGAAATGCAAAATAAGTTTCGCTATCTGCAAGTAAACTTAACCATCGCAGGGCTGTTCGCGATTTGCACCGTAACTTACGCCCAGACTCCACCAGAGGTTCGGCAGCCGAATTTCGTCGTCATCGTTGCGGATGATCTCGGCTACTCGGATCTCGGTAGTTACGGTGGCGAAATCTCAACGCCCAATCTTGATCGATTGGCATCAGAGGGCATTCGGTACACCAATTTCTATGTCGGACCGACATGTTCACCTACGCGCTCGATGCTAATGACGGGCATGGACAATCATCGTGTCGGTATGGGCAATATGTATGAGCGAACCGCACCCAACCAGATGGAATTGCCAGGCTACGAAGGCGTTCTGAGCCTGGACGTGCCTACATTTGCAAATCGGTTGCGGGATCTCGGCTATCGAACTTACATGACAGGCAAGTGGCACCTGGGGCATGAACCCACGCACATTCCTCGCGGACGGGGATTTGATCGCTCCTTTTCTCTGATCAACTCCGGTGGCAGCCATTTCGACTTCAACGGCCTGAATATCGATAATGAAGAATCAGAATTCACTGAAGACGGTGAATACCTTACCGAGTTGCCGAAGGATTATTACTCGACGCGGACGTTCACCGACAAGCTGATCCAGTTCATTGACGACGACAGCGATGACGATCGCCCATTCGTTGCATATCTCGCGTACCAGGCACCACACGACCCGTTGCAGGTGCCCGATTCCTGGCTGCGGCGTTATAAAGCGAAGTATGACGACGGCTGGGACCACACGCGGGAACAGCGCCTGGCGCGCATGAAGAAGCTCGGCCTGATGCCGCCGGGTGCTGACTTAGCGCCTCGCCTTTGGTATTTGCCGGAGTACGACGACCTGCTTGGCGCAGCGCAATCCATCACGTCTCGCAAGATGGAGATATACGCCGCCATGGTCGAGTACATTGATTTTCAGGTCGGCAACCTGATCGATTACCTGGATGAATCGGGTCAGCTCGATAACACCGTTATCATCTTCTTCTCGGACAACGGCCCGGAGGGCAGTGACCCGATTGCGGCAGCGCAACGTCAGCCAAACCTGGCCAAGTCGGCATTCTATTCGAACAATTACGACCTTCAGTTTGAAGCTTGGGGGCGCAGCTATGGCTACATGGCCTATGGGCCCACTTGGGCGCAGGTTTCGGCCACACCTTTCAATATGTACAAGGGTGCAATGGCGGAGGGCGGAATTCGTTCGCCGTTGATTGTCTGGCAGTCTGGTCTCCCGACGCCTGCTAATGTTGATAAGGATGCGATATTGCACGTGATGGATATTGCGCCAACGCTTGTTGAAATGGCGGGTGGTGATCCGTCGGAGATGCAGGGTAAGTCGTGGGCATCGATGCTCAGGGGCGAACAGGCTAGGCCCCGCGGCGACGACGACATAATTGCGATGGAATTTCAGTCCGCCAGGATGATTCGGCGAGGACCGTGGAAGGCGACTTTGACGCCGAGGCCTTATGGCACTGGTGACTGGGAGCTTTTCGAAATTGCGAAGGATCCTGCGGAGCAAATCGATGTTTCGGCCGAGCATCCTGAGCTGTTTGACGAGCTCGTGGCGGCATGGGGAGAGTACGCTGCGGCGAACAATGTTGTGCTTCCCAATCGGACGTTTTATGACGGCATGGAAGAGCGTTTGCCGCCACGCCCGCCTGTACCGGACGCGTGGCCACGTGGGCAGGAAAAGAACTGGACAGGCTCAGAAGATGAAGATTGATTCGATCAGGAGACCAGGCTGATGTGGCGACGTGGGCTATTTGTCATTCCGCTGGTGCTGCTCACGGACTTTGCGCACGCGCAGCTTGACGGTGCACGTGTCAATTGGCCGTTGCCTATTAACACCAATATTGTCACCGCGACAATTGTTGATGGCACCGCCAACGCGTCTTTGTCAGTCTTCGATCGGGTTCAGGCCGACGTAGACATAGATTCGGAATTGTATGTGCTCAGCTACCTTCGCAGTCAGGCGATCCTGGGCCGCACCGTGCACTGGCAGGCGCTGCTGCCCGCCGGCTCACAGAGCACCAATTCGCCCTTGCCACTGTCCACGAATCGTACCTACGCGGACGGACTTGGCGACATTTCGATTGGCGGGACAATTAACCTTATCGGAGCCGCGGAGTTGCCGGTTCGGGAAGCGCTCAGGTACGAGGTCGACCTCAACGTCAGTCTCGGCGTGCTGGTCACATTCCCGACCGGGTCTTACGACAGCGATGAAGTTTTGAACATGGGCTCGAATCGCTGGAGCGCACGCGTGTCTTTGCCGATGATCAAGTCGTTGACCGACTGGGTTCCGGCGCGCCGGACGACGCTTGAGGTAACCCCGGCGGTCATTTTTTTTGGCGATAACGACAACAGCCTTGGCAGCACTATCAAGCAGGATCCGGTCTATTCAGTTGAGGCGCATTTGACGAGGGACATGACGAGCAAGGCGTATATCTCTCTCGACTATACCTGGATCGACGGGGGTGACCAGGCGCTCACCGACAATACGACAGGCCTCGCGGCCGAGGCGACATCCGGTCTGGGTGCGCAGCTTGCGGGTGTTACGCTGGGGTTCAAGATTAATGACAACCTGAATCTCAACTTGACGCACATGCAGACCATCGGCGAGAACTCCGATCCGTTCGAGCTAAACGGTTCCTTGACAAAAATAATGTTGAACTGGGGTTGGCACGATGTCCTGGAGCCGCGAAGACGATCCCAGGGCGATTAGGCTGGCTGGCTTCAACCTGGGCGACTTCCTTCTAAGAATGTTCCTGCATACCGCATGGTTCAGAGACCAAATCTCGACAAAATTCTAAAGGAACCGAGCTGGAGACCGTATTATTCCTTGATCGCAGAATTGATTTGTAATCAGTAGGTCCCGAGTTCGACTCTTGGTGCCGGCACCAAATCCAAACGGGCCCCGTAGAGGGGCCCGTTTACGTTTACGGCGTCGTGAGAGCGGCTTCCAGCCGCGATGCAACGACAACAAACCCTCGGGCTGTTCGACTGCTGACTCGGGCCATTCATGGCCCTTGCCCTCGCGTTGCTCGGGCCGTTCCGTGGTCCAAATCGGCTTTCCTGCCGAAAGCGCTTTCAGATAGTGCACTTGGCTACGAACCAGGCGGTCAGGAATTCCAATCTCTCCGGGCGCGCCAATTTTCAAAGAAAAAGCCAGTCACCTGTAAGTGACTGGCTTTTTCTTTGTGGACGAGTGTTGGGAAATATCGTAGCGAATTGGCGGTTGCGTTGGTGCGTCAATCAGCGAGTTGCTCGAGAACCTCTGGGTGTTCATGAGCTACGCGAAGAAGCGTACGCGCCGCACCTCTAGGCGATCGTCGTCCCTGTTCCCAATCCTGGACTGAATCGACTGACACGTTCAGCAATCGTGCGAACTCTTTCTGTGTCAGGTTTACGGACTGACGCGCTGAAATCGCCAGCAACTGCTCGGGCGTATAAACGCGGCCTTTCTTACCGGCCTTCATCTGCTTGACGGCTTTGAGCAGCTCGGCGCCTTCGTCCGTCATTTTTCGCTTGCTAGTCATCGTCAATCGTCTCTTTAATCAATCTCAATTCGTTTGCAGGAATCGTCGAGCGATCCCCTTTGGCGTAAATGGTAAGAAGCCAGATCTCACCGTTCGCAAGTCGTTGTAGTAAATGACCCTGGCTCCGCCACTTCTGCCTCGACCTTGCTGGGCCCACCGGACTTTTCTAACGCCACCGGAACCTCTAACGACGGTCCCGGACATCGGGTTCGCCGATATAAATGCGGCGAACGCATCCCTTTCGTCTTCCGTCAGAATCCTGCTTACTTTCCTCGTGTAGACAGGCGTTTCAATGACGGTATACATCGGAGGATAGTACGGCAATGCCGTACCCCGGTCAATAGTGGGATTGGGTAATAGATACGCTGAAGGCTGAGCGCCGGAGGCGCGAATCAATCTCTCCGGGCGCGGCAAAGACCAAACGGCCCCCACATGGGGCCGTTTGGTTTGTCGTTTTGCGACCATTCGTCGAAGTGCAACTCTTCTTAAGTACATCCCCGAATTGACACAAATTCTGTGCCGCTTCAACCTTATAGGTTATCCGACACTGGCGAAACTGAAGAGAATCGGAGACGCAAAGCGCCGGCTCCTCGCATCCTAGCAGACGTATGTCGCGACGCCTTCGAGGCCCTGAGGTCGCTGGACTACGATCTATCAGCAAGAGCCGTCTTCGACCCACTGACCAGGACGGTACGGTCTTGATTTTCCTTTCGGGCATTCCGTCCAAGGGGTAACGATGAGAACGGACCATAAATTGTGGGGGATGGGGGAAAATGGCCTCATCCTCGCCGGTGTTCTTATCAGCGTGATTTTCTGGTTGCTCGAGGCGAGTAACCATGTGATCTTTTTTGCCGATTCGGACATGTTCGAAGCCCTGTTTGCACCCACATGGCATGAACTCTGGATGCGACTGACCGTCGTCGTGGCGTTCATGGCCTTTGCCTTCATCGCGAGTCGCATAGTCAAAGCGCGTCGCCGTGCCGAGGACGCCGCTAACCGCGCGCTTACCGAGGTCGATCAGGTATTCGAAACAGCGGCCGACGGGATGCGGATAGTAGACCGAGAATTCCGCGTGCTCAGGGCAAACGAAACGTTTGCCAATCTGGTTGGATTACCGAAGAGCAAGATCATCGGCCGGAGATGCCACGAAGTGTTCTGGGGCGACAGGTGTGACACGACTGGGTGTCCTTTGACCAGAGTGCTAAATGGCGACCTGGACGTCGAATATGACGCCGACAAGGTGCGCCCCGATGGGACATCAGTGCCCTGTATCGTATCGGCCACGCCTTTCCGACAGCCGGACGGTACGATTGTCGGCATCGTTGAGGATTTCAAGGATATTTCCGAACGCAAACGCGCGGAGAGGGATCAGCAAGAGTCCGGCGAGCGGCTGCGAGAGTTGACGGCCCACCTTCAGAGCATTCGAGAAGAGGAACGCAGCCGAATCGCGCGGGAAATACACGACGAATTGGGCCAGGTCCTGACGGCATTGAGCCTGGACGTGCGCTGGCTGCACAAGCGCTTGCCGGCAGAGCAAGGCGAACTGCAGGAAAAAACCCGATCGATGGGCGAGCTCATCACTACAACGGTCAATTCCGTCAGTCGGATTTGCTCGGAGCTGCGTCCCGCCATTCTCGACGATGTCGGGCTTTCGGCAGCCATCGAATGGCAGGCGGGAGAATTCACCTCCAGAACGGGAATCGCGTGCAACATCCAGACCGAGCCACCGGAAATAAAGTTATCCGAAGAACTTTCGGTGGCCATTTTTCGAATCTTCCAGGAAACGCTGACGAACATCGTCCGCCACGCACAGGCCAGCGAGGTTGACGTTCATCTGCGGCTCACACCGCGCGACTTTTTTATGCGAGTCAGCGACGATGGCGTGGGCATGGAGGCGACCGGGGCTCAAAAGATGGACTCCTTCGGTCTTCTGGGCGTGAAGGAAAGGGTGCGTGGTTTCGGCGGAGAGTTGGCGTTGTGTACGGGCGACAAGGGAGGCGCTTGCCTGGACATCGTCATCCCGACCCCGGCAATTGCGGCGGGGAATAAAGAAGCTCCGGCGCTTGCCGGACATGCTGCGTAAAGGCATTACCGGACAGCTGCCTACGCTTCTACGTCACTGCACGAGACCCTTGAAGAATGCGTAATGAGTCAGTTCGGCATTGGTTTTCATATTGGTCTTCTGCAGCACATGAGCTCGATGCGTGCTGACAGTCTTGACGCTGAGGCAAAGCTCATTCGCAATCTCCGATACCGTGTTGCCTGCGGCTATCATCAGGAATATTTGGTACTCCCGGTCGGATAGCACCTCGTACGGCTCCTCGTCACTGTGACCGGATAGATTCGCGGCTAGTCGTTCGCCGAGGTTTTGGCTGATGTAACGGCCCCCGGCCAATATCTTCTTTACGGCGAAGACGAATTTTTCGGGCGCGCTTGCTTTGGTTACATATCCCGCTGCGCCGGCCCTTATCATTCTGACCCCGTACTGGCTCTCGTCAAACATGCTGAGTACCAGCACCGGTAGCTTCGGCCATTCCGCGTGAATACTTTTGAGGACGTCGAGCCCGTTGCGATCCGGCAATCCTATGTCCAGAATGAGGGCGTCAAACTTGTTATGGCGCAGGTACTCGATACCCTCCCCGGCAGTTCCCGCCTCGTACACCTCGACGTTTCCCAACTCGTCCTCGAGGACTGAGCGCAAACCGTGTCGGACGACCGCGTGATCGTCTACAAGCAGGACCTTATACTTTGCCATAGTACGGATATTGCTGAATTACTTGTAAGAATCAGTTTAGTCTTGCGGTCATTGTGCTGCAAGACAAGGGGAGGGGCGACCCTTCCTTGTGGATTCAAACGGTAGTTGCAACACCTAAACTCTATCACTAGAGAAGGAGGTGTTGCTGATGAAGTATCCGACGAGGAGATTCATCACTGAGCCGGAGCGTCAGATGATTTTTGATCGCTGGTTCAAAGGTGAGTCTCAGTACTCCATTGCCCGAGCGTTAGGCCGTGGTCATACGTCGATTCAGGGTGTTCTTTCACGAACCGGCGGCATAAGGCCATTACCTCGCAAGCGATCGCAGCGGGCTTTGTCGTTAGCGGAACGCGAAGATATCTCTCGAGGTATCGTCGCCGGCCACTCGATCCGTTCGATAGCAGCAGGCTTGGGCCGAGCGCCGTCGACGGTAAGCCGCGAGCTGCAACGTAACGGCGGCCGACGCCAGTATCGAGCCAACCAGGCCGACCAAGCAGCCTGGGATCGAGCGCACCGACCCAAGACCTGTAAACTGGCACAGAACCCGGCTAAAGCGCATGTATTCGGACGACGAGAGCTTCCAGGTGTCGCACGAGACCATCTACAAAACGCTGTTCATCCAGGCGCGTGGCGCCTTGAAAAAGGAGCTGTTACAGCACCTTAGGAAGACGCGTGCGATGCGCCGCTCACGCCAACACACGCAGAAGACGAGCGATCACGGCAGGATCACCAATGCTGTCTCGATCAGCGAACGTCCGGCTGAGGTCGAGGACCGTGCAGTGCCGGGTCACTGGGAAGGTGACTTGCTGTTCGGCAGCAACAACAGCCAGATCGCCACCCTGGTGGAACGCCACACTCGCTATGTGATGTTGGTCCGGGTCAAGAGCAAGGACACCAAGACGGTGATCAATGCGTTGATCAAGCAAGCGCACAAGTTACCGCGGGAACTCTACAAGTCACTGACCTGGGATCGTGGCAAGGAGCTGGCCGATCATCAACGATTCTCACTGGCTACCAACATCAAGGTCTACTTCTGTGATCCACAGCAGCCTTGGCAACGTGGCTCGAACGAGAACACCAACGGATTACTACGGCAGTACTTCCCGAAGGGAATGGATCTCTCCAACGTTCATCAGAACAGGTTGAACGCCGTCGCTCGACGACTTAACGAACGACCTCGGGAGACGCTACAATTCTATTCACCGGCGGAAAAGTTTGCCGAATGTGTTGCGACGACCAATTGAAACCGCA
>CALZMQ010000066.1 GCA_945788625.1 uncultured Woeseiaceae bacterium
CGTCTGCCGTCAACCGGGCTTTGGTAGGGGTCCGTGGCACCCGGCGTTGTGAAGCCGAACTCTTGCTTTAGTTGTCGCTTGACCGGGACGATTGTCGCTTGATCGATTCCCAGGGGAAATTTGAAATGCAGGCCGGGCTGTACCTCTTTCAGGTACTTTCCGAATCGTTGGACGACCGCGACAGAGTCACTCGGCACTGTGTAGTAAGCGGTCCACGCTCCGAAAAGAAGCGCGGCGAACACGGCAAGCATGATGACTGTGCGCGAGCCGCCGTCCGGCATCATTTGCTTAAGCCGTTCCTGGCCCTCACCGATGAGTTGCTCGAGCTCGGAGCCTGGATTGGCGCTTCGGTCCGAAAAACCACCTCTATGGCCGTTACCGTCTTGCGTTGGCATGTGTGTAGTGTCCTGGTTGGTGTGTGCCGCCGGTTGGTCGACGCGCAAGGGAACGGCAGACGAAAACACTCGTCTGCCAAAGGAACACCCAATGGATTTAGACCGCGTTTGGCGTCGTGATTGGCCAAGCGGACACGTCAGATAATTGGTTTGGTTGATCCAGCCTGAAGCCTGTCAATCCATTAACCATAGTCGGTTAATTAACTTGAATAGTCAATTATTATCTGAGATTATTTATTCGGTTAACCCTTCTAGTCAATCCCGAGAGATTACAAATGGACGTTAGTTCGGTCATTAGGACGCGACTTCTGGAGCTGGGGCTGGAGCAGAAGGATCTCGCAGCGGCAGCCGAGGTGACGGAATCCTACATATCGCAACTGTTGACCCGGAAGAAATTGCCGCCGGCGCCGGATCGAACGGACATCTACGAGAAACTTGATACGGCTCTGAAACTCTCGAACGGTGAGCTGGCGAAATTGGCACTCGCACAGCGCATGGATGCGCTGAAGCGCGATTACGAGGAACCCCGAGGCGCCCTGCTAAAGGAAACCCGTAGCCTGATACTGCGCAAGTGCGTAGCCGCCAGACAGAAGGACGTTCGCTCGATATTCGAGCGGCAACCATTTGGTGAACTTGAACAGCTCGTAACTCAGAAGCTCCTGGACGTCGTCAGCCAGGTCGCGCGAACGGAGCTGGACAATCAGGCGTGGCTTCACGAGGTCGCTCAACTCGGAGACAAAAGCCATGAGCAAATGCGTGTCATTATTCTGGAATTCCTCGATACAGATATCTTCCATATTTCAAACGAAGACTGCATTTCTTTTCTGGACCCGCTAATTGCTCGCTGGGATATCGACCTCTCCACCTTCGATATGGAATTTACGCTGAACCAAAGGCTTGCTCCCGGCGAACCGAGGAAGTTCGCATTTGTTGAGAAAGACTATGACAGTCGACGCGGGGATGAGCCGGGGCTTACCGACTTCCTGCAGGATGCCGTGCTGTGTAACGATCTTTCCAAAGAGGAACTCGAGTTATTAAGGAAACTCAGGTTTACGACGAGAAGACCTAATCGACTCTTCTACTATCGAGCGCTTCAAAACCTTAGGGACCCACTGCATTTTCGAGCCGCAGAAGGATGAGGCATAGCAGTCACCGCATTGCTACTCTGCCGACAAAAAAAGGGCAAGACCTATAGGCCCCGCCCTTTCAGGCCTCAACTCTCAAGGAGTGTGAGGCTAGCCCGCAATGACTGCATTGCAGGCCGAATCGCGTTAATTAAACCGCGACGATATTCTCTGCCTGGGGACCTTTTTGGCCCTGAGTAAGAGTGAACTCGACTTTCTGACCCTCAGCCAACGATTTGTGTCCTTCGCCTGTGATAGCGCTGAAGTGGGCAAACACGTCGGGGCCAGATTCTTGCTCGATAAAGCCAAAGCCTTTGGCATCATTGAACCATTTAACAGTTCCAGTAGTAGACATAGTCATAATCCTATTTGTTCAAAAGTAATGGGAGCCTTCTTGTGAAGGCCATTTTGCTGGAATCGTTGCTATTACTTATGAAAAACAGGACGAGGTAGTGAAGAAGGAACTTCGAAATGGTGTACACAAATATCAGACGCACATTCAAGCTGTGCGGACTATAGCAGCTTTACCCCATAGTAAATGCTATTTCTTCGCCAATGTATCGTCCCTTGTGGGTACTTTCTTCGGCGTTGGCACGAGATGGACACGACCGTATTTGCCTTTGTGCCGTCCGTTCAATTGGGCAACAATCTCCTCCACCGCCCCGGTCACAGCGCTGAGATTACCTTGCCGGCAGCCCTGAATGTTGTTGCTGCCTCCAAACGCGATCACGTAGCGATGCCAGTTGGAGCATTCAGAGCCGGGCGGAGGCTCTGCTCGCTGAACGGATACTATTTCGTAGGATGGTCGCACTTCTGAGGTTTCTTCAGTCATTCATGCCTACTATAGAACTAGTTGGACTTCAATGCTTGGAAATTTCCGATTTCGAACGTAAAGCGGACATCGGATAAAAGACTGGCAGGCAGGATCAGACCCCAATACGAGAAAAGGGTCAGACCCCAAGGGGTCTGACCCAATTTTTCTTGTTTGGTAGCGGGGGCTCGCTTTGTACGTTGGCAACGTCCCGGGAGCCACTCGCCATACTTGAGATCCCACTGCTTGCGGCCTAGCTAGTGGTGGGTTGCCGATCTACTGCTCAACCGTTGCCCGCAACCTCGCAATCGACTTGTCCCATTGATCCGAAACCCGCGTGAGGTAATCCTTTGCTTGCGTGATCGGGCCGGGCCGGATGGTGAAACGGCTCTCTCTGCCAACACGCCGGCTGTTGACAATGCCGGCGCGTTGCAACACCTGCAGGTGCTTGGTAATTGCCTGGCGGGTTAGATCGAGACCGTCGGTCAGTTCGGTAATCGAATAATCACCACCGTCACTGAGGCGCGATATCAGCTCAAGGCGTGTGACACAGCCCAAGGCGGCAAATACGGGTGCCGGTTCCTTGCTTCGAGCCCTAACCCGCGACGTATTCGGCAACATTCTTGGCCTGTATGTCCCAGCCCTCTTTGTTTGATCGCAGTACCTGTAGTCGTTTCGATTCCGGGAACTGCAGAAAGCCCGTCTCGGTGATCGTCAGGCGCGTGCCGTTTTCTTTTGCCTGTAGGCGAAACTCAACCACAACTCTCGCATCGTCGCCGTAGGTCGTATCGGGATCAATGGCGCTGGGAGGCCAGGAAAAAACGAACAGCCGCTCGTGCTCCATGCGCTCGGTCACAGACTCCCACTTCATGTGCTCATAGCCAGGGTAGGTGATATTGCCCGTCGTGGTCTCACCCACCTTGAACGGGCCGTCAAGTCGAACTCTAAACCATTGCCCAAATTCTTCGTGGTCCGTAAGCGCGCGCCAGACTCGCGAAACGGGCGCTGCGAGGTCGACAATCTTCTCGATTTGATCCTGGTCTGATTGATTCATTATGCAACCTCCCGATTGCGTATACCTTAGTGGACAGCACGCCAAAATGCAACCAACTGGTTGCCATTTCGTTTGATGGGGTCCACTCACGGGGCGAAAATGAAAAAGGGCCCCGTAAAGGGGCCCTTTTGTCATTTGGTAGCGGGGGCGTGCTTTGTCCTGTTACGACAGCCCAGACACGAGTCCGTTTGAAATAGCCAAGAACCGTCTATCCGGCCCCTACTCGGTCCGAATGTCCGCTCGTCACCGAATCTGTCATTCAAATAGTGACGAATAATTGAGCGTCGCTCTCGAGTTTTGAGCCTTGAGCGGTCGTATAAAGACCGGAAGCCTTGGCCCCCCGAACCCCCTACAATAGCTCGCTCACCTATCCCACACGCCTGGCAGCGAAGTCGAAAATATGAGCAATAAGAATATTCCTGAATATTCCAGGGTCGTGGTCATCGGAGGCGGGATCATTGGTTGTTCGGTGGCCTATCACCTGGCAGATATGGGCTGCGAGGTGGTGTTGCTTGAACGTGACCAGCTCACGTCAGGCACTACCTGGCATGCGGCCGGTTTGATGACCCGCTTCGGCTCGGGGTCAGAGACATTGATGGGTATCCGCGACCATTCGATGGAGCTCTACAAGCGGCTGGAGGAAGAAACCGGCCAGCAAACCGGTTTAATGGGAGTGGGCTTCATCGAGGTGGCCTCTGACGAGGATCGCCTTGAGGAGTATCGCCGCATCTCCGAATACAACCGCTTCCATGGACGGGATATCCATGAACTGTCTCCACGGGAAGTGAAGGATCTGTTTCCATACGCTGAAGTCGGCGACATCAAAGCCGGCTTCTATATCGAGAACGAGGGCCGCATTAATCCGGTCGACGTGACGATGGCGCTGTCCAAGGGCGCGCGAATGAAAGGTGCAAAGATCTTCCAGAACACCCCGGTACGTGGCGTGCTGACTCGCAACGGCACGGTCACTGGCGTGCGCACCGACCAGGGCGAGATCCGCTCTGAGTTCGTCGTGAACTGCGCGGGTATGTGGGCCCGGCAACTCGGCGAACAGTCTGGAGTAGTAATTCCCAATCAGGCGGCGGAGCATTACTACCTGATCACCGAGCCGATTGACGCCATCCCGTCTGACCTGCCGGTGCTGGAGGACCCGTCGGTGCATGCTTACTTCCGCGAAGAGACCGGAGGCATGATGGTCGGGTTGTTCGAGCCGGATTGCGCGCCGTGGATGGTCAAGGGCATTCCTGAGGATTTCTCTTTCGGCGAATTGTCGCCCGACTGGGACCGCCTGACACCATTTCTGGAAAAGGCCATGCAACGCGTACCGATCACCTTGGAAGCCGGTATACGCATATTCTTCTGCGGCCCGGAAAGCTTCACACCGGACCTGGCGCCGGTCATCGGCGAGGCGCCCGAACTGCGAAATTATTTTGTAGCCGCAGGCCTAAACTCGGTTGGCATCATCACCGCCGGCGGTTACGGGCGTCTTCTGGCACACTGGATCCTGAACGGCAAACCTGACGTCGACGTCACCGGGATCAATATCGACCGATTCCGGAAATACCAGTGCAATCCTGAATATCGTCGCTCGCGAGCGCTCGAAACCCTGGGACTGGTCTATGCCTGCCACTATCCAGATCGGCAGCCGAAAACCGCACGTGGCGCAAAGCGATCGCCCTTTCACGAACGCCTGGCGGCGCAGCGCGCCCACTTCCGTGACGTCAGTGGCTGGGAGTGCCCGGGCTGGTACGCACCGGAAGGCCAGGAGCCGGTTGCCGATCGGCTCACATTCGGTCGGCCAAACTGGTTCCCCTGGTGGGAGGCCGAGCACCATGCCTGTCGCGAGGGCGTGATCGCCATGGACATGAGTTTCATGGGCAAATTCCTGGTGCAGGGTCGCGATGCCGGCAAGTTTCTGAACTACATCTCGGCGAACGATGTCAATGCTGCGGCCGGACGCATCACCTACACCCAGTGGCTAAACAAGGACGCCGGCATCGAGGCTGACCTGACCGTCACCAAACTGGATGAAGAGACCTTCATGGTGATCACCTCCGATGTCGCTCACGGCCACGCCGAGACATGGATGCGGCGGCATATCAAAGATCACCAGCACGTGTTCATCAGCGACGTAACCTCGGGCTACGGCCAACTCAACATCCAGGGTCCGAAATCGCGGGAATTGCTGCAATCGTTGACCAGCGTGGACATGTCCAACGAGGCTTTCCCGTTCCGTGAGGTGCGGGAGATCGATATCGGCCTGGCGCGCGTAATGTGCGTACGCATCACCTATGCCGGCGAGTTGGGCTATGAGCTAAACATCCCCGCCGAACAGGCCGTACACGCCTATGACTGCATCGTCGACGCCGGCCAGCCGTTCGGGCTGCGGCATGCCGGTTTGAAAGCGCTCAGCAGCCTGCGCTTGGAAAAAGCCTACCGTGACTGGGGTCACGACATCGACAACATGGATGACCCCTACTCGGTGGGACTCGGATTCGCGGTCAGGACCGACAAGGAAGGCGACTTTATCGGCAAGCAGGCCTGCATTGCACGCAAGGCTGACCCGGTCTACTCGCACCGGCTGGTACAGATTCTGCTGAAAGACCCGGAGCCCTTGATGTTTCACCAGGAGATCGTATTGCGCAACGGCATTCCCGTCGGCGACGTGCGGGCCGCCGCCTACGGCTTCACCTTGGGCGGCGCGGTAGGCCTGGCCATGGTTAGCGGGGATAATGTCGATGCCGCGTGGCTGGAGGACGGTGATTGGACGGTCAACATTGCTGGCCGCATCTATCCCGCAGAGGTATCGCTGCGACCGATGTATGATCCCGGGATGGAGCGGGTCAGGTCCTGATCCATGAGCGTGGCTTCACCGAGAATCTTCTCGACGGCCATGTTTCGATGCCACGCATCGGGCCGTCTCGGCTTGACCCTGCTTCTGTACAGATTCAAACCTTGCTCAAATCCCAATGAAAAAGGGCCCTACAAGGGGGCCCTTTCTTTGTTTGGTAGCGGGGGCGCGTTTGCAGGAATCTTGGATTTATACGCAGAACCATACCCGTTGGTCGCCTAATCCTCTGCTCTTTTCTTCGCCTCGCAGTGCCCTATCCGCCTTCGTGCATTTGGTTCAATGGCACGTCGGCCACGACATAGCCCGCGTCTGCAGCCTTCTGTAACCACCCCATCGCCTTTTCGTGATCCACAGGTACGCCATGGCCATAGCGATGCATCATCCCAAGAAAAAACTGGGCATCGTCCTCACCACCTTCGGCCGCTCTCTCGAAGCTCTCCACCGCCGCCGCGTAGTCGTCGTCTCCAGCCACGAGCTGAAACCACCTGGCCGCCTGATCTGGGTCCTGCTCGACACCGGCGCCGAGAAGGTAGTGGCTCCCGAGAGCGTATTGGGCCCAGGAATCGCCTTGCGCCGCCGCCTTTTGGTACCAAGCGAGTGCTTCCGTGAGACTGAGAGAAACTCCCTCTCCTTTTGAGCATAGATAGCCGTAGGCGTACTGCGCGCCGGCATGGCCTTGCCCCGCGGCAGCGCGCCACCAACGCGCTGCTTCCATTGGATCTGGCTCGACACCCGATCCCCGAAGGAGAGCGAAACCCAGGCTGAACTGACTTTTTGCGTAACCCCGCTCCGCAGCCTTTCGATACCACACGGCGGCCTCTGCCTTGTCCTCCGCTACGCCTTCACCGGTTGCGTACATCAGGGCGAGCTTGTGTTGCGAGCTACCCTGTCCCTGCTCCGCAGCCTTTCGAAACCACACGGCGGCCTCTGCCTTGTCCTCCGCTACGCCTTCACCGGTTGCGTACATCAGGGCGAGGTTGTGTTGCGAGCCACCCTGTCCCTGCTCCGCAGCCTTTCGAAACCACACGGCGGCCTCTGCCTTGTCCTCCGCTACGCCTTCACCGGATAAGTACATCAGGGCGAGGTTGTGTTGTGCGCCGGGATGTCCCTGCTCCGCAGCCTTTCGATACCACGCGGCGGCCTCTGTCTCGTCCTCCTCTACACCCTCACCGGTTTCGTACATCACAGCGAGGTTGTATTGCGCCATGCGGTGTCCCTGCTCGGCGGCGCGCCGGTACCACTTCACCGCCTCCCCGTCATCCTTTGCTACGCCGGCGCCTTCGTCATAAATCACGGCAAGCTTGAATTGGAAGTCCGGCGCCTTCAGATCAATCCAGGTCTCGCCCGAATGTGTCCAACTTAAGAAGGCTATACCGATCTCTGTCCAGGGTTTCAAAAGCACTGCATCGAAATCCTCTGCCCGCGAAGCGAAAGTGCTGTAGTGCAGCTCTATACTCGCGACAGTATCGGTAATGTATGCGCGATACGGCAGCCAAATCTCGATCTCCAGGTACCGTTTCTGAGCACCGTCCGTTATCTCCAGGTTCTCCGTTACCTCGACGCGCATTCGCACGTCTGCCATGTCCACGAAGCTCTCCTCGAGCTCGAATCCCAGGGCAATGGCAAACGAAGGGGCCAGCGGGCGAGCACCCAATGCAACAGTTAATGACAGCATGCCGACGAAGAACACCGCGATCAGTGCCAAACACAGGCTGGGACTGGGCCACTCTTTGGGGACACGGGCTGTTACCGGTCCAGACTCTTTGCCAGTCATCGACACAGGCCCAAAGACTACCTGGCTGCCAGAAAGCCCATCCTGGAGCATCACGCCTTCTCGACCCCGAAAGGCAAGCCACGCGTTGAATACAGCCAAAGCAACGGCAGTCGATGTCGGCAAGATGTACGCAATGAGTGGGAGGTCTCCGTCAAAAAGCCAAATGAATCGGTCCCAATCCGCGACGAGAAAAAGGGACAATATTGCAGCTCTGCCCAGAATCACGCGTGTGGGCGCAATGCACCCGTCACGCATTACCACAGACAGGCCCAGCAATCGTTTTCCTGGACTCGCTCGCGTTCTGCCAAGGCCTTCTGTCAAAGTAAAGTAGAGGCAGAAGACGACCACCTCGGCTACCGACATGTAGAACTCCGGAATCGGAGCAACAATCGAGTGGTCAATGACTTCCCACACCGCGACGAGCAGTGCGTAGTCGATTAAGAACGCGCCTCCTCGCCTCTTCCAGTCCACTAATTGAAGGTCTCTTTCCAATGCCATGTCCGCATTTTGGCCGTTGAATCTACAACGCTCGTCCCTGCATTGCCCAGGAGCTCCACGAAATTTTGGCGCTGCTTGCCGTCCGCATGCCAACCCTGAGTTTCGGTCAGTGACACCTTGCGGCCGGATCGGTGGTCATTGCACGCTGCCCGGCCGTCGTGGCGCATCGCTCGCAGTGCTTTCAAGCGGCAGCCCGGCGATCTTGGGGTCCTTCGTGGCGTCAGATAGTCGCGGAGGAAGCGAGGACCCGTGGCTTTGCGTCTCCAGCTTTGGCTGGATTTGCCTTTATCAAGCGTTAGCTTGCCTTCGGGGTAGATAACCCGTCAATTCTGGGATGTACCTAGAAGGGCCGCTTTGGGTCGCGGATTCATTCGGTAGCAATCGCGCTTCCCCGATTATATGCGGGTCGAATTCGAGCCGTTTCCGTTGCTCGCTTAATCCCCTGCTCAATTCCTCGCCTTACATTGAGGTGACCATTGGCGTAGCCACAGATACGCCAGATCGGACTTCAAGCCGTCAATCTGTCCCTCAAGAAACGCCCGTTCAATCAGATCGACCAGTTCGGCATCAGGTTGTCAACCTCCCCGGATCAGTCCCAGGCTAGATTGGAAATTCCGGGGTAATTGCCCCAATTGTAGCGGGGGCCCGCTTTGTACTTTAGCAACGGCTCAAGAGACTGTGGCCGTACTGTACATCCCGCAGATAGCAGCCTGAGTTCCGACCTAGATGTCGTAGTACATGCCGGATTTGGCTTTCTCCAATCTGCGCAGCAAAGCGTGAAAGCGCGCATCGTCCACGACGCAAAGTGTTTCGGGTAGCGGCGCGCGAATATAGGGAACGTTGGGGTCTCGTTGGTCCACCGCGCGTTCAAGCCACTCCAGCATCCGAACGACGTCTCCGGCGTGCGCGTAGCGCATTGCGACATAACAAGCGCCATTCTCAATTTCGAGCGACTGTGCGCCGGTGACATCGGCGAGCCGGCGCATGGCCTCCTTATATCCCCCTGACTCATAGCCTTCGTCGATCGCCTTTCCTGCATCACGGTCACCGAGCGCCACAAACATCGTTTTCTGAGCCTGCAATGCTTCATCAAACCGTCCGGACATATGGAAACAATTTGACATGGTTTGAAGCGCGAATGGCAGCCCCGGCATGACTTGCAGAGCCGATTCAAATTGCTCAATTGCATCGTCGTAGCGAAGAGCAAGATAAAGAACGACGCCATAGAAAGCCTTGAAGAACGGGTTGAATGGGTCGAGTTCAAGCGCCTGCTCGATTTGGACTAGCGCTTCCTCGTGCCGTTGAAGGCAACACAATTCATGTGCGTAGACGGCACGGGCCTCAGCGTAGCTTGGATTGAGTTCAATGGCCTTAAGCATATGCGGCTCAGCCGCCGCAAGATCGAATTCGCCGAAGCCTTTCACCTCACTTAAGACGAATCGAGCTTCCGCGAGAGATCCATCGAGCTCGACAGCTCGCAACGCCGCTTCTTTGGCCAATGGTGTCGCGACTCTGTTGGCCACAAACCCCATCTGCTGACGCCCGATCCAAACCGCGGCTATTCCGGCATGCGCCCTCGCGGACGACACATCAAGGCGTAAGGCATGTTGAAAGTACCTCAATGCCTGTTCGAGGTCAGACGGTGACAGCTTGTAGTAGTACTCGAGCCCTTTGAGGCAGGCATCGTACGATTCGGGGATTACAGAGCGGGCACTCGCTAAACGCGCCTGCTCATCACCTGTAATCTGTACTTTGATGCAACGCGCGATCGCCTGGGCAATCTCGCTCTGGAGGATCAATACATCGGCAAATGCGCGCTCATAACTTTCGGCCCACAAGTGAGTGTCTTTTGTGGCATCGATCAACTGTGCCGTAATACGGATCCGATCCCCCGCACGTTGCGCCGAACCCTCAATGACCAGACTTACGCCGAGTTCCGCAGCAATCGTCGGTAACAACTTTTCCGAGCCGCTGTACGTCATCGCTGACGTTCGCGAGACGATACGCAATCCGGATATCTGGGCAAGCTGGGTTGTCAATTCCTCCGTCATTCCATCGACAAAATAGGCTTGATCAGGGTCGCCCGACAGGTTTTCAAAGGGCAAGACCGCCAGCCCGTGCCGCTGTTGCGGCGCGTCGCTCCGCGTCTCAACGTTGGCCACAAATTGGTAACCGCGACCCGGTACAGTGACGATGAATCGATTGTCTCCAGGCGTTTCGCCGAGTGACCGGCGCAAAAGAGAAATGTGCTGATTGAGGCTGTTTTCCTCAACGATGGATTCGCCCCAGATCGCTGTCATTAGTGCGTTCTTGTCCAGTAGCTTGCCGGCGTTTTCAACGAAGAATTGCAGTGTGTCAAAAACCCTTGGTTTGAGCGCAATTAGATCCCTATCGGGTCCCGCCAGCCTACGCCGACGCGGATCGAGGTGAAACCCATTGAACCGGTAAACCACGTTGCCCTTTTCTGTCGTCATGTTAATCAGAAGAAATCAGAAAAACTCAAAGCTTGATCAGGTGACCGTGCCGCATTCTATACCCGCAATAGAGGCACACACACTTTCCATGATACAAGCGGAGAAAATGACATGAAAACACTAGCCACCACAATTCTACTGGGATTAGGCATGCTAACAAGCAATTACGCATCGGCCGGGCACGATACGTGCTCGTTGAAATCCCTCGTCGGCAAGTGGGTATTCGCAACCGACGTAGGCCATCAGATGCTTGGCGGACCGTTCCCACCAGACAAGGACATTACGGCGATCGGGACGATTGTGATCGACCGATTCGGCGGCCTAACAAGTAATTTTGATGTGACTATTCAGGATTTCATGTTTTTCCCCGGAAACACCTCCGCTGGCAGCATTGTTGTCAATCGTGATTGCACGGGTACGCTCACGTTCATCTCATCCGCAGGAACAGCAAGAACCGACAGCATAGTGATTCTCGGGCCTCGCGAATTCCTGGGTATGTCGCAGGATCCGTTGAACTTGTGGACCTATCAAGCCAGGAAGGTCTCACGCCGAAACAATTGAGTGAACTGACGGCACAATTGCAGCCGCGGGTGAACAATTTTCCAGTGTACTTAGAGTTTGAGATCCTTTGAAGCCAGATCTCTGTGACGGCAACAGAGTCAACCCTTCTCCATTGCCAAACGAAAATGGGTCCCGCAAGGGGGCCCATTCTTTGTTTGGTAGCGGGGGCAGGATGGCCTTCGCGGCTGCGCCGTTTGTAGGAGCGGGCCATGCCCGCGACCGCGGCGTCAATATTGTGATTATTCGCCCGCTAGGGCGGGCTCCTACAAGCGGGCTCCTACAGTCTTCGGAAATGAAAAAGGCCCCGTGAAGGGGCCCTTTATTCTTTTGGTAGCGGGGGCTTGATTTGCGCTGTTCCGACAGTATCAAGCTGGATTCGACTGAAGTAATGTCGCACCGACTCCCCAGGGCCAATAGCCACGCTGAGTTCGATATATGTCAGTCGGCCGCAACCGCGAAAGTCGCGAATCGCCTTCTGTACTCGCTTGGGCCAACCCCGAGGTTGCGGTCGAACGATGCTCGCATGCCATCAGAGGTTCTGTAGCCACATCGTTTGGCAATCTCACCGATCGGTAGCTTCGACTGCTCCAATTGACTGCGAGCAGCCTCGATACGCGACAGTTCGACGAACTTCCCGGGCGTGAGACCGACCTCGCGTGTGAACACCCGGACAAAATTTCGCGTGCTCATGTTGGCGCGCTCGGCAAGCGCTTCAACACTCAGATCCTCGTCCGGGCGCTCAGCAATGTGTGCGAGCACCGCCAGTATGCTTCGGTGACCGGACATAGCTTGCTTCAGCTGAACGCTGAATTGCGATTGATTTGCCGGGCGGCGCAGAAACAGCACCATGCTCTGGGCGACTCGCAGCGCGATTTCGGGACCGAAGTCCTCCTCTACCAGGGCAAGCATCAGATCCAGAATCGCGGTGACACCCGCCGACGAGTAGTACTTGCCGTCTTTGACGTAGATCGGCTCCGGGTCCATCTCGACCGCATCGTAGCGTTGCTGAAAACTGTCGCAGGCCATCCAGTGCGTCGTTGCGCGGCGCCCATCGAGCAACCCGGCTTCGGCCAGCATGTATGTACCCATACACGCCGTCACGAGCCGTTCGGTCCTCGGCGCGACCCGGCGAATCCAGTCGATAAAGCGACGGTCAGCGAGGCATTTCTCCTCATAATCGATTGCCTGGAATACCAGCGTGTCCACAGCGCCCCGAACGTCGTAGCAGGACTTATCCACTTCTATCCGCAGCCCGTTCTCCCGGAATACCGTACCCGGTGCGTTAGAAACCACCTCGATGTCATAGCCCAGGTCCGAGCGCCCGGAGTTCTCGAGTTGCCAGTTAGTGTCCTGCAGGACCATCAGCGGGCCGATGAGATCGAAGGGGTCGCCGTCAGGTACTGTGACAAAGACCACTCGCCTTCGCTTGGTTACCCCTCGCGATGACCAAATGCTTTTCACTTTGGGTGCTGAGAATTCCATAACTGGCGTGCTCCCGGACAGTTTGAAATTGGCGTGTTGGCAGAATATTTCGTTTTTCTGTCATTGTGTCAAGTGGGCCGCCGAGAGAGAATCTACGCCATTGACGATGTCCCGGAGGAAGAACTGTGGATGCCCAGGCAATCCCAACCGCAAGCGACCTGATTGCGGGAATTCGCGAGATTGAGCCCCTTCTGCATGAGGAAAAGTCGAAAGCCGAAATCGAATGCCGCATTTCGGATCACGTCGCCGACGAACTTCGTCGGCGGGGCTTTTATCGTATGTATCGACCGCGGGAACGTGGTGGATACGGGTTCGATCCCGTGTCCGGTTTCCGAGTCGTCGAGGAATTATCGCGGATTAATAGTGCCGTCGGTTGGAATGTGGCGATCGCCAACGCATGTGAATGTTTCGGTGCCTATTTTGACGACGCGACGACGGAAAAGATCTTCGGTCCTGCAGACACGGTGCTGGCCGGTGGTTTGTTTCCACCACGCAAGGCCGTCGCTGTAGACGGTGGGTACCGCGTGACCGGTAAATCGCTGTTTAACAGCAACTGCCACGCAGCAAACTGGCTACTGGTCGAGGCCTTGATATATGACGGCGACGATCAACGTCTTGATGACGACGGCAATCCGGCAGGTCTGTTTATGTATATTCCGGCCAGCGAGGCGAGCATCGTCGACAACTGGGACACATTGGGCATGCGCGGCACCGGAAGCCACGATGTCGAACTGAATGATGTCTTCGTGCCAGAAAACCAGACTGCGCCTCTACTGCCGCTGGAAACTGCGAGTTCGGCCTACTCAGGGCCAATGCACCGGCTTACTTTCTGGCCGCCTGTCGCTATCAACGGCGTGCCGGCACTGGGCATTGCGCAGGCGGCTATCGATGATTTCATCGACCTGGCTGCCACCAAGGTCCATGCCTATACGACGAACTCGCTGCGTGACCGACAAACGGTGCAGCTTCGCCTCGCCAAAGCGCAGGCCACATTGCGTGCTGCACGCGCCTATCTGTACGGCACATTCAACGAAATGTGGGAAGTGGCCCTTGGCGGTGATTTCCTGACCATCGACCAGAAAGCCGATTGCCAGCAGGCAGCGACGCACGCCATCGTCGCATCTGCGGACGCTGTGAAACTGATTCACTCCATCGCCGGCACTGCGGCCATTCGAAGGGACAAGCCCTTCGAACGTTACTTCCGTGACATCCATGTCATCACACAACACGCTTTCGTCTGCGAGAGCCGCTTCGAAGCTGTCGGGCAAGTCCGCCTTGGCCTCGATTCGAACTGGGACTTTCTCTACTTCTGACAGATATCGCGCGTTTCGGCATCACTAACACGGAGATTTACATGGCAAGACGAATTCTCTTTAGCCTCTTACTCATCCTCGGTGCTGGCGCCGCCAGCGAAGCAAGTAGTGCGAAACTGGAGACGATTGCCGTACTGGGCACCGGAGACATGGGTGATTCATTCGGGCCGCGATTTGCCGACTTGGGGTACCACGTTATCTATGGTTCCCGATCACCAGACAGCGAACGAGTCGTAAACCTCGTCAACTCGACCGGGCGCGGTGCGTCGGCTGACACTTACGCGGATGCGGCAGCGGCGGCCGACATTGTGCTGGTCGCAGTCGCGTCGCATGCAGTCGAGCAAATCATTGATGGGCTCGGCGAACTCGACGGCAAGGTCATCATCGACCTGAACTGGCCGCCCACGCGAATTGCGGACGATGGCTACGAAGAACGCTTAACCGACATATCCGTCGCCGAACGAATCCAGGAGATGCGTCCCAAAGCGCTGGTGGTCAAGGCATTCGGCACAATGGCCTCCAACGTTATCGACGATCCGCACGTTGCCGGTGGGCCGGTTACGGCGCCTATCGCTTCAGACCATCGACAAGCGAAGGAAACAGTCGCCAGGATTGCTGCGGAGCTGGGACTTGATCCTGTTGACGCAGGGCCGCTTCGAATGGCCCGTTACCTTGAATCACTAATGATGCTCTACTTGATCCCGCACAACCAGGGACGCCAGGAAGGCTGGGACTTCTATTTTCGGCGCTCCAACTACTGGGCCTGCAATGCCTACACCGGCGGCGAACTCGATGAAACCGGGCCCACTATTATCGATGCCGGTAATTTGGCCGAATTTCCGCACACTCAGGGTGAACCGGAGCCTTGCCCGAGCGAATAAAAACCCGGCGCAAGGCCGGGTTTTTTGGCGTGTGGTAGCGGGGGCAGGATTTGCCTTCGCCCCTGCGGGGCTCAGTTGGTCTCGGCGCCTGTTAACCGATGCTGCGCATCGGGGCGCCTCGGCTGAACCTGCTTCCTCGCAGGTTCAAAACTTGCTCATTTCCAAATGAAAAAGGGCCCCTATAAGGGACCCTTTGTCATTTGGTAGCGGGGGCAGGATTGCCCTCGCCCCTTCGGGGCTCAGTTATGTCGGCCGACTGCGTCGACCTCGAAACGAACCTGCGCCGCTGCGCGGCTG
>CALZMQ010000067.1 GCA_945788625.1 uncultured Woeseiaceae bacterium
AGGCGAGAAGGATCAACGAATCCGCGAAGCCGACGGCTACCGGCTTAAACGAATCAACGAAGCTGAAGGCGATGTCGCTCGATTCAGCGCATTGCTGACGGAGTACACGAAGGCCCCGGAAGTCACGCGTCGCCGCATCTACGTCGAAACCTTGCAGGCTGTATTGCCGGGCATCCGTTCGAAAATTATCGTCGATGATCAGACACATAACATCTTGCCGCTGATGAATATCGACGCTGCAAACGTTGCACGGCCATGAATAAACTCGTCCCTCTGCTGGCAATACTGGGCGCCGCTGCCTTTGTGCTGATCAGTTCTATTTACACGGTCAGTGAAGTCGAGCAGATGATCATCACCCAGTTCGGCAAGCCGGTCGGTGAGCCTGTGACGACAGCGGGCCTGAAAATCAAGGTTCCATTCATCCAGCAGGTCAACCCGATCGAAAAAAGGGTGTTGGAGTGGGACGGCAATCCTTCTGACATGCCGACCAAGGACAAGCTCTACATCTCTGTCGATTTGTTCGCCCGTTGGCGGATTACAGATCCGCTGCAGTACTTTCTGAGAATTCGCGACGAACGCAGCGCGCAGTCTCGTCTCGACGATATTCTGGGCAGCGAGACCCGCAATGCGGTTGCCAAACACGAGCTCATCGAGATCATTCGCACCACCAGGGATCGCGTGCCATTGCGTGACACGCTCTTGACGGATGCGGAACGCGATCTCAACATGGGGGCGCTGGTGCCAATCCAGAAGGGGCGCAAGCTGGTCGAGCAGGAAATATTCGCCGCAGCCGCGGAAAAGGTCGAGGTATTCGGAATCGAACTGCTCGACATCCGCTTCAAACGAATAAATTACAACGAGAGTGTTCGCCCGAAGATTTACGATCGCATGATCAGCGAGCGTCGACAGATCGCTGAGCGCTTTCTTTCGGAAGGCAATGGTGAGGCGGCCAGGATTCGCGGCAACCGTGTTCGTGATCTCAACAAGATTCAATCCGAAGCGTACCGGCAGGTTGAGGAGATTCGAGGCCTGGCCGACGCGAAAGCGACCGAGATCTACGCCGGGGCGTATAACCAGAGCGCCGAAGCCGTCGCGTTTTACGAATTCACACGGACCCTCGAGTCCTACAAATTCATCATCGCCGAAAATACGACGCTGGTGCTGTCAACCGACAGCGAGTTGTTCAAATTTTTGAAGGGCATGGATCCGGTCGACGGAGAGAGTCCATGAAGACAAGACTAATACGGCTTGGCGTATTCGGCTGCGCTTTGGTATTTGTGGCGGCATTCGCTGGCAACCCGAAATTTGCTTTTGCACAAGGGATTCGGGCTGCATTGCCGGCAAACGCGACTGCGAATACATATGGTAGTGGCTGGGAATGCGACAGGGGTTATCGCAAGAATGCTGGCTCGTGTATCGCTGTGACATTACCGGTGAATGCATACCTGACAGACTCAAACTATGGGCTTGGTTGGGCGTGTCAGCATGGCTTCGAGCGGAATGACGATAACTGCTTGCCGGTTGCGCTGCCGGCCAATGCTTATCTCAGCGGCACTTTAGGCGACAGGTGGTCCTGCGGCAGAGGTTTTCGACAACTCAAGAATACCTGCGAAGCCATATCGGTGCCGGCGAACGGATATCTGACGGAAAATTCCTCGGGGTCGGGCTGGACCTGCGAGCGTGGATATCGTGCGATGGCCGAAAACTGTGTCGCAATCGTGGTGCCGGAAAATGCCTACCTGACGGCCAGATCTTATGATGTCGGCTGGGAGTGCGATCGCGGCTTTCGGGAAGTTGCTGGCGCCTGCAATGCCATCAAAGTGCCCGCAAACGGATACCTGTCCGGGCGATCTTATGGGAATGGATGGGAATGTGATCGCGGCTATCGAAAAGCCCAGACGACATGCATCGCTTTGCAAATACCGGAGAATGCTCATGTGGACTTCTCCGGAAACGATTGGGACTGCGACAAACCTTATCGCAAGCGACAGAGTGCATGCGTCCTCAGGGGACCATCATGAATATGAAAGACAAACAGTCCATGGATACGCATGGCATCACATGTAAATCAAAAGATGTCTACTACTACAAGGACTTCAGGTACGAACGACTGGCGGACGCAGTTCGTTACGCTGAGATCGACACCGAACGGCGTCGGCTGAATGGTGGGAATTCATGACACGTCTCACAGAGGAGTTTTTTGGCCCGCCGAATCTGTCTCTGGCCAACCCAATAGCCGCTATTCGTAAACGCACCGCCACTTCAATTGTCTATTGCGAAGCGAACTTTGGCGCCATCGATGGTAAAACCGCGAACGGACTCGTTCGACATTCAGAGCGATACGAAATTCTATCCGTAATTGACAGCGAAAAGGCGGGCCTCGATTCGGGCATGGTGCTCGACGGCAAACCCAATGGGATTCCGATTTGCCGCGATCTCGCGGAATCTCTGGAGAAGGCCGTCACGGTACCTGATTACTTCATATTTGGCATGGCGCCGTCCAGCGGCATGCTGTCCTTGCATGAGCGGGGCCTGGTGCTTGAGGCCATTAGCCACGGGATGAACATCGTAAATGGTCTTCACGAATTTCTTGGCGATGACCCTGTATTCAAAGCTGCATGCACGGTGAGCAATGTCGAGATATTCGACGTGCGCAGACCTCCGGACAAAAAAGACCTGCACGTGTTCACGGGCGATATTGCCCAGGTAACTTGTCCGGTCATCGCTGTGCTTGGTACCGACTGCGCGATCGGTAAGCGAACGACCGCGACGATATTGAGTCAGGCGCTCAACGATCGTGGGGTTAAAACAGTAATGATTGGAACGGGTCAGACGGGTCTGATTCAGGGTGCCCGCTACGGTGTCGCGCTCGACGCCATACCGTCGCAATTTTGTGCTGGTGAACTCGAGGCGATGGTCATCAGCGCTTTCATGAACGAAAGGCCCGACGTTATTCTGGTCGAAGGGCAGGGGGCTTTGAGTCACCCGGCCTTTTCGACCTCGTCATTTATTCTTCGTGGTGCCTGTCCCGATGGCGTTGTTTTGCAGCATGCGCCAGGGCGCGAGACTCGCTGCGATTTCCCGGGAATGGTCATGCCAATGCCTGCTACCGAGATAAACCTCATCGAAACGTTCACCAAGACTACGGTAATCGGTGTGACGATAAACCACGAGAATATGAGCGACGCCGAAGTAAGCTCGGCAATCCTGAACTACGAGGACGAGCTCGGCATCCCGGCAACCGACGCGCTTAGCCGTTCTCCGAAGCGCCTGGTGGAAATGGTTCTTGGCGCCTTCCCGAAACTCGCGGAGAAGCTGCCTGTAGCGGCATGATGCTGGCACCACGCCTGGAGATAGACCTGGGCAAAATTCAGCACAATGCCCGCACGCTCGTCGAACGACTGGCTAAGCGTGATATTTCGGTGACCGGCGTGACCAAGGCGACACTCGGTTCACCTGAGATCGCTCATGCAATGCTGCTGGCCGGTGTGAGTGGTTTGGGTGACTCACGCATTGAGAACATAGAAGCAATGCGCAGTTCGAACGTGTCCGCGCGGATGTCCCTGATTCGTTCGCCAATGCTTAGCCAGGCGAAGCGAG
The DNA here is from genome assembly GCA_945788625.1 of uncultured Woeseiaceae bacterium. GTDB lineage: Bacteria > Pseudomonadota > Gammaproteobacteria > Steroidobacterales > Woeseiaceae > UBA1847. Next base: position 3,601 of record CALZMQ010000067.1, read on the forward strand.
TGGTGACAAGCGCCGATGTTAGTTTTAACACCGAGCTTGAGGTCATCAGACGGCTATCGCTCGAAGCGGGCAATTTGGATCGTACGCATGCGGTCGTTCTCATGGTCGAGCTCGGCGATTTGCGCGAAGGAATTATGCCCGCCGATCTAATGGCTGCTGTGTCCGAGACGCTCAATTTGCCAAATATCGTTCTTAAAGGCATCGGTACCAACCTGGCCTGTCGATGCGGAGCTTCACCTGACGACACGAATATGGGCGAGTTGTCCAGGCTCGCGGCGTTGGTCGAAGCGACATTTGATAGTTCGGTAGAGATTGTCTCTGGTGGGAATTCAGCCAATCTGGAATGGGTGTTCAGCAGCGAAAACACTGGGCGAGTCAACAATCTGCGCCTCGGAGAATCCATTCTGCTGGGTCGCGAAGCACTCCATCGGAACGCCATAGACGGATTGCACACCGACGCGATTACGCTGGTCGCCGAAGTAGTCGAGTCCAAGTTTAAACCGACACAGCCCACCGGTGAGCTGGCCCAAAATGCGTTCGGAGACTGCCCGGAGTTAGTAGATCGCGTCACTGTCGCGCAGGCTATCCTGGCACTAGGTGTACAGGATGTCGACTTGGGCGGCCTGCAACCTCCGAAAGGAATCGAAATCCTCGGAGGCAGCAGCGACCACCTTGTTCTGACGTCAGCCGCCGGCAAGCTCCCCGTCGGTGCAGAGATGACGTTCCAACTCGATTACAGCGCATTGCTTCGAGCGATGACGTCGCCATTTGTAGGAAAGTCTTATCAACCTGCGTCTAATGTAACCAACCTGCGCCGAATAGCTTGATAGACTTGTTGGGTGCGAATTAGTATTCAAGCCGCTATTGGGAGCTGATTCAAACCGCGGCAGCATTTTTCCCAACGATAATCGTGAAGGCGAGCGATCTTTCGATCCGGGTTTTCACTTTGTTCGTTGGGAGGAGCGCCGTCGAGTCCTCGGTGAGCGCGGTCCTTGCTGTAATAGTCCTGAAACGACATCAACTTTCTCTCCAGATCACGAGCACTCCAGAAGGGAACCTGGTCGAGATATTCTCGACGAACTGTGCCGATCAGTCTTTCGACAAATGGATGCGACAAGGGAACGTATGGAATAGTCTTCACCTCTGTTACATCGAGAACCCCGCGATGGACGCCGAAACCAACAATTCGCCGGCTGTATTGATCCATAACAACCATCACCCAGTGAGACTTGAGGATCAGCGATTCGCATCGAAAGAAGTCCACACTCCACAAACTGTCTTTACTGTGGCCAAGGAAAGTGAGTCAGGATGGCCCGTTCGGTCCAGGCTCGGGTCGGTAATGCCTGGCCAGCACGCGCCGTACAACATCCTTATCAATCTCGATGTCGAAGACCAGGGAAATTTGGTCGGCAATACGCTGGTAACCGAAGTTCGGGTTACTACGTTTCATCTCGAGTATTGCTGAAATCAGTTCTGGAGACGGCCCACTGGGGCCCGGCTTGCCACGAGTTTTCGGTGTGAACAACCGGCGGTATTTACGTTTCACCAGTTCTCTTCTGTGCGGAGAATAGTAATTCGCCCCCCACACCTCCAATCTCGTATTTGGAGTCGGGATTTTTTACGGATTCCGCGCCCTCCAATGGGCTTTTTTTTGCTTGCCACCCGCTCATTCGATATCCGCATTGCCCCCGACAGCGAACGTTTAGGTGGTAGAGTAGTGACCGACCGCAACCCAGGGCGGTCATTCAATATAGTGTCTGTTCACGGGATATTCATATCCAGTCAAGCACAATAACTTTGGTCAGCCGCCACAGGCCCAACGACAAGCGCTCGAAACTTCACACTTGATTCTGGATTCAATGAAGGAGAAATCCAATTGAATGGGACGAAGAGGGCCGGAGGAGCCTTAGACGAAATTAAGATCCACGTGAAATTCAAGCTTTCAGCCCTATGGGCAGCGGTGATGTTCTGTTACATCTATGGAGATATATTCAGGCTTTTTCAGCACGGAGAGCTGCAAGCGATGCTGGACGGGAAAATGTGGGGACTGCCCGTGACCCAGGGGCTCTTGGTGGGGACCTCGGCGTTTATAGCAATTCCGAGCATCATGGTTTTTCTATCACTGGTGCTTAGGCCGGGCCTCAATCGCTGGGCCAACATCCTTTTTGGCGTGATCTATACGGGAACAATGCTCTACACGATGATGTATTCTGGGCCTTGGGCGTTCTACATTTTTCTAGGCTTTATCGAAGTCACACTCACCGTGCTGATCGTCTGGTACGCGTGGACTTGGCCCAGGCAGGGAGAAGCATGACAAAAGATATGAACTCCACCAGGAAAACCGCAAGAATCGCAGGATTCCTATATCTTCTATTGGCCCTGACCGGCGCTTTTAGCATTCTCTATGTCCCTTCCGCTCTCGTCGTGTTCGGAGACGCTGCGGCTACGGCCGAGAGAATCGCGTCTTCCCAGTCGCTTTTTCGCGCCGGTATTCTCAGTGGTATCGTTTCGCACGTTATTTTCGTGTTACTGGTCCTGATTTTATACCATTTACTAAGAGAGATCAGCCGCAAGCAGGCGATGCTCATGGTGACATTGGTCGTGATTGGTGTTGCTACAGGGTTTGTCAATACGGTCAATCAACTCGGTGCTTTGATAGCTTTGAGCGGCGCTGAATTTCTGTCGGCATTCGAAGAGCCCGAGCTGGATGCCCTCGCATATCTGTTTATCCGCTTACACAGCCACGGAATTCAGATTATCCAAATATTTTGGGGGCTCTGGCTCTTTCCGTTCGGACTTCTGGTATATCGATCTCGTTTCATTCCGAAGGTCCTGGGTGTATTGCTCATTATTGCAGGCGTCGGCTATCTACTCGGTACAATAACGTTCTTGATCTTGCCACAGTATCAATCCGCTCTTGCTACGCCTATCATGATTCTCGAGATGGGCGAACTGCCGATAATATTGTGGCTCCTGATTGTGGGTGTAAGGGCTCAGTCCGAGTAGCAACAGATTCGGTCGTGGCGCTGCTCGGTTATTTGTCGGATCTTCGCCGTTCGCCATCCGTCGATTCTGCTGTTTTTGGGCTTATTGAGTGGCCGCTATCGTAAAGCGCGGACAGTCGCGGAGTAGGGCGTGCAGCGCCAGGCTGCAACCAACCGGATCTTCATTACGGCGAGGGGCTACGGAGACACTGCTAACGTACAAAGCGAGCCCCCGCCACCAAAGCAATACGTAGGCCCCTTCACGGGGCCCTTTTTTTTGTCTTGGCGAAGGGCAATGGATAAACTGACTTTGGGGAACGAGCGATAATCAGTTGAAAGATTCACTTCGAGCACTCGCAAGAGACGCAGTTAATAGCTTGCGCGACCTGACGCCGATCATAGTCGTGATCGGTGGTTTCCAGGTGTTGGTCATCCGCCAGCCGGTCGATGGCTTGCTGTCGCTGGTCGGCGGCGGGCTGCTCGTTGTTGCGGGTCTCACCTTTTTCATCTTCGGCCTGCGACTCGCGCTCTTTCCGGTCGGTCAGGCGCTTGCTCACTCGCTCGCGCGCAAAGGCAGCGTATTCTGGCTTATCTCCTTCTCCTTCGTGCTCGGTTTCGGGACGACGGTGGCGGAGCCGGCGCTGATCGCTGTCGCAGCCGAGGCGGCGGCGGTTGCCGCGGATGCGGAAGTCATCGCGAGAACGCCCGAGGCCATGGATGACTATGCGTTGGGCCTGCGCCTGACGGTTGCGCTCGCCGTCGGCGTTGCGCTTGTGCTGGGCGTGTTCCGCATCATCACCAACTTGTCGCTGCCGATGCTGATCATCAGCGGCTATACGCTGGTGGTGCTGCTGACGGTGATCGCGCCCCCCGAGATCATCGGCATCGCCTACGATTCCGGCGGCGTGACGACCTCGACTGTGACCGTTCCGCTGGTGACCGCGCTGGGCGTGGGTCTCGCCAGCTCTCTGAAGGGCAGGAACCCGATGCTGGACGGCTTCGGCCTGATCGCGTTCGCCTCGCTGACGCCGATTCTGTTCGTGCTGATCTACGGCATGGTCGTCTGATGGATCTGGCTGTCAAAACACTGGTTTTCGTCGCCGACAGCACGCTGCACGTGCTGCCGATTGTCGTCTTTCTGTTCGCGTTTCAGTGGCTTGTCATCCGCAAAAAGATGCCTAACGGAGGCAAGATCATCGTGGGGTTTCTGTTTGTCGTCGTCGGCCTTGGTTTGTTCCTGGAAGGTCTCGAGCAGACCCTGTTTCCGCTCGGGCGCATGATGGCGGAGCAGCTCACCCATCCCGAATTCCTGCTCGACATTGACGAACATCCCGTGGCCGATTTTACCTGGCAGGATTTCTACTGGGTCTATATTTTTGCGGCGACGGTCGGCTTTTCCACGGCCATGGCGGAACCTGCACTGATCGCGGTGGCTATGAAAGCCAACACCGTTTCTGGTGGGTCAATCGGCGTCGTCGGCCTGCGGGTTGCAGTGGCCATCGGCGCGGGCATCGGTGTGAGCTTGGGCTGCTTCCGCATCATCACGGGTTTACCGTTGCCTTATTTCATCGCGGCCGGTTACTTCATTGTCATCGTGCAAACGATGGCAGCCCCGAAAGAAATCGTGCCGCTGGCATACGACTCGGGCGGGGTGACGACATCCACCGTTACGGTTCCCCTGGTAGCGGCGCTGGGGCTTGGCCTGGCCGACGCTGTGCCGGGACGTAGCCCACTGCTGGACGGCTTCGGCCTGATCGCATTCACGGCCCTGTTCCCGATCATTACGGTGCTCGCCTACGGCCAGCTCGCCATGCTCCGGCATCGTATTTGGAAATCGGAACAGTCAGACAACAATTCAGAATAGGAAGATCACCATGCACTTCAAATTAATAGTCGCTTTTGTCGAAGACAGCAGTACGGACAGCATCATGGAAGCGGCACGCGAGGCCGGCGCGACCGGATGCACGATCATCAATCAGGCGCGAGGCGAGGGCATCAAGGAAAGCAAGACTTTCTTCGGCCTGACGCTGGCGACCCAGCGGGATGTTCTGTTACTGCTCGTCGAGGAACACCTGAGCCGGCACATTCTCGAACACATTGCCGAGGTTGGCAAATTCGACGAGGAGCCAGGCACCGGTATTGCGGTATTGATCGATGTCGAGGATGCCGTTGGCGTCTTGCACCAGGCGAGAGAACTCAAGGAGATCGTGGAGGAGAAATTATGACCATTCGCAACTGGGGTCCTATCCGTGACTGCATGCGTACGGACGTGACCGAGATCGACGGGCGCACGGACGTGATGTCGGCGCTGAAGTTGATGAAAGAAGTCGGAGACACGAGCCTGATGGTCAAGCGGCGCGATGAGACCGACGAGTACGGCATGCTGCTGTTCTCGGACATCGCCAAGAAAGTGATCGCAAAGAATCGTGCGCCGGAACGCGTCAGCGTTTACGAGATCATGGCGAAGCCATGTCTTACGGTGCGTCCGGACATGGAGATCCGCTACTGCGCCCGGTTGTTCGAGAACTTCGGCATCAGCCATGCGCCGGTCGTGGAAAACGACAAGATAGTTGGCACCGTGAGCTACTACCGGCTCGTGTTGCACGGCCTCCTGCCCGATCTCGAAGACTGAGATCCAGGGTCGAGCCCGATATCAGACTGGTGTGTCCAGTGGCAGATGGTGTCCATATACAAAGCGCACATCGGTGAAGTCTGGGAGCAGATTGATGGACTCATCGGCCACCAGTGGATAGAACCGACATGGAACGGGCTTCATGTTGATCCGCCGTCGTGGGCTGCCTTCTCGAGTTCGTCAACTTGCCTGTCACAACGGGTGGCCTCGTCAACGGCGTTCATTTGCCGCATCATGTCACACACGTTCCCCAGGCATTTGGCGCGAAGCTCCACAAAGCTGATCGCCTTACAACGAGCAATCTGCGAATCGAGCGCACGGACAGCGGTCGCGCTGTTCGTGGCCGACTGCTTACCCAGGTTCAGCGGAGTCAGGATTTTCGGCCCGTCGATTATTGCCGAATCGGCCACGGAAAACTCAGGTGCTTGCGGGTAGATTGTGCCGTCTTTGCCGATCGCGCGCAGATCCACCAGTTCAGAGTGGAAGATGACATTCAACTCATTCCTGCCGGGTTCGGTGACCACGTCCGTAACCCTGAAACGTGCCTCGAATTCGCGTAATCCCCCCATGCTTTTGCGCACCTCATTCGAGATCGTCAGCTGGTAAAGATCCAGGTCGTGAGAGAAGCGAAGATATCCTGCCAAAGACTGGCCGCCGACGTACATGCCGGTGTTCATCTTGTACGTGCGAAGCGCCGCCGGGTCGAGCGATTCACTCCCACGCGGGGCGCGCGCCCGGAATCCAGCCAGAGGCGCGAAAGTGTCCGCGCCCCGGGCTATTTTTCGCTGCGTAGTTTGCGGTACATGCCCGGTTCGAAGGGTCAGAATTGACGGCATATCCCGCGCGCGATTCTCCGTCCACAGTTTGAACATTTCGGCTTGTGGTTCGCCAATCATCTGCGGACCGACGCCGGGAGGGAAGAAACGCGACCATGAGTTGTACTTGCCGAGTTCGATCATATCCGCCCTCATGAAGTCGTCCTGGCGCCCCGCCCAGTCGCGGGCTGCGAATAACCATTCGTAATCCTCAAGAAGCGACGGATTGTACTTAAGCAATAGAAGGGGAAGAACATACTCCGATGCGCTGACGAACAACTCGCCCGACCGGGTCCTGGACGACCTCGCGTTGTGCTCGAGCGTACTCAGCAGGGCAGTGCTGGCTGTCGACTGAACGGTCAGGAAACTGCCGTCTTTCCAAAGCGCGAGCAACCAGTCAAGGCGCTCCCGAACAAGATTGCGGAATTTGTTGCGGCGGCCGAATTTCTGCAGAAACTGACGCTCGAAGGAGACCGGATAATAAATGCTGATCGTCTCCTTGTTGCTGTAGCTGTACAGCGGCCACCCCGGTTCGCTGCCTGACGGTACGGAGAGCCGACATTCCTTCAGCGCATGCAGGCTGCCTCCCGGGTAAAGATATTCTTCGAAGACGGTGTCGTAACGACCATCATCGACCTGGAGCAGCGAAATACGTTCGCGGCCGATCGCTCGAGCGCAAATCTGCTCACGCTGTGCCACGCTCAATTGCGACGAACTACCTACCGTCATTGTCATGTCGGTGTTCTCAAATACGGCCCCGGCAAACGTGGCACCGGTAAGGTCAGAGCCGATAAATAGCGCATGATTCAACTTGGCATCGGAGAAATTCGCCCCGGAAAGATCCGTGAACATGAATCGGGCCCGCCGCAGGTCCGCGCCGGAAAAATCGGCGTTGCGCATCTTTGACAGAACCCAGGCGGATCGCTGGCCGTTCGCACCAACGAGTCTCAGGTCCGCCGCGTTAACATAGGCGGCATGCGCACCTTCGAGGGTAGCGCCTGCAAGCGATGCCATAGTCATGTTGGCAAATCGTATTGTCGAACCACTTAGGTTGGCCCTCTCGAAGTTCGCATGTTCGAGCGCCGTCGCATCGAGGTTGGTGTCCGACATTTCAGCGCTGCCCAGCGCTGCCGACTTGAAAGACAAACCGTGCAGGTCGAAACCGCTGAGATCCGATCCCTGGCGAACCAGCTGTTCGGCTGCAGCAATGTGGCCGATGTCCCCAGTCGGACGTACCGTCATCGCCTTTTCAAGAATTTCCAGGGCATTCACGAGTTGCCGGGTATCCGACGCAGGGCCCTGCACCCATGCTCCAACAAGCCCGGCAATATAGTCCAGCGACCGGACCTCGGCTTCCTTTCCCTGCATACTTTGCGTCGGCACCTTGATTAACAGGCCACGGGCCTTGCCGTTATCGATCAACAGGCCGCCGCTCATGCCCTGCATCAGGGGGCTGAATTCGTTAGCCGACACAACACCGAGTCGGTTGCCGCCCGTCGACGTGATACGCACATCCGTAAACGTCAGGCCGCCCTCGCCGGTCCGCAGCGCAATACTCGTACCTTGGCGCTTCAACTCGGCCGCCTCTCGCTCTGAGCAGATACGACCGCCGTTATCGACGACTCGCAACAGCGCGATGTCGTCCTCTTCTCGTCCTACGACTCTTTGTGTCACTTCCGCAAGTCCGCGGGCATTGTCAGGCCCTGTTATCTCCAGCCTGAATCGCGGGTTTCGAACGTTTTTAAATATGTGTCGCGGCGCAACCACGAAGCACTCGGTGCCATTCGTCCGCGCGAGGCCTTGCCCTCGCTGGTCGGATGCAACGACGAGGACCGGGCCGGCGAATGCGAATCCGACCGGCAACAACGTGCAGACCAGGATAATCGCCAGGCGTCCCCCCATCATTCCGTGACCTTTTTCCCGGAACGCTTTTCCAGAAGAGGAACAGCGGCGCTCAGTGCCGCTAGCGCACCGATAACGGACCAGATTGCCGTAAAGAACGGATCGTTGCGAAACTCGTCGATGAACGTCAGTGATTGCTGGTCGGTCTGCCCGAAGAAACTCGACGTCGACAGTCGCCTTGCTTCTACGCGAAACACCGTGTGGATTCCACGGCGGTCGTCGATTCTCGCGAAGCCGGGAATACTCTGCTGCGACTCGGAAACGGAAACCCGGTCACCCTGAAGCAGCTTTGTGCTGCGTGCCCTGTAGATACTGCTGCCGATCACAACCTCGCCCATGGTAGTGACAGTTCCCCCGAGGAGCAGCGGTGACTGTGCAACCGGGCGCAGGTCAATCAAACGACCGGCAGCCAGTTCTCGAGCCAGAATCGGCAGTGATACCGGCGTTCCATTGTGCGCCAGGGCGTCTGGCGAAGCGAACGTCAGAAATAACGGAGGCTCTATTCTTTGATTGGCTTTTTTCCCCGACTGATGCGCGTGCACGACGAAGGGCGCGGCTCCGTCGACCTGATGCAAACTCAGTGCGAGAGGGCCGTGGCCCAGTCGCTCGATGCGCAGATTGGCCTCACCCTCAATTTCGATATGACCGGAGAAATCCAGGATGGCCGTCGATCGGCCGGCACAGGGAGCGGCCGCGCTGTCGTTCGTAACGTTGCGAGGGTTCACGAGGCGGACCACCTTGCCGGCACATAATGCAGCGTCCGGAATCCACCAGGTCAGGCGGGCATCAGGATGCAACTGGCCTGACAGCACTTCTGTATTTGCTTCAATAACGAAAAGAGTGCGAACGGAAGTAACAGAAGCGTATATCGCAATGATCAGGAACCCGAGGATTCCGACAACCGACAGTGCAACCGTGCGGTTCAATTCGCCGATCGACGTGCGCAAGCGGATCCATGGGTGAACGCGAGCCATGCTCTACTGCCTTTCCCTCATCCCGGCGTCGGGGAATATGATCGTCAGGATCTCGTCATCGATCGGCTCGCCGAAGCGCCATAACTCGAACCACGCCTGGGAAATGTCGAGTCCCGAAACATCTGCAATGGCGCAGATTGAATGAAACGCCACGCGCTTCCGGTCCGACTCGATCAGCTTGCACTCGAATTCATGATAATCATTCGGATCATCGCGGGAAGGAACTATGATTCGGCCGCTGTGCTCACCGGAATTGACGACAAAAAAAACGCTTTTCGCAGTTGTGGGCTTACCCCAGCCAATGAGTACGCGAGACACCGCCTCATGATCGTTGCAGTCGTCACCGATCCGTGCATCGAGTGCAAGCTCGCTAACTCGGTAGGACTTGTACAGCCGTCTGTGCGTGGAAGTGGGCTTGAATGATATGGGCCAAGAGCCTGTCTCGGTCTCATTGATATCGTACTGCCCGATGGCCTCGAACTGCCCATCGATTGAGCGAATGCTGACGCACAGTCGGTCCGCCTCTTCCGCCGGAATCCAGACCGTCATATCCTGCGCTGAGGGTACGTGTTGTCCAGGGCTCATCATGCCAAGCACAAAGTGGCCGCTGACTTCCTTCTCCTCGTGGACGATCTCGCGATAGTCACCCACCAGGCTCGGCGCATCGCCGAATGCGCGCGGTGCCAGGAGTATCGTGGCGAGAAGAAAATACGCTGCAATTATTCTGAGATTGCTCGGCATGACCCTATAAGAATCCCGAATCTGAACTTATTCTAGACTACTCACAAACTTGCTGCAGGCGGGCAGCTACCTTTTGTAGGCTCTACAGCATAATACGAAAGCTCCGAATGCTTCTGTCAGGACATTCCCAACCATAGTATGGTCTTGTATCTTTGCAAAGAATCTTGCTACCACACTTCGATTTGGCCAAGTTCTTATTGTCAATCTCATGCGCTGCTGTGGTCGTTTCTAGACAACGCTTGTGGCATCTTCGGAATGGCCACTTCTGGCCGATAGCTGCGTCTGAAATTTGGCGATTAGGGGCAGTCTGAATGACCGGTTTTGGTGAAAGCTGCCGTAATCCGTCGTCAACCGTCCGCGTTGCCCCTGATAGCCGACATTCCGGGGATAGACTCCTGAGGGGCAGCTACTGACCCGAAGCGGACGCTCAGAAATGAGTGGAAATCACAATTGGCTGGCTCGATTTTGGGTGATAGATTTCAAGTATGAAGCCCATTTACTTCGATTTCACAGTCAAAGATCTCGATAGTGCCAAGACGTTTTTCGAGCACGTTTTCAAATGGCGATTCGACAGATTCCCGATGCCTTACGACTACTACCGAATCCAAGCGGGGGCTGAGGGAGAATTGGGAATTGACGGAGGCATCGGCGCTATTGCTGACACGCCAACGGCCAAAGGAAGGCCACTGACTCAGGTGACGATTCCTGTGCCGAGTGTGGACGATTGTATTTCCCTGATTGAGGAAGCTGGCGGTAGGGTCATCGAACCAAAGATGGCAATCCCTGGTATCGGTTGGTTTGCCGCATGCGCCGAGCCGGGAGGATTGTTATTCGGCATCATGGAAGCTGATGCCGAGGCTAGATAGCCGGCGAGTGTCCGCTTCTGGCCGGAAGGCGACGGTCGCCTGGTTCAGGCTGTAATTTCTGCTTCTGACCCAAAGCGGTCAGTCACTCTTCCCTGATCATCGCGCCCCCGCGACCAAATGACAAAGGGTCCCCTTGTGGGGCCCTTTTTCATTTCTGCTATTGAGGCAGGGTTGGGTTCTGCGAAGCAGGTCAACAAAACGCGTTAGCGTTTTGGACGCACGCAGTGCGCCCCGAAGGGGTGAGAAACGACCATAGGGAGATCCGAATCGTCCGAGGCCGACGCGGTCGGCCGACATAACTGAGGCGCGAAGCGCCGAGGGCAATCCTGCCCGCTACCAGAAAATCGGAAGCCCGGCCTAGTGCCGGGCTTTTTTGTGTCTGAGTTCATCCCGCAGGATGACCGTTCTTCTTCCGAAAACGGACGTTGGGCCGTTATTGCGTCGAAGGGCGGCTAATGACCCAAAGCAGAAGCGCTAAGTAATACCCAAGATTGACACCGGTCTACGAAGACTCAAACTGGGCTGTATGCACACTTTTCCTGGGCACCTCTTTGATGTTTTTCGGCCCGTTGTGTATCTCTTTGACTTCCTGAAGGACTCCGAATGGGGTATTCGAGCAGCCCTTGAGACCGGTCTGATACTGACGCGCACTAATGGCTGCTTCGAACCGCGAGAAAGATGCCGAAAAAGGACTCATGACCCTTTAGTCAGTGGGGCAAGATGAGAAGAAGAGATATCAACATGCTCCTTCTTCTGTCAGGAGCGGTCGCTGCCTGCACCACGAGTATCGCGATGGCACAAAGCGGCCCAGGGCCGGACGGTTTCGTGCTGGACGAGATCACAGTAACGGCGATGAAGAGGCGCGTCGAAATGCAAGATGTACCGATCGCGCTATCCGTTGTCAGCGGTGACAAGATCGAGGCGATGGGCATGGCAGAGCTCGAAGATTTTGAACAGTCAGTGGGCACATTCGTTGACGGTGTCTACTACGGTCGTGGTCAGCACTCGCGCGCCGCATTTCTCGACCTCGAACGCGTGGAGGTCCTGAAGGGCCCTCAATCGACATTGTTCGGCAAGAACACGATTGCAGGTGCGATAAACATCACGACTGCACAGCCAACAGAGGAGTTCGAAGGCTATATCGACGCGGCGTTCGAATCCGAGGTTAACGGTGTCAGTGTCAGCGCAATACTCTCAGGTCCATTGAGCGATACGGCACGAGTTCGTGTCGTGGCCAGGAAATCCGACGACGAAGGCTGGATGACAAACACGGCTGCCGGCGGCGATGCCGGGCCCGAGGAGGACAACTTGGCGATACGAGGAACGTTGGAATGGGATGCGTCCGAATCTCTTGTGTTCACGCTCAAGGCTGAGCGCAACAGCTACAACGTCCTGGGCCGGCAACAGATGATTTCGATCGCGACTCCGGCGGCGACAGTCCTGTACCAGACGTTCGGTGATGCGGGTTTCTCCCCGGGGTTCGACTATGTTCGAAATGCCCGCACATCTGTGCAACCGGATTTCCACGACACTGAAGCGAGCCTGGTGCAACTGACAGCCGTTTATGATTGGGGCGATCTCGCAGCCACGTCGATAACGGCCGTAACCGGCTATGATTATCAGGACAACGGTGACGGCGACTACAGTGCGCTCCTGTTTTTGGAGCGCTCACGGCTCGAAGAGCACGAGCAATTCAGCCAGGAATTCCTGCTAACGTCACCGGGTGGCGATGCTGTCGACATCCTCGCCGGTGTTTACTTCCAGACAGCTGACCTGACCAGTGACCAAACCACACCGGTGCGGTTCACTGGACTGCCGCCCATCGATGCCGGCGTACGCGCCCAGATCGACACGGCTCTGGGCACCAACTTGCAGGCTGGGGACATCGATGCCGATTTGTTTGGGTTCTTTGATCAGGACACCACCACGATTTCAGCGTTCGGAGAGTTGACGTTCAATCTTCGCGACGATTCTCGCATCGTGGCAGGCCTGCGGTATTCAAAGGACGAGAAGGAGGTCTCGAAGTCGCGTTTCCAGTCCCAGGTTGGCAGCACAACTCCGGATCCGTTCCTGGCAGTGGTATACGGGCCGATACTGCAGTTTGCGGAAACCTATGCGTACACATTGAAACGTGACGAGGACCACCTGACCGGCAATGTCGGGCTGCAGTGGGATCCGAACACAGATTCGATGCTGTATCTGAACGTCTCCAGCGGCTACAAGGCCGGCGGATTCGACGAGGACAATGCGCTTGGGAGCCTGGCTAACGCAGAATTCGACGACGAGACGGTGCTCGGAGTCGAAGCGGGAGGGAAGTTCACGGTGCTCGATGGCAGGGGCCGAATCAATGCGGCCTTGTTCCGCTCGAAGTACGAAGACTTGCAGGTAAGCACGTTCGACGGCAATGCCGCCTTTGTCGTTGGCAACGCGGCCGAATCGGTGGTGACGGGCCTGGAAGCGGACTGGACGTTTGCCGTCACCGAGCACCTGATCCTGTCCGGCGCGCTGGCCTTGCTGAATGCGGAATACGAGAGCTTTCCCGACTCCGCCTGCACGTCGGCGCAATTCACCGCCTGGGTTGCCGCCGGCAATCCGCGTGCGACCTGCACTCAGGATCTGTCTGGCCGGCAACTGCAATTCGCGCCGGATTGGGCAGCGAATATTGCGGGGCAGTATATCCGGCCGATCGGCAACGATCTTGAACTCGGTCTTTTGGTCGACATCAATGCCAGTGACGATACGGTGATCGCGGCAGACGGCGATAAGCTACTCGATCAGAAGGCGCACGAAAAAATCAATGCGCGAATATCGCTGGGTGCAATCGACGGAAAATGGTTGATTGCTGTCGTTGGCAAGAATCTGGGCGATGAAGCGACGACGACTTTCGGCAATGACGTTCCGTTGGGTAGTCTCGGTTTCGACGGCACGTACTTCCAGCACATCGATCCGCCTCGCACG
>CALZMQ010000068.1:0-15865 GCA_945788625.1 uncultured Woeseiaceae bacterium
GAGTGCTAGATCCATGCGGATGAGCGGGCCGGGACCGTCCCAGAGTTCTTGCGTCGAGGTGGAGGTGGTTATGAAACCGAGTTTCTCGTACAACGATTGCGATTCCGGCAGGCCGTCGGTGGTGAAAAGGAATATGGAGTCGCGCCGCTGATCCCGGCAGTAGTCCACGGCGCCGGTGACCAGCTTCATGCCGAGCCCGGCACCACGGGCGGCAGGATCGACCACCACCCATCGAATCTGGGCCGTGTTGTTCTCACGCAGGGCGACGGCCGTGCAGCCGATGAGCTCCGAACCCCGCTCGGCCAGCCAGATGCGGCCCCGGGAGTCGTTGTCGAGCACGTACTCGGCGATGGTACGGGCCACGTAGGCCTCGAAGCGCATACCGAAGCCGTCCAGGGGCTCATACGCCTCGCCATGCAGGGTAACGATGCGCCCCAGGTCGCCGCAGCGAAGCTCGTGCCGGATGGAGATCTCGTCGGACATGAGTAGAAGAATGGGCAATTGCCGGGCTGAACGCAATACGGCCTGGAATCAGCATTTTGCCCTTGACTGCCACGCCCCGCGCCGGTCTAATACCCCGCTCGTTTGCGTGGGAGCCCCTGTAGGAGCGGCCCCCAGGCCGCGACCAGTAAGACAAGGACGGAAGGTCCGTCGTAGGAGCGGCCCCCAGGCCGCGACCAAAGAAGGCCAGGTAGCTCAGTTGGTAGAGCAGCGGACTGAAAATCCGCGTGTCGGCAGTTCGATTCTGCCCCTGGCCACCAAATACTCATTCTGCCCCTGGCCACCAAATACTCAAAGCCCCCGAAAGGGGGCTTTCGCATTTGTGGAAAGAGGCAACGAACTGCGTTCGATTGACTCGAATCGGCTATGGCCGACTCTCGCCCTGCGGGCGCCTTCGGCGTCGTAGTTCGCTTCGCGAACTGCTCTGCCCCTGGCCACCAATTTGGCGGGGGTCCATTTCGGAGACGTCGGTTACGGATTAATTGGAGGACAGAGGTAACACATTAGCAGAGAACGGATAGTCAATCGGTTTGAGGCGGCAGGTCTCGTCATCGAAAAAGCCGAGATCGAAGTGCATTAAGCTGACGAGCCAGACGTGATCAAAGACCTGCCTGACGCCGACTTTCTGACCGGCAAAGGCGATGCTTAGGATGATCTTCTAGGATTGGTAACAGATGCGGTCCCAGCGCCACATGCGGCAGACGGTTGTCGGCGGTGATATCTTCTAAGTCGACGAAAGCGTTGGTTACTCACCATTCATCGCAAAACTTCTTCGGTTCGATCTCAATGGCGACGCGTGAATAGCCTGCTTGGACGGTTTATTGCAGCAGTAATACGCTGGAGCAATGAGGGCCGCCTGGCATATCGCTTCGCGCCGAGTATATGAAAGGCCGCCCAGTCGGCTGCGTGCTCAAACGGATACGGGCCTTGCGCTTGCATACGAGTCGCCTCTGCTTCGAGCAATAATTGCGTCATCGGGTCCTTTGTACGACTTGCTCGCTTCTTAAGGTGACCGGCTGCCTCGTCGCTCGTCATCTGACGAAGTGCTTGCCGCGTATGGTGGACGATCTCGCCCAGATCGATAATGCGACCACTCCGTTTCGCGTTCAAGCGATGCATAAGCGCGTCATAGAAAAGCTCCGCGTACAGAATCGCCACCACCGTATCCACCGGCCACATCGGACTGATAACGGCTGCTGCACCAGCGAGCTGCAGTGCTGCGGCAAAGCCTGCACTTTCGTCGGTGTTGGTCCGAAGTTGGCCCATTGCTGTTTCGCACGACGACAGGAATACAATCGCGCAATCAGACAGTGAGCGGTACGACAATATGTCGCCCGCCGTCCATAGCTCTGTTGACCTGATCAGTTCGACGTCGAAGGCGGATCCGTCAGCAAGCGTTTTTTCCATCGCTTTCCAACGGCGGCTCGACTCCCTGATCGACACATCCGCCAGTGATGATGAGTCCTCGTTCGAGTCGTGGGCTTGTCCTGACAAACCGGCATCCGAATTCGTACCGGCTTGTTTACCCTCGATGTACCTGAACAACGCTGCCAGCGTCGTGCCATCCGATCGCTGCAGACAGCGTTCTATCCGGCTGGTTCCCGGAGAAGCGAACTCCGTCAAATGCCCGACCCCGGATATTTCCGTCGAGCGCTCGCCGCCCGTTGGTTCCCTCCAGTCAGGATTTCCGTCGGTTAGCAAGAGGTGCTTCAGATCTGCCGAGTGCCGTTCATCCAGGTTCAACTCCAGCGCCGAGTCGAGTGGATGTATGACGTCCCCGCGACCATGGCCGGCAAAATGCAGGAGCCACGGCGAGGTTCCCGCGGCCTCTATCGCCTGCCGGGTGGCCTTCCGGCCCTGCAAATGCGTCACGTCCATACTGGCGCCGGTCAGGATGTCCGACACCACCTCGCCTTCCAGCTCCGCGAGCGGCAAATCGAGCGTAGGATTGGAGACCACGACGCTGTCCTTTAACGGCGCGTAAAACGGGGCGCAAGCTTCGACGAAGTCGGCGGCCGAGGGCACAACTTCCACCTGCATTGCATCGAGGGACGGCAAGGCCCAGAAAGGCACGAAATGCAGCACGCCGTGTGGGACGACAGTCAGGTGGCGGATATTGTTCTCTGCCAGGAACGGTGCAACGTGAATACCCAGCAGGCTGTCGATGTCCGATAGCAGCGTCGGCAAGGCCATATGGCTGTCGTTGTCTGCCGAAGGGCTGGCCAGCGAAACAATCCACGCAATGACTGCCTGCTTGACTTCGTCCGCCGTTGACGGCGGGAGTATCGAGCACAGCGACGGTTTTGCCCGGTCGCCGCGGCGAATGACGAATATCATCACTCCGTAATGCGACATGCCGAAAACCAGCAAGGCATCGCCGGTCGGGAGTTTCCTGGAAAGGTCGCGAATTCTCAGGTCTGCCAGCGCGGCAGGGCTCGACTCGCGGAGCCGACGGTATTCTTCGAGGATGCGTGCCTCTTTCGTTCGCTGCACCGTCTCGGCATCGTTTTCCGACAGGCCTTCGGCGTCCCAGGCGCGTTTTCGTAGCGCATCCTCCAATTCGATGACCCGGTCCTGGCTGGCGCCTCTGCGCAGCGCGGCCTGATACCGGAAGCGTCGGCTTTTCATCGCATCGAGAAGCCGTACGGCCGAGTCCCAGTTGTCCCGATGTGCCTGCGTAAACGCCAGTCTCGTCATGATGTCGGAAAAGCGCTTTCCGGCGTCTTCGATGCGTTCCGGCGATACGGCGGTAATGTAGCGCTCCTCGCACCAGCTAATGAACGGCCAAAGCACGCGGGCGACTCGCGTATAATCCTGCTCGTCGTAAGCCGCGCTGGATTCCATATCCGCCGTAAACGCTGCGACGATCATTTCGTGGCGCGTGAGGCTCGAGACGTCCGAAATGGGCTCGGACTTGCGAGCGTCTGGCTCAACCGGAATGCCCGCTTCGCGTTCGAGATTCTCCAGAAACGCAACGATCAGTTCGTCTTTCGGATCGCTTTTGCCGGCACCCGCTGCGTAATCCAGTATCGGCTGATAGGCGGATCGCGCCCTCTTCAGCCAACGACGCTGCTCGGCCTGATTGTCGCCGTCACGGGCATCGATTGCGCGCCCGATGAAGTCGGTTGCGGCGCTCTGGCGAAACGGCCCAGAGATGTTCCCGGAATCGTCTGTGGGGAGCCAGCCCAGGCCACGCTCGATGAGGTCGATTCGTTCGGCATCCGCAACCAGCCGGTGCGTGACCAGGCCCGCAATTGCGTTCAATGCAGTGCCGAGAGAGGCCGGTGGGTCATTGCCGTCCGCCGCAGATATTCCCGAGTCTTCGAGCATCTCCAGCAACGCCGTTTTGACACGCGCCTCGTCGCGCACCGGATGCCCTTCCGGCAGTCTCAGTACGGCACCGGCGGCCAGTCGCGCCAGCATTGGCTCCATTTCCATGACCTCGAGTGCAAATCGGGCCCGCAGTTCGGGCTCATCCGCCCGATTGCTGATTTCATCACCGACTAGCCACCGCTTCGAAACGGACGCGATGCGGTCCGTGATGTCCGCCGATTCCTGGCCGGGCTGCCCCGCCAGTTGCGATGCGAGTCTGATGAAGGTCGTGCCGTGATCCAGCAGTCCATTCGCCACCGCATCGTCGGCTTCTTTCTCCGACGACGCGTACTCGACGTCCACCAGGATTTTGGCAATGTCCTTGAGCGTTTCGTCACCGAGCTCCGCGCCCATTGGCCTCGACTCCGGTGCCTAGCGCGCGGGTTTGAAGCGCCAGTAGCGGGCATCGTCCGGACCGACAGCGTCGAGACCGAACCGCTTGTCGGGTGGTTTTCCGTCAACGATGAGGCCGAAGAGATCCCCGATCAGCGTCCGCGTGTCGCCGAAATAGGAATGCCCGAGCAAGCTCGTGTCCACTTCCGACGCATCAACGGTGTCGACACCTGGTACCACGATTAGGCGTGCGCCCGAGTCGCCGGCACGCGGGTGCTTATGGACCGCCTTCGAAGCCTTGAGCGCCTTGTCGTTCGACGACGAGTACAGTGTGCAGCGACGCTGCTCGTGCGTGAATTGCTTTGCGAGATCGCAGAAAGTATCCGAATCGATGTCCGGCGCGGCGAAGATGGTCTGGGTGAGACGCGCCTCCTCTGCCTGCAGCCCAATGTCGGGCGACTGCCCCAGGATCTCTCCAAGCAGGCGGCTACCCATACTGTGGGCGATAATCTGCACACTATCCAGGCCGAGATCCCGTACGCACAGTTCCAGAAACTCGAGAAAATGCGGCTGTGACCAGCGAACGTTGGCTTCGTCGACCGTGTACTTCAAGTGGTTTGCCTCGGACGGCCAGCTGTAGGCGATGGCGATGCCGGAGAAATCCAGGTCCTTGGCCAGTTGAGCTGTGCGTCGTAACGCGTCGACGAACGCGACGTTGTACCCGTGCACGAAAAGCAAGGCGTCATTTGAGGCATCGCCGGCGATCGACTCGCGCATTCGCTCGATGAACCGGTCCCGTTCGAGCTCACCCACGGACATGACGGCCACGTGCTTGTCGGGGTTGGGCCGAAACTCGAGCCGCCACCACCGGGGATTCTCCAGCGCCCCCATTCGGTGATCGTCCGGCATGCTGACCTGCGCAATTCCAAAAGTGAGTTCGCCGCGCCCGGCGGAAAAATAGCCTTCGTCGGGCGTTGTTGCCGTGCGGTCGGTTGCATAACCAACGTCCACGAGGGCGTGACGAACATTTCTGATCCCACCGCCGTCACCAGCAGCCTGCGGACCCCGCACACGTTTGTCGGGCAACAGCTCGGCCAATGCCGCTGTCAGGCGCTCCCGGGCACCATCGATCGTATCCAGCAGTTCGAGCAGCGCGTTTCTCGCCTCCGCCTGGTCTTCGTCCTGCTCCAGCGCCCGCAACAGTGGCAATAATTGTCGTTCGACCTCGGACCATCGATCACCCGCGAGATCCGGCAGCTCGGCCCATATTCGGGCGAGCGCTTCAACAAGCATGTGCGACGGTCCCATTAGCAACGTTCCTCCGTCAGCGTGTCTCGTCGCCTCATATACGGGAATCCGTGTTCTTAATCGGCAAGCGAAACTTCGATACTCAGAGATAGGAGATTCTATCGCATCTCAGAGGCTCCGAGAATTGAAAGCCGGCGCTGAATACTGGTTTTGACGCTGAAAGAGTGGTTGCCTTGCGGCCCTTTTGGATAGCACGGCATGATTTTACAGCCGAGCGAGCCGCTTTGGATGGCGGCAATCTACCGGCAGGATAGACTCATTGTGACGGGCCGGCTTCTCTCTTCGTCAGGAGCCGAATTAGTCAATTCACATAGAGATCCATTCGACCTGAAATGCCGGCCTTGGATCCGCATGCCCACCTATCGGACTAGATCGAGGTCCGCATGTGCGCGGAGCTCAATTCTCGACAGAGCTACGATATCGGTTCGCAATATCGCTCGGTCATCATCGCTTCAACTGACGTACAGCTCAGGAACGCACAGGCGTCGCGCAGGCGCCAAGAGGAGCCACTTTCGTTGGCCGGCCATGATCGGATTACTACGGAGATCGAACTTGCGTCGACTTTCTACTACGCCGAAGAGAAGCATCAGCAGTACCTTGCCAAGTACCAAGGCGGATAGCGTACATCGCAACACAAGTGCCCACTTTCGTGCCCAAACCAGGATCACCTACCGTCACTCAAGGTAACCTACCGCGTCGAGAATATACGGCGGTACGTGCTCTTAGGTTATCTTGGGCCATGCTGGATCGTGAAATCTGTTCACTGAAAAACCGCGTGTCGGCAGTTCGATTGACTCGAATCGGCTATGGCCGACTCTCGCCCTGCGGGCGCCTTCGGCGTCGTAGTTCGCTTCGCGAACTGCTCTGCCCCTGGCCACCATCTAACGCTTTGTTATCACTGACGATACCTTTCCTCGGCTATCCGTGACCCATACTCCAGTACGGTCAAAGCACCGTCAGGTTGTTGCAGGACCGCATTCTCTTGCGGATTTACTTACGTGGGAAGTCGAACAGAGTTATCATTTACTTTGACCTGCGGAGGTCATGAATCATGAAGCATGTCATCATCGTCCCGCCCAAAGGTTTGAAGGGCGTCTACAGGGACAACCGGATCTGGGCCTCCCAGTACGTCAAGGCCGATCCGCGAAACCGAATCAAGGTCGACATGCAAGGTAGCTCACCCGAGGAGACTCTGAAAGTAACGAGGCGCGCGGTGGGGCTCGCTGGGACAACCGGGGAGGTGATCTATGCTGTCGGCCACGGAGGTGGCGGCAGCGGTAACGCCGGACAAGTGGACTTTGCACCGAAAAACAAGTTCCGGGTCAGCCAGTTCCTTGCCTTTTATGACAACAAGACCGAAGAATGGAAGGGTCCTTCGGTTGCCGAAATGCTGCGAGACGCAAAGGAGGCCCGCAAAGGAACCAAGATTGCCAGAAAGCAGAAGGAAAAGGCGTGGTGTACTAACTACATCGCCGACGGCTGCGGCAAGGCCAAGAGACAGGTTCGGGCGATCGACAAGCTGCAACCTCACTACGATGAGCTGGGGAAGATCTTCCGGGCCAACCCGGTGAAACGTATCGTTCTTCTCACATGCAACGTCGGCAAAGCGACAACTTTCCTCACCGAACTTGCGACAGACCTCGGAGTACCCTGCCGTGCTTACACAGAGACGGTATCGACCCAGGCTCGCTGGGAAGGGTCCCGCCGGAACGCCAAGATTTACATGTTCCTTGCCGGTGACATTTATCCGAATGGAACGTACAACGATCGGTCCACCACGGAACTCCTTCCTGGACTGAAGCGGCGACAAAGGCGCGACGCCAAACCAATGGCGACGCCCTGAGATTCGTCACCGCCGCCACCATCACCACGTCTTTAGCGGCAGCTTTGCTGCCTCGCCAAAGGCGTCTGTCGGCTGGCTTCGCCAGCCTCGGTTCGAATCGGCTTCGACCGATTCTCGCCCCGCGGGCGCCTGCGGCGTCGTAGTTCGCTTCGCGAACTGCTCTGCCCTCGGCCACCATTCTTTTCAACGGCTTATGCCGTTTTCAAGCTTTTCTCGAAAAACCCTTGCGTGAATTTTGCGTGAAGCTCACGGATTACGATGATGTCGTCGCTCGATCAATTGCCAGGGCCATCTACCGCTTCAGGGTGGCGTGCAGCCTGGAGCATGCGTTCAGTTTGATCTGGAGCCTGTCCCGCAAAGACGATGGAATCGCGATAAGGGTGTTCTTCCTGGTGTGCGTGATCGTTGCCGGCGTTTTTGGCGGTATCACTGCCAAGCCTTCCATTCTCTATGTGCAGGCAGCGCCCGCCCTGATCGCGCTCATTGTGACGCTACTGGCTCGGCGATAGTTGACCTCGGACCCAGCGCGTGTGCGCGGGAACATTCCAGGCGATATCTTTCAGGTGAAACCGATCGGGGGGCGAGCCAACTAGTCAGGCTAGCGCAAAATGTGCGGGTCGCCAAATTCGTCTGATGCCCGGCCGGGCAGTATCTCAAGGTCTCAGAGACTTACCGCGCACAGTAATTTTTTTCATCAAGTGTTTTTCCGAGCCTACGCGCACACCGTTTCTCGCAACATTCAGACCATATTTGACTACGCCCCCGGAAGTTCGCTAAACCTAGGCAACAACAAGAACCCGCATATCGGGGAGGTCTCAGGTGGAATTCCCAAGCCGCGCTGGTCGCGCTTTGTTTCTCTTCTGCGCCATCTGGCTGCAAGTGATTCTGATGCCGCATGCGAAATCTGAAGAGACGACCACTTACGAATACGACGCGCTGGGCCGCCTGGTTCAGGTCAGCAAGGACGATGGCACCGTCGTTGACTACGACTACGATGCTGCGGGCAACCGCCAGAGTAAGGAAACGTCTTCTGACGGATCGGGTGGGTCTGGTGGTTCCGGTGGTGGGCCTACCAATAATCCGCCAACTGCCGTCAATGACTCAACGAGAATCAACCTGGATATCGGCGTCAGAACTCTGAACCTGGTTTACAACGATACCGATCCTGACGGCGACGTGCTGACGGTAACGGCCGTAACGCAGCCCTGGAATGCGACCGTGACCATTCAATCCGGCGGAACAGTCCTGATCCTGGCGGACTGGGTCGGTAGCGACACGTTTGAATACACTGTTAGCGACGGCAACGGCGGCACTGACACCGGCATCGTCAGCGTCGTCGTCTGGCAAAGGACAGGGGGGGATCGGCGGTGATTTTCAAAAACGCTAATCGAGTCTTTGCGAACTTCGTTGCCGTGATGACATCGCGATCGCGCGTACCGGCGATTGCCGTAATCACCCTCTGCATCCTTGGCATCCAGGACACGATGGCGCAGGCTGACACGCTTGCTGGCGCGAAGTACGATCTCGTGGATCGATTCGGCGTCAACATGGCGTCCGGCCAGGTCCAGGTAGAGCAGATCACGCTGAGTATTGGGGGTCCGATGGGGCTCACGCACAAGATTGCGTCGCAGGCTAGTGATTTTGTGAACATCGCCGGCCTTGGAGGTGGATTTCCCACTGCCTACGGGTTCGGCGATGCTCATCGCGGCGGGCTCTATACGCTCGCACTATACAAGGAAGGCATTTGGTCGCAGCACTGGAAATTCGGCGTGCGCGTTTTTGGTGGCGGGACATCGGCGGACTTCGTCCTCGATACGAATGGCAACTTCGTGCCATACACGGTACCGAGCAAGGACACGCTGGAGTTTGAGGACGGTCCGGGATTCACCGGTTACGTATTCACGACCGGTGACGGGACCCGCATGTACTATCCGGGAGCGCGCATAACGTACATCGGTGTGAACACATTCTTGCGGTGGCCGATCACGAAGATCGTTTACCCCAACAATTTCACCGTTGAAATCAACCTGGGGCCGTCAATTGACGGCTCCATCCGCAGCGTCAGAACCAATGCGGGATTCCAGCTCAAATACGATTTCACAGGCAGTTGGAATGGCAGCTCGCCGACCAGGGTCACTGCACTGAACAACCGGTATGAGCGTTGTCCGTTTCTTACGTCGTCGTGTTCACCGTCCAGTCAATGGCCGTATGCAACTTTCACGTGGCCGGTTGGCGAACCGGACGGCTCCAATAGTGCGTCGCTCCATGTCAACAGCATATTTCGGGTAAGGGACGGGGAAGGGCGGATTACCGAGTATCACCATAGCCCCCATCAGGCTGACGTAGGACCCATTCACCCAAGGCTGGTAAAGATCAAGAAAGACGGCACGACGATCAGGAACTACGAATACGAATTTCTGCAGTTCCTGCATTCGTCTTCTTCGAACCACTCAATTATTCAATCGACAGGAATTGCAACCGTTGATGTTGCGTCGGCGCCGGGCGGCGGCAGCAACGGTTACACAATGCACATTGCCAAGTATATGTACGGTTCGCATATCGGAAACATAAACAGCGGGAGTGGTCTTGGCAGCGTCAATTTTGTGGAGTCCTCGAACTATGGTGCATTGGTCCAGATTGACAGCGTAGAGCAGCACATCGATTTCTATTACGCGCTGTTATATGACGCGCAGGTGGTAGGGAACCAGCGAGTTCATAACTGGATCGAGGCAGTCAGGAACAAGCGCGGCAACATCATTACGACGTTTCAGTACGATGATCGCGGCAATGTCACGGAGCGTACCGAGAACGGTGTGAGTTTCCAGGCGGATTATCCTGCCACTTGCACGTCGGCCAACTTCAAGTACTGCAACAAACCGACCTGGATCGATGATCGTAAGGGCAATCGGACGGACTTCACCTACCACCCGCAGTCAGGGCAGATCGCGTCGAGAACGCTGCCAACAGACAGTGACGGAATTCGGCCGAAAACCGTGTATGAGTACGACCAATACTACGCTCACTACAAGATTGACAGCGAGACGATCGAGGCGGCCGAAGCTCCGATCTGGCTATTGACGTCGGAAACGTCATGCCAGAACAGCACAATGAATTCGAACGGCACGTGCGCAGGCAATGATGCCGTCACGACGAGCTACCAGTACGACTACTACAACCTGTATGTGCGTGGTGTCGCGGTAACCGCCAAAAATACGCAGGGCGTCATGGAGACGCGGCGTACGTGCTACGAATACGACAAATATGGCAACCGGGTTGGCGAGACCAGTCCCAGGGCCAATTTAACGACGTGCTTGTGAGGGGGCTGGCGATGAATCCAAGAAACCCGCGCATGACGTCGAACAACCTCGTCGTAACGCTCCTTTTGGCCGCTTCAATGGTCTTGGCAGCCCCCGCTCTGGCGCAGCAGGTGGCTAGTGAATTCAAGACCTCCTACCGCTATAACGCATTGGGGCAAATCACAGGTGTCATCAAGGCGGACCCGGATGGCGGTGGAAGCCTCAGGCACCTGGCGATTCGGGCAACCTACGATGGTCAGGGGCAACTGGTTATGGTCGAACAGGGCCAGCTGGCAACGTATCAGTCCGAGGCAATAGCGCCGCAGCAGTGGACCGGGTTCACCGTCCACCAGAAGAAGTTCCACACTTACGACGCTGCGGGACGCCGCACCACCGAGTCGCGAGCGGATGCAGCCGGGAACAAGGTCACATTGACGCAGTACAGCTTTGACAATAACGACCGAGTGGTCTGCAAAGCGGTTCGCATGAATCCGAGCGCCTACAACAGCTTGCCGGCCAGTGCATGCGCACTCGGCCCACAGGGGCAGTACGGACCTGACCGAATAACGCGGTACACCTGGAATGGCAACTATCTCTACGATCTTGCCAAGGAAGAACGCGCAGTCGGCACGGCATTGCAGCAGACCTACGCCGACTATACGTATGACACTCACAACCGCTTGAACGGAATCACGGACGCCAATGGAAACCATACGTTATTGACCTACGATTCCAGGGGTCGCGTCCATCGGGTTTACTTTCCGAGCAAGACGGTTGCCGGCGCGCATAACACGGCCGATTTTGAACAATACAACTACGACGACAACGATAATCTGACGTACGTTCGGAAGCGTGACGGCCAGGTCATTACGCACGACCACGACAATCTCAATCGCGTCAAGAAGAAGAACGTCCCGGGCGTGGCCGAGGACGTCTACTACGATTACGACCTGCGTGGTCTGCAGCTGTATGCACGGTATTCGTCGATATATGGAGACGGTGTAAACACGACCTACGACGGCTTTGGAGCTGTCAAGACCTCGTCCATGAACCTGGATGGCTATGTGCGCACGCTGAGTTACCGGTACGACCGCAACGGCAACAGAACGCGCATTACACATCCGGACGGAAAGTATTTCGAGACCAGCTATGACGGACTCGATCGTCCGACGGTCACCCGGGAGAACGGCAGTTCGGCGTTGTTTACCTACAATTACAACTCCCATGGGCGGCGCGATAATCTTGTGCGAGGCGGTGGTGCGGGCGTCACCGATTACGACTACGACTCGATCCTGCGACAGGACCATCTCTCACACGATTTGAACGGAACGCTGGACGACATCAGCTACGACTTTGAGTTCAATGCGGCCAGTCAGGTCAGGAGTCGCTCAATCAGCAACGACAGGTACACCTACACCGGACACACGGATGGTTATGAAGGCTATGTGGTAAATGGCCTCAATCAGTACACGGCGGTCGCAGGAGTGACTCACACGTACGATCCGAAGGGCAATCTCACCTCCGACGGCGCAACAACCTACTCGTACGACGTCGAGAATCGCCTGAGGTCCGCCTCGGGTGCGCAGAGCGCGACACTCACATATGACCCGAAAGGCCGGCTGTTCAAGGTCGTTAGTGGTGGTTCAACGACCCGGTTTTTTTACGACGGCGATTCATTGGTGGCGGAATACAATCAGTACGGCAGCCTGACGAAACGCTACGTACACGGCCAGCGTGTCGACGAACCGCTGGTCGAGTACAACGGTGCCGCGGTCGGAGCGACGAATCGGCGTCACCTGCATTCCGATAAGCAGGGATCGATCACGGCGACCACCGATAGTAGCGGCGCTGTTATCGCTATTAACGCCTACGACAGTTACGGCATGCCGGACGACGCCACCCATACCGGGCGATTCGGCTTTACGGGGCAGGCTCTGATTCCGGAGCTGGGGCTGTATTATTACCGGGCTCGAATGTACTCACCGAACTTGGGGCGGTTCATGCAAACCGACCCAATTGGCTATGAGGACCAGATGAACCTCTATGCCTATGTGGGGAATGATCCGGTCAATAGTTCCGATCCCACAGGGCTCTCGTCGTGCGTGGACGAGCAGGGCAAGCCGGATCCCAGTTGCGATACCGTGCAGGATCAGCAGCAGGATGAATCGGACACACCGGACGGGGAGGCGGACGGCCCGATCGACGAAATCGTCGTCACGGGGTCGAGAACCGAGCGCCCATCGATCAACCCATCGATTACACTGGAAGAGGCAGCTGCAGCCTGCCTGTCAAATCTGCAGGGCGGCTGCCGAACGCGCACGGAAGAACAGCGGGTGCGCGACGAGGCCGAAGTCATGAGGAAGTATCAGGATTGCATTAGCCACGTGAATGCCGCGAAAGGCCGAGAAGACCTTAACGGTCCATGCCAGTGGATGATCCTGATCCGCGAGTCGTTGGCTCTCGAGGATGACAGGGAAGAAGCTGAGGAGACGTGCATGATCGAGGCCGGATTAAATTGTTCACCCGCGATCAATCCTCGGAGAAGAATCTATGAACGCGCGGGACTCGATGAGTGAGATAGCATGACAATGAGATGCGGGCCGCTATTCCTGGTCGCGTCATTGCTTGTTGCGGCTGGTTGCTCGCAAGGTACGGAGGATTCCAGCCTGGTGTCCGAGGAAGCATGGAGCCCGGCAGAGATCACCGATCCGAACGATGTGCTCGACGAGGCTCGTGCAGACAGGGACGCCGAACGATATGAGACGGCACTGCAGAAACACATCTGGTATCACGAAAATGCACTCAAGCACAGGCCGTCTCTTGCCGGTGTCCGATTGTCCTTTGCGCTGAGTGACTGGCAACAACTTGCAAATAGTTACCCACCCGCGCGCGAGAAGATGCAGGCGTTTCGGGAACGGGCAGAGGGGCGGGTCAGGACGAACCATGACGGTACGGATGCTTTCATTGAATTCGCGGCGCTAAACAGATATCTCGAAGAACAAGATCGCACGATCGACCTGTTCAAGTGGCTGGATGCCAACAATCCGTCGCTTGCCGAACGCGTGTATACGGTTGCCCAGCCGGCACTCGTAGAGGCGGAAGAGTTTGAAATCTGCGGCAAGTACGTTAATGGTGTCGAGCAATATGAGTGGATCGCACAAGGCTTTCGAATAAGTCGCGAATCGGCCGCAAACCAGTCCGGTGAGGAGGAGCGTATTCAAAAATCCGCCAGGGCATTTACATTCCAGTCGGCGCAGTTGGTCGCAATCCTCGCAAACACTGGCCGGACCGAAGAAGCGGCAGAGATTGCCGATCAGGCCTTACAGGAATGGAGCTCCGATCAATTCGTCGCCCAGTTGCACGACGCCAAGAACGGGATCGCACCGGCACCGATCTACTAGCTGAGTACGAGAGTCATGAGCCCGGGCAGCCTAGAGGCCAGCCGTTCCAGGTGGCATTACGTAAACGGCAGGCGACTGTTTACTATGCTCATGCAATCCATCGATAAGAGCGCGCAATGGGTGGTCTTTGAGCCGAATGTCAGCGATGCGGCTATCACTTAGGGGCGCACTTCGTGCGTCCTGATTCGCTTCGCGAATCGGTCTGCCCCTGGCCACCAATCCTTTCAGGTGTATTCCGGACACAGAGGTAACACATCTGTAATTCCCCCGACCTGACATCAGTACCCGATGGTCAGCGAAACACTATCGGGCGCGTCCCATCCGGCAACCTCGAAAGCGAGCACAATTGCCTCCGGTATGACGTCGTAGACGTCCCCGCAGACCTTGCCCATCGTGCCACCTCTCAGTCACTGATTCTGTCTTGTTCTAAGGGTAGTACATGACCGACGTTCCTGCCGTTCACCCGCCGGGTGACCGGTATTGGGATTTCACATCGGCCATGTGGGCACTGGTTCGAGGGTTTCGTACTATCCTCTGGTCGACAAAATCGCTCCCAGACTACATTCTGTGAGACAGTTGTTTACAATCCCGGTATGACCGCTAGGTAATTCAATATAGGGGGCTGTCAGCATGCGGATCTTCGGCCAGACAGTTGTACGACCTGCTCCTTCGCAGCGACCAGCCGGGTTTTGGTTCGGTCTGATAATCGGCGCAGCCATGATCGGCTTGCTCAATCCGCCCAACGCCTGGGCTGACGACGTGAAGGTCGAAGTTGTGGTTCAGACCACGCAGTGTACCGGCGAGGTCGGCTTCGCATCTTTTCCTGCCGACAAGCTGTTCAAGATCGACGAAGGCTGGTGCGCCGACCCGAACGACCCGGGCGCGAAGCTACAGCAGGTGTTCCTCAAGACGTCTACGGGCTACGGCAAGTACGATCTGCTGTGGGTGACTCTGGACGAGGCGAAGTCGATCATGGAGCAGATAAAGGCAATCCGGGACGGCAAGCTGGAGCGACTCGAAGGTCCGCGAATTATCATCGAACAGAAGACTTCCGGAACGAGGGAGCAAGCGGCACCGCCAGCCGCACCGGCCACGCGCGGCGACATCGCGAAGCCGGAAATTCAGATCATAGATCCCCCAATTGACAACATGCGCAGCATGACGAATCTCGTCACATCGAGTGGCGCCAAGGGCCGGCTCATTGTTGGCCGTGTAACCGCTGCAGGTGGCCTGTTGTCATTGACTGTAAACGGGCAGGCGACCGAGGCTGACGATCGCGGCCTGTTCCGCTCGGAGATAGCGTTGCAGCCCTCCGTTACGCCGGTCACCGTTACCGCCATCGACCGTGATGGGCGGGCCAGCACGGTCGAGTTCCGTTTTCTTGCTGATCTACCCGGGCAACAACCCGCAGCAACGGCTGACGGCGATGTCTTCGGCAACTACCACGCGCTCGTCATCGCAAATAATTCCTACGAGCATCTCGATGACCTGCGGACGCCTGGAAACGATGCGGACGCTGTATCGGCACTATTGACCGACAGGTACGGTTTCCAGGTTACGAAGCTCTATGATGCAACTCGATACGAAATTGTCTCCGAACTGAATCGGCTGCGTCGTGAACTTACAGAAAAGGACAATTTGCTGCTCTACTATGCCGGGCACGGGGAGTTCGACTCCGTCAACAACCGCGGCCATTGGCTGCCGGTCGATGCCGAAAGAAACAGTACGGCCAACTGGGTCGCGACGAGCGTCATTACCGACACCATCAATGCGATGTCGGCCAAGCATGTACTGGTTGTCGCTGACTCCTG
>CALZMQ010000068.1:15898-17252 GCA_945788625.1 uncultured Woeseiaceae bacterium
CGATGGCGGCAACACGTGCCCGGTTCGTGTTGACGTCAGGCGGCGTAAAGCCGGTGCTGGATGATGGCGGCAATGGTCACTCCGTGTTCGCCAATGCGTTTATCGAGGTGCTCGGCGGTCGTCACGACATTCTCGAGAGCGCGACCCTGTATCGGGAAGTGAGAGACAAGGTAGAAGCGCGGGCCACTGAGCTGGATATCCAGCAGATGCCGCAATACAGCGCTCTCAAGGCGACGGGACACGAATTCGGTGAGTTCCTCCTGGTGCCGAGGAGATAAATACGGCGTTTCAATCGACACTCGAACGTTTTTTTCGCGGTGAGTTGGGCTTCGAAGCGCTCGCCGATTCACTTGATCGTTTCCTGCAATCGCAGCCCGCGGCCGCCCAGGACGTCGAACACCAGCTCGAAGAGATGTTCCGCCAGGGCCGACTGCCACAACAGGTTTACGATGCGCTGATTGGAATAGTCCGGTCTGAGCGCTCGCCACGGGCACCGGCAGCTGAATCGCCGAAGACGCTGGTTTTATCCGAGGCGACGCAGGAGAAGTCGTTGCCGCCGAGCAACGAGACCCAGGAAGGTCGCGCTCAAATCGGCGCGACGATCAGGGATCGATTCGTACTGAAGGAAGAGCTCGGGCGCGGCGGCATGGGCATCGTGTTCAAAGCGCTGGACCTGCGCAGGCAAGAAGCTCGTGACAGCGATCCCTACGTCGCGCTCAAGATACTGAGTGACGATATCAAGGATGTTCCGGAGGCCTTCGTAATCCTGCAGCGCGAAGCCAAGAAAGCGCAGGCGCTTGCACATCCGAATATCGGTACGGTTTTCGACTTCGATCGCGATGGCGACATCGTGTACATGTGCATGGAGTATCTCGAAGGAGAATCCCTGGCGGAACTCATCAAGAGACTGGCACCGAGTTGCTTGTCGATGCACGACGCCCGGCCAATCATTCTCGGAATGGTGCGAGGACTCGCACATGCACACTCGACAGGCATACTGCATGCGGACTTCAAGCCCGGCAACGTATTCGTGACGCGAAAGGGCAACGTGAAGATCCTGGATTTCGGTATTGCCCGTGCCGTTTCGGTGCCTGGCCAGACCGCAAAAGAAACGGTTTTCGATCCGGCCAAGTGGGAAGCGTTTACGCCATCCTACGCAAGCTGCGAGATGATCGACGGCCTGCCGCCGGACCCGCGCGACGATATCTACGGGCTGGCCTGCGTGACCTATGCACTTTTGAGCGGACGGCATCCGTTCGACCGGAAACCGGCCAACCAGGCTCGCGCATCGGAAATGACGCCGCCGCCGGTGGCGGGCCTGTCGCGGGACCAGAATGCCGCTCTCGCACGCGGC
>CALZMQ010000069.1 GCA_945788625.1 uncultured Woeseiaceae bacterium
CGAAGCCGAGAACGTCTATCTGCGTCAGGAAATCAAACTGACGCATGGTTTCGACGAGATAGTCGGCGAGAGTGGCGCGGTGCTGAGATGCCTGCAGCTGGTCGAGCAGGTAGCGCCTACGAAGACGCCGGTCCTGATCCTTGGAGAAACGGGCACCGGCAAGGAGTTGATTGCGCGCGCCATTCACGAGCTCAGCGATCGCAGCACGAGGCCCCTGGTGAAGGTGAATTGCGCTGCGTTGCCGGCCAACCTGATAGAGAGCGAGTTGTTCGGCCATGAGAAAGGGGCATTCACGGGTGCCGACCACGCGAAACGGGGGCGTTTCGATCTGGCGGACGGCAGCACGCTGTTTCTTGATGAAATCGGCGAGATTCCGATCGAGTTGCAGGCGAAATTGCTGCGTGTGCTGCAGGAAGGGGAGTTCGATCGGCTCGGAGGAAGCGAGACCGTAAAGGTGGATGTTCGAATTGTCGTGGCGACCAACCGCAATTTGTCCAGGGCGGTCAGGGACGGTGAATTCCGTTCGGATCTTTACTATCGAGTCAATACCTTCCCGATAGAATTGCCGGCGCTGCGTGATCGAGGTGACGACATCCAGTTACTGGCGGAGCACTTCGTAAACGTGCACGCGCCGCGACTGGGTCGCAACGTGAGTGAGATCTCCGCAACCATGATCGGTCAGCTGCGCCAGTACGGCTGGCCCGGAAACGTCCGGGAACTCGAAGGTATCGTGCAACGCGCGCTCATATCGTCCACCGGCCCTGTGCTCGAACTTTGCGAGCCGCTGCTCAGTGACTCGCCGGACAAACATCAATTCAGCAGTTCGACAACCGCGTCGGAATTGAAGCTGGTAGAGCGCGACCATATCGTTGCCGTTCTCGAGGACGCCGGTTGGAAAATTTCGGGGAACACGGGTGCTGCGTTCAGGCTCGGCATTCCACCCAGCACGCTGCGTTCGAAAATGAAGAAGCTGTCTATTTCCAGGCCGCAGTGACGGAAACCGCTGCCGGGCGACGATCCCGGCGTCAATAATCTGACATATTGCGCACGCGACAGGGCGTGACTTACCTCTCCAGCCCGCATCGTTAAAGGGACCGCGACTGTGAGCGGCTTCACGGCAAAAGTGTGAGGCGGCTCACAAATCGGCAACATAAACGTCCAAATCAGTGCGCTCGCACAAAGATTCCCAGAAAGTTGCGTCATGCCTCGCAATGATAGCGAGCAGGCGCCAGGTAACGCGCCAGTACGTTGCCCTGTAAGGAATGAACCTTGGAAACGGCAAGCTCTGGGTTTGCGCCGGTATCCGCGTGGATACGGCGTCTCTTTTTTGTGTGCCTCTGCTGCATTCTCAGTAACCCGGCGGCTGCCGTGGGCACCGCGGTTGGCACAATCATCGAGAACACGGCCGTCGTCAGTTTCGACCTGGCCGGTACGCCGCTCACACTGCAATCCAATACAACCACGATAGCCGTTGCCGAACGCATCGACGTCACGGTGACCCTGCAGAGTCCGCAGACGCTGGTTGCACCGAACGACACAGGCCGGGCATTGTTGCTCACCGTCACCAATACGGGCAACGGCACCGAGACGTTTACCCTATTGATGGACAGCGTCATCGGCGGCGACAACTTCGATCCGACGCCCGCCGTTCCCGACATCTATTTCGACACCGATGCCAGCGGCGACTTCAGCGCCGGCGACCAGGCCTATGCACCTGGTGTCAACGATCCGAATCTCAATGCGGACGAGTCAATCAGCGTATTCATCGTCAACGACATTCCCGGAACCGTACTCAATGGACAGACAGGACGCAGCGAACTGACAGCCACTTCGGCCACCGGAACGGGCGCCCCCGGAACCGTGTACGCCAACCAGGGCGATGGTGGCGTCAACGCCGTAATCGGCGTCACGGGCGGTGAGGCCGCCGACACGGGCGAGTACCTGGTCTCGGACGTATTGGTGAATGTTGTCAAGGCGCAGCTGGTTTCCGATTCATTTGGCGGCAACGAACCGGTTCCCGGCGCGACACTGACCTACACGATCACCGTGGATGTCGCCAGCTCGGGGACGGCAGCTGCCAGCGTGGTCCGAGACACGATTCCGGCATTGACGACCTACGTGCCGAACAGCATCACGCTGAACGGCGCTGCAATTTCCGATCTGACGGATGGGGATGCCGGCGAATTCGATACCACCGGTACGCCCACAGTTGTCGTGCGACTGGGCGACCTGACCCAGGCCGATCCGGTCCAGACGATCGTCTTCCAGGTATTGATTGATTAGTAGTTTTTTGAGCGATGAACGAGCTACAGCGAGGAGCTGTTATGAAAATCTTAATGAGCGTAATTTTTTTGGGGCTTGCAGCGGCAGCGGCCGCGCAGGAACGGGCGCATCTCGACGTACAGACGACCGCGCAGAAAGAAGAGCTTGTCGTCAACGATGCAGGAGAGTCCGAAACCCGGTTGGTACCGGCGGAGATCCTGGTTCCTGGTGAGAGCGTGTTCTACACGATCACCTTTACGAACGTAAGCGATCAGCCCGCGGACAATGTCGTGATCACCAATAAGATCGCAGAAAACCTCATGTACGTCGATGGCTCCGCTTTCGGGGCTGGTATGGACATTCTGTTTTCAGTCGATGGTGGCGTGACTTTCGCAGCCGCAGGTGAGCTGACCGTCACGGAAGATGGCGAAGTCAGGTCGGCCGAGGCCGGCGATTTCACGCACGTTCGGTGGGTTATGCGGAATGACCTCGATGCAGGAGCGCGGGGAATCGCGCGTTTCGCTGCAGTTTTGGAATAACGGATGCGAACTCATCGCATCTGCTTGGGCAAGACGGATTGCAGGTTCCGTTTTGGCTGTTGGTTCTACCTGCCCGGCACCAGCCGGTTTTTGTAAATGGTAAGGAGTACCGTGATGAAAGTTGTAGATGGAAAGATGGGCCTGGCTGTCAGGCTCGCCGCGGTGGCCACCGCTTTGCTGTTTGGGCAGCAGGCAATGGCTATCGGTACCGCGGCCGGAACGCAGGTCGACAATACCGTTAGTGTCGACTACGACGTCAACGGTGTCGATCAGACTGACCTGACCGATACCGTGAGCTTCGTGGTCGATCGACGTGTCGACTTTGATTTGACCCTGTTGGGTGGCGCGCTTGTGAACGTCACGCCAGGCGAAAACAACTCGTTTTTCGACATGTTGTTGACCAACGATTCGAACTCCCCGCTCGATTTCAACCTTCTGTTGACGCAACTGGTCGGCGGTGCAGTTCGTGCAGCCACCGACGATGGCACCATGGGGACCGTTGACTATGCGGTCAGCGCGGCTTCCGTAGCCGGCGGCGATCCGGACCCTGTGCGTCTCGGACCGCAATTCGTCGATGAGCTGGCTGCCGATGACTCGATACGCATTCGGATATTCGGCGATGCGGCCCTGGCGATGCTGAACGGCGAAGTCGCCGGCGTGCAGCTCGACGCAACCGCAGCCGAGCCGAATACCGTCGGAGAAGGCGGCGCGCTGCTCGAGGCTGCGAATACCGACCTCGGTATCGAGAACGTGTTCGCCGAGGACGGCGCAGGCGGTGACGGTGTGCAGTCTGCAATCGATGGCTGGCTCGTCGTTTCGGCGGACCTTGCGGTAACCAAGGCCTACGCGGTAATCGCGAACGACCTGGGCAGTGGATTGCCGATACCGGGCGCAATCGTCGAGTACACGATCACGATCGTCAACAGCAGCGCGACTGATGCTGACGCTGTGATCATCGATGACGCGATCGATACAGACGTCGTCCTCAACCTCAATGTCGCCGCATACGGCGGTAACGACATCGACGTCGACAACGACGGTACGACGCTGCCATGCGATATCGAGATCAATGGTGATGGTGACGGATGCGATCTCGTCGGCCAGGACATAACGGTAGGCGCTGCCGATTTGGTGCCGAGTATTACCGTAGCTGGCAACACGACGTTGACTATAACGTACCAGGTCACGATTCCGGATCCGGATCCGACCCCGTAAGGAAGTCTGAGGACGCATCACGGTGTTCAAAGGACGACACACGTCGACCGGATCGCAGGTCACTCATATGAGTGACCTGCGGTTCATCGCACACGGGGCTGCGCCACCTGGGCACAGTCCGTGTGATCGTGTGCAAGTCGAATCTCGGGGGAGGCACAAGCTTCCCCCGAGGCACGTCTGGCGTTCCTGCGGCACGGTTATATGCGCACTTTTGACCTCTGTTTTACTGTCCATCCTGGTGGCGGGACCGGCATTTGCCAGCCCGCCAGGGGCGGTAATATCAAACCAGGCCTCACTCGACTATCTGAACCTGACCGGCCAGCCAACCACCGTGCTCAGCAACGAAGTCTCCGTCGTGACTGCCGTTGTTCGCAGTCCGGCCAGCGTGGAATGGACGCGCGTGGTCGGTGGTGGCGCGGGCACCTACCAGGAGAGCGTCGGCCCGGCAGCCTGTTTCCAGGGCGGAGCTTTTGTAGCCCTGGCAGACCCGACACTGGTCGGCGGAAGCACGATCGACCCGACGCTGGCGCAGGATGTCGATCCAACGTCGGCGTACAACATCGGCGAAGCGGCGTTTATTCGGCTCCAGGACAGCGATCAGAATCTCGACTACCAGGTCATCGACTACGCAGTCGTAACCGTCAGTAACGTGGCCAGCGGTGATTCGGAATCGATTCGATTGAGTGAAACCGGGCTCGATACCGGAATCTTCTCAGGCTATGTGCCACTGGGCTCGGGCGTCGCAAATCCGGGCGACTGTGTGCTGCAAGGCCTACCGGGATCAGCCATATTGGTCGACTACACGGATCCGGCCGACAATACCGACACCGCTCAGGCCGGTGCACAACTAGATCCCGTACAACGGGTTTTCGAATCCAGGACCGGAACCGTCGTCAGCGGTTCCACAATTGAGATCGTGGACGCAGTTACCGGATTGCCGGCGACCGTCTACGGCAATGATGGTGTCAGCCAGTTCCCGTCCGCGATAGTCAGCGGCGGAACTGCAACGGACAGTGGCGGAACGTCGTATGTCTTTGGTCCTGGCGAGTACCGCTTTCCCGTAGTACCCGATGGCGACTACCGGCTCGTCGTCACACCGCCGCCGGAATACTCGGCACCGTCGTTGGCGTCTATAAGCGATCTGCAGAACCTGCCGGGAGCGCCGTATCTGCTGAGCCCTGCGTCATTCGGCAACGCGTTTACGAAGTCCGGAGAGTTGTCGATTGCGATCGATATCCCGGTCGACCCACAGGCCTCGGCACTTTTCCTGCAGAAGCGAACAATGTCGACGGTTGCCGCACCGGGCGATTTCGTGCGGTACGAACTGGTGCTCGAGAACAGTTCTGCAACGGGCGTCGCGAACAACATCACGATCGTCGACCAGCTTCCGGCAAACGTGCGTTTCGTACCGGGGTCGGTGACAGTGGACGGAGCCGATGCTCCTGATCCAATGATCAGCGCCGATTTGCGCACGCTGGAATTTGCAATTACTTCGCTCGCCGTCGGCGTGCGTACTCGAGTTTTCTACGTCGTCGAAATTGTCGGCGGCTCACGCAACGAAGAACTCGTGAATACGGCGACGGCATTCGCGTCGGGCGGCCTGTTGTCGAACGAGTCGTCCGCAATCGTCCGGCTGACGGAAGACCTGTTCCGTACCACCGGCACACTCATCGGCCGCGTCCTGGAAGCGGATTGCAGCCAGGAGACGTTCGCAGAAGAACAGGGCGTGGCCAACGTCCGTGTTTACCTCGAAGACGGGCGCTATGCCCTCACGGATGCAGGCGGGCGTTTTCATTTCGAGGGACTGGAGCCCGGTACACATGTCGCGCAGCTCGACACATTCACGGTTCCCGGCTACTTCGACGTTATTGGCTGCAACGACGCACCCGGATACACGGGGCGCGCCGACTCGCAGTTCGTAAAACTTTCGCGTGGCAGCCTGCAACGTGCCGATTTCTACCTGCGCCGCAAAGCGCCGCCCGAAGGCCGCATCGACATTGAAATGCGCAACGCGGGCACGGACAGTGCCGAGAAAGTAGCCTACGAACTGATGCTGAACGGTGTCGGCAACGTGGAAATTGACAACATCAACCTGATGGTCGTGCTGCCCAAGGGTGTCAACTACGAAGCCGGCTCGCTCAGGTTGAATGACTCTGCCGTCGGCGAGCCACACATAGTCGGGCCGTCCGTGTCGATGGCGCTCGACGGACAGTTTGGCAACTGGAGCAGTAAGGTCAGGTTCATTGCGACGATCGACGACCAGGTCGACGGTGAACTGGTCACGAAAGCGCTCGCGAAATTCGACACACCGATGCAGGCGAAGCAGAAGACACCGATCGTCGAGACCAGGATGATACGTGAACCGGCGGTTGTCGAAAACGCCGGCTATGTTCTCGATCTGAAATTCGATGTTCTTTCCGACAAGCTGTCGCCGCAGGACAAATCGCAGCTCGATACGCTAATCGAAGACTGGCATGGCGTGCGCGACATTCAGCTGTCGGCCATCGGTCACAGCGACAGTCAAAGGATCAGCCCGGCGAATCGCCACCTCTTCGCCGACAACTACGTGTTGTCGCGTGCGCGCGCAATGTCTGCTGCGTCTTACGTTGCCGTGTACCTGGATGTTCCCGAAAGCAATATCCAGGTCGAAGGCCGCGGCCCCGACGATCCGGTCGACAGCAATGCTACGAGCGCGGGCCGGCAGAAGAACCGCCGTGTCGAAATGGTGCTGAGTGGCGTGCGGCCGAAACAGCCTTCGTTTCTGGAAGTCACGCAGGAATCGAGCGGCACAAAGGAAACGCCGACCGTGGGCGCGATCCCGGGAATGGAAAAAAGCCGCAAGCGAAACCTGGGCGAAGCCGACATGGCCGGCATGCCCGCTTCGCAGAAAGAGCCGCCTCTCGATTCCCTGAGCCCGGGCTATGCGATGCTGCTCCCGGAGAGTGGTTACGCTCCGGCGATCGCATCGTCCAAGGTGTCCATTCAGCATGAGCCGGGACAGACGGTTGACCTGACGTTGAACAATTCGCCGGTCAGCAGGTTGAACTTCGACAGCGTCGTAACCAATGCCGCGGGAACAATCGCCGTTTCGCGTTGGGTAGGCGTCGACCTGGTCGATGGAAAGAACGAGCTGCGCGCCGTTATCCGAAATGCCGACGGCAGCAAGGCGAAGGGCCTGCGGCGTACGATTTACTACACAGGTACACCGATTCGGGCCGAACTGGATGAAAAAAGGTCGACGCTGGTCGCCGATGGCAAGACCAATCCGGTAATCGCGCTGCGCCTGTTCGATCGATCCGGCAAGCCGTCGCGCACGGGAATGGTCGGCAGTTTCCGCGTAAACGCACCCTACCGTTCGGCCTGGGACGAGGAGCACGACCGCAAGAACGCACTTGTCGAGGTGGGTGATCGCAACGCGACGTATCGCGTCGATGCGGACGGCGTCGCGTACATCGAACTCGCACCGACCACACAGACGGGCGAAGTGACCGTCGTATTGCCGTTCGAGAATTATCGTGAACAGGAAATCCGCGCATGGCTCAGCCCGGCGCAACGCGACTGGATCCTGGTTGGATTCGCCGAAGGCACGGCCGCCTACAATACATTGTCAGACAATGTCGTCGCGGCGTCAGCTGCCGGACACGAAGACGGATATTTCGACGAAGGCCGCGTTGCGTTTTTCGCGAAAGGCTCCATCAAGGGCGAGTACCTGCTCACCCTCGCGTTCGATTCGGACCGAAACCGCGACCGCAATCGTGATCGCTTTGAAACCATCGTCGATCCAAATGCGTATTACTCGCTGTATGCCGACACCAGCGAGCAACGCTTCGAGGCGGCCAGCCAGCGAAAAATATTCGTCAAACTCGAGCGCAACCAGTTTTACGCGTTGTTCGGGGACTTCGATACCGGCTTGTCGGTGACGGAACTGGCGCGATACCAGCGGCGATTCAACGGCCTCAAGAGCGAGTACCGGGGGCGCAACGTCGGCTACACCGTATTTGCCGCGGAGACTGACCAGTCCTTCAATCGTGACGAACTTCGTGGCGATGGCACGTCGGGGCTTTACCAGCTGAGCAACACGCCGATAATTGCAAACAGTGAGTTGGTGCGCATCGAAGTACGCGATCGATTCGACTCGGGCGTGGTTCTCAGCACGAGGAACCTCACCCGATTCCTCGATTACAACCTCGACACGCTGAACGGCACGCTGTATTTCAAGAAGCCGGTTCCGAGTCGTGATCTCGACTTCAACCCGGTTTTCATCGTGGTGGAATACGAATCTCTCGCTGCCTCGACCGAGGACGTCGTAGCGGGTGGACGTGGATCCGTCCGTTTCGCCGACGATGCCGTCGAATTCGGCATGACCCACATCGACGATGCGACCCAGGGAGCGGAAGCCGACCTCACGGGCTTTGATTTCCGTTGGCAGATTAATGAACAAACGCTGCTCAGGGCCGAAGTCGCCGATTCGAACGCCATAGTCGCAGGAGTTGCCCGGAGCGGCTCGGCACACGGTGTCGAACTCGAACACAATGGGGAAAATGTCGACGTTCGTGCCTTCATCAGCGAAGTCGACGAAGGCTTCGGCCTGGGCTACCAGTCATCCGCGGAGCAGGGCGTCAGGCGAGTCGGGGTCGACGGACGCGCCAAGGTGGGTGAGCGATTCACGTTTGAAGGCGAGGCAGGATGGCAGCAGAACCTGCAGACCGATGCAATTCGAAACGTCGCCCGCGGTCTGGTTCGCTACGAACGCAACGACTTCACGGCGCGTATCGGCGTCGCGCATGCGGAAGACAAGTTCGACGACGGCGAAAAACGCAGAACCGATGTCGCCGAAGTCGGGGTGTCGCAGAAAGTGCTGGACGGGAAACTCAAATTTCGAATAAGCGGCAGCACCGAGCTTGGCGAAGACGCCGGCAACCTGGATTATCCGACGCAGGCGATCGTTGGCGCGGACTACCGAGTCGCCGACGGAATCGACCTGGTGGCCGAGTACGAGGAGGCAAAAGGGCGCGACCTTGAAACGTCGATGACGAGGCTGGGCGTGCGCGCCACGCCGTGGAGCCGGGCACAGATGAACTCGTTCCTGACCAATGAGACGAGCGAATTCGGTCCGCGCCTGTTCGCCAATGTCGGGCTCATCCAGGGTTTTCAGCTTAATGAGAACTGGATCCTCGATGTCGGCGTCGACCACGCGGAGACGCTGGTCGGCCCGGATGCCCGGGCGTTCGACACCGATCGCGAGCTCTCGTCAGGCACACTGAGCGAGGACTTCACGTCTGCTTACGCGGGCGCCATGTACACGTCAGAACTCTGGAGTGCGAATGCACGCCTGGAAACGCGCAACTCGGATTCCGAGGATCGCATCTCGATGTTGACGGGATGGTATCGCCAGCCCGAACGAGGTCACGGCCTGTCCGCCGGACTGACCGTGTTCCAGGCCGAAAACCTGCTCGGCAACGAGTTGGCCCAGGCCAATATGCGTTTTGGCTGGGCGTACAGGCTCGCCGATCGCAAATGGTCCTTCCTCGACAGAGTCGACCTCGTCTACGATCGCGCGCTGTCCGCAGCGGACGAGCAAAAGAGCTGGCGCCTGATCAACAATTTCAATGCCAACCGCCGCATCGGTGCCGCGACGCAATTGTCATTGCAGTACGCTTTCAAATACGTTCGCAGCGAATTCGACGGTGACGGCTATACCGGCTACACCGACCTGGTCGGCGTCGATTTCCGCCACGGCTTCCATGAGCGCTGGGACGCGGGGGTGAACGCGAGCATATACCACTCCTGGAATTCCGAGGTGCTGGACTACGGTCTGGGCCTCGACCTCGGCTACAGCTTCGGGTCGAACATGTGGCTTACGCTCGGCTACAATTTTGCGGGCTTCGATGACAAGGACTTCGACCAGGCACGATACACGGCTGCCGGCCCGTTCCTGCGCTTCTCGATCAAAGCGGATCAGCGCTTGTTGAAGAACATCGCCGGCCAGCGATAAGCAGGCATGAAGACACCCGTGAAGGGGCCGGTTTCGATTTCTTGAAATTGAATCGGGCCTCTGGTTCCCTTCGAGATGCGCTTAGATGTCGATTGGCACCAGATTTCCGGCGAGCCAGCGCGGGCGTAACCGTGTAATCTTGCGGCCGTGAAGGACCTGACCGACTTCTTTGGTGAGCAAAGCCCGCTCAACGAGCTCCTGCCGGGGTTCCAGCCTCGCGCCGGCCAGGCGTGGATGGCCGAGGCCGTTGCCGACGCAATTGCGAAGTCGGACAAGCTCGTCGTCGAGGCCGGCACTGGCACAGGCAAGACTTTTGCCTACCTGTTGCCGGCCCTGCTCAGCGGTCGCAAGACTATTATCAGTACCGGCACAAAAGCGTTGCAGGACCAGTTGTACCACCGCGATCTTCCCCTGATCGGCAAGGCGGTCGGCCGGCCCGTCGAGACGGCGTTGCTCAAAGGGCGTGCAAACTACCTGTGCCTGCATCGTGAGTCGCAGATCCATGACATCGGGCCATCGTTGTCACACGATCTGCACGAAGTGCGCAAATGGCGCCATCGCACGCTGACCGGGGACAGGGCCGAACTGACGGACGTTACCGAAGATTCCGCGATCTGGCCGCTGGTGACGTCAACGGCCGATAATTGTCTCGGCCAGAAATGCCCCGAATACTCGAAATGCCATGTCGTGCAGGCACGCCGCGCCGCCCAGGAGGCGGACCTGGTGGTCGTCAACCATCATCTGCTGCTCGCGGACCTTGCGATGAAAGAGGAGGGGTTCGTGGAGTTCCTGCCTGGCGCCGAAGCCGTCATTCTCGACGAAGCACATCAGGTACCGGACCTCGCTGTACAGTTCTTCGGCGTCGCGCTCGGCAGTCGCGAACTCGAAAGGCTCGTCGAGGAAGCGAGGGCCGCAACGCTGCCGTACTCGCAGCGCAGTATCGACAGCCGCATTGACAAACTGCAGACAGCCGTACGCGTCTTGCGAGCGGAAGCGCCACGACAAGAGGGTCGCCATGAACTGAGCACAGTCATGGAAGAGATTCGCGAACCGCTGGCTACGCTGGCACATGCTATCCACGATGTGCTGCTGGCAGTTGCCGAACTGGACAATACGTCCATCGAACTCGAAAAAGTCCACGAGCAGCTGGTCGGTTTGGCCGAAAGGCTGAACGTCCTGGCGAGTGAGGACGCCTGGGACGGGCTGCGCTGGCTCGAGGTCAATCCACGCAGCCTGCGCCTGCACCTGACGCCGCTCGACGTGTCGTCGAAACTCAACGCACTCATCGATAACGAATACCAGGCGTGGATATTCACGTCCGCCACGCTCGCCGTTGGCGAGGATTTCTCTCATTTCGGTTCGCGCATGGGCCTGGCCGGGGTTGCCGGACTTACGTTTCCCAGCCCGTACAACATCGAGAGAAACGGTCTCATATATTTGCCGCAGGACCTGCCGCAGCCATCCGACCCGGCGC
This sequence comes from uncultured Woeseiaceae bacterium, assembly GCA_945788625.1. Classification (GTDB taxonomy): domain Bacteria; phylum Pseudomonadota; class Gammaproteobacteria; order Steroidobacterales; family Woeseiaceae; genus UBA1847. The sequence continues at coordinate 11,486 of CALZMQ010000069.1, forward strand.
ACACGGACGCGATGCTCGAGGCGGTGACTCCGCTGCTCGATATGACGACCGGTGGCATGTTCTGCCTGTTCACCAGTCACCGGGCGCTCAACAATGCGAAAAAATGGTTCAGGAGTCGCAAGTCCGTGCTTGGCGGCCGCAAGCTGCTGGCGCAAGGCGACGCGCCACGCGACGACTTGCTGCGACGCTTCCGCCAGTACGGCGATGCCGTGTTGTTGGGCACCGGCAGCTTCTGGGAGGGGGTGGATGTGCGCGGCCAGGCACTGAGCGTTGTTGCCATCGACAAGCTGCCGTTCGCGTCCCCCGGGGATCCGTTGATGATGGCCCGTCTCGAGTTCATTCGCCGCCAGGGCGGCAACGGCTTTATGGATCACCAACTGCCGCTGGCTGCCTTGTCGCTCAAGCAGGGTGCCGGGCGATTGCTGCGCGACGACAATGATTACGGGGTCGTCGTGCTGTGCGATCCGCGAATAATGACCAAACGCTATGGAAAGACGTTCCTGCAATGCCTGGCGCCAATGCCGTCAACGTCCGCCCTGAACGAGGTGTCGAGCTTCCTTGCTGCACATGAACGCGAGGGGGCGGTGGCATGAAGCTGCTCGCGATCGACACGTCATCAGTCGCCTGCAGCGTGGCCTTGCAAGTCGGCGACGTTGTCTGCGAACGCCACGAAGAACTCGCTCGTGAACATACTCGTCTACTCACGCCGATGATCCGCGACGTGCTCAGGGACGGAGGAGTCGGCCCGGCGGATCTCGATGCGATCGTGCTGGGCAACGGGCCGGGATCGTTCATCGGCATGCGCATTGCTGCATCCGTTGCCCAGGGGCTCGCGTACGGCACCGGCCTCAGGATCGTTCCCGTCTCGTCCCTTGCCGCGGTCGCTGCACAGGTGTTTGCGGAGTCCGATGCCAAAGAAACGGTAATCGCGCAGGATGCACACATGAACGAGGTATACCTCGGCGCGTATCGACGTGGCGATGAGGATCTTCCCGATCCCATGTTCCCGGAGCGATTGCATGGCCAGGTTCCCGTCGAGGAACTGGGCGAGAGTGGCGCCGCGGGCCGAGTAGCAGCGGGATTCGGTTGGCAACGTTACCCGCGCCTGCTCAGCGCAAACGAAACACGCCTGGAGGCCTGCTCGGACATCCTGTACCCGCGCGCGCGTTTTCTCGCGGGCCTTGGCGCCGTGGCATTACAGCGAGGGGAGGCAATCGATCCTGCATCGGTCGCGCCGGCCTATTTGCGCCAGAAAGTTGCCGAAAAGCCACCACAGTCGGGATCGTAACAGTTCTGTAATATACTGCTGCTGAAATGCGTGGTTGCAAACTCGCCAATTCGAGGCTGTTGAAGAACCAGCATGGCTGCGAACAAAGTACTGATTGTTGAAGACGAACAACCCATTCGCGAGATGATCGCTTTCCACTTGTCACGTGCGGGCTTCGAAACGCTCGAAGCTGCCGATTCTCGCAGTGCGCGGGAACTGCTCGCCGATGAACGTCCTGACCTGGCGCTGATTGACTGGATGTTGCCGGACACCAGCGGTCTGGAGCTTACGCGTATGCTGAAACGCGACAAGGACTACGAAGACCTGGCGATCATAATGCTGACGGCGCGCGCGGAGGAGCGCGACAAGATCTCCGGCCTTGACGGCGGTGCAGACGACTACATCACGAAACCGTTCTCGCCACGCGAACTGGTTGCCAGGATTCAGGCCGTGTTGCGTCGCGGCACGACCAGCGGCGACGAGAAAATCACGGCGGGTGTCCTTGACCTGGACGTAGCAGGCCATCGGGTGTTGTCGGCGGGCGAAGATATCAAGCTCGGCCCGACCGAGTACCGGCTGCTGCATTTCCTGATGACGCACCAGGACCGCGTGTACAGCCGGACTCAGTTGCTGGACCGGGTCTGGGGCGCCAACGTCTACGTCGAGGAGCGCACGGTGGACGTGCATGTAAGGCGACTGAGGAAAGCGCTCGCCGGGGAGGGTGCAGACGGATACATACAAACGGTACGTGGGGCCGGCTACAGGTTTTCTACGCGTAGTGCGTGAGGCTATGCACTGATGTCCGAAGCATCGCGAAAATTCATCATCGGGCTGCTGCTGTTCCTGGCGGCAGGAGCAACGATCGGCTGGATCTACGGTCACGCCGACTGGGGCCTGCTTACCGCGGCGCTGATTGCGCTCGCCTGGCAGGTCAATCGCCTGCTGAGTTTCGAGCGCGCGTTGCGCACGGACAATTTCGACGATTTTCGCTATGGCGAAGGCATCTGGGAACAGCTGTTTTCGCGGTTCCGGTTCGAGCGTGAACGCGCCGTTCGACGCAAGAAAGAGTACCGGATGTTGCTGCGTGAGATTCGCAAGTCGACGAATGCCATGCCGGACGGCGCCGTGATTCTCGATGCCAACAACGAGATCGTTGCCTGTAACCGGGCCGCGAAGCATCTCGCCGGCCTGAAGCGCAAGAAGGACCGTGGTCAGCGTGTCGACAATATCCTGCGCGATCCTGCGTTGACGAAGCTGTTGCACGACGGCGATCACGACGCCGCGGTCGAAATGATGTCACCGGTGCAGGATGGCCGCTGGCTCAATTGCCGCGTGGTTCCGTATGGTGCCGATCAGCAGTTGTTTTTGTTGCAGGACGTTACGGAGCGAAAGCGGCTGAACAAGATGCGTCGTGATTTCGTTGCCAACGCGTCGCACGAACTGCGTTCGCCGCTGACCGTCATCAACGGTTATCTCGACAGCCTTGCCGATGACGATACCATGCCATCTGCGTGGCAAAAGCCGGTCAGTCAGATGCGCCG
>CALZMQ010000070.1 GCA_945788625.1 uncultured Woeseiaceae bacterium
GTCCTCGAAGCTGCCGGCGATCTTGGCCTGCTCGAGGTCCATCCAGGATGCCTCGTTGCCGAACACGCTGCCCGTGATCCGCATGTCGTCCCTGTACAGAGGACGATTTGCTTCGCCGCCGGAGTTCAGGTCCAGGATCATAATCGGCATTTCATAGCCGGTAAGAATGGTCTGGCCAACTTTGTTGAAACTGGCGATCGTGATAAGCGCGCTCGTGCCGTTCGGACCATTGGCTCCACTCTCGGCAGACGAGTCGTGATAGTCGATTTCCAACGAAAGTCGATCGGTTGCGTACCACTCGAGATTGAAGCCGATGGACTCGTTCAGGTTTCTCGAGCCATCCTCGCCGGTACCCATGGCGAAGTCGGCTCTGTCATTCGTCTCTGTGTAGTAGATCGGGCTGGCAATCGGGCCATCGGTCCATTCACTGGCCTGCGACAGCGCCGCTGTGTTGGAGAACCAGGCAGACAGGTCGCTGTAGGATCTTTCCAGGTCAAACTCGGAGCGAATGTAGTCGACCTTCGCCGAAATGCTTTCAGTCGGCGCCCACTGCAGCACGAGCTGGGCGTTAGTCCTTTCCGTCTCGAATTCTTCCATCCGGTAGGACATCGACTGCGGGATCGAATACGTCTCGGCATTCGTCTGCGGCCGGTTGATCTGGTTCGCATCGTTGACGACCCTGACGCTGCCACCCGGCCGAACATCATCACCGGGCTCGGTGTACCAGCCGCCCGTGCCAGCGACGTTGACACCACTGTTTCGGACCTGGTGTGAGGCGACGATCGCCACACCGATCGTGTCGTTCGCGAAACGATCGAGGTAGATGCCGGAGAATTCGGGGGTGATGTCGTCGCCTTTACGCGTCGACATATCGTAGACGCTCTTCGCCGCGAGACTCATCGTCGGCTCGCCTTCGAGCGGCGTAGGCGTCTGGATATTGATCGTGGAACCGATGCCGCCGGAGGGGACGTCTGCTCGGCCTGTCTTGTAGACCTGGACACCGGCTACGCCTTCCGATGCCAAATCGGCGAAGTCAAACGAGCGAGTGGTGCCGTTGTGCGTCGGCATCTGGCGGCCGTTAACGGTTACCAGGTTGTATTCCGGACCAAAGCCACGAACCGTTACCTGGCTGCCTTCGCCGCGCTGACGGTCGATCGACACGCCCGTGATTCGCTGTAGCGACTCTGCCAGGTTCTGGTCAGGGAACTTACCGATGTCTTCCGCCGAAATTGCGTCCACAACGCCGGTTGCGGCGCGCTTGACGTCCATGGAGCGCTTCAAGCTACCGCGGATACCCACCGTAACAATCTCTTCTATAACTTCGTCGTCCTGAGCGACTGCTACAGGCGAAATTGCGGTGGCACCCAATGCCAGTGCGACGCCTGCGGCCAGCGGATTCCGTACGAATGGTGAATTTTGCATGCTTGAAGCCCCCTAGCCTGCTATATCGGCTGTAACCATCTGACTGGTCCCGATTATCTTTTTAAAAATTCTTCGATAGCGACAGACCGTTTCAAAAGAAACTGACAACGCTGTCAGTACGTATATATACTTAATGCTGACAGCGCTGTCAAACACAACTACAATCGCTGGCCCAAGGGAGGCGCCGTTGCGCCGAGGAGCACCGAACCGTGAAAACGGTATCCGTTGAATCGCACCGCATTCGATCCGCCTGGCAGGGGCGGATATCCGGCTGCATGCTTGGCAAGCCGGTCGAGGTACTGTCCTTTCAAGAGGGCCAGGCAGTTCTGGAGAATTACCTGCGGGAAGCCGACGCGTTGCCGCTGCGCGACTACGTGCCTCTTGTCGAAGGCACCATTGTCGAGGAACTCGGGCGCAAGTGTTGTCGTGGGCAGATAGTGCGGTCCGAACCGGATGACGACATCAACTACACGCTGCTCGCACTGCTGTTGCTCGAAGACAACGGCATCGATTTCGATACTGCGGACGTCGCGAGGGCCTGGATCCGATTGCTGCCAGCCGGCGCAACCTGGACCGCCGAGCGAGCAGCGTATGCAACGTTACTCAATAACATGGCGGACGAATTCGTCAACGGTGCGGACGCCGGTTTCGACCTCGCTCTGTGTTCGGACAATGACTTCAATGAATGGATCGGCGCGCAAATCCGCGCGGATCTCTACGGCTGGGTGTGTCCCGGGCGCCCTGCCCTCGCCGCCGAACTTGCACGGCGCGATGCTTCGTTGTCACATCGTGGCGAGGGCGTTCACGGTGCGGCTTTCATCGCTGCGCTGGGCGCAGCCATCCCGGCGACCGACGATCTCGACAGTGCGTTCCAGGCGGCGCTCGGGCAGATCCCGCTCGACAGTGCGGCAGCGAGCGCTGTTCGAATCGGCCGCGAACTGTCCGGTGAAGCCGACGCCGTGGACCGGCTGCACCGGCATTACGCCAAATTGTCGCCCGTTCACACGCTCAATAATCTCGCCCTGGTCGTGTGGGCGCTTTGCTCGTCGCACGAGGACTTCAGTGCCGCGATCGGCAATGCTGTCGCCGCGGGCTGGGACACGGATTGCAATGCCGCGACCGTCGGCGGGCTGGTCGGTCTTACCGGTACACCGATTCCCGATGCCTGGACGCGCCCCTGGGACGGTCGTATCGGGCTTGGTCTTGCCGGTTTCGCTGAAGTGCAACTCGATGACGTAGTCGCCCGTACCGTAGCGGTTGCGGAGAAAATAGCGGGAGACCTGCATGAGCAAGCCTGAATTGCGGCATTTCATTACGTTTGCAAGCGCTATGCTCGCGGCCGCTTCACTGAACGTGAATGCGGACACGGCGCATTACGATGGCCGTACCGAATATCATGCGCCAATGGCCGAAAAGTCGCCTGTTATCGATGGCGTCGCCGATGAGGCCGTCTGGCAGCAGGCCGAATGGCAGGAACTCACCTATCGCTGGCTCGGGCCGGAGTACTCGGCAGAGGATTTCCAGGGGCGTTACAAGGTTGTCTGGACCGAGCGCAAGATCTACATACTGGGCGAATTTGTCGACGACATCCTGATCGACACACACCGCGATCCGCTGGTGCAGTACTGGGACGACGACTGTCTCGAAATCTTCCTGGATGAGGACTATTCCGGGGGCAACCACCAGTTCAATCACAACGCGTTTGCTTACCACATGTCGCTCGACAACCAGGCGATTGACATCGGCACGGACCAAAAGCCACACAACTACTCGCATCACGTGGCCAGCGCATGGAAACAACAAGGCGACAAAGTCGTCTGGGAACTCGCCATTGACGTCTATACCGACGAGTACGTGGACGGATCCGACAGCAACGTGCCGGTAACGCTGTCGGCCGGCAAGTTGATGGGGCTCATGGTTGCCTGGTGCGACAACGACGGCAGCGAGCTCCGCGAGAACTTCATTGGGTCCGAGTCTGTGCCCGAGGGCCCGAAAGATCGAGGCTGGATCGACGCCGGTTTGTTCGGCGCCCTTGTGCTCGTCGAATAAGCAAAATAACAGGTAGAAGAATCTTGGAACTTCACGCATCCGCGGCAAATGACGCCGTATCCGGCGAGTTCATGGACTTCGCCGGTGAGCGTTACTACGCGATACGGAACGTCGACAAGATGCCGCCGTTTTTTATCAGTGTGGTTTCCAATGTCGACCATTGGCTGTTTATCTCGTCCAGCGGCGGCCTGACGGCAGGCCGGGTTTCCCCCGAGACAGCGCTGTTCCCATACATCACGGTGGACAGAATCCACGATAGTGACGTCCATACCGGAAGCAAAACGATGCTGAGAGTCGATACCGGCGACCGGCAGCACGATTGGGAACCCTTCAATCGGGAACACGATGGGCGTTACGCCGTCACGCGCAACCTTTACAAGAGCCTGTTGGGCAACAAGCTTTGCTTCGAAGAAGTCAATCATGACCTTCAGATAGCATTTCGCTATACCTGGGTCACCAGTGATACCTACGGTTTTTCGAGAAACTGCGAAGTGCAGAACCTGGCCGATAACCGCGTGAAAGTCGATGTGCTCGATGGCCTGCAGAATATACTGCCGGCCGGCACGCCCCGCTTCGCTCAGTCGAACTCCAGCAACCTCGTGGACGCTTACAAATGGACAGAACTGGACGAGGCCACGGGCCTGGGCTTGTTTACGCTTTATTCCGGCATTTCGGATCGTGCCGAGCCCTGCGAATCGCTCAAAGCGAACGTGGTTTTTTCCCTTGGACTTGACGCACCGAAGGTTTTGCTTTCATCGGACCAGCTGAAGGGATTTCGACTGGGAACTGCGCTGGAGCAGGAAGTACACAAGCGCGGCATCCGCGGCGCCTACTTCGTTAACGAGACGCTGGAACTCGCTGCACGGGCGTCGCGGTGCTGGCAGATTGTGGCGAACATCGAGCAGAGCCAGGCGCAGGTGGTCGAATTGCTAGAACAACTCGGCGACCCGGAACGGCTTGCCGACGCAATTGCGGACTCGGTCGACCAGGGCACCGATGACCTGGCACGAATCATGGCCTGTGGCGACGCCTTCCAGGCGACGTCAGAAGAGACTGTCACCGTTCACCACTATGCGAACGTGCTGTTCAACATCCTCAGGGGCGGTGTATTCGATGACCAGTACACTGTTACGTCACGTGACCTTTCCAAGACGATCAGGAACTTCAACCACGAAGTGTACGAACGCAATCGAGACCTCATTGATGGGCTGCCCGAGCGACTGGACTTTCCGCAGCTGCTGTCGGCCGTCAAACAACACGCCGACCCCCAGCTGCAGCGGCTCTGCTACGAATACCTGCCCATAACGTTCGGCCGCCGCCACGGCGACCCGAGTCGCCCCTGGAATCAGTTTGCTATCAAGCTCAAACAGGAATATGGCGACCGCCTGCTTTCCTATGAAGGAAACTGGCGGGACATATTCCAGAACTGGGAGGCACTGGCTTTCAGTTTTCCCGAGTTTGTCGAAAACATCATCGCCAAGTTCGTGAATGCCTCCACCGTCGATGGTTACAACCCTTATCGCATCACCAAGGACGGCATCGACTGGGAAGTCGAAGAGGAGGACAATCCATGGAGCTTCATCGGCTACTGGGGCGATCACCAGATCATCTATCTGCAGAAGCTGCTGGAACTGTCGAGGGACTTTCATCCGTCGCTGCTCCCGGCACTGCTGCGCCGGCCGATCTTCTGTTATGCCAATGTCCCCTACCGGATAAAACTGTTCGACGAACTGCTCGAGAATCCCAAAAGCACTGTGGTTTTCGATGAGCAGGCCGCCGAGCAGATCGAGCAGCGCGTCGCCAGGATTGGCGCAGACGGCAAGCTTGTGCTGGACGCGAATGGCAGCGTATACCAGGTCAACTTGTTCGAGAAGCTGTTGGTGCCATTGCTCAGCAAACTGGGCAATCTCGTCATAGATGGCGGGATCTGGCTGAATACGCAGCGACCGGAATGGAACGACGCCAACAACGCTTTGGTTGGCCACGGTCTTTCCATGGTGACGCTGTATTACATGCGTCGCTACATCCGCTTCCTGCAGCGCTTGCTGGCAGACGACACCGGCTCATTCGCCCTGTCCGCCGAAGTCAGCCAATGGCTGGCCGACACCGCTGTCGCGCTTGGCAATGTGCGCCCGTTGCTGGGCGACGGTCCCATCAGCGCCTCACATCGGTACGCATCGCTGGTGGAACTCGGTGAGGCGGCGAGTCGTTGCCGCGATACCGTCTACCGGCAAAAGACGTTCTCGGGGACAGTGAATCAGCCTGCCGACAAGATCATGGCCATGCTTGATGATGCGCTGGCTGCAATCGATCACAGTATCTCTACAAACGTCCGTGAGGACGGCCTCTATCACGCGTACAACCTGATCGATCTACAGCCGAACGCAATTGAGATCGACACCCTGTATCCGATGCTTGAAGGTCAGGTTGCTGCGTTGAGTGCCGGTGCCATAAGTCCGGAAGAAGCGGTGACTGTGGTGGAAGCTCTCTTTGAAAGCGATGTGTACCGTCCGGATCAGAAAAGCTTCATGCTGTATCCGGATCGACGATTGCCGGGATTCCTGGCCAGGAATCGTATTCCGGCGGAGCGGGTCGAGGCGATTCCGCTACTGCAGCGTATGCTGGCGGATGGTAACGAGCATGTCGTGGTTCGCGATCGTGACGGATGCTATCGCTTCAATGCCGACTTCAGGAACGTCACCGACCTGAATGCCGAGCTGGACGACCTGACTGCATCGTACGGCGATGAAGTCGAAGCGGCGAGAAGATCCCTGCAGGCACTATACGAGCAGGTATTCAACCACAAGGCGTTTACCGGTCGCTCGGGGACGATGTTCAGTTTCGAGGGCCTGGGCTCCATTTACTGGCACATGGTGTCGAAGCTGATGCTGGCCGTGCTGGAGAACTTCTTTGCGGCTTTGGATCAGGCCGCCGATGCGGCGACATGCCGGAGACTGGGACAACTCTATTATCGTATTCGTGAGGGTATCGGCTTCAACAAGACACCTGCCGAGTACGGCGCCTTCCCGACAGATCCCTACTCGCATACACCAACACACGCCGGCGCCAGGCAGCCCGGCATGACCGGGCAGGTCAAGGAGGAAATATTGACTCGATTCGGTGAACTTGGCGTGCGTGTGAGTGACGGCAATGTACGGTTCCAACCGGACCTTCTGCGCGCCCGCGAGTTTACTGCCGAACCTCGGCAATTTTGTTTCCTCGACGTTGACGGCAACTGGCAGACATTAAACGTGGCGGCCGGAGCGCTGGCCTTCACATGGTGCCAAGTCCCGGTGATCTACAGACTGGACGAGAACGCCGCACCGACGTTGACGGTTTCGCGTGACGACGGCACCGCGCAAGTCAACGAGCAACTTACGCTTCCTGCTGAAGACAGCGCCGAGCTGTTCAAACGCAGCGGCAGAATTCGTCAAATCAACGCTACCTTCAAGACAAGTATGTTGTTTGCGGAATAGCTTTTTCAATCCAATCCAATTTATTCAGGACCCTAAATGTCAAATCATTATCAAAGAACCATGTCTTTGGCCGGTATCGATTTTTCCGGCTATTCGATCGACGACCTGCGAGCCCTCGTGCGAAAGATCCTGGAGCGGAAGATCCACGGGATTTCTTTCAGTCCCTATGTCGAAGGTCAGGGTCCCGGCACGCAGATCGGTGCAGCACAGATCCGGGAGCGACTGGCTTTCATACAGCCGTACGTAAACTGGATACGCACATTTTCCTGCACCGAAGGCAATGAACTCATTCCTGCGATTGCTGCGGAAAACGGCCTGAAGACCATGGTCGGTGTCTGGCTGGATGACAACCGCGAACAAAATGAGAAGGAACTGGCCAACGCCATCGAAATCGCAAACGCCGGCCATGCGGGCATTCTTGCGGTGGGCAACGAAGTACTGCTGCGCGGGGATCTGTCCGAGGACGAGCTCATCGACTATATCAATCGTGCCAAACAAGCCGTTCAAGGTATCGATGTCGGCTACGTTGACGCCTATTTCGAATTCGCGGTACACCCTCGCGTGACGGAGGCATGTGACGTCGTCCTCGCCAACTGCTACCCCTTCTGGGAAGGCTGCCCTGCCGAACATTCGCTTCTGTACATGAAAGAGATGTATCGTCGCGCCGTGCATGCTGCAAATGGCAAGAAGGTCATTATCTCGGAGACCGGTTGGCCGAATGTCGGCACACCTGAACAAGGCGCTGTCCCTTCTCTCGAAAACGCCATCAAGTACTTCATTAATACCTACCAGTGGGCCGAGGAAGAAAGCATCGACATCTTCTACTTCTCGTCATTCGACGAAACCTGGAAAGTAGATGCCGAAGGCGACGTCGGCGCTTACTGGGGACTATGGGACAAGGATGGAAACCTGAAATATGTCTAAACGAAAAGTGACTCCGTTGAATGGCCGCGCAACACTGGCGTTCGAACATGAGAATGCGATTTGCTATTCCGGCTACCGGCATGGGCAGAGCCCGCTTGAGCGTGTCTACCCGTCTTACGATGAAGTCAGGGAAGACCTGCACATTCTCGCCAAGAACTGGAAGTATCTGAGGCTTTACGACTGCAGTCCGCATGCCTCGACGGTGCTCGGCGTCATTCGCAATGAGGGCCTGGATTTCAAGGTAATGCTGGGCCTCGATATGGCTGCCGAGATGAGCAATCCGCATTGTCCCTGGGGCGCCGAGTTCAGTGAGCAGACACTAGACCTTAACGCGCGCCGCAACAGCATGCAGGTCGAAGTGTTGATTTCTCTGGCGAATCGTTACGCCGAATGCGTGTTCTCGGTTTCGGTCGGCAACGAAGCCAGTGTCGAATGGACAGATCACATGGTGCCTGTCGGCAACCTGGTTGCCTACGTGGAAAGAATCAAGCGCCAGATCAGCCAACCGGTGACGTTTTGCGAAAACTACGTGCCCTGGACGTACAAACTGGAACCGCTGGCTGACGTACTCGATTTCATTTCAATACATACGTATCCCGCATGGGAATACCGCACGATCGAAGACGCCCTGGAATACACCAAGCAAAATTACCATTCGGTCGTTGATCACTACCCGGGCAAACCCGTCGTCATTACCGAAGCCGGCTGGACTACCACGGCGAATGGGCGCGGTATCGAACCCTGGAATGCTACCGAAGAACTTCAGGCGCGCTACTACGAGCAGCTGCTCGAATGGACGAACGAAGAGCAGATCCTCACCTTCGTGTTCGAAGCTTTCGACGAACCCTGGAAAGGCTCTCCCGATCCGCTGGAACCCGAGAAACATTGGGGGCTGTTTACCGTCGAGCGCCGGCCGAAGCTGGTCATGGAGGAGCATTACTCCGAGCTGCTGCCTGACAAGCGGGGCGCCGGCAGACCGGCCACCGGCATATCCTGAAAATTGACAGCGCTGTCGTAATGCGATAGATATTCCCTTGATTCTAATCTCTTAGCACCCAATTGAGTTAATTCGACGCCGATGGCAAGAGCAACCATCTTCGACGTCGCCGAGCTTGCCGGCGTGTCGATCAAGACCGTATCGCGTGTGGTCAACCGCGAGCCGAACGTACGCGCGTCGACGAGGGAACGCGTCGAGAAGGCGGTCGCAGAACTCAGCTATCGTCCTGACCAGTCGGCGCGAAACCTCGCGAGCCATCGATCCCACCTGATCGGTCTGGTCTACGACGACCCGGCAGCCTATGAACTGCCGAGTGCGGGCTACGTCATCAGTATGCAACAGGGCGTCCTCAGCGCCTGCAGGTCCGGCCTCGCCGAACTCCTGATCCATCCCTGCAACTACCGGCAAAAGGACGTTGGGGCACAGCTCAAGTCGCTGATCGCCGAAACGAGACCGGCGGGCATCATCGTGGCAGCGCCATTGTCCAACATGCCCAAGATCGTGCGGGCCATCGAGGAAACCGGTACGCCCATCGTGCGAATCTCCACGGGCTCGAAGTCAGGCAAGCAATACTCCGTCGCCACAAACGACCGTGACGTGTGCGCGGAAATGACCTGTTATCTTGCGTCACTGGGCCACAAGCGCATTGCCTTCATCACCGGGGACCCGAACCATAAGGCAGTTGCACAGCGTTTCACGGGCTACCAGGACGGCCTGGAACAAAGTGGCCTGAAATTCTCCGATCGGCTCGTCGTGGCCGGCGATAATTCGTTCGGTTCGGGTGAGGCATGTGGCGAGGAATTACTGAAACGCAAGAACCCGCCAACGGCGATCTTTGCCGCCAATGACGATATGGCCGCAGGCGTTGTTCGGGTTGCCGACCGTCTTGGCATCGAGGTACCGGCACAGCTCTCTGTCGCAGGATTTGACGATACCGCACTCGCCCGTCAGCTCTACCCGTCCTTGACCACAATCCGGCAGCCGCTGGAAGAAATGGCGGAGCGAGCCGCGACGATGTTACTGCAGGGCAAGTGCGAGGACGCTGACGCTGACGCTAAAGGTACCGAGATCGTGCCGGCAACCATTCAAATTCGCGAGTCGACGGGACCGGCACCGGGTTAAAAAGACACAAACGTGTTTTCCTTTGCCAAGAGGATTTGTTTTACTGGCGGGCGCGAGATCCATCTCCAGGGAGAATCATAATGAAGCAAATCCTGACGTTTCTGGCATTGTTCAGCGCTATGTCACTGTCGCTGGCCGAGGAAGCCGTCGACGACGGCCTTGACTATGGCGACTACGCGTCCGTCACGCTGCAGGTCAAGTCCTGGGACGCCCTGGGTGAAGGCAAGTATGAAGATGCCGTGAAGTACACCGAGAAATGTACGGAACTTTACGAAGAAGAAGCGCGAAAGATGCAGGCGTCATTGAGTGCCAAACCGTCAAGCGATGTCGTAAACGAATACTGGGCGCTGAATGACGTAGGTACTTGCTATTTCATCAGGGGCGAGGCCCTGACGAAGCTGAGAAAGTATTCGGAAGCCGTGGCAGCCTTCAAGGTCGTCAAAGACGAACTTTACTATGCGCAAGCCTGGGACCCGAAAGGCTGGTATTGGTCACCGTCCGATGCAGCTTATCCGAAGATTGCAGTGTTGGAAGCGAAAACGAAATCTGATTTCTAGCAAGGCCGATGTATCGCATAACTGTCTTTAGTTGCATGGCACTCTTGCTCAGTTCGTGCGCCGCCGGCGTGCCGGGCGGTCCAGGCACGGCGCCTGGCTCCAGGGTAGAAGTGGTCAGGCAGTCCGATGGCACCTTCACATTGCTGCGCAATGACGAGTCGTATTGGGTAAAGGGCGCAGGAAGCGGGGGCGGACAGGGGCTCGGAGGCGGCAGTCTTCAGCTGCTCGCAGCCTCCGGCGGCAATTCCATACGAACCTGGGGAATAGAGCAGCTGGAGCAGCTTGTCGATGGAAAACCCTTGCTGGATCGCGCCCATGAACTGGGCATTTCCGTCACGGCTGGTTTCTGGGTGCAACATGTCCGCCATGGCTTCGACTATTCCGACACCGCGAGCATTGACGAGCAACGTGCCAGGCTTCGCGATGCGGTACTGAAGTACAGGGATCATCCTGCCCTCCTGGCGTGGGGCCTGGGCAACGAAATGGAAGCCTTCAAACCCAACGTAGAGAGTGAAGTCATCTGGCGGGAATTGAATCATCTGGCCGGTATCGTCAAGGACCTGGATCCGCATCATCCCGTCATGACGGTCATCGCCGGAGCCGACTCGTCGAAAATCGCCGGCATTCTGACGCACTACCCGAACCTCGATATCCTGGGTGTCAATGCCTACTCGAATGCACCCACAGTCGGCCGCAATCTGGTTGGCCTGGGTTGGAACGGTCCCTATATGCTGACCGAATTCGGCGTAGGAGGAGCGTGGGAGGTTGCTTCTACGCCCTGGAATGCACCGATCGAACCGGATCCCAGCACCAAGGCTGCAGAGACCTACACCGTTTACAAGATCGATCGTGACGACAACGTGGGGCGGTCGCTCGGTTCCTACGTCTTTTTCTGGGGCCACAAGCAGGAAACAACGGCTACCTGGTACGGTATGTTCTTGCCGTCCGGCGAGAAATTGCCGCGCGTTGACGCAATGGCGTACGCCTGGTCGGGAGTATGGCCGGACAACCGCGCACCCAAACTGGAGTCATTGGCGACGCCCGTGGCTTTCAGGAGCGTCAAACCGGGTACCCGTTCGTATGCCGAAGCCGACTGTGTCGATCGGGAGGGCGACGAGCTGAGATACACCTGGGATATTCGTGCGGAGAGTTCGGATCGCGGAACAGGCGGTGATCCCGAAGCGGCCCCGCCGTCCTATCCGGAATCGATCAAGCAGGGACAGGGAAGCCCGCGAATAGAGTTCGTGGTTCCGAACCGGCCCGGTGCTTATCGCGTGTTCGTGACGGCCTACGACGGACAAGGCGGCGCCGTCGTTCACAACCTGCCGTTTTTCGTGGCCGATTAACAGCGCGCCTGTCCCCGCAGGCCGCACTACGGCGTCGCCGCCTGCCATTACCCGTCAGGCATAGGGCTTGAGCGATATAGCCGGCCAGATCAGAAATTGATGATGAAGACCAGATCGTTTTCCTCATCGTACCGGTATCCCCACTCCGCAAACAGCTCGATGACGTTCAGGACGGGCAGCGGCACCAGGCGTTCGTAACCCGTTTCTTCCGTAATGAACAGGTCCCTGGCTACCTGTTCATTCAGGCTGTTCGGGCCAAATTCGAAGAATGTCACCGAGCCGAAGAAGTTGTCGAGGACCGACCGGTAGGCTTTCAAAGCCTGCGCCCTGACGATCTCGTCCTTCGAAATGGGATTGCTGTTTGCATCGAACAACTCGTGCAATGCCCGGGCGGTATACCACTGGTTTTCTCCGGAGGGTCGCCTCGCCAGTGCTGTCGCCCAGAGATAGAACCTGGCCTTGGCGCCGGTCGGCCCCTGTGGAATATCGGCCAGCAAGTCGAATTTCGTCGGGGCGTTGGGATTGTTGACGTCGAACTCCAGCGTCGCAACGATGGCGAATGGATTCTCCGGGTCTGACAATACGCACTGCTCATCGTTGACGCCGACGTTCTCGCAGAAGAGATTGAGAACCACGTCGGTCGGAAGAATGATCCCGTTGACGACTGTGCCGTCACCGCTGTCGCGTTTCTCGCAGCCACTCAGGGCAAAAAGGCCAAACAACACTATCAGCAGTCCTTTGCAGGTCGCCAAATAATCCTGTTTTCGATATTCAATTCTCATAGTAGTTTTCCTCGAGCACACCTTGAGGTCCTAGAACATGTACGTAAAGTAGAAGACTGTCTGGAAGATGTAGTCATTCAAACCGTCTTGGTATTGTCCCTCGTTCTCCTGATTAAACGACCGGTATAGCGTGCGGATACCGACCCGGGTTCCGCTACCGACTGTTTCCACGACCTGGTCGCCACTGCCATCGAGCACGATCGAGTAATCGAGTTTGAATTGCTCCGGGAAGACTTCATTGAACTGGCGATTGAAATCGTAGGGACCCCATGCATCCTTCTTGAAATAGCCTTCGATGATGTGCTTGTTACCCAACACGACCTTGCCGGACAGTTCGTAGAACTTGCGCGTGCCGCCGTCCGGATCGCCTGTCGACTGCTGGAAACCGGTTTTGAGGTTCGCAATGTACTTCGCACGCGTAGTCGGATTGAACACCATTCGGCTGGAGATGGACCAGACATCCTCTGCCGGCAGCCCCACGCCGAACGACGCGTTTTCACCGGTCGGCGTAAAGAAGAACTGGTTTGCATCGGTAAAGGTCGGATACTCCGTGTAATTACCGCCGATATTGAACGCGAATTCGGCGTCTTCGGCGAAATCGTTATCCCATGCGTAGAAAAACGAGGCGCCGGTCGGATCGTAGGTCAGGAAGACCTCCGCGGATCGCGCTTCCCTGTTGTCGAGAACCGCGAACGGGTCACTATCCCGGTCACGCGGGCTGATGCCCGGCTGGACGACGCCACCCGGGCCTATTGTCGGTGGAATACTCGGATTTGCATCGACAAGGTTGTCACGATACATCAAGCGGGGATACAGCATGAAGTTACCGAAATTCATCATCATGCCGGCTTCGTATTCCCGCTTGTTGCCCAGCGCTGAATACGGCAGAGCCGTAGGATCGAGCACCCCGAAGTCCCTGCGTACAGCGCCGCCATCAGCGACGAGCCCGGCCTGGTTGGTGGCAACATAGGACGTCGTGCCGAGCAATGGGAAGGTCAGTTTTGCCCTGAAGCCCAGCGTGTCCTTGAACTCGATTTCGTCGAGGATGATGTTGCCGTCCGCGTCGATTCGAGTGAATGGATCGTCCACTTTCTCGTCACTGGCGATGATGCCGCCGAGCTCGAGCTTGATGTCGTTGGGAAAGTCACGCATCGCATAGAGCGTTGTCTGACGGGTCTGGCGTTCCGTCGCAGCTGTCGATGACGACGAATCGGTGCGCCTGGCGATATCCTCCGCGTGCATGAATGCGAATTGCGTCTTGCCCCAGTTGAATTCGTACTTCAGGACGGCTTTCGGGTTCGCACCCCAGTAAACTTCGGGTCCAACCAGTATCTTCAGTCCTTTCCACTTGCCCTTGCCTGCAAGCTCGACACCCGAGGGTGCTTTGGCATTCCAGATGTCCTGGCCGCCCAGGTCCGTCGTCTCTCGTATCAGGCCGAAGAAATCGCCCTCGTCCTTCCAGTGGTAACGGGGTGTGTGGTAGAAGGCCTCGAGATCGAATTTCTCACCGATATACGTCGCCTGGAAATCGTAAACCTCCACGCGCTCCCGATCCGTGAAAGAGGCGACGTCAGTGATAATGTCATCTTCTTCGGTAAACGCTTCTTCTTCGGGAAGAGGGGGCCTTTCAATCAGCACATCGACCGGCAGTCCGCGTCGACCGTACGCGATCTCGAGGGGTTCCTTGTCGGCGACATTGCCGAGAATATTGACGGTCATTTGCCCCTCGATGCTCTCGTTGGGCTTGAACCCGAAATCCAGGAACACCATCTGGCCGTCCTCGAACTCCAGGCCGTTCTCACCCAGTTCGGTAATGTCCTGGTCCGAGCCCTTCACGACCATCTCGCCGATCAGGCTGCCGCCCGTGAAGCTGAACTTCTGTTTCTGCTCCTTGTTCTCGCTCTTCAGGAACCGGACCTCGCCTTTCAGGGCGTAGTAGTCCATGTTCAGCTCGTTGATCGCCTTGTTGAAGGCCGCCTTCTTGTTCGCATAGGGATCCAGGTGCCAGATTTCCGACAGGACGTCATAGGCCATCCTGGGCCGGGCCGTGTAGACGCCATCCTCATTCGGCGTGCCGAGAGCGGTAATACCGAACCACTCTTCGTTCATGTTGTTCTTGCCCTCTGCCCAGTCGAACTGGTAGGCCTCGTTCGACCACGACGCGTTCGTATCCTGGATGTCGAGATTCTCGATTTGCAAGTACTTCCACCACTCATCGCGCCACTCGAAGACGAAGCCGCCGATCGAGTTGCCTTCCTCGTCGTTGCCGGCCGCCTTGTTGTACATTTCCAGCCACTGGTCCTTCAGCAAGTGCGCTTGCGAAACCTGGTCTTCTTCGAAACTCCTGGCGTTGAACGCATCGCTGCCGAATTCGTAGAAAACGATGGGAAGGTCCAGCTTCTCGTCGACGTCCCTCCACAGGCCGGTGAAGCTCGGACCGCGGTAAGCGTTGACGCCAAGCACGTCCATGTCCGTGCACAGTTCCGCAATCAGGTCGATGTACTGGATATCGCCGTTGACGATCGAGAACGGATGATTCGGCGCAATCTTCTTGCCTTCAGCCATGACTTCGTTGAACAGGCTGTACAGGTATCGCGCTTTCGCCGTGTTCTGCTCGCCTTCTGGCAGGTTCTCGATCTCGAAGCTGGACCAGGACAGGCCGTAGTTGCTCTCGTTGCCGAATGCGAACATCAGCACGCCCGGCGTGTTCTTGTACTGGTCGACGATTTTCAGCATGTCTGCCAGGAGCGTCGCACGCGTGAGGGGGTCGGAGTAATCGGTGAATGGCACCCATTTGCCGCCGATGGTGTAACCGTAGCGGCCCATCAGCGGATTGATGACCGACATGATGCCGTGTTCCCGGTATATGTAAGTTACCCATTCCGGCGGGATCGTCGTAAAACTGCGGATCGCGTTGACACCGGCGTCTTTCATCAACCCGAATTCGTAATCGAGCACCTTCCTGATGAAATCGTCCGACTCACCCCACAGGTTGTAGGAGTAATTCTTGTTCCGCGGCGAGTAGCCCCAGACGACACCTTTCACATAAAAGTCTTCGCCATTGACCTGCAGCTTCCAGCCACTTTCGTCTTTGAACGTCGTTACCGTGTCCGCCGCATGCGCCTGACCAGCGAATACAGTCATGAAAGCCAGCGTCACTGCAAACAAACCGCAGACTTGTTTGATGCTTTTGAAGAAGCTCAATCCCGCCATAACGAACACTCGATTATTTAGTTTGAATTCTTGGTGAAAGTCGAATAATTGCATTGTCTTATCCGCCCCCTTAGTTGATCGTGAAGGTGACGTTGTCAAAGGAGGCATCGACACCACAACCACCGGCAATGGCTCCACAAGCGGCTTTCAGTTCCAGCGTTACACCGCCGCTCACATCAAATCCAGTAACGCCGCCCGTAGCCGTTCCAGCGATTACAGTGCCACTGTAGTTTGTCCAAGTCGTTGACGGAATGTAGGGGGCTGCCGGGCCAACAAAATCCCGGCCTCCTACATCTTCACCAGCAGCATTCAGGAAAATCACTTCAACAAACACGACACCACCGGCCCCGGACAGGGATCCATACAAATCGAAGGAAACATCGATTGAATCGCCGGGCGCAACGATACCTGCGGCTAATGCCACCTGGCCTATCAGGACGTCATTTGTTCCAGAAGCATCTCCGGCTGCAACCAGCCTGGCCACGGTGCCTGCCCGACCACCCTGCCCGCTGGAATCGAGATTAATGGATCCGCGACCAGCCGGAACCTGGGTTAGCGTCCAGCCGGTAAAGTCTCCGGTTTCAAAGTCACCGTTAACGAAGGTACCGGTACCACCACCACCGGCAACGAACGCCAGGTCATCCCACAGGTACGTCTTCTCGCCCGCGGTATCGCCATCGGTGCCGAAGTTGAAGAAAATCGAGGCCCTGTCGTAGGTGCTGGCCAGGTTCAGTGCCGCCGTTCCCGCGACCTCGTTGGCGAAGTCGAAGGTCAGCGTCTCCCAGGTGTTCGCCACCGTCGTCATCGCTTCCTTGAGACGCACAGGTATGCCGGCATCCGGCGAGTACACGCGGACCGTCATTGACGTCTCGGTCGCCGAGAACGGGATCGCCGAAGCCAGCCCGTTGGTGCCACCCACCGTGGTGCCTGCCCACAGCGGCGCACCCAGCGGCTTGATCGTGCTCGCCACCGTGTTGGAACCGTCGGTCGGGTCCGCCACCAGCGTTGTCATCGCGCTCACCGGATCGCCGAAGTCGACCAGGTCGTAATCCACGCCGGCATCGTCGAAGCTGACCGGCAGATCGACCTGCGCGAGAGCAGCGGCTGCGACATCGATGTCGTCGAAGTGGTAGGTTTTCTCACCCGCCGTCGCGCCGTCGGTACCGAAGTTGAAGAAGATCGATACCCTGTTGTACGTGGTCGCCGGATCGAAGGCCGCCGTGCCTGCTGCCTGATTGGCAAAGTCGAACGTCAGCGTCTCCCAGGTATTTACCACGGTCGTCAGCGCCTCGGTCTCCACCGACTTGTTCGGGTCCGATGCATCCTCGACCTTGAGACGCACAGGTATGCCGGCATCCGGCGAGTAGACGCGCACCGTCATCTGCGTATTCGTCGCATCCAGGGGAATCGTCGGCACCTCGTCGCCCGGCTCCGTCGATACCGTGGTGCCCGCCCACACCATCGCCGTGTCCGATTTCACCGCCATGACAACCATGTTGCTGCCACCCGCAGGATCGTTCGTCACGGTCGACGAGTTGCCGCCGAAGTCCGTCAAGGTGTAGGTAATGGCGGGATCGTCGAAAGTTATGGCCGTAAAGCCGGGACCGGCAACCGGACAGCTGTTACTCGTCTGCTGAATGTTGTCGAACTGGAAGGTCCAGTCATCCGCGATGGCCGGATCCGCATTGCCGGCATCGCCGGCTACGCCGTTGTCGAATATCAGCGTGATGCCCGTTACGTCGCCGGAAACTCCGGTGAAGTCGAAGCACAGCTCTTCCCAGGTTCCGCTGCCACTATGCGTGGCCGTCCGCTCCACCGCCAGCGGCTCGAGCTTGAACGTCACCTCGACTTCGCGTGATGCGCGCACCAGCATGGTGTAGGAATCGCCATCCGCCAGGGGCACGACGCCACCCAGGTCAAGCGTGCTGCCCGCGAATATTTCGCCGGCGAACTTCTGCATTTGACCAACCTGGCCGCTGGTGTTGAGACCGCTCATATCCGGGTTTGCAATGACCGTGGCCACGCCACCGCCAAAGTCAGTAAAAGTCGCAGAGCCGGACTCAAAGTCAACCGAGGACATGCCGCCGCCGCCACCTGTCCCGGCGACGAACGTTACGTCATCCCACAGGTAGGTTTTCTCGCCCGCGGTATCGCCGTCGGTACCGAAGTTGAAGAAGATCGATGCCTTGTCGTAGGTGAAGCCCAGGTCCAAC
>CALZMQ010000071.1 GCA_945788625.1 uncultured Woeseiaceae bacterium
GCGGTTGTTGAGCGGTGGAACGTATTTGTCCCGGTTGCGCGCAAGGCTGCGGCTCGTTCCGTGGGTCGCGATGATTGAATTGACGTCGATGCGGCTGCGTCGACCGTCCACGGAGTTATAGCCGCCGAACACCGAGTACAGGCGCGTACCGCAGTCGTACGCAACTTGCTCGGCGTGGTAGAGACGTACCGCTTCGCGGTAGTCAATCCACTCGAGCGGCATTCCGGCAACGTCGGTCCTCAGAACCTGTTGCGAAATGTCGGTTGCGAGTCCTGCGAGCATATTACCCCCCGGTCGAGAAGCGCCCCATGTGCGCAACTCTATGCTTGCATTATGACGAAACTATGTAAGCTCGCCAAGGCGCATCGGCGTTTAGTTAAAGTGCCTTCAGTACCTCGTCCAGCGTGGCCTTTGCGTCGCCGAACAACATCCGCGTGTTATCGAGGAAGAACAGGGGGTTCTGTACGCCTGCATAACCCGTCGCCATGCTGCGCTTCAGCACGATACTCGTAGTGCCCTTCCAGCACTCGAGTACCGGCATTCCCGCGATCGGGCTATCCGGATCGGTCAGCGCCGACGGGTTCACAATGTCATTTGCACCAATGACGACCGACACGTCGATGTCGGGAAAATCCTCGTTGACTTCGTCCATTTCGAACACGATGTCATACGGCACCCTCGCTTCCGCCAGCAGCACGTTCATGTGGCCCGGCATGCGGCCGGCGACCGGGTGAATGCCGAAACGCACGTTGACGCCGTTCTCTCTCAGGGTGCGCGTGATTTCGAAGACCGTATGCTGTGCCTGTGCGACAGCCATGCCGTAGCCCGGAATGATCATGACCTCTTTCGCGCCCGCGAGCAGTGCTGCGGTTTCCTGGGGATCGACAGGAATGACCTCGCCCTGGTCCTCGCCACCGCTACTCGCGGGTGTGCCGCCGCCGGTGCCGAAACCGCCCGCGATGACAGCCAGGAACCTGCGGTTCATTGCGCGACACATGATGTAGCTGAGGATTGCGCCGCTCGAACCGACGAGTGCGCCCGTGACGATAAGCAGGTCATTTTCGAGCATGAAGCCGGTTGCCGATGCCGCCCACCCTGAGTAGCTGTTGAGCATCGAGACAACGACCGGCATGTCGGCGCCACCGATGGCCATGACCATGTGGATGCCGAACAGCAATGCGAGCACCGTCATGATAATGAGCGGCGTAACGCCACCACCTGCGGCTGACTGCACAACAAACTCGTAGCCGTACCAGATCGAGCCGAGGAGTAACAGCAGGTTGAACCAGTGGCGCGCGGGCAGGATCAACGGGCTGCCGCCGATGCGGCCCGATAACTTGCCGAACGCGATGACCGAGCCCGAGAACGTGACGGCACCAATCAATACACCGATGTAAGTTTCGATGTCATGTATCGTCAGTTCGACGCCGGCGTAGTGTGCGAGACGCCCCGGGTCCATGAAGTTCGCGAAGCCGACCGCGACGGCGGCCAGGCCGACGAGGCTGTGCAGAATAGCGACGAGTTCAGGCATTTGCGTCATCTGCACGCGACGCGCGAGGATCAGGCCAACGCTGCCGCCGACGAGCAGCGCGACGATAAGCTTGTCGTATTGCGCAGTGACTTCACCGAATACGGTCGCGAGCAGCGCGATCGCCATGCCGATGATGCCGTACCAGTTGCCACGGCGAGCCGTTTCCTGGTTCGACAGTCCCCCGAGCGCCAGGATAAAGAGGATCGTCGCGATGATGTACGAGACGTTTACGATTCCTTCATTGATCATGACGGCCTCACTTCCTGAACATTTCGAGCATGCGGCGCGTGACGGCGAAGCCGCCCGCGATGTTGACCGAGGTCACCGCCGCGGTTGCCACGGCGATCCACATGATCACTTTGTCCGCCGAACTTATTTGTAACAAAGCACCGATTATGATGATGCTGGAAATCGCATTGGTCACACTCATGAGCGGCGTATGCAAGGCCGGCGTGACGTTCCAGATGACCATGTAGCCTACGAAACACGCCAGGACAAATACCGTGAAATGGGCCATGAACGACGGTGGCGCCACGGCGCCGAGCCCGAGTAGCGCGAGGCCACCCACTGCTGCCGCAATGATTGGCCCCACGATCGATCGCTTCTTCTCCTCAACGACTGCCGGAGCCGGCGCCGGGGCGGGCGCCGCCTTCGCCGGAGCCGCCGAGATAGTCGGCGCCGGCGGTGGGTAGGTCGTCTCACCGTCTTTACAGACGGTGGCACCGCGCACGACCTCGTCTTCGAAGTCGACGACGAGCACGCCGTTCTTCTCCGGAGTCATGTCGGTCAGCAAGTGCCTGAGGTTGGTGGCATACAACTGGCTGGACTGGGCGGCCAGGCGGCTCGGCAGGTCCGTGTAGCCGATGATCGAAACCCCGCTGGTCTTTACGATCTCGTCCGCTTTTGTCAATTCGCAGTTACCACCCTGCTCGGCAGCCAGGTCGACGATCACGCTGCCGTCTTTCATCGACTGCACCATCTCGGCGGTGATGAGTCTCGGTGCCGGCTTGCCCGGGATGAGCGCGGTCGTAATAATGATATCGACGTCTTTCGCCTGCTCGGCAAACAGCGCCATTTCCGCCTTGATGAATTCGTCGCTCATCACCTTCGCGTAGCCGCCTTCGCCTGAGCCGTCCTCGTCGTCTTCGAAGTCGAGCATCAGGAACTCGGCGTCCATGCTCTCGACCTGCTCTTTGACTTCGGGACGCGTGTCGAACGCTCGCACGATGGCGCCCATGCTCTTCGCAGCGCCGATGGCCGCCAGGCCGGCAACGCCCGCGCCGATGACCATGACCTTGGCGGGCGGTACCTTGCCGGCCGCGGTTATCTGTCCCGTGAAGAAGCGCCCGAAATGCTGCGCCGCTTCGACGACGGCGCGGTAGCCGGCGATGTTGGCCATCGAGCTCAATGCGTCCATCTTTTGTGCACGAGAGATTCTCGGCACGCTGTCCATGGCCATGGCGGTCGCGCCGCTGTCGGTCAGACGTTTCAGGAGTTCGGGATTCTGGCCGGGCCACAGGAAGCTGATCAGCGTCTGATCGGCTCTAAGCGAGGCCACCTGGTCGTCTTCGGGTGCGCGGACCTTGAGGATAATATCCGAGTCCGCCCACAGCTCGCTGCCGGATGCGACGATGTCGCAACCCGCTTCCCTGTATGCATCGTCGGAGAAGCTCGCGTTGACACCGGCATCGGCCTCAACCGCTACACGGTAACCGAGCTTGATCAGCTGGGCGGCAACATCGGGGGTAGTGGCAACACGCCGCTCGCCGGCATGGACTTCTTTCGGAACGCCGATTCTCATTCTCAGGTCTCCTTTGGGCCTGCGGAGTGTATCGAACGCCTTTCGCAGGTACAAAGAAAAAGGCCCCCTTTCGGGGGCCTTTCAGATAAGGATTCTCCAAAGGTCGCCTAGTCGCGTCCTGCCGGCCTCGGGCGCCTGTGCAGCCGATCGCGAAGCTGCCTGCGCTGTTCCGGCGTCATGCGTTTGAAGCGGTCGCGAAGTTGCTTGCGACGATCCCGGTTCATCTCGCGATAGTGCCGGTAGTTTTCCCGGATGCGCCTTTTCTCCTCGGCAGGCAAACCCCTGAACAGGCGCGCCTGTTCGCGAATCTGGTCGCGCCTTTCGGCCGGCAGCGCACGCCAGGACGCGAAACGGGCCCGTGCGTCGCTGCGCTCCTGCCGCGTCATGCCCTCCCAGCGCGCGGCACCTTTCGCAAGCCGCTCCCGGCGCTCCACAGGCAGCGTGTCCCAGCTATCTTCGAACTGTCCCAGGACTTCTCGCTGACTGACGCTGAGGCTGTCCCAGCCAATAGCGTCGTCCTGTGCCATCGCGGTGCCGAACAACAGCAGCGCCGCACAGACAAGCATGGTTTTAACTTTCATCTTCGTTCTCCGTCGATTCTTCACCTTCCGGTACGGGATCGCTCCGTTCTTCGTTGTCGGCTGTTATTTCTCCATCCAGGATCAGCCAATCTTCATCCGATTCTTCCCACATGCCGAGGTATTCCAGAAACTCCAAGTCCGGCATTTCCTCATCCGCGGCGTATGCCCAACTCCCACTGCACGCCAGGAGCCCGCACAGGATTGCCCCTTTTGCGCGTTCAGCCGACATCGTTATCCGTTTCGAGTTCGGCCAGGTCGAGCCAGCTGTAGAACTCCAGGTCCTCGAGCATTTCAATGCTGTCCTCACCCAGCAGGATCTCCATATCGGTGACGTTCGCCGGCGCGATCACGTCCTCGACGCCGGACGGGCTCTGCATGATCATGACCGCAACCAGCACGGCGGCAGCAATGCCGGTCGCCGGCATCCACCGCAACCATTGATGGCGCGCCGGGTGTGCGAGTTCCGCGAGCGCCTTGTGGCGGCTCCGGTTGAGCTTCGACAGGGTTGACGCGTCGAGCTTCTCGACGGACTCGTCGAATGCCTCTTTGGCCCTCGTACTCAGTTGTTCGTCTGTATATTTCATCGTCCGCCTTCCTTCGACCCGTCCTCCCCGGGCCAATGTTCCTGCAACTCAGCGCGCAGCGCATGTACGGCACGCGAATAATGTGTCTTGACGCTGCCCTGGCTGCAGCCCATGGCTACCGCTGTACCTGCAACGTCGAGGCCTTCGAACGTGCGCAGCATGAAGGCCTCGCGTTGTCGAGCCGGCAGTCCGTGCACTGCAGTTTCGAGGCTATTCATCGCCTCGCTGTTCTGCAACTCCTCGTCCGGTGCGCGACCGATCGGGTCCGGGGCGGCGGCGACGGGATCGTAGTCGTTGTCATCCTTCGGCTTGCGGCCGAACCAGACAATGACACGATTCCGCACTGCCTGGCGGCGGTGCCAGTCTCGAACACCATTTTGCAGTATTCGATAAAACAACGGCGTCCATTCCTCCTTGCCGCGCCCGGAATAATTGCGCACGAGCTTGATCATGGCGTCCTGGACCAGGTCCAGTGCCTCGTCGCGGTCGCGAACGGCGATCTCGGCAATACGCAACGCGCGCCGCTCCACCCCGGCCAGAAACTGGTTGAGTTGCCGTTCTTTTTGCAGCGCTCGTGTCCCCGTTGTTGACGTGCCGGAGCACGATACCGCAAAAACCGCGGTGTTGACGTCCATATCTCTTGACTCCACGACGAGGTCATCTACCTTGTCTCCCCTCAATAACGGCTCAGTAGCGGTCCCGGTTGACAGCTTGCGGGGCCGATTCTCCGGATTATGTTAATTCTGTGAGCGATATTTCGATCAACACCGGCCCCCTGCTCCGAGTTGCGGTCAACGTGCCCCTGTCACGTGAATTCGACTATTTGCCGCCGCGCGACGGGGCAATGCCGGAACCCGGGTGCCGCGTGCTGGTGCCGTTCGGGCGTCGCCAGCAGGTTGGCGTCGTGCTCGGTCACGGCAGCGAGTCGTCTCTCCCGGCCGGCAAGCTGCGCCGCTGTGACGCCGTAATCGATGCCTCGCCGATACTCTCCGCCAACGACCTGCGGCTGATTCGCTTTACCAGCCACTACTATCACCACCCGGTCGGAGAGGTCGTGGCGGCCGCTTTGCCGGCGGTGCTGCGCCAGGGAAAGCCGCTGCATCCGAGCGTCGAGGTTGTTGCCGTCTCCGATGCCGGTGAGTCGGCCGACATCGACCAGATTGCCCGGCGCGCGCCGAGGCAGGCCGAACTGCTCGAAATTCTGGTGGATGCCGGCGGCAACGGCATCGAGGCAGAGCGATTGACGGAGGAGCTACCGAACTGGCGCCGCGCAGCCAAGCCGCTGTTCGGCAAAGGCTACCTGTACCGCTTCGAATCGCGCTCGGCGGACCTCGACGAGAACCTGCAGGGCACGGCGGAAAAAGGGCCGGCGCTCAACGACGACCAGCAGCGCGCACTATCGACCCTGCGCTCGGACGACGGTTTCGGCGCCTACCTCATCGATGGTGTGACCGGCAGCGGCAAGACCGAGGTCTACCTGCAGCGCATGCAGGACATCATCGGGCAGGGCAAACAGGTGCTGGTACTGGCGCCCGAGATCGGCCTCACCCCGCAGCTCGTCGCGAGGCTGACGAAGCGCCTGAACATACAACCGGCCCTGTTGCATTCCGGCCTCACCGATATCGAACGGCTGGCTGCCTGGCGAGCCGCACGATCGGGTGCCGCCCGCCTCGTGGTCGGGACCCGGTCCGCTGTTTTTACGCCGCTGAAAAATCCCGGCATGATCATTGTCGACGAAGAACACGACCATTCGTTCAAACAGCAGGAGGGCCTGCGGTACTCGGCGCGCGATCTTGCCATCGTGCGCGCCAAGCACCTGGATATCCCGGTCGTGCTCGGCAGCGCAACGCCGACGCTCGAGATGTTGCAGCACTGTCGCGGCGGCAACTACACGCACATTCGCCTGCCGGTTCGCGCCGGCGGCGCCAGCGCACCCTCGATTCGCCTGATCGATACCGTGCGCACGCCCGCGACGGACGGCATCAGCGAACCGCTGGCCGAGGCGATCAACAAGCACCTCGATGCGGACGGCCAGGCACTCATATTCCTCAATCGACGAGGCTTTGCGCCGACGCTGATTTGCGCGAGTTGCGGGCACGTCGCCGGTTGCGAGCGCTGCGATTCCCGCCTGACGGTACATGCACGCCGCCAGGAGCTGCGCTGTCATCATTGCGGCGCCACGCGTCGCCTCGACGCGCAATGCAGTGAATGCGGCGAGCCCGTCAAGCCACTGGGCGAAGGGACACAGCGACTCGAAGACGGGCTGCGACAGCGCTTTCCGGGCCATGTCATAACCCGCATCGACAGCGACAGCACGCAACGCAAGGGTGCGATGGGCGAGGCGCTGCAAAGCGCCACCCGCGGCGACTCGGATATCCTCGTCGGCACGCAGATGCTCTCCAAGGGACATCACTTTCCGAAGCTGACGCTCGTTGGAGTCGTGAACGCCGACCAGGGCCTGTTCGGTACCGACTTCAGAAGTAGCGAGCGCATGGCACAGTCGATCGTGCAGGTCGCGGGCAGGGCCGGGCGTGAAAGCCGGCCGGGCGAAGTGCTGATACAGACGGCCTTTCCGGACAATCCGTTCTGGGCCACATTGATCGAAGGTGGCTATCGAAAAGTGTCCGACGCGGCACTGGCGGAGCGCGAGCTCACGCGCTGGCCGCCGTTCACACGCCTCGCGCTGATTCGCTCGGCGGCACACCACCACGGCGACGCGCTCGGATTCCTGGAAACGGCGAAACGCTTCGCGGCCGGAAAGGCGGGTGAAACGTTGCGCATCCTCGGACCCGTGGACGCGCCAATGGCGCGCAAGGCGGGACGCTTTCGTGCGCAGCTGTTGCTGCAGAGCAGCGATCGCCAGACGCTGCACAGTTTGTTGCGCGAGTTGCGCCCCGCGCTCGAACAGGACCCGGCCGCCCGCAAGGTACGCTGGTCCATCGATGTCGATCCCATCGAGCTGTTTTAAGGTCGGCATGCGGGAAATATCCGGGTAGAATTGCCGACCCTCCCAACACATTCCAGAACACCGCATGAAACGCATCGTCGCAAAGCTCGTCCAGGACGCGCTCACCACCCTGCCCGAGCTGGCCGAAGCCGCCGCCGACCTGTCGATCCAGAACACGGTCGAGCGTACCCGCGACGCCAGCCACGGCGACTTCGCGAGCAACATCGCCATGCGCCTCGCGAAGCCCACGCGCAGGAATCCCAGGGAGATCGCGACGAGCATTGTCGAGGCACTGGGTGACAGCCCCACTGTCGACAAGGTCGAAATCGCGGGGCCCGGTTTCATCAACTTTCACTTAAGCCCGACGGCATTCCATGCCGAGCTCGAGTCGATACTCGAGCAGGGCGAGCAATACGGCCGCCAGGCGCCCAAAGACGGACCGAAAATCAATCTCGAGTTCGTCTCGGCCAACCCGACCGGTCCACTACACGTCGGTCACGGCCGCGGTGCGTCCTACGGCGCAACGGTCGGCAACCTGCTCGAGGCCGTGGGTTACCCCGTGCACCGCGAGTACTACGTCAACGATGCCGGGCGGCAGATGGATATTCTTGGCGCCAGCGTCTGGCTGCGCTGGCTCGAGGCGAGCGGCGTCGAAGTGCCGTTTCCGAAAGGCGGCTATCGGGGCGACTACATCCGCGATATCGCCAGTGAGATAGACACGAGCGGCATCGAAGCAGTCACCGCGGAAGTTGTTACCAACGGCCTGCCGGATAACACCGACGACAACAAGGATGAATTCGTCGACGCATTGGTCGCGCGCTGCAAGGAGCTACACGGCGAGGAAGGCTTCGACCGGATTCGCCAGCAGGCGCTCGAATCGATTCGCGACGAGATCCGTGAGGACCTCGAAGAATTCGGTGTGCATTTCGACGAGTGGTTTTCGGAGCAGAGCCTCACGAAGACGAACCGTGTCGATGATGCGCTGGCGGTGCTCGAGGAACGCGGCGTGCTCTATGAGAAAGGCGGAGCGACCTGGTTCCCGTCAACGCAGTTCGGCGATGACAAGGACCGCGTCGTCGTGCGCGACAACGGCGTCAAGACCTACTTCGCGTCCGACATCGCCTATCACTTCGACAAGCGAGAGCGCGGCTTCGATCACCTGATCGATGTTCTTGGCGCCGATCACCACGGCTACGTGACCCGGGTACGAGCAGGCCTTGAAGCGATGGGTTACGAGGCGGGAGACCTCGAAGTCCAATTCGTGCAATTCGTGACGCTCTATCGCAGTGGCAAGCGCGTCCAGATGGGGACACGCAGCGGCCAGTTTGACACCCTGCGCCAATTGCGCGAGGAAGTGGGCAACGACGCCGCGCGCTTCTACTACGTGATGCGCTCGATTGACCAGCATCTCGACTTCGACCTCGACGTGGCGAAGTCGCAGTCCAGTGACAACCCGGTGTACTACATCCAGTATGCGCACGCGCGCATAGCCAGCGTATTCCGACAGCTTAGCGAGAAATCGCTGTCGTGGGACGAGGACAATGGCCGGGATCGGCTCGCCTTGCTCGTCGAGGACCAGGAAAAATCGCTGATGACGTCGCTCAGCCGCTACCCCGAGATTCTCGAACTGTCCGCGAACAACCGTGCGCCTCAACATCTCGTGCACTACCTGCGCGATCTCGCCAACGACTTTCATACCTATTACAACGCGCATGCCTTCATCGTGGATGATGCGGCGCTGCGTGACGCAAGGCTGTACCTGATATCCGCAACCCGCGTCGTGATAGCAAACGGCCTTGGCATCCTGGGCGTGTCCGCGCCGGAGGTATCCACCGGTAGTCTGGATGCTGTTCGGTTTGGCAATCGGGCTGTCCGTGGCGTTTGCCGTCTATATCAACGATCGCGAACCGGCTGCCGTGGCGTCCGGCCCGGCGCCGCAACCAGCCAGCCTGCAGAGCGCACTCGACGACAATAACGAGCGGGCAAAGCCCGCTGCCGAGGAAACAGAGCCGCCGGAGAAGCGCTTCACGTTCTACGACATATTGCCGAACTTCGAAGTGATCACGCGCGAAGAAACACCGGAGGTGGAAGCCGACGTCGCGCCGCAGGCTATCGAGGAACCCGGAGTGTACGTGCTCCAGGCAGGTTCGTTCTCGACTCACAACGACGCTGACCGGCGCCGCGCGGAACTTGCGCTGCACGGAATCGAGTCTCACATACAGCGCGTCAAGGTCAACGACCGGAACTACCATCGCGTGTATATCGGCCCGACCGATGACCTGGACGAACTGAACATGCTGCGCAGCCGCTTGCGCGCCGCGAAAATAGACGTCTTCCGTATTCGTCTCCGTGACTAGGCCAGGCCTGTTACTGGTTATCGCTGCGCTGCTGCAGCTCGCGGCATGCGCGAGCGCGCCACCGCCCGAGCCGCCGGCACCGGCGGAACCCGTCGCCGTAGCACCGCCGCCCGTCGAACCTCCGGCGCCGCCCGCACCTGCGAAGTCGGACATGCGCGTCAGCATCGCGGCCGTCGGCGACATGATGATCGGCACGGACTATCCGCAGAACCACCTGCCTGACGACGACGGTATCGGTTTTCTTGCCGACGCCGCGCCGTATCTCGCCGCAGCCGACCTGACCTTCGGTAACCTGGAGGGCGTGCTCGTGAACGGCGGCGAGCCCGGCAAGAAATGCAGCAACCCGAGCGCCTGTTACCTGTTCCGGTCGCCGACCCGCTATGCCTACCACTATCGGGCCGCCGGTTTCGACGTACTGAGCCTTGCCAACAATCACGCGCGCGATTTCGGGGAAGAAGGCCGCAGCAGCAGCATGCAGGCGATTGCAGCAGCCGGCATGCACCACTCCGGGCGCGCCGGTGACTTCGCCCGTATCGAGGTCGACGATTTGAGCATCGCCGTCCTCGCTTACGCCGTTACGAAGAACTCCAACATGATGCTCGACTACGATCTGGCATTCGAGACGGTTGCCGGATTCGCTGCATCGCACGACATCGTCGTGGTGTCGTTTCACGGTGGCGCGGAAGGCACGGACGTGACGCATGTGCCGTTTGCCGACGAGGAATACTACGGCGAGCCTCGAGGCGACGTCGTCTGGTTCGCGCGTGGCGTCGTCGACGCAGGCGCGGACCTCGTCATCGGCCACGGCCCGCACGTGGTACGCGGCATGGAACGCTACAAGGGACGCCTGATCGCTTACAGCCTCGGCAATTTCGCAACCTACTACGGCATCAGCGTCGCCGGCATCAAGGGCATCGCGCCGATACTCACGGCAACCCTCGACGGCGAGGGCTCCTTCGTGGAGGGCGAAATCGTTTCGACGATTCAGCTACGGCCCGCGGGCCCGAGTATCGATGCGAAACAACGGGCGTTGAACCTGATCCGGGGCCTATCCGCCGAGGACTTCGGTGAGCCAGGACTGGTATTCCTGCCGGACGGCCGCGTTCTGCCTGCCGCGCGCCCGCCGGTTACACCGCACGAACTGGACACCACCGAGGACTGACCCACCCCCCACCATCTCCCAGCGAGCGGGCGCCACTTCTGGACTTTCTCCGGCGCCAAACTCCACCGCCAGCAATTGTCACAATGGGCGGCGATCGCGGGGTATGTCCCAGTCGCTCGGACAATCTGCGATAACTCGCTTTGTGGAACACACCCCGCACTCGCCGCCGGTCGGACGCGCGTCATGCTCCGCAGGCAACAGGGCGAGATGTTTGTCGACGAGACATAAAGCGAGCGTAGCGAGACAGTCCGTCGACAAAGCATGTCGACCTGTTGCTCTGATCGCCGGCACCGCCCATTGTGACAATTGCTGGCGGTGACCTCAGGCGAGAGGAATACCGAATCGCGGCCGCGCTTTATCTTAGATGGGTGGTGAGGTTAGTCCTCGGCGGTTACCGACTTGAAGTCGACGCCCAGCGAGCGGAGTTTCCGGTACAGGTGCGTGCGCTCCATCCCGACTCTCTTCGCCAGTTGCCCGACCTTGCCATCGCAAAGAACCAGTTGTTGCTTGAGGTACGCCCGCTCGAACTGTTCCCTCGCCTCGCGCAGCGGCAACGCCAGCAGATCCTGTTTCACCAGCGGCTCGTTGACCGGGGCGGCCGCGCTGATTTCCGCTTCCACTTCGGGGAGCCCGATGTCTTCGCCGCTGCCTGACAACAACAAGCGCCGCACGAGGTTCTTGAGCTCACGCACATTGTCCGGCCACGGGTAGTTTCTCAGCCGGTTTTGCGCGGCAACGCTGAATCGCCTGAATGTGAGTCCTTCGGCATCGACGAGTTTGTCGACGTAATAAGTGAGCAACTCCGGTATGTCCTCCGCGTAGTTCCGTAACGGTGGAACGCGGACGCTGAGTTCGCTGAGTTGTGCGACAAGATCTCGGCGCAGCGCGCCCGATTCGATTTTCGATTCGTAGTCGGCCCCGACGGTTGCAACGATTCGCGCATCGACCTTGATGGGATTGGATCCGCCAACTCGAGTGAAATACCCGTCTTCCAGGATGCCGAACAAGACTTTTTGCGCCGCTTCGCTGAGGTCGGACAATTCGTCGATGACCAACGTACCGCCGGAGGCACGTTCGAACGCACCGGCCGTAATTTCTTCGCCGTGTTCGGTGCCCAGCAACTGCTCCTCGACGTTGCTGTCGGTGATCGATGCAGCGGTCAGGTTCGTCAGAGGTTCGTCCGAGCGCCGGCTCAAAGCGTGCATGTAACGCGCAAACGCGCCGCGCCCCGTGCCGGGCTCGCCACTCATGAGCACCGTCCCGTCGTGGCGTGCGTATTGCTGCACCCGCTCGCGCAAACCCTGCATCAACTTGCTGCGGCCCGCCGGCGCCAGCAGCGACGGCAACAAGCTGCGCGCGACCCTGGCCTGTTTGCCCGCGGACTCGAGTGCCGCCTCTACCGTGCGCAGGAGTTTCGCGATCGACAGCGGTTTCTCGACGAAATCGAATGCGCCGAGACGCGTTGCCTCCACGGCCGTATCGACGGTGCCGTGGCCGGACATGATGACCACCGGGCAATTCAGGTCGCCGCCGTCGGACCACTCGCGCAACAACGTGATGCCATCCGTATCGGGCATCCATATATCGAGCAGTATCAGGTCGAATTTGCGATTGGTGCGCGCCTGCCGGGCCTCGTTCGCGTTGGCCGCTGCAGTCACGCCATAACCTTCGTCCGCCAAGATGTCCTTGATCAGCACACGAATATCGGCTTCGTCATCGACCACCAGTACATGAGGATTACTCATGCGTGTTCCCTCCTCTTATCCGCGCGTCCGGGCGCTTTGGAGATGATCTGCTCACGAGCTGCCTCGTTGATAGGCAATCGAATACTGATCATTGCTCCGCCGTCATTGCGGTTCTTTGCTCGAATCGAGCCAACATGTTCTTCGACGAGTTTCTTGACAATGGCAAGTCCCAAACCTGTCCCCTTCGGCTTCGTCGTTACGTAGGGGTCGAAGATCTGGCTGATCGAGCCCGCCTTGAAGCCGGGTCCGTTGTCCTCGACCTTGAGCTGGATGATGTCCACACCGTCGATCTCCGCCGCACTGACGTGAACGTCTATGCGTCCGTCGCTCCTTCCTTCCAGCGCCTCCACGGCGTTGCGGAGGAGGTTGTGCATGATCTGTCGGACGCGGCCGATATCGCCTTCGATCATCGGCATCGTCGGATCGGAGGTCAGCACGATCTCGACGCCGCTCTCCTGCGCGCGGTACAGGTCCACGATCTCGTGCACGAATTTGTCCAGGTCGAAACGGCTGATTTCCATATCGGGCGCGCGCGCATAGTCACTGAACGCATTCACCATTTCTTTCATCGCCTCGACCTGGTGCACGATCGTGTGCGTGGCGCGATCCAGTACCTTCGCTTCCTCCTCGGGCATGCTGTGCAGGTACTTGCGCCGCAGGCGCTCGGCGGATAACTGGATCGGCGTCAGCGGATTCTTGATTTCGTGCGCCAGGCGCCGGGCTACCTCGCCCCAGGCCGCATCGCGCTGTGCCTGCAACAGCGCCGTAATGTCATCGAATACGATGACATAGCCCGCCGCGTGATCCTCATCGCCCGGCAGCGTCGTGCAGGCGCAGGTCAATACACGCCGTCCGACCTCGCCGCGCAACACGATCTGTTCGCGCCAATCGGTCTCACCGGCGTCCAGGTGCATGCAGGCGACATCGACGAATTGTTCGAGCAGAGGATTGGCCTGCGCAATCTCCGGCAACAGCTGACCGGCACTGTGTTCGAGGTCGACACCGAGAATCGCACCCGAGGCCTGGTTCGCGTTGCGTATCGTGAGGTCCGACTCCAGCGCCAGCACACCGGTCGACAGGCGCGCGAGAATAACTTCGAGATTGGCGCGCTCCGCCTCGACCAGTGCCTGGTTCAGGCTCGCCTCCCGGCGCGCCGTCGCCAGCCTTTGAGTCATGTCGTTGAATGAACTGATCAGGAAACCGATCTCGTCACGCGTTGGTGTCGGCAGGCGCGTGTCGAAATCGCCCATCGCGACGGCGCGCGTGCCCGCAACCAGGTCCTGGATCGGCGCAACCAGCCGGCGCGACAAAACGAAGGCCCCGTAGATGGCCGCCAGCAAGCTCAACAGCAAAACGAACGCCAGTGTCAGCGACAGCAGGTCCTTCAGGTCCTCGCGGAAGAAGACGAGTTGCTGGTATTCCTGGTAGGAATTCTCGACGCTGTTGATCATGCGGCCGAGCCGCTCGGTCACCGGGTAATGCGCCTGCACGACACGCTGCTGCTGCGTGCGGCCGCCCTGGTAGGTGAACACCACGGCCGTGCGAACCTCGACGCTGCCGGTTCCCAGGGACTCGAGACTGACGAATGGCCGGTCCTGTTGCATTTGCAGCACGACCTCCTCCGACAGCGGCTTCGGCAAACTCGCCGTAGAGCTGTCCGAACTCGTCGCAAGCACCGTGTTGTTCCTGCCGTACAGCGTCATTTCGCTGGCGCCGCTCTCGCGCCGCAACATGCTGAGTTCGAAAACGATCTGCCGGTCGTTGACCTGCGAGAGACGCCTTGCAACCTGCTGCGTTGCGTAGAGGTTCTGCCGCTTTTG
Organism: uncultured Woeseiaceae bacterium; assembly: GCA_945788625.1. Classification (GTDB taxonomy): domain Bacteria; phylum Pseudomonadota; class Gammaproteobacteria; order Steroidobacterales; family Woeseiaceae; genus UBA1847. The sequence goes on from CALZMQ010000071.1 coordinate 14,529, forward strand.
CATTTCAAGTGCCGCGCGACTCAGCGTCAGTGCGTTCTCGAGTCCTTCCTCGACCTGCACGTTGAACCAGCTGTCGATACCGCGATTGATGAACTGCATCGAAAAGTAGAACACGACCAGCAGCGGCAGAACGGCGAGTCCCACAAACATGCCGACCATGCGCGCTTTCAGCTTGGCGCCCGGCACGTTGCGCCGGTAATCGCGCAGCAGCCGCGAGAGGTTGCCGACGAGCAAGGCGAGCAGCAGGACGCCGCCTGCTATGTTGATCGCGAGGATGACGTCCTGAAGCCGATCGAAGTCATCTGACCGCTGCACCGTCTGTGTGAGCAGGAACAGGGCAACCAGCGCCAGGCCGACGCCGGCCGCAGCGGCAAGCAGGTAGAGTGCTCGCTTTATCGCTCTAGTGGCCATTCAAACCACTCGCTTTGCAGTTGCCACTGGCCGCGCCAGAAAAACAGGAGTCGTAATGTCGCGGGATACTGTTGCGTGTTGAGCATTGCGCGCAGGCGAAGACGGTACGGGCGGTCCGGCTCGAGCAGGGCATCGTCGATTACCGGCAATCCCTGCACGCGACCCAGGCTGTTCAGCGCGGAATAAAGCGTTGCAAAGGAATCCTGATCGCCGCTGTTGAGGTTCCTGACGATGTAGCGCTGGCTCAGCGGGCGATACTCGAGTTCATGGCGCACGGTGAGTTCGGCCTCGACGTCGTCGGGCACCCAGCGACGCACGCGAATGACCTGCAGCTGCAACTCGATCGTCAGCGTCACACCGCTTTCCAGCGCCGCCAGCGCCTCGCTACTCAGTATCAGCTGCAGCCGCGCATCCAGCGAGTGAACGCCCGCAAATTCCTGTGTCGCCGCCGAGCGGACCTCGAAGTAGCCTTCGCGCTCGACGTTGTCCTGGGCCAGGCCCGTGCCGATCGCGAGGACGGCCAGCAGCGCGAGGAAGGCGTGCTGCGTGAGTTTCCGGCCTGGCGATTGGAGAAACGTCGACATAATGTTTTCAGGAAACCTTCCTTTCGAGGCATGCGTAGTAGAAGCCGTCGAGTCCGGCCGTCCCCGGCAGAATCTGGTACCCGCACGCCTTTCTTCGCATTAGATCGCGGATGTTGTTATTTGGCAACACATCGTCCTCGACAGCATCGCCGTGAGCGCCCAAAAAAGCGCCGGCCACCGCATCGTTTTCCGCCGCGAGGGTCGAGCAGGTCGCATACAACAAGCGTCCGCCCGGCGCCAGCAATGGCCAGAGCGCTTCAAGCAACGCGCGCTGCAATTCGGCCAGGCCTGCAATGTCGCTACCACGTCGCAGCAACTTTATGTCGGGGTGGCGCCGGATCACGCCCGTCGCCGAGCACGGCGCATCGAGCAGGATGCCGTCGAACGGCACGCCATCCCACCACTCCTCTGGTTTCGATGCGTCGGCGGCGATTATGGTTGCACTCCTGCCCAGCCGGGCGAGGTTTTCCCGGATGCTCTCTAAACGCACGGCGTCGCTGTCGAGTGCCGTCAGTGACATGCCGTCTCCACCCAGTTCGAGCAGGTGCCCGGTCTTGCCGCCCGGCGCGGCGCAGGCATCCAGTACCCGCCCTCGAGTCCGATTAAGCAACCAGCGCGACGCGATCTGGGCCGCCCCGTCCTGCACCGATACGTCGCCATCGGCGAACCCCGGCAGGTCCTCGACGAGGCTGGGCTCCGCCAGTCGCAGAGCGTCAGGAACGGCCGGCAACAGCCCGGCTTCAATACCGTCCTGCGCCAGTCGTTCCCGAAACCCGGCTGCCGACACCCGCGCCGAGTTGGCCCGCAGCCACATCGGCGCGCGTTCGTTGTTCGCGGCCAGGACGGTCTCCCAGTCATCGGGCCAGTCAGCCTTAAGCGCGTCGACGAGCCACTGCGGGTGATTCCAGGCGGACTCTTCTCCAGAGGGCGGGCGAGCGCTGATAGCTTCACGCTGAAAGCGGCGCAGACAGGCGTTGACCAGGCCTGCGAGCTTCGGGCGCCGTAACTGCCGCACCGCCTCGACCGTTTGCGATACGGCCGCATGATCGGGAATGCGTGTGTCGGTGAGCTGGAATAAGCCCACGCCGAGCAGCGCATTGATGACGCTGTCGCGACGCCTCAGCGGCCGTGACAGCAGTGCGTCGATCCAGTCGTTCAGTTGCCAGTGATGCCGCAGCGCGCCATAGCTCAGCATGCGTAGCAGGGAGCGGTCCTTTGGCGGTATGCCACCTTCGTGAGCCGCTATTGCGGCATCGAGCGACTGACCCTTCGAGACGACGGCATCCACGACTTCGGCGGCGACTGCCCTTGTCCTGGCCCCTGTGCCCGCCATCGTCGCCTGTCGCTCAGCTCAACACCCGACCCTGAAGGTCGAGCTGAGCGGCCAATTCGCGCGCCTGCACCCTGCGCTTGCCGGGCAGTTGCAGTTCTTCGAGTCGCAGCCCGCCGTCACCGACGGCAACGACGATGCCGTCGCGGCCGCTCTCGACGACCGTGCCCGGGGCGGCGTCAACATCCGCTACCGCACTGGCCTGCCAGCACTTTAGGCGTAATGCCTCCGAAGCGTAACCGTCGTCGGCCGCGACGAAAAAGAACGCACCCGGTACCGGATTGTAAGCGCGGACCCGCCGTGCCAGGTCATCGGCGTCCGCGGTCCAGTCGATTCGTGCGTCCTGCTTGCCGATCTTGCCTGCATATGTAGCGGCGGACTCGTCCTGTTCGACGGCGGCGATGCGCCCGTCGAGAATGTCGTCGAGATTTTCAAGTAACGTCGCGCCACCGAGCGACGCGAGCCGATCGTGCAATTCACCGGCGGTTTCCGCCTGTCCGATCGCGAGCGTAGCGGTCGCGTAAACAGGGCCGCAGTCCAGTCCGGCCGTCATGGACATCAGGCTCACGCCGGTCGTTTCGTCGCCCGCGAGAATCGCCGCCTGAATCGGCGCCGCGCCGCGCCAGCGCGGCAGCACGGACGCATGCACGTTCAGGCAACCGTGGCGCGGTATGTCGAGGACGGTCTGTGGGAGAATCAGGCCGTAAGCCGCGACGATCAGTGAATCGGGGCGAAGCGCGGTGAGTTCAGCCACAACCTCATCATCGCGCAACGTGAGCGGTTGCAGAACGGGAATGCCGTGCTCCGCGGCACATTGTTTGACGGGACTCGCCTTCAGGTGCTTGCCGCGGCCGGCCGGCCGGTCAGGCTGGGTCAGTACGGCAACCGGCACGACGCCCGCGTCGAGCAGCGCCGACAGCGACGCCAACGCGAACTCCGGCGTGCCGGCAAATATTACCCTGGGGTTTTTCATGACAACGGTGTTTGTCGCGAATCTCGATTAAATCGCTTTCGCAACTTTTGTCGTGGGTTGCGTGCGGCGCTCTTTCTGCAGCTTTTTGCGAATGCGCTGCCGCTTGGCCTCGGAGATATAGTCGACAAACAGCTTGCCGTCGAGATGGTCGATCTCGTGCTGAATGCAGACGGCGAGCAGGCCTTCGGCCTCCATTTCCTTCTCGTCACCGTTGCGATCGAGATACCTGACACGAATATGTTCGGCACGCTCGACTTCTTCGTAGTAACCGGGCACCGACAGGCAACCTTCGTCGCTGACAATGACGCCGTCTTTCTCGAGGATTTCGGGATTGATGAAAACAAGGGGGTCTGACTTGTCGGAGCTGATGTCCGTGATCAACAGACGCTTGTGCACGTCGACCTGCGTCGCTGCGAGACCGATTCCCGGGGCCGCGTACATCGTCTCGAACATATCGCCGATCAACGCGCGCAGGCGATCGTCGACGGCCTCGACGGGCGTCGCTTTCTTCCTGAGCCGCGGGTCAGGGAATTCCAGAATCGTCAGTTTTGCCATAATTTACCAATAGCTTTGTAGAGGCCGCGCGTGCAAATTCAAGCCTTTGAAACATAATGAATCGCAGCTTATTTCGCGTGAATTCCTACAAAAACGACCTAAATGTTTGACTTTATTGAATAAGATGTCGGACAATGCCGCCTGAAAAACACCCTTCCGGGCCGCCTTTCGGGCCGGAAATGTGACGTAATTAGCAGCCTCGGCTTGATCAGACCGACATAGTATAGCAACGCCGCGAAAGCACAGGCCTAAACCTATTTGTATGGAGCACCCGCGAATTATGTCTCTCAGCAAGATTTGCCTGAATACCAGTCTTCGGCTGACAGCCGTAACGCTGGCCGCAACCCTGGCCGGTTGCTCCCTGAATCCGTTCGCCAAAGACGATGATGCACAGAGGGCCCCTGCGCCTGTCGTTTCGTCGCAATCGTCCGGCGGATCCGCGACATCGCTCGAACCGGGACAAAGCAGTGCTCCTGCCCGGCCGGCGTACAACGAGCCGGTGCTGCAGCGCGTCAACGAGCCCGTGCCGCTGGCCGAAGGCCATCCCAACGAGTACGTCGTCCAGGTTGGCGACACGTTATGGGACATTGCAGCGACCTTCCTGAAAGACCCCTGGTTCTGGCCGGAGATCTGGTACGTCAATCCGGACATCGAGAACCCTCACCTTATTTACCCGGGCGACGTGCTTGGCCTCGTCTACATCGACGGCATGCCGCGCATCACCAACGTGCGCGCCTCCACTTATCGCATGTCGCCGCAGGCCCGCGTCACACCGCTTACGGAAGCCGTTGCAAGCATCCCGTACGAATCGGTTGCTGCTTTCCTGAGCTCCGGCGTCATCCTCGAAAAGGAACAGGCGGACGCACTGCCGTACCTGCTCGAGACGCGCGGCGATCACCTCATTGCCGCCGCCGGTAACGAAATCTACGTACGCGGCATTACGCAGAATGCGCCGGGCACACGCTTCAACGTCGTGCATGTCGGCGATCCGTTGCGCGACCCGGACGACAATCGCCTGATCGGCTACGAAGGACTGCTGGTCGGTGAAGGCGCCTTGCGCCGCGGCGGCGATCCGGCAACGGTCGCCTTGACCGACACGGTGCAGGAAGCCATCGCCGGCGATCGGCTGCTGCCCGAATCCGTCGACGTGCCGCTGAATTTCTTCCCGCGTGCGCCGAGCACGGTTGTTGAAGGCCGTATTATTTCGGTCGTCGGCGGCGTCACACAGATCGGTCAGTACCAGGTTGTCGTTCTGAACCGTGGCACCAACAACGGCGTATCCGTTGGCGACGTGCTCTCGGTGTTCCAGGCAGGCGAAGTCGTTCGCGACCGCTTCGAGGGCGGCAAGGTCAAGCTTCCGGACGAGGAAGCCGGCACCGTGATGGTGTTTAAGGTGTACGACCGCATCAGCTACGGCCTCGTGATGGAGGCGACCCAGGCTATCCACGTCCTGGATGCCGTGCGCAATCCAATCTGAAGCAGACGCAACCACGATTATGAAACGGCGCCCACGGGCGCCGTTTTTTTCGAGCCAATCACCGTCAATCGGTCATTTTATCGGCGGGTAGTGATGCGGTTTAACGGTATCATTGCCCTGTCCCGTCCCCAGGAACCCGGTAATGCAACACTCCAGCCGCGCATGGCTCGTTCTCGCGCACGCCCATGTCCGCGTGCCGGAACTCGAAAGCCTGCTACTGAAGTACGGCGGTGTCGGCGAGATTGCTACACGGAGCATTCGCGAACTCAAGGACGCGGGACTCCCCGAGGAAAAGTGCGTCGCGATCACGTCGCCGAACGAAAAGAAGATCGACGCAGCCCTCGAGTGGCTGGAAGAGGACGGCCACCACGTCATCGCGTTCGGCGAGGAGACCTACCCCGAGATGTTCAGCCAGATCCCGGGGCCGCCACTCCTCTTATATGTAAATGGCGACGTCGACGCCCTGCACCTGCCGTCCCTGGCGATCATCGGCAGCCGTAATCCGACGCGCGGCGGAGTGCGAAACTCGGTCGATTTCGCGAAATTCCTCGGCCAGCACGGGTTCTCCATCGTCAGCGGCCTCGCACAGGGCATCGACACAGCCGCTCACCGGGGCGCACTGGACGGTGGTGGCAAGACAGTCGCGTTTCTGGGTCACGGCATCGACCGCGTCTACCCGGCGGCAAACCGCGACCTCGCGCACGCCATTTCGCATTGTGGCGCGCTCGTCAGCGAATACGCGCTCGGCGCACGGCCCGAGCGCTGGCATTTCCCGGAGCGAAACCGCCTGATCAGCGGATTGTGTCTCGGCACACTCGTTATCGAAGCTGCCAGGCGCAGCGGCTCGCTGATTACGGCGCGACTCGCGGCCGAACAGGGCCGCGAAGTGTTCGCGCTGCCGGGCTCTATCCATAATCCCCTGGCGCGGGGCTGCCACGAGTTGATCCGGCAGGGCGCCAAACTCGTCGAAACCGCCGACGACATCCTCAACGAACTCGCGCCGCTCGCCGGGCATATGCAACAAATGTCAATAGAATCAAAGCCCAAGGAGGCACCGCTGAGGGACCATGACGGCGATTACGAAGAATTGCGCGGAATACTGAGCCACGACCCGGTTTCCATCGACGAACTCGAAAGCCAATCCGGATTGACGATCGACCAGCTTTCCTCCATGCTTCTGATCCTGGAGCTCCATGGAGAAGTGGAGTCATTGTCCGGTGGACGATACGCCTTATCAGGTTGAGCATCGAAACAGAGGAAGACCCCGAGCCGGACCAAAACGAACTGCGAATCGAACTGTCTCGCGCCGGATTCGGCGACGGCGAAATCGAACGCGCACTCGAGTGGCTGGATGGTCTGACAGACCAGCAACAATGCCTGGACTACGGCAAACAGACCGCTCACGGCACACGCATTTATAACGAGTTCGAGCATGCACGGCTTGATGCGTCCTGCCGTGGATACGTCGCCTATCTGGAGCACATCGGCATTTTGTCGCCGACGCAGCGTGAGATATTGATCGACCGGCTGCTTGCGCTGGAAACGGCGGATATCGACGTCGAGCAGATCAAGTGGGTGGTCCTCATGGTGCTGTTCAGCCAACCGGGTCAGGAGCTTGCCTACGCTCGCATGGAAGACCTCGTGTTCGAGGAAAGTACGGGCCTGATTCACTAGCCGGTCGTGCCAATTCCTTGACACACTGCTGACAAGCATGTAATTGAACCGCGGCACAGTCCGCGGTTTTTCTTTTATCTAGGGTCAAAAACAAAAGATGTCAAAGAATCTCGTCATCGTAGAGTCGCCCGCCAAGGCGAAGACGATCAGCAAATACCTGGGCAAGGACTTCGATGTCCTGGCGTCGTACGGGCACGTGCGCGACCTGGTACCCAAAGAGGGCGCCGTCGATCCGGACAACCGCTTTGCTATGAAATACCAGGTCATCGAGCGCAACGAGAAGCACGTCAAGGCCATTATGCGCGCGCTGAAAAAGGCTGACGCACTGTACCTCGCGACTGACCCTGATCGCGAGGGGGAAGCGATTTCCTGGCACCTGATCGAATTGCTCAAAGAGCGCGAGGCGCTCGATTCGAAAGACGTGCACCGCGTCGTGTTTCACGAGATCACCAAACAGGCGGTGCAGGAGGCTGTCGACAACCCGCGCGAGCTATCGGGTGACCTGATCGGCGCACAACAGGCGCGTCGCGCGCTCGATTACCTGGTTGGTTTCAATCTGTCGCCGTTGTTATGGAAGAAAGTACAACGGGGACTGTCGGCGGGCCGCGTGCAAAGTCCTGCCCTGCGAATGATCGCAGAGCGCGAACTAGAGATCGAGGCGTTCAAGGCACGCGAGTACTGGTCGATCGAGGCCGATGTCAGCAAGAACGAAAAGCCGTTCGTCTCCCGCCTCGTGAGTTACAAAGGCGACAAGGTCGAGCAATTCAGCTTCGAGAACGAAACAGCCGCGCGCGAAGTGGAGAAGACGCTGCTCGAAGCAACGCAAGGCAAGCTCGAAGTCCAGACCGTTACCAAGCGGCAGCGGCGGCGCAATCCGACGGCACCGTTCACGACGTCGACGCTGCAACAGGAGGCCTCGCGCAAGCTCGGCTTCAACACGCAGCGCACGATGCGGGTCGCACAAAAACTGTACGAGGGCATCGAACTGCCCGGTGAAGACCTCGTGGGACTCATTACGTACATGCGCACGGACTCCGTAACGCTTGCGGACGTTGCCGTGGCCGAGATTCGCGACGTTATCACGGAGCGTTACGGCGCCGAGAACGTGCCGGAAGAGCCTCGGACGTTCAAGAACAAGTCGAAGAATGCCCAGGAAGCGCACGAAGCGATTCGCCCGACATCCGTGGCACACGCGCCCGACGACCTGAGGTCCGCACTCGATGACGACCAGTACCGGCTGTACTCGCTGATCTGGAAACGCACGATGGCCTGCCAGATGGTGCCTGCCGTGTTCGACACGGTCGCAATCGACATGACGGCAGGTGCCGCGGACCTCGGCCACCGTATGCGCGCGAACGGCTCCGTACTGGTCGAGCCGGGCTTCATGGCGGTTTACCAGGAAGGCAAGGACGACTCGAAGGACGATGACGGCGATCGCCTGCTGCCGGAAATCTCGGAAGGCGACACGATTCAGCTCGACGAGCTGCGCCCCGAGCAGCATTTCACGGAACCGCCACCGCGATTCACGGAAGCAAGTCTCGTGAAAACGCTGGAAGAGTACGGTATCGGCAGGCCGTCGACCTACGCGAGCATTATCGCGACGCTCAAGAATCGCGAATACGTGGAGATGGACGCGAAACGCTTCATGCCCACCGACATCGGCCGCATCGTGAACGGCTTTCTGACCGAGCATTTCCGGCAATACGTCGACTACGATTTCACCGCCAAGCTCGAAGACGATCTCGATGCGGTTTCGCTCGGCGAAAAAGACTGGGTGCCCCTGCTCGACCAGTTCTGGGGACCTTTCCACGACCTGTGCGAGGAAAAAGAAACGTCGGTTACACGCGAGCAGGTAGCCCAGGCACGGGAACTCGGCACCGACCCGAAGAGCGGCAAGCCGGTCACGGTTCGCATGGGCCGCTACGGCCCGTTCGTGCAGATTGGCACCAAGGACGACGAGGAAAAGCCGAAATTCGCGGGGCTTCGTCCCGGGCAGAAAATGAACGACATCGACCTCGAGACCGCGCTGGAGCTCTTCAAGCTGCCACGCAAGCTCGGCGAGACGCCGGACGGCTTGTCGGTATCCGCCAGTGTCGGCCGCTTCGGCCCTTACGTCCGCTACGGCGACAAGTATGTCTCGATCCGTGGCGACGACGACCCCTACACCATCGAACTGCCGCGGGCGCTCGAGCTGATCGAGGCCAAGAAGATCGAAGACGCGAATCGCATCATCCAGGACTTCGAAGAAGACGGCATCCAGGTTCTCAACGGCCGTTACGGCCCGTACATCACCGACAAGAAGAAGAATGCCCGTGTGCCGAAGGATCGCGAACCCACTTCGCTGACGCTGGAGGAATGCAAGGAACTGCTGGCTGCGGCGCCCGAGCGCGGGCGCAGGGGCAATAAGAAGACCGCGAAAAAGACTGCCGCCAAGAAGACGGCAAAGAAGAAAACCACGAAAAAGAAGACCAGGAAAAAAGCAGCGAAGAAAAAGACGGCGAAGAAACCGGCCAGGAAGGCCAGCAAAAAGAGCGGCTAGGCACGTGATGTTCGTTGTGCGTGCCGCCGAGGTCTTGCTGAGCGGTGGCATCATCGCCTATCCCACCGAGGGCGTGTTCGGCCTGGGGTGTCTCGCGGATGAACTCGGCGCCGTAGAACGACTCCTGCGGCTGAAGCGACGCAGCAGCGAAAAAGGGCTGATCCTCATCGCCGCCGACAACGAGCAGCTCGACGGATGGATTTTCCTCCCCGACGGGCGTTCCTTGCCGCAGCCCGATGCAAGCCACCCGGTAACCTGGATAGTGCCGCCCGGCCCGCTGGTCGACCCCATGGTTCGCGGCGGCCACAGCGGCGTCGCGGTGCGCATCACCACAAACCCGGTTGCCGCGGCAATTTGTAGCGCGGTCGAATCGCCCATCATCTCGACGAGCGCGAACGTGAGCGGTCGGCCCACGGCGAGAAATCGTCATGTGCTTCGCCGCCAATTCAATGGCCGTGTAGACTACATTGTCCCGGGGGACTGCGGGCCCGCCTCGGGACCATCCGAAATTCGCGAGTTTGTTTCCGGGAAGATTCTGCGACCACGCACGCCATGAGCAATATCGACGACGTCAAAGAGTACCTGGTCGCGCTGCAGAACCGTATCTGCGCCGAACTGGAGCAGCTCGACGGCAAAGCGACCTTTGCCCGCGACGCGTGGGAGCGCAGCGGTGGCGGTGGCGGCGTAAGTCGCGTCCTGTCCCAGGGGCGCGTATTCGAGCAGGCCGGCGTCGGCTTCTCGCACGTGTTCGGCGGCGAAATGCCACCGTCGGCAACGAAGGCGAGACCGGAACTCGCGGGCAAGAGCTTCCAGGCCGTTGGCGTCTCACTCGTGTTGCACCCCGAGAATCCCTATATCCCGACCACACACGCGAACTTGCGGTTTTTCACGGCCGGCGAGCGCAAACCCGTCTGGTGGTTCGGCGGCGGTTACGACCTGACGCCCTATTACCCGTTTCACGAAGACGTAGTGCACTGGCACGCTGTCGCGAAAGCGGCCTGCGAGCCGTATGGCAGAGATCTGTACCCGCGCTACAAGGAGTGGTGCGACAAGTACTTCTACCTGAAACATCGCGAAGAAACACGCGGAGTCGGCGGACTGTTTTTCGACGACGTCAACGAGCAGGGGTTCGAGAAGAGCTTCGCCTTCGTGCAATCGATCGGCGACAGCTTCCTGCGTGCGTACAAGCCCATCGTGAACAAGCGGATTACGCACCCTTACGGCGAGCGGCAGCGAGATTTCCAGCTCTACCGGCGCGGCCGCTACGTCGAGTTCAACCTGATCTACGACCGCGGAACCCTGTTCGGGCTGCAGTCGGGGGGTCGTACGGAGTCCATCCTGATGTCTCTGCCCCCGATGGTCCGCTGGGCCTACAATTGGCGTCCCGAGCCCGACTCTCCCGAGGAAAAACTCTATCGCGATTACCTCAGACCTCGCGACTGGCTCGGTGAAGTGCCGACTGACTGATATTTGCACCAATTGAACGCAACTTTTTGGTGCCGAGCGGCATCGAAAGGAGACAGGGTCCGCCGATTCGAAGCGGCCAATCACTATGGGGAGCATCCGCATGAAGTTCTGTGAGTGGCATGGCAAGACCGGTTATGTGACAGCGCTCGCGCTCGTTACCTTTTTTTTGCTGGTACCCGTCGCTCATGCCGAGAAATACAAATATAAGCTGGGCAATCACGGCAAGGCCGTCGTCGTCGAACAGCCGAACCCGAATTACCCGACCGAGGGCCTGGCGAAAGGCCAGGAAGGGTGGGTCAGAATGCATTATGTGGTGACGGCCGACGGCCGCGCGATCGACCCCATCGTCGTCGACTCCTGCGGCGGCGCACAATTCGAGGCCGAGGCGCGCAAGGCGATCGCCAACTGGCGATTCGACGCGCCGGCATCGGGCGGTGAGCTGCCCAACAACCTCGTCAATATTCGAACGGAGACGCAGCGTGGCAGGAACGGTGCGACACCGAACTTCACTCGCTACCTTCGCGAGATCGTGGCCGCCGTCAACAGCAATGACCTGGTCTCGGCCCAGGAACGGGTCGACCACGCACACAAAATCGGCGGCTGGAACCTCTACGAGTCCGTCATGCTGCTGCTGGTGGCCGGCCGGGTTGACGGCGCGGAAGGCAACATGGTGGGCAAGCTCGAGCATTATCGCCGCGCCCTTGGCGTCAGTAATCGCGACTCGCTGAATCGAAACGGCCGGCGCGATGCCCTGACGAAAATCTTCGATCTGCAGGACCAGTACGGCCACTACGCCGAAGCGACGCGCACCTTCAGGTTGCTGGAAAAGGAGCGCGACAACCGCGCGGAAATGCGTGAATTCGGGCCTCGCGCGGCCGAAATCAAGGCGTTGCTGGCATCGGATGACACGGTGACGGCGGCCGCGACCATCTATAATCCCTGCGATTGCGACGCCGGGGAGCCGCTTTGGTACTACCGGCCTGCGCGACGGACATTCTCTTTTGCCAATCTCAATGGTAACGTCGAACGCTTTGAAGCACGGTGCGATAGTATGCGTATCCGCGGCGACGTCGTAGAAGGCAAGCGGTGGACACTCGCACCCGAATGGGGCAATTGCCGCATGTTCGTCTTCGGTGATGACAGAGCGAGTTTCGACTTCCTCGAACATCCGACCGGCAGTGAAGACGAAAGCAGCGGCGAGTCTGCCGTTGCGAGGAGTCATGTCCTGGATTGAAGAAGTCGACGTCAGCGAAGCTGACGGAAAACTCGCAGAGAGATACGCCGCCCTGATCGAACAGCGCGGCAAAGTCTCGAATATCCTCAAGGTTCACAGCCTCAATCCAGAGGCGATGGGCAACCATCTCGACCTGTACATGACCCTGATGTTCGGCAAGTCCGGCCTCTCCAGGGCCGAACGCGAGGCCATCGCGGTGGTCGTGTCCGCGGAAAACGACTGCGATTACTGTGTCGGCCACCACGCCGAGGCGTTGCGGCGCTACATCAAGGACGACTACACGCTTAGCGCGCTGACGACAGCGGACGGCCTGGAAGCGCTGGAGCCGCGCCTGAGCAATATCGTGCGCTATGCGGAAAAGCTGACTTCGGCGCCCGCTGCGATGACCGATAGCGACCTCGAAGAGCTGCGCGCCGAGGGTTTGTCTGACAAGGACATCCTCGACCTGACGCTGATCGTCGCCTATTTCAACTTCGTGAATCGCATTGCGCTGGGCCTCGGCGTAACCTATTCGGCCGAAGAGATTAGCGGTTACCGGGACGATTGATTTCGGGTTTGCCGATGAAACTGAATCGCCTATTGTTGCTGTCCGGCCTGATGTCGATATCGATCGGCGCCATGGCCGAATCGGTATTGCGCGATGCGGGGCCGATACCCGTGCGCCTGGCGGGTGACGAAGTCCGCGACGCGACTGCTGTTTATATCGTGCAACTGCGCCAGCCTTCCACCGCCGAACATCACGCCAAATTATCCAGGACCGTCGCGCAAACTCCCGTCGACAAGGAGCGCTTGCGGCTGGACAAGACCAGCCCGGTCCTGAGGGACTATGCGCAACGGCTGGCCGACGAACAGGACAGGGTGCTGAGCAAGGCAGGGCCGGGTACGGAGAAGATTTACAGCTATCGGTACGGACTCAACGGCTTCGCCGCGAAAATGAGCCTGGCGCAGGCGCAGAAGCTCGAGAACCTGCCCGAAGTCCTGAATGTCTGGGAAGACGAGATTCGCCCCCTGGCGACGCGCAACAGCCCGACGTTCCTCGGCCTTTTCGACAACGACATCGGTCTCCGCAGTGCGGAGGGACTCGATGGCGAGGGCGTCATCATCGGCGTCATCGACAGCGGCATCGCGCCGGAGCACCCGGCGCTGAAAGACACTCGCGAGGCCGATCGTCCGAGACTGTGCCGTAGCAGCTGGGCGGACACCTCACTGCTGGGGCAGTGGCTGTGCCGCCGTTTCAAAAAGCTTCCGGACACACTGGTATTCGAAGAGCCTGAAAGCTGGAATGGCGAATGCGAGGCCGGCGAGCGCTTCGCCGCCACGGACTGCAACAACAAGCTCATCGGTGCACGCTGGTTCATCGACGGCGCACTCGCCACAGGGCCTATCGACGAAAACGAAATCCGGTCGGCCCGCGATGCCGACGGCCACGGCACCCACACGGCGACGACGGCCGCGGGCAATCGGACGACCGCATCGATTTTCGGTACGCTGATCGGCGGACTCGAAGGCATCGCACCCAAGGCCAGGGTGGCCGTGTACAAAGCGTGCTGGCTGCGTCCGGGCGCAACCCGCGCAAGCTGCAATACCTCGGACCTGGCGAACGCCATCGATGCAGCGGTTGCGGACGGCGTTGATATCATCAACTACTCGGTCGGCAGTACCCTGCGAAGGGTCACCGCCCCCGATGATGTCGCCCTGATGGCGGCCACCAAGGCCGGCGTCCTGTCCGTGGTTGCAGCAGGTAATGAAGGGCCGAACCCCGGCACGATCGGTTCCCCCGGCGGCGGGCCGTGGGTCATCACAGCCGCGGCTTCCAGTCGCACGGGCCAATCTTCCGTTGAGGCCCTGCAAATCAACTCACCGCCCGGGCTTGCGGGCAAGTACGCAACAAAGGAGGCCAATTTCACGCCTCCATTGCAGGACCGCGACCCCATCGAGGGCCTGCTCGTTCTCGTCGATGACGACGACACCACGCTGCCGGGCACCGCCACCGGAACGACCTCGGACGCCTGCCAGCCGTTGGTCAACGACGCCGACATCAGTGGCAACATTGCCCTGATCCAGCGCACGGGCTGCCTGTTCGAAGACATGGTGAAGAACGCGGCCGATGCCGGGGCCATTGCCGCCGTGGTCTACAACATCGCCGGCGATCCGATCGTCATGTTCGGCACCGAGGGCTTGTCCGACATTCCTGCGCTCATGATCGGACAGGCTGACGCCAACCTGATTCTCGCGGAGTTCGACGCGGGCAACGACGTCGAAGTGGTGCTCGACAAGAGCTTCCTTTTAACGACGGACGACACTGGCAACGTCATGGCATCTTTTTCGGCACGTGGCCCTGCGCCTGTTGCGAGTATCCTGAAGCCGGACGTCACGGCGCCCGGTATCAACATACTGGCCGGCTTCACGCCGGACGCGGCGAACGCGACCCCCGGCGAAAACTTCGCATATCTCAGCGGCACGTCGATGTCGACGCCGCACGTCGCCGGCGCCGCGGCACTGATCCTGCAGGCGCACCCACAGTGGACTCCATCGGCGATCAAGTCGGCGCTGATGACGTCCGCGCGCCAGGACATCAAGGCGTCGGCGGGACCGGGGGATGCCAATCCCTTCGATTTCGGCGCGGGTCATATCGTGCCCAACCTCGCGAACGATCCGGGTCTCGTCTACGACGTCAGCGATGACGAATACGACGCGTTCGCCTGCGGCGTCGAATCGCCGGCTATCAGCCAGCAGCGCTGCGACGACCTGACCGCTGCGGGCTTCTCGTTCGACGCCGCGGATCTAAACCAGCCTTCGATCGCCGTTTCCTCGCTGACCAACCAGCGTACGATCCGGCGGCGCGTGACCAATGTCAGCGCCGACGCTGTTTCGTACTCGGCCACCGTCGCCGCGCCGCCGGGGATGAGTATCGACGTCAGCCCGATCAGCCTCTCGCTGGGGCCGGGCGATTCGGCAACCTTCGACGTCACCCTGACCTACTTGTCGGGTCCGCTCGACCTGTGGCGATTCGGCTCGCTGACCTGGTCCAGCCAGGACCGCGATGTCTACAGCGCCATCGCCGTGAAGCCGACATCGATATCCGCGCCCCAGGATGTGACGACGTTCGGTGGCAGCGGCACCGTCAGTTTCGAGGTGGAATTCGGCTACTCGGGTGGTTACTCACCGCAGGTGCATGGCCTGAACCTGCCGCTCATCGTGAACGGATTCGTCGACAACGACCCCACCAAGACGTTCTCGTTCCGCTCCACCGACGGCGTGACGGCACACGTCATCGACGTGCCGGTTGACCAACTCTACGCACGCTTCTCACTGTTCGACGCGCTGACCGACGGCGACGACGATCTCGATCTGTACGTTTACTACTGCGGCACGGACGGCAGCAGTTGCCGCAAGCTCGGCGAGAGCGGCGAACCCACTTCCGAGGAGCAGTTCAACGTATTCCGCCCCGCGGCCGGCCTGTACACCGTGCTCGTGCACGGCTTCGAAACGGACCAGGTGACAGGCGGACCCGGCGCAAACTATCAGCTACTGGCCTGGGCGATCGGTATTAACGACGACGAGGGCAATATGAATGCAACGGGACCAGCCTTTGTTAACGCAGGCACCACCGCCGACGTGATCGTGGACTGGTCGGGGCTGCTTTCGAATACGATCTACATGGGCGGCATCTCGCACAACACGCCGCAAGGTCTTTCGGGCCTGACGATCATAACGATCGGTAACTGAGACCCCGGTCCGGCATTGCAAAGCGAACCACAAAACATTGCGGAGCGCATTCGCGCGGCGCGTCAACGGGCGCAAATGGACCCCGCGGCGTTACGAGCGCAATTGCGCGAATACGGAATCGATCTCTCCAAGACCGGTTTACATCGCCTCGAGACCACCGAGCCCAAGAACCCGAATCTGAAAATCATAGAGGCGATCGCCGAGATCACCAACGTCTCTCCCGGCTGGATCCTGTTTGGCAAGGGCCCGACGGTCCCGGATACCGAAGTGGGTGCGGCGATTCGCAGCCGTGTGATCGACACGATCGAACTGATGTCGGGCGCGCTCGATCTCACCGCTCGCCAGGAATCCACCTTACATAACTGGTTGAAATCGGTTCGAGCGACCGGGCCGAAACGAATCAGGAAACCCTGACTATCAGCCGCCGTTCACATTTTCGGGACATCTGTTCACTTTAATTGTTGACAGATTGTTTCCTGAGCGTATACTCCCGCCCCCTATGACACATTCAACTCAAAAACTTCGGTCGTCAAACGCCGCCAACTGGCGCTGGCAGTCGTATGCCGACGTCGATGGTGACGGCGGCGCGCGCCTGTCAGGTATGAAGCTCATGCCGGCGCGGATCGCGTTCGACCGTATTGATTTGCTCGCCACGATTAGTGGGGAACCGATGACTTAGCCTTCCTGAGGACATATCCCGGAAGGCTCGATTTGCGAACCTTCCAGGGAAGCTCCAACGAGAAACCCCGGTCGGTTCATACCCGCCGGGGTTTTTTTATGTCCAGGATGGACGGTATGCCGCGAGTGCAGGACGCACACGAGCGGCGATGCCCCGGCGGAACGCTCTTTAACAATGTGGATTGTGTAGACGTTGGGGCAGAGCCTTTCATGGGGAAAGGCTGCGGCATTTCAGACCCGGCTGTGCGCGTGCGCGCCTGCCCCGATGATATTGATTGTAGGAGCGGCCTACGTGCCCTCGGGGTATTCCAGCCGCGATTGAGAAGATATCGCGGCTGGATGCCGCTCCTACGAACACCAGATTCAGGGCCATCGGCTGCGGCCGAGGTCCTTTATAGCGGCCTGGCGCTGCTAACCGTCGGCAACGGCGGGAAAGGAACGCAGCAATGCGATTCGCCGAGCAATCGTGCTCGGTCATTCCAGGCAAGTCCGGCCTCCCGAGTTCTCGATACGTCGGGAATAGCGGCGAAGCAATGCGCGGTGCATGAACACGTTGTGGTGCGGCCCGCGGTACAAACGTTGTTAGTCGCGAGAGGCAACGGGTAGCGCAAGTGAGTGCGAACTTCGCAAGTAAGCGCGTTTGTGCAGAAAGCCGGGGTGTTGGCGTGCAGCCAACGTCCTGGTTTTCCGTCAAGTAGCCGGCGGGCGAACGACATTCGGCAAACGGCCGTTTCTCGGCCGTTTGCCATCTCAGCTGCGGTAGCTCAGATGGTGAGAGCGCCGCTCTTACAAAGCGGAGATCGACGGTTCAACCGAGGCGCGCAGTGCCGACAGACGCACGAAGTGCGCCCGCAGGGTGAGCTGGCGTAGCCAGCGAATCCACTCCGTCCCGGAACACAAGGGTTGAGCATGCTCACGGCGTTCAGCGGTTCGGGTTCTTGTCCCGTCCGGCGCACTCACGCTCCCATCGCACGGTGTGTACCGAGCGTACCGTCAGCACCCAACCACCACGGGAAATTAGCTCAGAGGGTAGAGCATCAGACCAGTTAATCTGAAAGTCGCCAGTTCGACTCTGGCATTTCCAGCCAATGCCCTGAAGCGGCATCAAGGTAAAGGCTTCGGCCTGCGGTTCGAATCCGCTCCCGGGCGAGGATATCGCCCTCCCCGCGTCCACTGTCGGCGACGACGTTCAACCTTCCGTAAGGAAAACCGAGCGATCCGAGCAGCAATTCTGTAGCCGATCGGTGTTTCGCCAGGCTGATCCAGCAGTTTGTCCACGCAACATCTGCCCGACTCTCGTGACGGCCTCGGCCGACGCAGGAGATCGGATCGAAGCTGCGCGCACAGGTTGCCCGATCGACCGGCGCCATTGGTCCGCAGCATCGTTGTGGCAGTGGATGCTCATTTTTTCATACCCAGTCAAGAACGACTGGGATGCATCGCTATGTAACTCGTTATATCAAACCCAAAGGAGGTGATCCGTCTGAAAACACTCGCCCGCTTAACCGCGGTTTTTCAATTCATGAAGGAGAACGTATTATGCTGTTCACTCAAAAGTTCATCGTGCGCAAGCACGAACGCGGTCTCCTGTTTAAGGACGGAGACTTCATCGAGTTCCTGGCACCGGGAACTTATCATTACCGTGGCCTGCGTCGTCGCTACGAGGTAGAGCGCTACGACCTGTCGAATGCTGTGTTCGAGCACCGCCTGGCTGATTACCTGGTCGAGGCAGAACGCGCCGAGATCGATCGCCTGTTCTACGTCGCTGAAACCAACGTAGATGAAGTTGCGCTGGTGTATGTCAACGAGCACATTGCGACGGTACTTGGCCCGGCAGAGCGCATGCTTTACTGGAAGGGCGTGGTGAAGGTTCGCACCGAACGTTATGACCTCAATGAGGGAATTAAACTCAATGCGCGCCTGAGCAAACGTCTCGTGATCGGCAGTGATGCACGCGTGCTCGCCATCGCTGATGCGGCGGTCTACGCGCGTATTGTTCCGCACGGCCACGTGGGCCTGCTGTACGTGGACGGTGAACTCACCGATACCCTTGCAGCCGGCCTGCACGCCTACTGGAACGTTAGCCACGCCGTTAACGTGGAGCTTGTGGAGCTGCGTATCAAAGCGCTGGAAGTTCAGGGTCAGGAAATCCTGACCAAGGACAAAGTGGCGCTACGCATCAACGTAACCGCTACTTACCAGTACGTTGATGCGGCGAAGGCAGTGCGCGCGGCTAAAGATCCGCTGGATCTGCTCTACAAAGAGATCCAGTTCGGTCTGCGTGCGGCTGTCGGCACCCGCAAGCTGGATGCGCTGCTCGAGGACAAGACTGCGATCGACCGCGACATCGCGGAGCACCTCGGCGAGCGTTTTGCTGAGATCGGCGTCAGCATCATCAGCGTAGGCGTCAAAGACATCATCCTGCCCGGCGACATGAAGGACCTGCTGGGCAAGGTGGTTGAAGCCGAAAAAGCGGCACAAGCGAACGTTATTCGTCGCCGCGAAGAGACCAATGCAACCCGTTCGCTGCTGAACACCGCGAAAGTGATGGAAAGCAACCGCGTGGCACTACGTCTCAAAGAGCTGGAGACTCTCGAGAAGGTTACCGAAAACGTAGGCAACCTGTCTGTCGTGGGTGGTCTCGACGCTCTGCTGAATGGACTGGTTAACATCAAGCAGTGATTCGGCACCTGTGGGAGCGGCAAGATGCCGCTCCTGCATCCTCTTACATCATGGCCGTCTGACGGGAATTTGGCATACCTACCTGTCTTAGAAACAGGTGTTTCTCGGTTCGACTCCGAGGGCGGCTACCACTATCGCGGGCCTTGGGGGGCTCCGAACTACAGGCCGAGTTGCTTACGAACCTCGTCTTCGAACGCCTTGCCACGATCCATGCTG
>CALZMQ010000072.1 GCA_945788625.1 uncultured Woeseiaceae bacterium
GCTGAATGCCGAACAGGTTTCGGGTATCCGGGCAGAGCGCGAACTTCCCGTTGTCTGGGCCGTTTTCAAGGGTTCGGCGATCAACAAGGCGATTATGGTGCCCATCGCATTGCTGCTCAGCGCCTTCGTCCCCTGGATAATTACGCCCTTGCTCATGCTGGGCGGCGCGTATCTCTGTTTTGAGGGATTCGAAAAAGTCACCCATCGCTACCTGCACGCATCGGAGGAGGAAGAAGAACACAAAATGCGCCTGCAGGCGGTCGCTGATAAAAGCGTCGACATGGTTGCGTTTGAGAAAAGACGGATTCGCGGCGCGATTCGCACTGACGCCATCCTGTCAGCAGAGATCATTGTCATTGTCCTCGGCACGGTGCAAGAGGCAGACCTGATTACAAGGATTACGGTTCTGACTTTCCTCGCTGCTGCAATTACTGTCGGCGTCTACGGCCTCGTCGCGGGCATCGTCAAGATGGATGATGTCGGCATGCACCTGATAGAAAAACGAGATACAACGCGCCTGGTGCGTTTTCAGCGCTGGCTCGGCGCGTGGATACTGCGCATGGCGCCGAAGTTAATGATCACGCTGTCAATCGTCGGCACCGCCGCCATGTTCCTGGTCGGCGGCGGCATCCTCGTGCATGGCCTGCCCATAGTGGCAGAAGGCTTACATATCGTTGAAGTTTGGGCACACAGCTTGCCGACGGCCGGCGGGATTGTTGGCGCTATTTCATCGATACTCTACAACGGCCTGTTCGGCTTTATCGTGGGTGGCGTAATCGTGGGCGCCTACCTTGGGTTCAAGCGCCTGTTGCCGAAGCGCGCAGCCGCCGATTAGTACGAGCCCAGCCGTCCTCCCTGGACGGTGCGACCTGTGTCACGCCGCCCACTAATGGCGGTCGCTAGACCACTGAAATGAACTCCGAAGTGCGCCCGGCTAAGTCTGAAGGGCGGGCGCCGGAACGCCCGCCGTTCACGTTATTTTGCGAACCAGGCCTTCGAGAACGTCTTGAGATCTTCCTTAACGAGCGCATCGAGTTCGTCAAGCGCGTCCGCAATGCCCTTCATTGCATGTTCCTCGATCTCGTCGATTGTCAGGCTTTTTTTGCTCAGTTCGCCCTCGAAAAACAGCTTTGAGAGTTGCTCGCGAATTGGAGCCGTGCCTCGCACGATGCCACCGAGAACAGCTGCACGAATGATGTCCCAAGGCGGGCAGGACAGGCACCACGGACCGGGCGGCCAGTGCGGAATAATGTGCCGTTCGATCACCTCGCACAGGTGCGGCTTGATTTCGCAGATACTCCGCAGCAGGAATTCCACTTCGCCGCAGGGACCCCAGCGCCGCCGCAACCCCTCGCCGAAGATATTGCCGACCTCATAGAGATCCAGGTTGCGCCGCGTGTGGATAACCTCCTCGGCGAAGGGATAGTCGAATTGTATGTCGATGATGTCCCACCAGCAGTGGCTGCGAAATACGCCTGGCGGAGCGAGGTATTTGGCGACATTCAGGAAGTAACGGCCGATCTTGTCCCAGTTGGTTCCGCCGGCGGAGATCAGCCCGTCGATGTTCATGCCGTACCAGTGGTGCCAGGTACTGTCGACAACGACGCGACCGACACTCGACTTGTGGCCGTCGTAAACGCTGATCATGTCGAAGACCTTCGGATTGAGCGGGCCCTTGGCCTGCTGATACTCGTGTGCATTGCGGCCTCTGGCAATGATCAACGGTTTTTCCTGGTGGCCCGCGTCGGTCGGATACTCGACGGGTGCAGTTGCGGCGTTGCCGTACTTCACTTTGGCTGCGTAGTCGATTGCCGGCGGTTCGACACACTCACCTTCGTGGGGGTGATCGGGCATGATGTCGATCGGGCCGAGCGACGGGTGACAAAGGACTTCGTGCGGATAGTTCACCCGCGAGAACACGGTCAAATACTGCGTCCGAACCGGTATCCAGTCGATGGGCTGCGGGTACGCGTCTCCCTGCGCCGAGGTGGGTACCGTGACCGTGCCGTTAACCTGACCCGGTACGGTTGGGTCCGGCTGGTTGGTATCGATTCGGTCGGCCCCGCCGCCCGAAGGCACGCCGTCTGCATTTGTCCATTTGCGCATGGTACCGACGCGAGGCACGCGCGACGCCATACGCTCGCCGAGCGTATCGTGGTCCCCGGTCGCAAAGATGCCGCCGCCGGCGTCCATCCATCGGTGCAGCTCGGCGAGTTCTTCGTCTGGTATTGTGCCGGACGGACCTACCGCGAAAAGGAACACAACGTGGTAGTCGTCGAGTATCTTGCCTCCGCCCGGTTTCTCTGATCGATACTGGAAATTGTTGTAGTGCGGATCGTCCGCACCGGGTGCCATGTCGATATCGAGCGTGCCTGTGGAATACAGTGCGCGGTGAACTTCGAAATTGGTGCAACCGATGCGCTTGCCCTGCATGTACTCGTAGACGCTGTTCGTATCGGTGAAACGAGAGTCGGTGACGAACAGGATTTTGAGTTTTGCGCGCCGAAGATAACGATGCCAATCGATTTCGCCGCGGATTCGGCCGAGGTCCAGCCGAGCTTCTAGTACGTCGTGCATGGTACGTTCCCCATTTTAGTTTGGAATTAGGTCGTACCTTATCCAGCGTAATGTGGGCGGATATCCCCTCGTTCAGCCGCGCGGTCAATCGATCTGGGCAGTGGCGATCCGAGGTCCCAACAAGGCTCTTCTTTAGCCGCTAATTCAGATAGAAGGTTGAGCGCGATCTACCGGAACAAGACAAACGATTGCCCGTCACGCGGCATCTAATGAGAAATCGCGTTGCTGCTCCACGAGCATCGCCATAGCTGTTTTTTCCTTGTGGACGTCCGGAGATTGAAATGAGAACGACGTTTTCTCGTACGGTATCCTTCTTATGTCTGCTTATTGGGCTCACTTTCAGTGTGGCTGCAAGTGCCAGGGCGTTGTCGGATCAACAATGGCGCGATGACTTGCATCAGCTTTCCTCAGCAATCAAAGAAATCCACTTCAAGCCCTTTCATAACGTCTCGGAAGCCGATTTCGATGCTGCGGTCGGGGAACTCGACGCAGAGGTCCCGCACATGTCGGATGCGGAGGTTATCGTCGGCATGGCGAAAATCGTCGCACAGCTTCGGGATGGGCACACGCGCCTGCACATACCGCGCCTGTATCCCGAATTTGCGCTCGAAGCAGAGCTTGGCCATTCCGGTACAGAGCCGCCCAAGGTCGAGTCGATCAGATTTCGGCAGTCGCCTGTCCGCTTCGAGCTGTTCGAAGACGGTCTTTTCATCGTGGGCGCACATCCGGACTATCTCGACCTGGTCGGCCAGAAAGTCCTCGAATTCGACACGGCACCGGTGACTGAAGCCATCGAGGCAGTCCGGTCTGTCAGCTTTTTTGAGAACAGCAGCCGCGCCAGGCTCATGGCGCCGGATCGGCTCGCGCTGCCCGAGGTAACCCAGATACTCGGTATCAGTCGAGCAAGTGACTCCGTTACGATCACCACAGTCGACGCTACAGCACAGACACAAACAACCAGGTTGCAGACGGTGCACAAGCCTGGACAGCAATATGTGAGCGGCTTGCCGGCGACATTACCCTTGTGGCTGAGAAACCGCGACAAGTATCGGTGGTTCGAAGTACTGGAGGATCACGACGCGATCTATATACAGGTGAATCAGTTTGAAGAGAATCCTGTCTCGCCGTACGGCGATTTTGTCGCAGAGACCATCGAGGCGGCGCGCGACGCAGGCGTATCGCGATATGTCATTGATTTGCGGCACAACTCGGGCGGCATCGGCGCCTGGGTGACGCCTTTCGTCACCGGCATAGGCAGCAGTGAATTCAACGAGTACGGCCGTCTGTACGTTTTGGTCGGGCGCACCACGTTTTCTGCAGCCCAGCACTTTGTGCACAAATTCGAGGAGTTGACGTATGCGGCATTTGTCGGCGAGCCGAGCGGGGCGAAGCCCAGTCATTATGGCGACGGCAAGCGCGTCGTTCTCGAAAACAGTGGATTGACTCTGAGAGTATCCACGATCTACTGGCATAGCTGGCTGGCTAACGATTTTCGCGACGAGATCAGGCCACACATTTCAGCGCCGCTTACCTCGGCCGACTACTTCGGGGGCAATGACCCCGCGTTGGCCGCTGCATTGCAATACCGGGCTCCGGCGAGTCTGGCCATGCAGATCGATGAGCAGTTTCGACAGGGTAAGAACCAAAATGCGTTACTGCTGTATCAGCGGTACATGACCGACGGAACAATTCGCGATCACCGTGCTGCGATTCCAGCTTTGTTAACGATGGCGGACACGCTGGTTGAAGACGGATTGACTCGACCTGGATACTTTGTCTATTTTCTCGCCAACATGACCTATCCGGGCGACCCGGCCATAGAGTCAGGCCTGAGTAGAATCAACCCTCTGCTCGATTGACCCGAGCATTGGGCGGCAGCCTCATACCGACGTTACCGCGGGCCAGGTGCCCTCGGGGCAAACATTCTTAGAATTGACATTCAGTTAGCTGTGTAAGTTATTGTTTCTAAATTAGCAAGAGCGATTCATCAAGTCCCTGTTCCGCAGCACGACGAAAACAACAATCAAAGTCACCGCAAACGAAAAGGCCGAATTCCAGACAATCGTCTCGGCGGCCGTCAAATCAAGGGAAACCAGTGACAGTTGCCCGCCCGTAAACCCTGCGTGGGTCAGCCAGCCCAGGACCAGGCTGCGAGTTCGTGTGTAGATCCAGATCGTGATGATCCGTAGCCCGACCATGCCTATGGCGGTGGCCAGGAAATTGACAACGAACAGGTTGCCGTGAAAAACACCCGCTCCATAAATACTGGCCGCCAGATGCCACACGGCGTGCAAGAGGCCGAGGAGTAGCCCGACCTCGAGTGGGCTGAATCGCTTCAGCATCACTGGCGTTGCAAATCCGGTCCAGCCGATTTCCTCCCAAAGTGAGCTGAGCAAGGCGCCGAACGCCACGACACTCAAGGACAGCACCGGGCTGAAATTCGCAGAATACAGGGAGAGCAGGTACAGGACGGCCAGTATGGTCGCCGGAAAGATCAGGACTGCTTTGAGGTACCAGGCCAGCGGAAATTTCCAGTGTGTCAATTGTCGGAACAGGACCGCGATGCCATGAAAAGCCTGACTGCGAAAAACCACGATCATCGCGGCAATCGTGGGTGCATGGACCATTGCCATCACGACGACCAGCGCCGCTGCGGACATTTCTTTGACGACGATATCGGAGGGTCGGCCGGCTACGAGCACGACGATGATCGTTGCGACGATCGGTATCGAATAGGCAATGACGAAGAACAGGGACAGGGAATGCTTCTTGAGGTCCAGGTCTGTTATCGGGGACATCGGTGGATACTCGAATACGGTGGTCGGCCCGCTATACTCGCCCGGTCACCAGACGCCGGGAAGCAATCGATAGCGAACGCGTGTCGAGTACGCTTCATAACCCTCGAGCTCCTCGCGCAGCGTTTTGTCCTCGAGTGCGGTTCGAACGACAAGCCCGATGACCGACATGATCGCCGGCACGAAGGCCCACCAGGAGCCCAGGAGGAGCGGGGCAGACAGGCACCACCCGAATAATCCCAGGTAGCCCGGGTGACGAACAAATACGTACGGTCCGGTGTCGATGACCCGGTGGCCACGCTCGGATTGAATCCGTACGGTCTTCTCGAAAAAGGGATTGATGCCCATGGACCACGAGAAAAGCGCTGCACCCGCCACGAACAGAACCAGTCCGATCGGCCAGAAAAACGCAGACATTGTCGACCACTCGAATCTGACGACATCGAATCCTGCGATGATGTAGGTCGAAAGCAATGTCGGACCGAAGACCAGACTCCATACTGTGTCCCAGCGCTTGGTTCCCTTGCCCCTCCGCAACCGGGCCGCGATCAGTTCGGGATTGACTCGCTTGAGGTAGACAACGTTGCCGAGGTGATTGAGCGCGACAATGCCGACGTAGAGCCAACCTGCCAGCCAGTCCAGACGGCCGGCAGGCCAGAAAATAGCCACAGCAAACAGAACGATCGCTGCGACAACGGCGATCGCCAGTCGAATTGATTCCATCGTGTGCTCACTTTGCCGATGTGACGCGACATCGATTTGGTCGAGGCCCAGATTATTGACCCTCTTTGCACATTTCAATTCGTAGTTGCCGATATCGTGATTTCTTTACATAGTCTGGCTCCAGCGAACTCAAACTTTCAGGGCGCTTGCCGATAACACCTGTTCAGACGTTTTTTTTCGGTCGGGATCATGGCCCACCTGGTTGTGCGAAGGGCGCCAGCGACCGCAAATGTCGGCGTCTATAGGTTGTAAAGGCAGGGATTTCATGACTGCGTGGAAATTGAAATGGCGTTGAGTTTTAGCGAGGAACAGTATCGAACCCTCGTCGAATGCGCGCCTGAAGCGATTGTAGTGCTGACCGTGCATAACGGTCGTTTCGTCGAAGTAAATCTGCTCGCCGAGCAAATGTTCGGTATGGACCGCGAGCGCTTGTTGCAGCACGGGCCGGCTACGCTCAGTCCCCCGACCCAGCCGGACGGCCGCCCTTCGGCTGAAGCCGCGATGCAATTCATCCAGGAGGCAATGGCGGGCGCGGCACCGACCTTCGACTGGATGCACGTGAATGCGGCGGGACAGGAGATCCCCTGTGAGGTGCGACTGGTCCGGCTGCCGGATCCGAACCTTGAATTGGTGCGCGCATCCATTGTCGATATTACCGCGCGCAAAAAGGCGGAGGAACTGCAAAAACGACTCGGGCGGATCCTCGATAATTCATCCAACGAAATCTATGTGTTTGACGCGGAAACGCTCCTGTTTACCCAGGTCAACAAGGGAGCGCGTGACAACCTCGGATACTCGATGCGGGACCTGATGACCATCACTCCGTTCGATATAAAACCGGAGTTCACAGAAAAACAACTCAGGGACACATTGGCACCATTGCTTGACGGCCGCGAAAAGCGCCTGACATTCAAGACTGTACACGAGCGCAAGGATGGCACGACCTATCCCGTGGAGGTTCTGGTGCACTTGTCACACGAGGAAACCCCACCCGTCTTCGTTGCCATCATCCAAGACATCACCAAACGTATTGCCGCAATCGAGGCGTTGCGCGAGAGTGAGGAATTCAACCGCATGCTGTTCGAGGAATCCACGATTGGTCTTGCACTGTGCCGCAAGAACGGGGAACTGGTCGACGTCAATCCTGCCTTTGCGTCCATCCTCGGGCTGAAAGTGGGGCCGGCACTGGAGTTGAATTTCTGGGATGTCACGTCGGGCAAGTATGCAGCCGATGAACGACGGCAGCTGGACCGTCTCAAACAGTCGGGTCGATACGGACCCTATGAAAGCGAATACATCCGTGTGGACGGCCAGGCGGTACCAGTCCGGCTGGCAGGGCTGTTATTGGAAAGGGGCGGCGAGGAATTCATCTGGTCACGTGTCGAGGACATCACCGATCACAAACAGGCCCGAGCGAGAATCGATCACCTGGCGTTCCACGACGGATTGACTAACCTGCCCAATCGCGCGTTGATGCAGGATCGTCTCGAGCATGCAATCAACGTAGCGCATCGAGGCGGAAGCGATGTCGGTATCCTGTTCCTGGATATTGATCGCTTCAAGACCATCAATGACACTCTGGGCCATAGCATCGGCGACCAGTTGCTACAGCAAGTCGCCGATCGACTCACTGCGACCGTCCGTAAAGCGGACACGGTAGCGCGATTCGGTGGGGACGAATTCGTTGTTATCTCAGAGCAACTCAGCGGCCGCGATGCGGCCAACGCCCTGGCGGACAAGATCCTCGCCGCCTTGAGAGAGCCGTTCCAGGTCAACACAGTCGAACTGTTCGTCACTGCTTCGATCGGTATCGCGGTATTTCCCGAGGACGGAACGGAAATCGACCAGCTTATTGGCCGGGCGGACATCGCTATGTACCAGGTCAAGGAAAACGGGCGCAACAGTTATCAAGTCTATTCACAGCAGGTGGCGGAACGTGTGATCCATCGGACGAACATGGAGAACGATCTGCGGCACGCGCTCGAACGCGATGAGTTGTTGCCTCACTACCAGCCGATTGTGGATTTGAAGACAGGACAGACAGTGTCCGTGGAAGCACTGATGCGCTGGCGACACCCTGAGCGAGGCTTGGTGAATCCAGGCGAGTTCATACCGATCCTTGAAGAGGCAGGCATGATCCTGCCGGCCACACGTTGGATGCTCAGGGCGGCTTGCCAGCAGTGCCGGGCGATCAATCAGGACGCGCAGCTCGATATTTCTATTGCGGTGAATTTCTCGGCACGCTGCTTTCACGAGGAGGGAATTGCCGATTTCGTATGTAACACGCTCGAAGCGACCGGACTGGAACCGCGTCACCTGATCATCGAGATCACCGAAAGCTCTTTGTTCCAGGAACCAGTGCGTGTGCGTTCCGTTCTGGAAGAACTGCAAGCCGCAGGTATCCGCATAGCCCTCGACGACTTCGGCACCGGACAGTCATCGCTCAGCCACCTGCGCGAGTTCCCGATAGATATCGTCAAGATCGATCGTGACTTCGTAAAAGACGTCCCCGGCGACGGGAATGATTGTGAACTGGTGGCAGCGGTCATTGCCATGGCTCACAATCTCAATAAGCTGGTCGTCGCCGAAGGCGTGGAAAGCCAGGCACAGCTGGATTTCCTAAGCCGGCATCTCTGCGATGCGGTACAGGGCTACCTGTTCAGCCGGCCACTATCCGGCGACGAAATTCATTCGAACCTGATTGCCGAAACACAGTCGGCGCAAACAGCTTATGTCTGCGGCGGCAGAAGAACGGGCGTGCTGCGGAACTGACCGTCTCAACGTCTGCCGTCAAAGCACGATATCGCGCGCGCTGGAAATCGTTGCAGTGCCCGGTCGCGTTGCCCTTGCCAACACCTCTTCGGTGAGGCCGGCAGGCGCGACGCGCTCGGCAACTGCGCGATCTCTGAGCATCACCTCGCGAACGCGCGCCCGCGCATCACTGGTGGTCGGGCCACCTGCAATGTCCGTGCTTTGAAACAACAGCGGATCAAACTGTCGCAGGGCCGGAAAGGTCAGGCCCGTCAGAACTTCAATCGTCGTCAGCCGCACTTGTTCGAGGACAGGCGCGAAAGGTAACGGCACCTCGCTGTCATAGTCGCGTTGCCAGACCAGGAACCCTGCGGACCGCA
This sequence comes from uncultured Woeseiaceae bacterium, assembly GCA_945788625.1. Lineage (GTDB taxonomy): Bacteria > Pseudomonadota > Gammaproteobacteria > Steroidobacterales > Woeseiaceae > UBA1847. The sequence continues at coordinate 9,227 of CALZMQ010000072.1, forward strand.
TGTCGCCGTTGAGCCGCACCGAGATCACTTTCCAGAAGCCGGCCGGGATACGGATCGGCGCCTCGTTGACGCCGTTTTGGTGTGTCGGGTCATCTTCGGTGAATACCGGACCGGTGAACACGCACGCGCGTCTACCGTCCGCCTGTGCGCGGTCCAGCATCCAGTCCTCGATATTTCCCCAGGCATCTTTATGCAGGTTGTGGTGCTGCGGCGCGATGTTGGACCACATATCACTCTCGCGCTCGGCGATCCTCGCATCCGCCTCGGTGCCCCATGACAGGCTCTTGCGCCGCGCGAGGTGGCCCTGGTCCCAGGGGTTGGGCCCAAGTCCATTGGCCGGACTCGTGCGATAACCTCTGTCTCGATCGACCTGCAGCGATGTCGGCTGAATGTCCGGATCGTTCTTGAAACTCCTGCTGGTGAACTGCGCCGATGGTATTGTCGCCCCGTCAATATTGTTCGCTGATACAAAGGCGAAACCGCGAGCTTGGTTGAAGAGAATCGAGTGGCGCAGGTGGTGAACGAAATCGCCACCGAACGCCGATGTCAAAACCCTCGCACTGGGAACGGGTAATGGAATAGAGTTGCCGGCGATAAAGTTGGGGTCATAGGCCATGTCTGTCTCCGCTAGCTAAACCGACGAACTTTCGGATCATCGGCGATAGCCGAATGGTTGAATCGAGTATTGACGGCATTATACGTTACGATGGGCATGCAGCAGCGCACCAATGGCCAGTAGCGCGAACAGCATGCCAAGCCACGCACTGATGGGTGCGTACCAGCTTGTGAGCCAGACCAGGCCGGAAACCAGGCTGGCGCCCCAGGTCCTCCGTGTGAGCCGACGCCAGAAGAGCAGGGCCAACGCCACCAGGAAGATCAGGAATGTGCAAAGGTAGGTAACGAATTCGACATTCTGTACCCAGAACGGCTCGATATCCTGCTCGACTCGCTGTTTCACGCCCTGCAGGATCTTGCGAATCGCGATGTGGTCCGCGAACTCGGTGAACAATTGCAGCGCAAGGTTCCTGGCCGATGTCAGGTCGTAGCTCCAGCGAATGCGGCTGACCAGGCGCGTATGCTCGCCGTCCACAGGGTATAAGGCCCACGTGAAAGCCCCGGGGTGGGGGACATCGTCTCCCAGCCAGATCAGGTGACGATTCGGCTCGATGGTATGGAACGTCATGCTGACGACGGCGCTGATCGGCACCTCGTCCCCGACGACGAAGTTTTGAAACTGCGGCAGGATTTCATCGGCGCTGCGCAGGCCCTCCGGACTGCCGGCGTTCTCCAGCAGGTCGTAGCCATAGTATCCCGCACGCCCGTAACCCATCTGCAGCAGCCACGGCCAGATGTCTTCCGGACTGCCGGCAATGGTGATCGCCCGCGTGGCAAGGAAAGAAGGATCCGGATTGAGTTCGTCGCCGGGCATCGGCCGCTCAATTTCAGCGGCGGTCGCCCCCAGGTGCAGCTGGTAGGGGCGACAGACCCCCAAATAGACGATGGCGACCAGGAGCAAGACAGTCAGGACGGCGAAGCCCCGAGCCAACAGCCGGTGCCCCCGGGCAACCTCACGTAGTCGTTTACCAATGCTGGCCATGATGCGAGCCTCGTGCCGCTAAACCAATTGAGTATTGGTGCGCAATTCAGTGACTGCAAGCGGTTCCGGCGCTCCTCGTGGTTCCACTACGTGGCGAAACTTGAAGAGTACCGCCGTCGAGACTCTGACTTTGTGTCAAGAGTTAAGGACACCAGGGGCAGGGCAGTGGCAAGACAGGGTCAGGACTTGCTGCTGTCGGTGAGTAAGCGGTGTTTCAACGTTGCGCGCATTGCAATACACGCCAGGCTGGTGTGCGACCACCTCTCCATGTCATCGCATGATGACTGAGTGACGCGACAGAAATGATTGGGACTGATCAGACGCAGTTGGACCCTGCAACGTGATTGTCTGCGTTGCCGCCTAAGTACTGACAGAAATGGTCGTTGCAAGGCCGCAATGATCTGACAGCCAGGTTAGTCTATGCGGCGGCAACGAGAAGTTTTGGCCCCGGACTGCCACATAGGTGCGGCGGACTTTTCCGAATCCGATTCGCGACGCCGAGGGCCCTCGGCCATTGCTGGTGAAAAGGTAGTCCAGTCGATAGGCATGAGGTGCTGCCAATCGGCTGTCGTTTGCGAATACGAAACCGCTGGACTCGTCGGGCGATGCCATGACTCCAAGCCTGATACGGGTATCGTTCACCGTGTCCTTACCGCGCTTTCCGAGTTTCGTCGTATAGCATCGATTTCTGTTGCTTTCCCCCCACCCGTCGCGAAAGCCCAGTACGCGCATCACGTCAACGATAAGCTGGTACTGGGTCTTCGCCTCCGCAGCTGCACCAAAGTCCGCTGGCGATCGATAGTCAGCTGGAACCGTGGCGGTGAGAGCGAGACGCAATCGTTCTCCCCACGGCGACTGGACGCTTTCCCAAAAGCGGCTTCGCAGTCCGCGGCGTGCCCCGTCGCGAATTGCCCGTTCCGTGCCCAGAATCTGGGCCACTGGAAAAGCAACGGGACTCTCGCCATTAAGATTCAGGTCACCGCAGAGGATAGCCGGCGAGTCGGGACGCCGGGTCGACACAATAAACCTCGCCAATTCGAGCAGTTGCCGCGCGGTTACGAGGCGCTCAGCGACGTACACCGGGTCTCTGGTTGTAGTCGCGTCGCGCCGGGCCGCCCTCACTGCGCTGTCACTTGACGGAAACTTTCTGGCAGCGTTGAAGTGCGTATTGTAGATCTGCAAGGGCACGCCGAGCCCGATGTCGAGCTCGGTCAATATGACGCCCTTGCCAGCAATTCGATCCAGGTTAGCCTGACGTGTGAATCGCTTCCAGCGACGACGGACTATCGGCGTCGGCCAGCTTAGCGTCACGAGCCCGGCGGATCGAAACATGGTTCCCGAATTGCGTTGATGCAGGGACGGTTTCGTCGAGAATCCTCGCAACAACCGACGCGTTACTCGATCTGTCCACACCTCCTGCAAACAGGCAATGTCGAAATTCGGTTCAATGAATGGCGACCATTCACCAGGACGGCCACCGCGTCGATTGCTTGCGATCATTGCAGTGTTTTGCGTTAGAAACCGATACCGAACGGCTGACATGGGCGCGACACTCGTAGTGAAAGGGTAAACGTCAGACACACTATAGCCGCGCGGGCGCGCAATGTCTTTTCTTCGTGTTGCTGAGGTGCGCAGCGGCGAACCGAACGTCCTGCCGTATCGGCATTTGCGCATCGGCAACTGTTTTGCAATAGTGGGCGAAAATACGCTGACCGAGGTGGTGTTGATGGACATAGTACGAATATGTGTCACATGTTTCTTCGTAGCGGTCATGTCGACGTTGCTGACGCCCGACGCCTCAGCCGAACCTGTCGAGGTTGCTCAGGTGTTTGCACTCGATGAGCAGGGGCGCGTTCTTACCTGCATGACTCCGTATGGTTCTGCCAGCCTCGACGGCGCCCCTGTCCCCGATTGCCGGAGTCGCTGGGAGGTTATCGGAGACGAAGGGAATATCGATATCGCGGTGGGGGCCGGCGTTGTCTATCGGCTGGACTCAAGGCGGCGCATCTACAAGCTGGAGATCGATGGAAGCAGCGAATACAGCTCATGGCTGCAGATGAACCGGTCGTGGCAGCGCATCGGCAATCACCGGCTTATCGAGACGTTTTTTACATCCGTCGACAAGCAATATTTGTATCTGCTTCGACGGGACGTCAGCTTGCTGGTCAGGAAATCCAACAACTGGCGGCTGATCGAT
>CALZMQ010000073.1 GCA_945788625.1 uncultured Woeseiaceae bacterium
GTGGATAACGAGTTTTACCGCGAACCGCGGCTATCTCGATGAAGTCGGGCAGTCTCTCCAGCAGTACCAGGCGGTGGCGCCACAGACCGCCGGCGTCGGGCAGTCACTCGAACAGGTGTTGCCGCGCCTGGATGCGCTGCGCGCGGTCCTCGACGTCGCCGAGCAATACGATGAATCGGTGCCTTTGCACATGCGCATGTGGTTGTTCCAGGGCCGCGCAATGAGCGAGCGCGTGGGCGATGCCTACCGTCGTGAGCTCAACGAGTCGTTGGGTCCGACCGTTATGAAGATACTCGAGACGCGTATTCGCGAGAATGCCGCGAACCCGCAATTGCTGTACGAGTATCTGAAAGCCTACATGATGCTCGGCAATCCGGACCGCATGGAACCACGGCAGCTTTCCTTCCTGATTGGCTCCGAGTGGCGCCGCAGTTTTGCCGGCGATGGAGATCGCTACACGCGATTGAAACGGCACAGCGATTTCCTGTTCGAGCAGGTCGTGCCGAACCCGGTCAACGAGCGCCTCATCTCCGGCGCACAGGCGACGCTGGCACAAGCGCCACTGTCGGAATTCCTGTACTCGCGCCTGAAACTGGACGCACTTGCCTACGACAAGGACGATCTCGTCCTGAGCAGGAAACTGGGCCTCGGCGTCGACAAGGTGTTTCGCCGCAAGAGCGGTGTGCCGCTGTCCGAACCGGTCTCCGCGCTTTACACGAGCAAGGGATTCAAGGAACTCTACCCCACGATGTCCGCCAAGCTCATCGCTGAGGCCGGCAAGGAGAACTGGGTGCTCGGCAGGGACGAGGGCGGCCTTTCCATTCGGGAAATCGCGAACGTCGAAACCCAACTGCGTGAGAAATACACGCAGGACTATATTTCAACGTGGCGGCGCCTGCTGCTGGATCTCGAGATCCTGCCGTTCAACAACGAAAGCCAGGCGATGGAAACGCTGGATTTGATCGCGGCGAAACCGTCGGTGATGCACGAGTTGTTGCTGATCGTCGCCGAGAATACCAACCTGAGTGAGCCGGAGCCGGAAGACGGGGAGCAGGGCGACGGCGAATCCAGCTCGCGTCTCGAGAGAATGTTCGGGTCGGACGAGGGCGGTTTGCCACAGGTGGAGCTGAGCAACCCCGGAGACCCGATCACACGCGAGTTTTCCAGGGTGAATCGGTTGGTCACCGGTACGCCTGCCGCCATCGAGCAGTTGTTGCTGATGGTCGATGATCTGCAGCGCGAAGTGGAAGCGACCAGCGGCGGTGCCGGCCAGTCGGATGCATTGCGCGTTATCGCGGGGGGCGGCGGCCCGGCGGCTCGCAAGATTCGTACCGAAGCGCGGCGTCAGCCGGAACCGATAAAAACCTGGTTGGCGAGCCTTGGCGGCGGCAGCCAGGCACTCGCGGCCGGGAATGTCCGGGGCCAGCTTGCTACGACTTTCCAGAACACGGTGCAAAACGAATGCCGTCGTTTGATCGATGGACGGTTCCCGTTCGATCGCAATAGCCAGGAGAACGTCGCCATCGACGATTTCGCCCGGGTATTCGGTTACGGCGGAGTACTCGACAAGTTCTTCCAGCAGAACCTCGCACCCATCGTAGACCGCTCGGGATCGACCTGGCGCTTGCGTAGCGGCAGCGGCCTCAGGATTTCGAGCTCGACACTGCGGCAATTCCAGATGGCGGAGCGCATACGGGAAACCTACTTCCGGTCCGGTGGGCAGAAACCCGAAGTGACTTTCGCCATGATTCCGACCGGCCTGGATGCTTCGGTACGGCGATTCGTATTCGAGGCAGATGGACAATCCTTCGACTATCAGCACGGCCCGCAGCGGCCGACGACGATTCGCTGGCCGGGCGACGGTGTCGGTATGGCGAGAATCAGTTTCGAGGAGGCGAGCGGCGGTCGACCGACCGTAATGCTGGATGGTCCGTGGGCGCTGTTCCGGTTGCTTGACAGTTCGAATATTCGCATCTTGTCCGACATCGAGTACGAGGTGACGTTCGCGGCGGGCGGCCGTTCGGCAACGGTGAAGATCGAAGCACGCAGCGTCACCAATCCTTTTTCGGGGCCGCCGTTGCACCAGTTCCGGTGCCCGGATTCACTGTAGAGGACGGAGAGGAACGATGGCCGGCTTTTACGGGAAACTACCTGCGAAAGGGGACTTCTTGTCGCGCAATCTTCCACGCGACTTCGTCGACGCCTGGGACGTGTGGCTGCAGGCGGGCATGAACGACAGTCGCCAGGTGCTTGGAGACGGGTGGCTACAGACGTATCTGACCAGCCCGTTGTGGCGCTTCGTGCTACCGGCGGGCTGTTGCGGGGCGGCGGCTTACGCCGGCGTGCTGATGCCCAGCATGGACAAGGTCGGCCGCTACTTTCCCATCGCCGTCGTGACGGCGTTGCAGGAGTCGACCTCGCCGCTGATGGTTGTTGCGACGTGCAATAGCTGGTTCGAGTCCATTGAGGACAAACTTCTTGCCGCTCTCGACGATCCGGATCTCAGCATCGATCAATTCGATGAGTCGCTGCAGTCGGTCGTTCTGAACGAACCGACGCTGCCACAGCCATTCATTGCGAACGGTCTGGAAACCGGGCTGAGACTACCGCTCAGCGACAGTGTCGATGTCGCGTCCACTTTCCTCGAGATGTCGGCGTCGACGGTCAGCGCGGCGATAGAACCGTGCAGTTTCTGGTGGGGACAGGGCTCCGAGCTGGTTGCACCCTGCCTGGTTTGTGCACCTGCTTTGCCCGAAACCGGGCGGTTCACAGCTTTCCTGGACGGCAACTGGTCGATGCACGGCTGGACCGTGCACGGCGACAGCATCTCCGGCATTACACCGACGGTCATCGATGTGGCGAGCCTATGAGTGAAGAAAGGTCGTGGCAGTGGGTGTCGACCGGCATGACGAACGTCGGTAACGTCCGGAAAGTAAACGAAGACGCGATTCTCGACTTGCCGCAACGCGGGTTGTGGGTTGTTGCGGACGGCATGGGCGGCCACGACGCCGGCGACGTTGCGAGTTCCACCGTCGTCAATTCGCTGTCCGGAATCGGCGATTACGATTCACCGGCGAAATTTGTCGACGAAGTGGAAGATCAGCTCATTCGTGTCAACTATGACCTGTACACGATGTCAAAGCAGGGTGGCAGCCAACAGGTGATCGGCAGCACGGTCTCCGCACTGGTTGCATTGCCGGGTTATTGTCTGTGTATCTGGGCTGGCGACAGCAGGGTGTATCGACTTCGCGATTTCAATCTGGAACAGATCACGCGTGACCACAGCGAGGTCGAGGAACTGATTGCCGAAGGCAAGCTCGACCCGGAGGACGCGGACGGCTACCCGGGTGAAAACGTCATAACGCGCGCGGTCGGCGGCGAAGAAGGCCTGATTCTCGAAATGATGATGGTGCCGCTGCAGAACCGGGATCGTTATCTTATTTGCTCCGATGGATTGTACAAGGACGTGAAATTCGATGAGATCGGCGAACTCTTGTCGGAAGGTAGTACTGCGAGTGCGTGCCAGCGGCTTATCGGATGCGCGCTGTCGAGGCGCTGCGCCGATAACGTGTCCGTGATCACGGTGGACTTCGAACAGCGATGACGAATTTCAAGCTGGCGCTAGGAAAATTCCTGACTGGCGAAATCGAATTCGCGCAGCTGATGGTCGATCTCGATACCGAGCTCGCCGCAAATCCGGAGTCGGGCCCGGAACTCCTGCTGTTGTTGAATACGCTCTATGGCCAGGGGCGCCTGCCCGAACAGCTTTACCAGGCGTTGTGCCAGAAGGTACCTCAGGCCGCGCCGCCGTCGCCCGGGCAACAGCCACCGCAGCAGCCGCATCCGGGGCAACAGCCGCCGCAGCAACCGTATCCAGGCCAGCCGCCGCAGCAACCGTATCCAGGCCAGCCGCCGCAGCAACCGTACCCGGGACAACAACCGCCGCAGCAACCGTATCCGGGCCAGCCACCGCAACAACCGTACCCGGGACAACAGCCGCCGCAGCAACCGTACCCGGGACAACAGCCGCCGCAGCAACCCTATCCGGGACAGCCGCCGCAGCAACCCTATCCGGGCCAGCAGCCGCCGCAGCAACCGTACCCGGGACAGCAGCCGCCGCAGCAACCGTACCCGGGACAGCCGCCGCCGCAGCAACCGTATCGGGGACAGCCGCCGCCGCAGCAACCGTACACGGGACAACAGCCACCGCAACCACCGTCTCCCGGGCAACAGCCAACGCAACCGCCTTACGCGGAGCAGCCCGGCGCACCGCAGCAGGAATTTCCGCCGCCCGAAGACGACGGCGAAAAAACACAATTCCGGGTCAAGCAGCCTGCAGCGACCCCGGCGCCGCCGCCTGACGACGATAGCCATACGCGACTTCGCGGTGCCGGTGCACCGGCGGCGGACCCGACCGGTCGCACGGGTCAGACCGGCCAGACAGGCCAGACAGGCCAGACAGGCCAGACAGGCCAGACAGGCCAAACCGGCCAGACAGGAATAACGGGCCAGTCGGGACCGTCGTGGAGCACGGGTACGTCCGCCTCGAGCTGGAGCAATCCGGAACAGTGGGCGGCCGGCCAGGAAGGTATCCCGACGGTCGGCTCCGTTCTCAAGGGCCGCTTCGTGCTCGAGAACATTATCGGGCAGGGCGGCATGGGCATCGTGTTCAAAGCCAAGGATCTGCGCAAGGAAGAGGCACAGGACCGCAACCCCTACATAGCGGTCAAGATTCTGAACGAGGAGTTCAAGAAGCATCCTGAATCCCTGAAAGCACTACAGCGCGAATCGCGTAAAGCCCAGGATCTTGCGCATCCGAATATCGTCACTGTGTTCGACTTCGATCGTGATGGCGGAAACGTATTCATGACGATGGAATACATGGACGGCGAGTCACTCGATCGCTTCATCAAGCGCTACCGAAACCGCGGCCTGCCGCCCGATCGCGCGATACCGATGATCCGCGACATGGCCGACGGGCTCGCGTATGCCCATGACCGCGGCATCATTCACTCCGATTTCAAACCGGCGAATGCATTTCTTACGAAGCAGGGCCGGGTGAAGCTGTTCGACTTCGGCATTGCCCGGGCCGCGAAGATGTCCGACCAGGCGTCTGGCGAAATGACGTTGTTCGACGCCGGCAGTCTCGGAGCGCTGACGCCCGCTTATGCCACGATAGCGATGATCGATGGCGACGATCCCGATCAACGCGATGATATTTACGCATTGTCCTGCGTATCTTACGAACTCCTGGCCGGCCACCATCCTTACAACAAGCGATCGGCGCAAAAGGCCAAGCAGGCCGGGATGGAAGTACGGCCCATCGAAAGCCTCAACCGCCGCCAGTGGCGTACGCTGCAAAAAGGCCTGGCATTCGAGCGTGACGACCAACCGGCCAGTGTCCGCGACTTCATAGAGGGTATCGAACCGCGCCACATCAATAAGACGCAACTGGCGGTCGCCGGTGTTGCTGCAATCCTGGTCGTCGTGCTGCTCGTCACCTGGGTGCCGGGCTACCTGCAGGACCGTCACCTCAACAAGCTCATCGCAACGCTGGAGTCCGGCGAAGAGACCAGGATTGCCCTGATACTGGATGAGCTGCAAAACGAATTGACACCCGAAGAACGGTCCCGGGTTTACCCCGTGGGTTCGACGGCCAGGAACCAGTTGTTCGCGTATTTCGAATCGAATGTCTACGAGGCGTTCGACCCGAGCCGGGGTGCTTACGATTACTCGGGCGCGCTGCAAGTACTCGACATTGCCAACGAGGTGTTTCCGGACTCGGCCGACGTCGGGGCTATCAGGACGGCGATAAGCGACACGAGAACCCTCGCGGTCACCAATACGGCGGAGCGGGTGCAGCCGGCGATCGACAACGGAATCCTGTTGCTCGGGCAAGGCGAGGGCAGCGTCGAGGAATCGATGACGATCCTGCAACAGCTGGAGCCTGGCCACCAGTGGTTGAGCAATCCGCTGGTACCCAATGCGTTTGCCGCGCAGGGACGTGCCGCGTTGAATACCGGCGACCTGCCGCTGGCGCAGTCCCTGCTGGACATCGGCCTGACCTACGCCGAGCAGGATGCAGGACTAATCAACTTGCAGGAATCGCTTAATGCAACGCGCGCAGCCTACGAAGAGGCGCAGCGAATCAACCAGCTGCAAGCTTCACTGGCAAATCTCGACTCGGCGTCGTCACTGCAGCAATTCCAGGGTTCCGCCGCCGATATCCGGGACTTGCTGTCCCTCGACCCGAACGGGGCTGCAAGTGCCCGGGTCGTCGGTGAGCTGGAAGCTGCGCTGCGTGCGGCGACGGCACAATTCGTCTCCACGCGCGATTTTTCCGCGGCCAGATTACAGCTTGAACCTTTCGCCGAAATCGTGGGTCGGCAGTTCCTGTCCGACCAGCGTGCCGTGATTACGCAGGAAGAGACGCAATTCAACGCGGGCATACAGCGGCTGCTGGACGAGATTCGCCAGGCGTCTTCACGCGGCAGCTTCAATCCGCCGAACGAGCAGTTGGCCGAGCGGAAAATCGCAGAACTGACGGACGCAGGCGCGGATCCGGCGACGCAGGCAATGGCCCGCCAGATCGTCATCCAGGGTTTCCTGGATTCCGCACGTGCTTCCAGGCGTAGCGGCGACTTCGACACGGCGCGCGCGCTGGCAAATCTCGGCCTGGGCTACCAACCCGATTCGGCGATGAGCGAGTTCCTGCGGCAGGAGTTGATCGACATTGATACGTCGGAGGGCAACCAGCTTCGCGCGCGAACCGAAGCGGAACAGCGCGCACAGGAAGAAGCCAGGCAGCAGAGTATCGCCACTCTCGAAGCGGAATTCGCCGAGGGCATCGCCAAACCGAATTTCACTTTGGAAGACGCTCGTCGTCTCGCCAATACCGTGGAGCGCCTCATCGGTTACGGTGAAACCGGGCCGACGGTCGTCAACGGCCGTGAGCGCATCGCTGCTGCCCTCGTGCAACGAGGCCAGGCGCTTGCGGACGAACAGGACTGGAACGGGGCGCGTGCAATCGCCGCTGGCGCGCGCACCTTGTTCGCAGATATGGATACGGTCGCCCGGTTTTCGCGTGATCTCGAAGTCCAGTTCCGCGATGCGGCAGCGCAGGCGACGGTACAGGCGCAGCAGTCAGCCCAGGGCAGCTACGACCGACTCATGGCACGGGATACCGTCGATCGTGGCTGGCTGACCGAGGTATTCTCCGCACGCAGTCGCATCAGTGGCGATGCGTCTTTCATTGCGACGTCCGACCGTCAGATCGCCGACAAGCTGGCCAGGCAGATCCAGCAACTCGCATCGATCGACCGCTTCTCCGAGGCGCGTGAGCTGCTTGCCCGGGGCGAGGCGCGCATTCCGGACAATGCCTCGTTGCGGGCGGCAGAGGTCAACCTTGAAATCGAGGAAGCGCGCTTCGCCCGAAACAGCCAGCGCAGAAACCAGGAAGCGCAGCTCAGCGCACGGGTGCAGTCTGTGAGGGACCGCGCGAAGGCGAACGATGTCGAGCGGGCGATCGCGTCGTACGAGAGCCTGCGCGGCGATCTCGGTGCCGACAACAGTTTCCACAAGGAAGCACCGTTGCTGTTTATCGACGCGTACCTCCGGCTCGCGCAGACCGATGAACGGGCCGGGCGCCTGGAGAGCGCACTGGCGAAACTCGATTCGGCCGCGCGATGGAATCCCCAGTACGGGCCGCTGATCGATGAGCGCGAGAGGATCTCGGGGCTAATGCAGCAAGCACAACAGCAGCCGGCTTCCACTGGCGCGGGCGCCGTTGTTGCCCCCGCGGTTACCGCGAATCCCGACGCATTGGCCGGTATCGTGCGCCAGGCCGTCGCCGGTTCCGCCGATATTGACGTGCAGGACGTTCGCCAAACGCTGGATGAAATCAAGTCGGTTGCGGCCGGCGACTATGCACGCTACGAAACGAACCTCGCGAACGATGCGATCAGCCGTCTCGATACGCTGAAGGTCAGCGATCCCGCTGCTGCACGAGTCCGACTTGCCATGCTCAAACAGGTCTTTCCCGACCAGGCTCGCATCCAGTCCTACGTAGTGGAAAGTCGCGCGGCCGCGCGCGCGCGGCAACGCGTTCCGGACGGCTCGGACGCCTGTGGCAATCCCGCGTTCGTCGGGCGGGGCACGGATCGCCGTGCGACTTGCCGCGACGTGCTTGCAGCCGGCAAGAACGGACCGCCGATGGTTGTCATCCCCGCGGGCGGTCCGGCATCGGAAGCGTTCGCCATTTCGCGCTATGAAATCGCGGTCTATGACTACAACACGTACTGCGAATTGAGTGGTGCCTGCGCGCCGCGCAGCGGCCAGGAGAACACGACGCCACTGTCGGACATTTCTTTCGACGAAGCGAAGCGTTATGCCGAGTGGCTGAGCACGACTACCGGTTTCGAATATCGGCTGCCGTCGGCCGGCGAATGGCGCTATGCGGTGGAGGCTTCGGGCACCAACGTCGACGTGAAGAATTTCAATTGCCAGATACGGGCAGACGGCGCATTGATCAAGGGAATTCAGTTGGAAGACGTCCGTACCGGTGAATCCAACGGCTGGGGCCTGAAGAACGTCGTCGGCAACGCACAGGAGATGGTTGTCGAGGGATCGGGCATCGCGGCAATGGGTGGTTCATTCCGTGACGGGTATGACGATTGCAGCATCAGCCTGAAAAAATCGCATAATGGGCAACCGGATCCGGTCACCGGATTCCGGCTCGTCAGGAAAATCGGGGAACCGTCCTCATGAGCGACCAACTCGCAGCGCAGCTCGGTCAGTTCTACCGGGATTTCAACTCGGGCCGAATTGATTTTGCCGCCTATCGATACCGCCGAGGGCTGTTGCTCGACTCCCTGGTCGACTCCATGCTGGAGTCGGACGAGAATCTCGAAACGTTGCCGCGCGGCGTCGATGCGCCCACACCGGCACCTGCACCCGCACCGTCGGTCGCGGAGAAGAAGCCGGCATCCCGCAAGTCTGCGTCGGCATGGCGCCTGCCTGCGGTCATTGCGCTTGCCGCGATCGTCGTGGTCGCCGTCGTGTTACTGGTGTTGCGGCAAATCAGCCGCGTCGAACCTGATTTCAGCCCTGCGGTAGCGGAGCAGGGACCTGCTGTACCGCTTGGCGACGAGGAGATTGTCTCGCCGTCGAATGATGTACGGGAGGAAACGCAAACGCCCGACGTCGGTCAGCTGCTGGTCGAGGATTTCATTCGTCGCCAGGACTGGCGGCGCATGAGCGTCGAGGATTTCCAGGATTCCTGGGGCCGGCTGTCGGCCGCCGATCGTATCGTGGCGAAAGGCGCGGTCTGGTTCGAACCGCTCATCGATGAACTGCAAGTGCAGCTCGACGGCGCGCGCGCAGTGGCAGTCGATCCGGACAACGACCCCGAGCTCGATATGCTGTACGGGCTCTCGCTGCGCCTCGGGCTGGTTGAGCACGTGCCGCCGGGATGGACACCGCCGGTAACGGAACCGCCGCGGTCAGCCGCCGCTCTCGATCGTATCGACCCGCTATTATCGTCGGCCGACTCCACGTTTCCGGGTGGCATCGATGCTGACGCGCCGCAGGACGCACCGGCGGATTCGGGTGCAACAGACAGAAAGCCTGAAACAGACGAGACGCCCGCGGTTCGACAGGCGAACAAAAATGCCTGCTCCGCAAGCCAGCTGAACACCCGGCGTCGAAACTGTTTCGACCTGACATTGAGCGGCGAATCGGGACCATTGATGAAAGTGCTGCCGGCGGGCGAATTTACGATGGGCTCGGACGAAAGCAGTGGAGCCTCTGGCCGCCAGGTCGCCATCGACAGACCGTTCGCAATTTCCGTGTACGAAGTTACCCAGTCGGACTACGCGCTGTATTGCGAGCAGTCGGGCTCCGCTTGCGCGCCACCGGCCTGGGACGGTGGGCAGATGCCGGTCGTGAACGTGAGCTGGCAGGACGCTGTCGGGTATTGCTCATGGCTCAGCACCACCACAGGGCAAAGTTATCGATTGCCGACCAACGAGGAGTGGGAGTATGCCGCTCGCGCCGGCACGGACACGGCATTTCCCTACGGCGATAAACTGGGTCCCGCACAGGCCAGGTACAAATCCGTTATAGAGTACTTCGATCCCTTGCCGACGTCTGACGACACGACGCAGAAGAACAGGTTCGGATTATGGCACATGGTCGGAAACGTCGCCGAGTGGGTGGACGGGGAAGCGGACTCGCCGACACTGCGATTGGTACGCGGCGGCTCGTATGCAAGCGATGACGACGAGCTTCGTTCCGCTGCATATAAGAGCATGAATATGAACGACAAAAACAAGCGGACCGGGTTTCGGGTCGTCCGCGAGTTGTAGACCTTAGTAAGTGGCTTAAGTTATCGTTAGAAGTGATTGTCATAAAACTTTATTACTGACTTTGGTGAAACTTTCCCATAGCTGAAGTACACTGCTCATTCAGCGATTACCCGACTGAACACGACAACAAAAAATCATCAGGGGGTAGGCACATCGTGGCTTACAAAAAATTGAACCGAACGGTTCGTTATTTCACAGTGGTCTGCGGTCTTGGATTGCTGGTTTCGCAGTTCTCATACGCACAGGATGCGGCCGTCGATGTCAGCGGCGTGTCGAAATTGGCGCAGCCGCAGTTCGACCAGTGGAGTTTTCGCGCCCAGAGTAATGAAGAACTCTATATTCCACCGGCCATCGACCGGCCGCTTGGCGAAGATGACGGGCCCCGTATCGACGTTGCTTCGATTGGGCTCGACATCGATCCGGCGCTGCAGCAGAAAATGGACGCCGAACTGGAGCAGAGCCTGTCCTTGATGCTGACGGGCCGTGTTGCCGAGAATTCGGCGCAGGGTTTCACGATAGGACGCCTGGAAAACGTGGCGGTGACCGTCACCAACACAATGCGCTCCTCTGGATTCATCCTTGCTTACGCGTACCTTCCGGAACAGAGCATTATGGATGGTGTGGTCCGGATCTCCGTGCTGCCCGGCAGTCTCGATTCGATAACGGTCGACGGCAACAATCGTTATTCGACCCAGCGCCTGCTCGGGCCGTTCTCTGACCTGATGGGTTCGCCGGTGGAGAAGGCGTCCATCGAAAACTCGATCATGCATTTGCGTGATTACCCGGGGCTCAATACCACGGCGGTATTCAGTCCCGGATCGTCGACCGGTACCAGCGAGTTGACCCTCCGGGTGACCGAAGATCCGTTCGACATCTCCTTCGTCGCCGACAACCATGGTACGCAGTCAACCGGCGAGTCACGTATTCGCTCCGACCTGGAATTCCACAATATATTCGGGCGTGCGGATACCCTGACTGCACTGGTGTTGCAGACCTTCGATCCCGCGTCGAATACGTATGGCGGCATCGCTTACGAAACGCCGATAGTCCGTCATGACTGGTCGTTGGGGCTGGGATACTCGAAGAATTCCTTCGATGTGACCGGCGGCACTGTCGGCTTGCTCGACATTGGCGGCGATACCGATATCAGCAACCTTTTCATCAAGAAGAGTCTCAAACGCACCCGGCGCGCCAGCGTCGATCTCGCGTTCGACCTGAGTGTCAAGTCGGCGGTCCTGGAAAACTTGCCTGCGCCCACCGAAGACAACGTATCCACACTGTCTCTCGATCTGGGTGTGGAAGCCGTGGACAACCTGGGCGCCGGTGGCATCAACCAGCTGCAGGTGCGTTACTCCCAGGGTCTGGCCGATTTCCTGGGTTCGATGGACGAGTTCGGACTGTCGAGTAACGGAGCGCGGTCGACTCGCCGCGGCGGCAGCGGCGACCTTGCCGGCGGCGATTTCGGCAAGGCCATGCTGCGTTACCAGCGCCTGCAGAGAATCTCGCAGAGCAATTCGCTCTTGTTGCGGGTGGAAGGACAGGAGACGTCCGATGCCCTGGTGTCTCTCGAGCAGTTCGTCATGGGCGGGCCGAATAGCGTTCGCGCCTATCCCATCGCCGAGTACCTCACGGACAACGGCGTGTTCGCATCCCTCGAGTGGATCGTCGACCTGGATCAACTGTCCGGCAAAGGCGGCGGCGATACCGACGTCTCGGTCTCCTTTTTCGGCGACTATGCTTCGGGCGAGCTGAACGACCCGAGCACCGGGCAGGACGTCGACCCCGATCTTTCGGGTGGCGGCATCGGCTTCACGATCAGGCATACCGGTGCCAACGGTAACCAGTTCTCTCTGCGCATCGATGCAGCTGCACCAATCGGCAGCGACATCGCCACCAACGGCAGAGATCCGCAGTACTACGGCGCAATCGGCTACAGCTTCCGATAATTAATTGGAAACAAAAAAATGAAAACAAATTTTCCTAAAGCTTCGAGTTTTGCATCTGGTGTAATCCTTACCGTATTGAGCTGCGGTCCCGCGTTCGCTGGCCCAGAGGGCGGCGAGATCGTCAGGGGCGGGGGCAGCATCGTCACAGACGGTAACCTGACCCAGATCAACCAGGACACGGC
>CALZMQ010000074.1 GCA_945788625.1 uncultured Woeseiaceae bacterium
TCGAAGACTACGAGGTTGATAGGCTGGGTGTGGAAGTTCAGTAATGGATGAAGCTAACCAGTACTAATTGCACGTGAGGCTTGATCATATAACGCCAAAACATTTTGGCTGTTGTATGCGACATGTAATGCGACGCTTGTAAGTACCAAATCTCAGATTGTCAGAAATTTCTAAATTGCTAAAGGCAATGCCAGTTTTCCTGGCGGCAATAGCGCGTGGGAACCACCCGATCCCATTTCGAACTCGGAAGTGAAAACACGCAGCGCCGATGGTAGTGTGGGGTCTCCCCATGTGAGAGTAGGACACCGCCAGGATTTATTTCAGGAAAGCCGCAGCTCTATGAGTTGCGGCTTTTTTTATGGGGGAGGCCCCACCCTTGTTTTATGGCCGCTCTCGGCCATCCTTGGCCTCCGCGGCATTAGCACATCCGTGTGCGTCATGTGGGGCCCTTCGCTTCGCTCAGGGACCGGCCGCTCGGTTCGATCCCGGTTTTCAGGCTGTAACGAGGTAGCTGTCGTACTCGAACGGCGAGACCGTCCTGTCGAACTCATCGAGCTCGACGTGCTTGATCGCACTGAAGGCTTCCTTGAACGGGGCGCCCAGGTATTCCGCCACGAAGGCCGAATTGTCGAAGTCACGAATAGCGCTGCGCCAGTCGCAAGCGAGTGTGCGTTCGACACCCCTTGAGCCACCCTTCGCCGGTTCCGGCGCCGTCAGTTCGTTCTCCAGCCCATGAAGCACGCCCGCCAGTATCGCCGCCAGCACCAGGTACGGGTTGGCGTCCGCACCCGCGACGCGGTGTTCGATTCTCCGCGCAGCGGGGTCGCCGATCGGAATCCTCAATGCGACATCGCGATTCTCGTATCCCCACGTCGGTGCGACGGGCATATGACTGCCGGAAGCAAAACGGCGGTAGGAATTCCGGTGGGGCGCGAAAACGAGCATCAGGTCCGCCATCGTTGCGGCCAGTCCGGCAATCGCGTGTCGCAATGCATCGCTGCCCGTCTCCCCGCCGTCATTGAAGATGTTACTGCCGTTCTCATCGAGCAAGCTGATGTGTGCGTGAAGCCCGTTGCCGTCAGCCTGTGGGAACGGCTTCGGCATGAACGTCGCCAGGTAGCCGTGTTTCAGCGCGACGCCCTTGATGACCCGTTTCAGCATCTGCGCGTTGTCGGCTGCCTGTAATGCATCGTCGAGATGATGCTGGTTCAGCTCGTACTGCCCCGGTGCGAGTTCCTTGACCAGTGTGTCGAGGTTGAGGTGCATTGCATCGCACGCCTCGCGCATCTCATGCAGGACCTCCGCGAACTCGTGCATGATGTCGGTTCCGTAGAGTTGTCCGCCGACCTTGCTGCGGCCGCCGATACGCGTTCGCGGCACCTGCGGCAAACCGTCCGCGTCCCGATCCGAGGATAGCAGCATGAATTCGAGCTCCGGTGCGACGACCGGCGTCAGGCCAAGATCGGAAAAGCGCTGCTGCAGTTGAGCCAGGATGACACGCGGGTCATAGCCCCAGGGATCACCCCGGTCCGTCAGGTGCAGATACATCTGCGCGGTCGGCCGCGAAAGCCACGGCAGGCGTTTGAGTGTCCGCACTTGTGGTACGCAGACCCCGTCGCCATCGCCGGTCTTCGAGCACAAAGCCGCAACGTCACGGCCCCAGATATCCGGGGTTACGCCGGTCAATGCCATGCGCAGGCCACCGTCGAACACGCTTTCGAGTTTGTGCCGAGGAATCCACTTGCCGCGGTGCACGCCGTTCAGGTCGACGAGCAGTACTTCCACAACTTCGATATCAGGATTGTCCGCAAGAAACTGCCGCGCGACGGCGGCGTCCCGATCCTGCGCAATTTCTATTGCTGCCGGCATGTCAGCCCTGCCAGGCACCCTCTCGACGCAGGTCGTCCATGACCACCTCGATTGCCTTGCGCAGCGTAGCGACGACAAAATCGACATCGTGTTTCGTCATCGTGAGCGGTGGCGACATGATGTTGAGGTCGGCAATCGGGCGCACAATTAGGCCGAGTTCCTCGGCCCGGTTGGATATACGTTTGCCGATATTCACGTCCGCCGGAAAGAACTCACGCGTCTCCTTGTTGCAAACGTTCACAACGCACATCATGAACTTGCTGCCGCGGACGTCACCGACGATCGGCAGGTCAAGCAACGTGCGCAGCTGCTCCTCGAAATACGCACCAACCTCGTTGACGTTGTCGAACAGCTGCTCGCGCTCCATGATCTCGATGTTCTTGAGCGCTGCAGCACACGCGACCGGGTGCCCCGTATAGGTATACCCGGCGGCGAAGTAACGGTCATCGTCGTTCGCCATGACCTCGTAGATCCGGTCCGAGAAAATCGCCGCGCCCAACGGCTGGTAGCCCGACGAAAGTCCCTTGGCGCAAGTGATGATATCGGGCTGAATATCGAACAGGTCTTTCGAGGCGAACCAGTGCCCCAGCCGGCCGAATGCCGTTACGACCTCGTCCGCCACGTACAGGATGTCGTACTTCCGGCAAAGCTCCCAGGTGCGCTTGTTGTAGCCATCCGGCGGCACGATGACGCCACCCGAGCCCAGCAGGGGTTCCGCGTAGAAAGCAGCGATATTGTCCGCGCCGACATCGAGAATCTTCTGTTCCATCTCTTCCACGAGATGGTCGCAGAACTCCACCTCGGTCGTGATGTGATCAGGCGCCCGGTACATGTTGGGGCTGGAAAGGTGATGCACCCAGTCCGTGATGTAGTCGAATTCGCTGATGCGGTCGCCCGGCTTGCCGCCGATGGAGGCCGCGAGAAACGTGCCGCCATGATAGGAGTCGATGCGCGACAGGATGTGTCTTTTCCCAGCCTTGCCGCGCGCATTCTGATACATACGAATAATGCGATAGGCCGTGTCGTTCGCGGTCGATCCACCGCAGGTGAAGAACACGTGATTGAGATCGCCGGGTGCGAGTTCGGCCAGCTTTGCGGACAAGCGTGCGGCCGGAATATTCGTCATATCGACGAACGGGTTCGCGTAAGCCATGGCGCGTACCTGCTCGGCGATCGTCTCGGCCATTTCTTCCCGGCCAAGCCCGATGTTGGTGCACCACATGCCGCCAACGGCGTCGAAGTACTCCTTGCCGTGCTCGTCCACGATGTAGCAACCCGTTCCCTTTTCCATGACCAGCGAGCCTTCCTGGTCGAAACTCGCAAAATGGTGGAACGGATGCAGGCAATGGCGCCGGTCCTGCTCCGCGGCGACGGAGGGCGTTCTCGTTACTTCCGCTACAGTGTGCATGGGGGCCCCTTGCTTGGCCATCGATCCTGAAACTGCAGCCATTATTGGCCGCGAGGCGCCATAAGGGAATGTCCGGAAAATGACGTACGGCGAGCGTCGCCCCTGCATTCGTTGATTATCAGGCGAGCGATAAAGGTGTGCGCCGCTCGAGCACGGTAACGAGGGGATCTTCGGCATCCAGTTCCGTGGCCGGCAATTGCAACACGTCCAGCAACAGGCCGAATACCTGTCCCTGCGACGAAACCTGCAATTTGCTGAAAATACTCTTCTTGTGATTCCTGACCGTGCCCGGCGTGATGTCGAGTTCACGCGCCGTCAGCTTGTCGGAATAGCCGCGCAGCGTCAGATGCACGATCTGCATTTCGCGTTTCGTCAGCACGGATGCACCGAAGTTCTGCAGCACATGGCTCAGGTGTGCGTGAAATGCGTCGGCGGCCCGGTAAGTCGCGGAGAAATCGTCTTTCCGCGCCTCCCAGAAGCGCAGCAACATTGTGGCTACCACCGGTTTGACCGCTTTGAAGCGCGCCAGGTCCTGCTGCGTGAAAGGGCTCGATGCGCCGCGCCGCAGCATCGAGAAATGCAGCACCACGTCGGCGTCGCAGGGAATATTGAAACTGAACTCCGACACAATCTCGACCTGGCTCCAGTACTGTTGAAAATAGTCGGATTCCCGGAAACCATCCGGGCAGATCTCGTCGAGCGTGCAGCAGCAGACGGGCAACTCCCCCTTGAGAAAGCTGATGTACACGGGATCGAGCAAATACGGGCTTTCGGCATAGCCGACCGGTTCGACCCCGGACGGCAGGTCGTCGTAGAACTTGATGGGCGCCGACTCCCTGCGCAGGGCGAACGACGACGAGGCGTCGAACGGCACCAGCGTATTGAGGGCCGCGCCGAGCCGCGGCGGCGTGTCCGCATCGTTGCTGGCGTCGATGACTTCGGCGAGCTTCGAGGACCAGGCGGCGAGTCGCGCGGTGGAGAGGGCGTTGTTGTCTTCGGTCATGAGCGGAGCGGCAGCGACGGGCGTCCATGGATCTTAGCATTGCACGCAAACCCCCGAATTCCGGGCGCTCCAGCCGCTCTCGGTATTTTTGGTCCAAAATTCCCGTATCGTCCTATTGCCCTATTTGCTCATATACAATTCAGCCCAAATACGACAGCAATACGCGTCAAAAGCCCGCCAGACCAGTCATGGCCGGGCGGCGTAATAACAACAAATCGGGCGTTTATGAGCAGATCGGCACAGAGAATCCCCAAACTTCGAACCCGCGGGCGAGAAAACCGCCGTAAATTGCTGGAAGAGGCGCAGCGGCTCATGCTGCAGCAGAGCGGCGAGCCGCTCAAGTTCAGCGACGTCTTCGAGGCCGCAGGGGTGTCTCGTGGGTCCGCCTACCGCATCTACATCGGCATTGACGATCTGTTGCAGGACATCGCCACCGAGTGGGTCAACAACTTCGTCGACTACCTCCGCGACGGTGAGCTCGACGAGCAACCCGAGAACTGGACCACGCTGTCCGACTACATCGTCCGCCGCGGTGCGGAATACTGGGCGACCACCGCCGATACGCTGCGCGTCCTGCCTCGTGTCCGCTCCAATGCGCCCGACAGCTATCGGCTCGCCGTGAAAGCCATGAGCCAATGCATTGCGGACATTTTCGCGCAGTACTTCGTGGTGCCGGACGTGCCGAACTGGGCGCACAAGCTGGGCTTCTTCACCGAGATCTGCGACATTACCTTCGCCGACTCGGTGCGCACCGAAGGCTGCATCAGCGAGTCGCGATTGTCCGAGGCCAGGACGCTCGCCCGCACTTATCTCGCAATGCACCTTCCGAGGTGGCTTCCCGCCAAACAACAAGCAAGCTAGACTCCGAGTCCCACCCTAGCCGGATCATTTAATGCAGAGTTACAGTTTCACGACTGCTCTATTGTTGGGCTTTTTTTTCGTGTCGCATGCCGCCGCCCAGGGCGGGACGGCTGTACCGGGCGAGGCCGATGACGATCTATCGGAAATCACCGTCAACGCGCGGCGCGTTGCGAACACCCGGCCGGCAGGCACTTATGCGTCGCCCGTGACGGCCTTGCGGTTCGATCCGCTGACCGAAATCCAGTCGCGCGGCCTGGCGGAAGGCCAGTCAGACGTGACGATCCGCGGCGGAGTTTTCGAGAACACCGGATTCAAGATCGGCGCCGTGACGGTAATGGATCCGCAGACGGGGCACTACGTAGCGGAGCTGGCGATCGACCCGGCGTTCATGTCGACGCCGCGCATCCTCAAGGGCATCGACAATGCGGCCGCGGGATTCAATTCCGCGATCGCCACCGTCGACTATCGATTTCGCCATCTCGACGACGGCGGCTATGTCTCGCTGGGAGTAGGCAACGACGACCTGACGACGCAGTCGCTGCGGATCGCGCGCAGCTCGACGGCGGCATCCGGCAATGACATCGGGGCGGCGTTCTCTTTCGCACGGTCGGAAGGTGACGGCAGCGTGCCGAACGGCGACCATCGTTTCGCCCGCTACAACCTGCAGCTTCAGCACAGCGGCGAATGGTCGCAGTCCGACCTGCTCATGAGCTACCAGGACAAATTCTACGGCTGGCCCGGCGCCTACACGGGCTTCGCGTCGCTCGCGGAAATCGACGATACGCAAACGACCCTGGTCGTCGCCAACCACCGCAGCGAGTCAGTAAACGGCTGGTGGGAGGCGGGCGGATTCTACCGGCGCCTCGTTGACGATTACGACTTCGACCGCAGCACGAGCGAGTCCGGGGTGTCCGGTTCCTTCGAACACGAGACGCGAAATTTTGCCCTGGGCCTGCAGGGCCTCTATAGAACGGGCCGCGTGTCGTGGCGCTACGGCGCGCAGGTAACGACCGACGAACTCGTTCGCTCCACCGACCTGACCAATGGCGCGTTCGTCGATCGCAGCTATGCAACGCTGACGGTCGTGCCGTCTATCGAATTCGATACGGGCAACGGCAACACGCTGACGCTGCGCACGGGGGCGACTGTCGACTACTCCAATCGAGACAGTAACGCGGCGCTGCCTTTGCTGGGACTGAGCTACGCGACGGCTACCGGCAATGCGCAGACGAAGTATTCGATAGAGTACGCCGCGACCTCCCAGCTCCCCGGATACACGGCGTTGAAGTCCAACCCGTCGGGGCTGTTCGGCGGCAATCCGCTGCTTGGCCGTGAACGTGCAAAGCAGCTGGCATTGTCCGTGTCGCGCGACGCCGGCGAGTGGCAGGGGCGCGCAGCCTTGTTCTTGCGCCGCGACGACAATCTCGTCGACTGGACCTATGCGACGGGAGCGCCGTTCGCGCGCCAGGCAAATCCCGTGGACATCGACGTCACCGGGCTGGAAGCATTCCTGACACGCCAGTGGAGCACGGTCGATCTCGCGGCCGGTTACACCTACCTCGACAAGGACGCGGACTACGGCACGGTGCTCGTGGATGCCAGTTTCTACGCGCTGAATTTCGCCCGCCACCGCGCCACGCTGGCCGTGCGTTATCGATTCGCCGACAGCTTCGAACTTCGCCTCGATAACGAATACCGCCGGCAGGAAAAGAACCCGTTGCGGGTCGGCGACGACAATACGTTTCTTGCTTCCTTGTCCTTGCTGTGGGAACCGGCGCCGGACGGCGGCCTTGGCGCATCGCTGATCGTCGACAACCTGACCGACAGCGAATACCAGCCGTTTCCGGGCACCCCGGCTGCAGGCCGGCAGTACAGCCTCAGCGCCAACTATACTTGGTGAGATTCCAGCTGCTGCGCCAGCCAGCGCAACAGGTCCGCGGTGAATTTGTCGCGGTTGGTCTCGTTGAGCATCTCGTGGCGGCCGCCTTCGTAAATCTCGGTCGCAAGACGGGCATGGCCGCTCGCCTCGTAGTGTGACGCGAGTTTGCGCATTCCCGCTTCACCGCCGACGGGATCGTCGGCGCCGCCGGTGATCAGGATGGGCAGGTCGCCGGGGATCCGCTGCAATGCCGTGTCTTTCGAAATGGCGAGGAGGCCACCCAGCAAGTCGCGCCACAGGCCGGTCGTGTAGGGCCCGCCGCATAGTGGATCTTCGACATAAGCATCGACTTCCGCCGCGTCGCGGGACAGCCAGTCGAGTTCCGTGCGCGCCGGCTCGAAGCGCTTGTTGAAGGCGCCGAAAAACAGTTTGTCGAGCAGGGCGCTCGTGCCCCGCTTGCCGTGGCGCCAGGATTCGAAGCGCGCAAATAGCCGGCCGACAAAAACCTGCGTGCGGGCGGGCCAGGTCGACCCGGACAGGATCAGCGCAGCCAGCTCGTCGCCGTAACGCATGGCATAACTTTGCGCGATGTACGAGCCCATGCTATGGCCCAGCAGCACAATCGGCTGTGATTCGAAGCGGGTCCGCAGGAACTCGAATACGAGCCGGCCATCGGCGACCAGCAGGTCCCAGCCGTTTTCCTCCGCGTAAAAACCGATATGCCCCGATTCCGGACCGTGGCCCCGATGATTGTGCGCGCACACCGCGTAGCCACGGCTCATGGCGACCTCGGCAAAGCGCTGGTAACGCGCGACGTGTTCGCCTAGGCCGTGGAACAGCTGGATTACGGCCATCGGCGTTTCTTCGGGCATCCAGAGGTAAACCGGAATGCTGTGATTTCCTTCGGCGCTGATTGCGTGCGATTCGTGTGTGGATGCGTTCATGTTGCCTGGGTAGCGAGCTCGCGAGGAAAACATCATATACTTGATCGAATGATAGAACTCTACTACTGGCCAACGCCCAACGGACAAAAGATATCAATCATGCTCGAGGAGTGCGGGCTGGATTACGAAGTGAAGCGCGTCAACATCGGCGCCGGCGATCAGTTCGATCCTGCCTTCCTCGCCATCAGCCCCAACAACCGCATGCCGGCAATCGTGGATACCGACACGGGCATCTCCGTGTTCGAGGGCGGTGCCATCCTGATCTACCTCGCCGAGAAAGCCGGCATGTTGCTACCGGAAGAGCAGGTGCCGCGTTTCGAGGTGCTGCAATGGCTGTTCTGGCAGGCCGGCGGGCTCGGCCCGATGGCCGGGCAGCTCAGCCACTTCGTCAACTACGTCGAGGAGGATCTCGAGTACCCGCTCAAGCGCTACGCGAACGAGTACGATCGCCTGCTCGCCGTCATGGACGTTCGGCTGAAGGACCGCGATTACCTGGCCGGCGATTACTCCATCGCCGACATTGCCAGTTTCCCCTGGGTGGTCCCGTATCGGCGGCTCGGCAACGACCTCGACAAATTCCCGCGGCTGCGGCGCTGGTTCGATGAGCTCAAGGTCCGGCCTGCGGTGCAACGCGGCGTCGATCTCGGCAAGGAATGGCGTCGCGACGAGGCGCGCAACGAGAAAGCCAGGGCGATGATGTTCGACCAGAACGCCGAGACGGTTTTCGCCGCCGCCAGGGCACTGGAGGAACAGAGGTCTCCCAAATGAAATTCTATGACTGCAAGACAGCCCCCAGCCCGAGGCGCGTGCGGGTTTTTCTCGCCGAGAAAGGCATCGAGCTGGAAACGGTGCAAGTGGACCTCGGCAGCGGCGAGCAATTCAGTGACGCGTTTCGCAAACTCAATCCCGAATGCGTCGTGCCGGTGCTGGAACTCGATAACGGCGTTTGCATCAGCGAGGTGCTGGCCATCTGTCACTACCTCGAAGAGTTGCACCCGGAGCCGGCATTACTGGGCACGACGCCCGAGGAGAGCGCGGCCGTGCTCATGTGGAACGGCAAGGTCGAGCAACTCGGGCTCTGGGCGATGGCCGAGGCGTTTCGCAATGCCACCAAGGGCCTCACCAACAACGCATTGCCCGGGCCGGATCCTTACCCGCAGATCCCCGAACTGGCCGACCGCGGACGCAAGCGCGTCGGAAGGTTCTTCGAGCGGCTCGACGGCCAGCTCGCCGTCAACGAGTATGTCGCCGGTGACTTCTATTCCATGGCGGACATATCGGCGATGGTCGTCGTGGATTTCGCGGCCTGGATCAAGATCTCGATTCCCGACAGCGCAGAGAACCTTGCGCGCTGGTATGCGTCGGTGTCCAAACGGCCGAGCGCAGCCGCTTAAACACCGCGGCCGGACTGTCACTCGCTCCCGGGCGTCGCTATGACTTCCTGGAGTTTTTCCTGCAGCTCGGCCATCATGTAAGGTTTCTGGATGAACCCGACCAGCCCCTTGCCGACAAAACGCTGCGTCGCGTCCTGCTTGTTGTAACCGCTGCAGAGTATGACCGAGACGTCGGGGTCGATCTGCCGCATCGCGCGGAATGCCTCCTCTCCGTCCATCCGGGGCATGGTCAGGTCGAGCAAGATGCATACGATCTCGTCGTGGTGCTCGCGATAGAGGTCCAATGCCTCGAGACCATCGGCCGCGGTCAGCACGCCGAAACCCATCCGCTCCAGCATTTGTTTGCCGACGTTGATGACCGATTCCTCGTCGTCGGCAATCAGCACTGTACCGGCGCCGCGCCATTCTCTTTCTGCATCCTGGCTGGGCTCCTGCGATGCGAGGTCTGCGTCGGCCGATTCGGTGGCGGGAAAGAGAACCTTGAAGGTCGATCCCTTGCCGACCTCGCTGTAGATCCTGAGTGCGCCCTTGTGGCCGCGCACGATACCGAGCACGGCCGACATACCGAGACCGCGCCCGGTGAATTTCGTCGTAAAGAACGGATCGAACACTTTGTCGATCGTTTCCGCATCCATGCCACTGCCCGTGTCGGAGACTTCAAAGTACACGTAGTTGCCCTCGGGCAACGGCTCGTTCTGCCGATCTTTCTCGGTTCCTCGCACGCCTTCCAGGTACGCGCGGTCACAGTGCATTATTCCTGTCGATACGGTGATCACTCCGCTCTTGTCACCAATGGCTTCCGAGGCATTGGTCACGAGGTTCATGAATATCTGCCGGATTTGTGTGGCGTCGCCGTCGAACGTCGGCAGGTCGTCAGCCAGGTCGTACTTGAGCACGGCCTTCTTGGAAATAGACACGTCGAGCAGGTAGGCCATCTCCTCGATAAGCTCGCCGATGCCTATCGGCTTGACGACGAAGCGGCCCTTGCCGGAGTAAGCGAGCATCTGGTTGGCCAGGTCAGCGGCACGCCGGGACGCTTTCTCGATCTCCTCGAGGTTGCCACGCACCGGTGACATGGGCGACAAGCCGTCCAGAGCCAGGTCTGCCTGGCCGAGGATTCCAGTCAGCAGGTTATTGAAATCATGGGCGATGCCGCCGGCCAGCACGCCCAGGCTCTCAAGTTTTTGCGCGTGTTGTACCTGACGCTCCAGGGCGAGGTTTTCTTCTTCGGCTTGCCTGCGGTCGGTAACGTCGCGAACGAGCATGACGAACCGTGCATCGGCATGCCTTTGCCCACGCACGGCAATCGAGAGTTCCATCCATCGCTCGCCGTTGGCCAGGTTCGTCAGAAATGTTCCGCCCCTGTGAATACCGGTTTCCGCAGCTTCGGCGAGCGCTTCGACCACTACTGGAACAGCCTCCTCCGGAATGATCTCGCGAACGTTCAGGCCCAGGAAGGTATCGGGGGCGGACATCAGAACCTCGGGATTGGGCGCGCGGAAATCGTGAATTTTCCCTTCAGCGTCCACCTCCAGCAGGAAGTCAGGCAGTGCATCCATCATCGCCGTGAGGTGATCGTGCTCGTACATGAGGGCTTGCTCTGCTTTTTCGCGCTCGGCGATTTCCCTGTTGAGATCGTCGACGGACGCGGTCTTTTCTTTCAGATCTGCGACCATTTGATTGAACGAAACGGCGAGTTCGCCAACTTCGTCGCTACCCGTCACTGTGGCCCTGACGTCGAGGTTGCCCTTGCCGACTTCGGCAGAAACGGCGACAAGTTCCTGCATTGGCCGCGAAATCAACCGCGAAATGTACAGCCCGAGAGCAATCGCGAACAACAGCAGCAGGAATCCCGACGCACGCATATACGTCTCGGACATTTCCAGGGTGGCCATGGCCAGTTGATTGGATTCGTCCAGTTCGGCGCTCTCGATCGCCAGTAAACGCTCGGCATCGACAATAAGAACGTCGATGATTTCCTCGTACGCCTCGAAGGAGTCTTTACTCACGCTGCCTGTTTCTTCGAACTCGGCGAACATGACAAGGGCGGCTTGCACAAGTTCTTGCTGCCCACTGCCGATCCTGTCGAGCAGCTCCTCCTCGAGGGCCATCTGCTCCGGAGGCAGGTCCATACGCTCGATAAGATCGAGAAAGACCTGCATCTCCTGGTCGAACGTCTCGTCCCATTGCAGGAATTCGTCCCGTTCCACCTCACTGCCCGACACGACGTAGGCGAAACTCTCTTCGACGGCGGCCTTGATACCGCTCTCGATCAGGTGTGCCTGGTTGAGCGCGGGCGCGTGGTACGCCCCGATCCTGGCGACTCTCGCCTGGATAGGCAGATTGGCAAGAATGCCGATCGCGATCGCGACCAGTCCCAGTGCGAGGAAGGACAAGATGAGCTTGGTCTTTATCTTCATCCGTGAATATCCCGGTTCTTCCCCGTCGACGATCCTACGTAAGCCTCAGCGACGCCCGGCCAGTGCGGAGAAGCCGAGGAACATCAGCAAGCCGATCTTGAGCAATTCGAGGGACGAGTAGATGGCATGCGCGTAGGATGGCGGCGGTTCGCCGCCCGCGATGATGATATCGGTGCGCGCCGCGAGTTCCGGGATCAGCCACACGCCCTGGGCCAGCACGATGAGCGCGAGTATTGACGCGACCGCCCACCACTGGCGGGCCAAGCCCCCTACGCGTACGACGATCAGCAACAGTACCAGCGCGGCCAGTTCAGCCTTGTTGAGCGCCGTGAAAACGACGCGGCCAACGTCCAGCGCGACGGGGCGCGTAATCGATGGCGCCGTGAACCGTACCGGCGTCGCGATCATCGAGATGCCGACCGTGATGCCCATCCACAGGAAGCACACCCAGGCGGGGTTCAGTAATGCATTGCGTATTCGGCCGGACACGGCCATATAATGCACGACCGACCTTTGGAAAAGCAATCCGATGACGGCGGCGTCGAACCGTTTCCAGGCCAAGTCGTCCGCGTCGCCCGAGGCGCAGAACGCGGCGGCATTGCAGGAGTTCGACGGCCTCGTCGACGCGTTGCGTGGGGCGGGTATCGACGTCGTGGTCGTCGACGACACGCCGGAGCCGCACACGCCGGACTCGATCTTCCCCAATAACTGGATCAGCGTGCATGCCGACGGACGCATCGTGCTGTACCCGATGGAGGCGGAGAATCGCCGCACCGAACGCCGCCCGGATATTATCGAGCACCTGGACGAAAAGCTCGGTCTGGCAGTCAGCGAGGTCGTCGACCTGACCGCCCACGAAGATGCCGGCCATTACCTCGAAGGCACCGGCAGCATGGTGCTCGACCGGGTCAATCGCATTGCGTACGCCTGCCTGTCCTCGCGCACGCATTTCGATCCGCTGGGCGATTTCGCGCAACGCATGAACTACGAAGTGGTGGCGTTCGACGCCGTGGACAGCGACGGCGTGCCCCTATACCACACCAATGTACTCATGAACGTCGGCGAAGAACTGGCCGTGATTTGCGACGAGGCCATCGTGCGCGACGAGCAGCGCGAAGCGGTATTGAAGCGCCTGCGCGACACGGGCCACGACGTCATTCGCCTGAGTTACGAACAACTCAACGCGTTCGCGGGCAACATGCTCGAGTTGCGTAACGACAAAGGTGAGCGGCTGGTCGCGATGTCGCAACAGGCGCTCGACTCGCTGAGCGGCGAGCAACTCGAAACGCTGCGCAAAAACGGCAGAATCGTCAGCGCGCCGATCGACACCATCGAAATGTCGGCGGGCGGCAGCGTGCGCTGCATGCTCGCGGAGATCCACCTTGATTAGAAATTAAAGGGGTCTAATTAAAGGTGTCAATTAAAGGTGTCGGATTAAAGGTGTCGGGTTTATTTTTCAGATTGAAGGGAACGGATCCCTTCAATCTG
>CALZMQ010000075.1:0-8246 GCA_945788625.1 uncultured Woeseiaceae bacterium
GCGCGGATGGTCTTCGCGTTGACGTTCGGATTGCCGTCCATGTCGCCGCCGACCCAGGACGCGAATCGCACCATGTTCGGAATCTGCAATTGCTTGCCCTCGTCGCCGTAGATGCGGTCGACGGCGGCGACGACATCCTCGTAGAACGGTGGTATCGCCCGGTAAAGAACGTCGGTGACGAAGAACAGCACGTGCTCCAGCTCGTCGGCAACGGTCATCTGCTCGGAGGGGTGCTCATCCGTTTGCCATCCGGTGGTCGCCAGCAGACGGATGTTCTGCATGGCGGCATTGGTTTCCTGCGGCGTCATAGTCGGGTTGAGCAGGTCGACCAGGTGCTTGACGATGTTCTGTTCCTTGCGGAGTATCGTGCGCCGCGTCGGCTCGGTCGGGTGCGCCGTGAATACGGGTTCGATCAGTATCGATTCGAGTAACGTCTGCAGGCCGGAGATGTCCATGCCGGACGCCTTCAGTTTCAGCAGCGTATCTTCGAGTCCGCCCGGCTGGTTTTGCTCGTTGTCGAGCAGGTACTCGCGCCGCCTGCGAATCCTGTGGACTTTCTCGGCCGTGTTGACCATCTGGAAGTAGGTCGAAAAACTGCGGATGAGCTTCAGCGCCAGGTCGGGTTCGAGGTTCTCGACGAGCTTGCCGAGTTCCTCCCCGGTTTTTTCGTTGCCTTCCCGACGGCGGATGGCACGCAATCGCGCATTCTCCACGATCTCGAACAGCTCATCGCCGTCCTGCTCGCGAATGAGATCGCCGAGCATCGCGCCGAGCGTGCGAACGTCGTCGCGCAGCGCCTGGTCCTTGTCTTCGAAGGTAATGTCCTGGCGACGGAGTGACTTGTGAGCGTGAGTACTCATGCGATTGTTAATGCTTTACCGGCGTTTTTCCGTCAGTCGCGGAAATTCTCGTATTGCAGCGGCAGCCCGATATCCGTTTCCTTGAGCATGCTTATTACGGCCTGCAGGTCGTCGCGCTTCTTGCCGCTGATCCTGAGTTTCTCGCCCTGGATGGCGGCCTGGACCTTGAGCTTCGCGCCCTTGATCTGCTTGACAAGCTTGCGGGCCCGGTCCGTGTCGATGCCGCGCCGCAGGATTACCTTTTGGCGTGCCTCGTTGCCGGAGAATTCGGGTTCCTGTTCATCGAGACATCCGATGTCCACGCCGCGCTTCGAGAGCTTCTGGTGCAGGATGTCCATCATCTGTTTCAGCTGGAAATCCGACTGCGTTGTCAGCTGGATGACCCCCTCGTCGAGTTCGAACTTCGATCCCGTACCCTTGAAGTCGAAGCGATTGCCGACCTCGCGGTTGGCCTGGTCGACGCCGTTACTCGCCTCGTGCGCGTCGAAGTCGCTGACTACGTCAAAAGATGGCATCTGGTGTCCCTGGTTCGATTATCGCTGCAACGGTACACCCGCACGGGGAAGCGCGCCAGACCCCCCGGAGAATTGGGAGCGAAATCTCAATAAGAAGCCGAGTTAGGGCGGCAGCCGAGCATTCCGCGCAGGGTCAGAATGGCAGCCATGTTCTTCGTCATCGACAGCAACGCTTCGCGATCGCCACAGTGGCAGGAGCGTGTCTGGCAGCACCTGTGGGAGCTGCGAGACGTGCTGCCGGTCAGCGTGGTGCTGCCCACCCTGGTGACCTCGCCATGCCCGCTGCTGGCCGACGAACGTGCGGGCACCGTCCTGTCGGCGACCTTGCTACAGGTACCGCAGGGATCGGCGTGGATTCCGATGCAGATCGACGTCTCGCAGTTCGCGCGGCGAAATGGCGATATCCGGCTGCAGGCGCTCGAGGCGGTGTTGCAGGAATGCGTCGATAGCGGTGACAAACTGCATGACTCGACGAGCTGGTTTACATCGACCATGGAGTACGACAGCTGGCTCAACAGGCGCCTGGCGATCGCCGTACGTGGCTGGGGATGCCTCGTGCGCCTGCGCGGCGACGATCCGCGCGCGTTTCGCACGCTTCGCGATCTGCAGGGCCTTGCGGATTTCGTGAATTCCACTTTGTTGTCGAGGTCCCGCGCGCTCGCAAAAGAGAGGGGACATTGCCCCGCACTGGACGTTGCCGGCACGCGCATTGCGCACAGTGGCGCGGAGATGAAGGCGCGCTGGCAGCGGGCCGTCGACGACAACGCGCTACGGCATCGAAACCTGACGACCATGTCTCCCTGGGACGTGTTCCCGGCGCGCCAGCCGGCCGAGGCGCGTTATTTCGACTTGTTGCCGTTGATGCGTTGCGCAAACAGCCTGTCGTTTCAGCGCGAGGTCGACATTTCGCATTGGAGTCCTGGCGAATTCAGGGGCTTCTTTGACCGGGTCAACGCGATATTACGGAGCGGTAACGATGCGGGCCTGATTGCAAAGCAGGTGTGAATTTGTACTCGGACAAGGTCTAAGTTACGGTTCATAGCCGCTTACCGGAGCAATCGACCGAGGGAACGCATTGCAAGCGATAACACCTGACGCCCATGGCATTGCAGTTCTGGTACTGACAGTCCTGGCGCTGTTCCTGTTCACGCGTGATCGCATTCCGCTCGAGTCGTCGTCACTCGCAATTCTCATCATCCTGGTGGCCGGGTTCACGCTGTTTCCCTATGTCAACCGGCAGGGCGAAGAGGTCGGCGCCGTCGCCTTTTTCGCGGGCTTCGGCAACGAGGCGCTGGTAACCATCTGTGCGTTGATGATGGTCGGCAAAGCGCTCGAGACCACCGGGGCGCTGCAGCCGCTGGCGAACGTCGTCGGCCGCGCCTGGTCGACACGACCGGTACTGGCCCTTTTGACCACGCTGATCGCAGGCGCGATTCTCAGCGCCTTCATGAACAACACGCCTATCGTCGTGTTGCTCATGCCGATACTCGTCGGCGCGTCGCTGCGGTCGAAGTTCCCGGTGTCGGGCGTGATGCTGCCGATGGGTCTTGCGACCATCGTCGGCGGGATGTCGACGTCAATCGGCACGTCGACGAACCTGCTCGTCGTCGGTATCGCGCACGATCGCGGCATTTACGATTTCACCATGTTCGAGTGGGTGCTGCCGGTAGCGATCGTCGGTGGCGTCGGGCTGCTGTTCCTGTGGCTGGTGGCGCCGCGCCTGTTGCCGGACCGCACGCCGCCGATGGCCGATACCTCGCCGAGAATCTTCAGCGCGCAGTTGCACGTCAAGGAGGGCGGTTTTGCAGCCGGCAAGTCCCTGTCGGAAGTGCTTGCAAAAGCCGACGGTAATCTCCGCATCGACAAGATTCAGCGCACGGAATCGTTGTTCCTGGCCAAGCTGCCGTCGATCACCATACAGCCGGGCGACCGGCTGTTCGTCAAGGACTCGCCCGAGAACCTGAAGCACTACGAGAGCTTGCTGGGCGCGACGCTGTTCAATATTTCCGACATCGAGCATCCGGTCGACGAAGAAACACCGCTCAAGGCCGAAGGCCAGCAACTCGCAGAGGTCGTTATTACGCGCGGCTCACCGCTGCACTTGCGCAGTCTTGCGGCGGCGCGCTTCAGCGTCAGCTACGGCCTGCTGCCGCTGGCGCTGCATCGTGCGAGGGCGCCCAGTTCGCAGGTCACCGGCGACCTCAACATGATCCGCTTGCGTGCCGGTGACGTATTGCTGGTGCAGGGTACGCGAGAGGCCATCGCCAACCTCAAGGAAAGCGGCTCGATGCTGGTACTTGACGGCACGACGAACCTGCCGCAAACGCATCATGCAAAGCGCGCGCTTGCCGTCATGGCGTTTGTCGTACTCGCGGCGGCACTCGGTGTCCTGCCGATTTCAGTCAGTGCGATGGTGGGCCTGGGCCTCATGCTTGCGACCGGGTCGCTGGGCTGGCGCGACGCGGTCAGCGCGCTGTCGATTCCCGTCATCATGATCATCGTGGCGGCGCTGGCGCTGGGCAGCGCCCTGATGCAGACGGGCATGGCCGACTATATCGCGGTCAGTTTCGTGGGCGTCGCCTCCGGCATGCCGGCGCCGATGATACTCAGCGCATTCCTGTTACTCATGACGGTCCTGACCAATATCGTGTCCAACAACGCGGCCGCGGCCATCGGCACGCCCATCGCGATCAGTATCGCGACGCTGCTCGGCGTGAGCCCGGAACCGTTCATTCTGGCGGTGCTGTTCGGCGCCAACATGAGTTTCGCGACACCCTACGGTTACCAGACCAACCTGCTGGTCATGACGGCCGGCGGCTACAAATTCTCGGATTTCCTCAGGGTCGGTATACCGCTGACCATCGTCATGTGGCTGGGCTTCTCGCTCGTCCTGCCGTTCCTGTATGAGCTGTAGGCCGCGGTACTTGACGCATGCCGGACCGGCAGTGATACTCGGCCCATGAACGCTCGCATCAACAACTGGTGGTGGCAGCCCGTAAAAGAGGGGGCGGCCGGCTGACGTGTAGCTGAGCGACAAGAGACCAGGAGCCCATCTCTGCCGAAAACAGGGATGGGCTTTTTTAATTGGAACCGAAAGTACATGCAAGCACCGTTCGACATAGCCGCCGATCTCGATACGCCCGTATCGGCCTATCTGAAGCTCGGCAAGCTGCGCCCGCGCTTTCTCCTGGAAAGCGTCGAGGGCGGCGAACGGCTTGCGCGCTATTCGTTTCTGGGTTTCGGCGATGCGGTCGAGGTTCGCATGGACGCATCCTCACTCAGCATCGACGGCCGCACCCAGGCACGACCTCGCAACCGGGACGAGTACCTGGCGGCGCTGCGACACGCACTCGAACTGGCGCCGCGCCCGATGCCCGACGACGACCTCCCGTTTGCGGGCGGCCTGGTCGGCGTATCCGGTTACGACGTCGTGCGACTGTTCGAGCGATTGCCGCAGGACACCGCAGCACAATCGCACATTCCCGACGCCGCGTTTGTCGCGCCGGCGTCGCTGCTGGTCTTCGATCACCTGACGCGCCGTGTCGCTCTGCTGCATGCCGGACCCGAGGACGAGCGGCAGCGCCTGCGCAGCGAGGTCATTGCGCAGCTGCGCGGCCCGGTGCCGGCAGGTAACGGCACAGCGACTATCTCGCCTGCAGAGGCAAGCCTGACCGAGGCGGAATACTCCGAGCGGGTCGAGGCCTGCAAGGAGTACATTGCGGCCGGCGACATCTACCAGATCGTGTTGTCCGTGTTGTTCAGGGGCAGGACTGACGTGCCGCCGTTCGAGGTGTACCGCGCGCTGCGTCTGCTGAACCCGTCTCCGTACATGTTCTTCCTGGATTTCGGCGAGCTCAAGGTCGTGGGTTCCTCGCCTGAGGCGCTGGTCAAGCTGAACCACAACCGCGCATCATTGCGTCCCATCGCCGGCACCTTGCCGCGAGGCGCCACGCGCGAAGAAGACGTCGCCAATGAGAAAGCGCTGCTGGCGGACCCGAAGGAGGCGGCGGAGCACGTCATGCTGGTCGATCTCGCACGTAACGATCTCGGCCGCGTCGCCAGCGCGGGGACCGTGCACGTCGATCCTTACCGGGCGATCGAACGCTACAGCCATGTCATGCACATCGTGAGCGGCGTGCAGGGCGAACTCGCCGACGGCCACGATCAGTTCGACCTGTTCGCCGCCAGTTTCCCGGCGGGTACTCTCGTGGGCGCGCCGAAGGTCCGTGCCATGGAGATCATCGAGGAAATGGAGCAGGTCGGGCGCGGCCTGTACGCCGGCACCGCGGGTTACTTCGGGCTCAGCGGCGACATGGACCAGGCGATTACCATCCGGACGCTCGTGTTCTCCGGCGACGAGTACAGTTTTCAGGCCGGTGCCGGTATCGTTGCCGACTCGGTTCCGGCCAGGGAGTACCAGGAAGTGCTCGCGAAAAGCGCCATCTTGCGGCGCGCACTGGAGATTGCGGGAGAGGGGTTGTGATGACAGCACGGCAGTCTCTCGATCACGTGCGCATGCTGCTGATCGACAATTACGATTCGTTTACCTACAACCTGGTGCAGGCCTTTGCCGCGCACGGCGCCGACGTCATGGTGTATCGCAACGACGCCATCGGCATCAAGCAGGGACTCGCGCTGAAACCCACCCACCTGGTGATCTCGCCCGGACCGGGACGACCCGAGGATGCGGGCGTGTCGCTGGAGATGATCGATGCGTTCGCCGGGCGCGTGCCGATACTCGGCGTGTGCCTCGGGCACCAGAGCATCGTCCAGCAACAGGGCGGCGAGATCGTGCGTGCCGATCGCCTGATGCACGGCAAGACGTCGATGGTCGAGCACGACGGCACAACGATCTTCGACGGCATCTCGAATCCGTTCGAGGTGGGCCGCTACCATTCGCTGTGTGCCAGCGAGGAAACCCTGCCCGATACGCTCAACATTACGGCACAAACGGACCGCGGCGAGATCATGGGCGTGCGCCACAAGAGCCTGCCGATCGAGGGCGTGCAGTTTCACCCGGAAAGCGTGTTGACCCCCGAAGGAGATCGCCTGATGGTCAACTTCATGCGGATGAGTGAATCATGAGCAGGGAATACAGCCAGCTGCTCAACAGCCTGCTCGACGGCAATTCGCTGAGCGAGAGTGAGGCCTACGACCTGATGCACGAGCTCGCCGAAGGCGACTTGCCGGCGGCCCTGGCCGGTGCGCTGCTCGCGGGCCTGCGCGCCAAGGGTGAGACTGCCGAGGAGATTCGCGGCTTCGCCACCGCTATGCGCGAGCTTGCAATTCACCCCGACATTCCGGAAGGCGCGCCCACCGTCGATACGGTCGGCACCGGCGGCGACGGCTCAGGCAGCCTGAACCTGTCCACCGGCACGGGGCTGCTGGCCGCGGCCTGCGGCTCGCGAGTCGTCAAGCACGGCAACCGCTCCGTTTCCAGCCGCTCGGGCAGCGCGGACATGCTCGAGTGCCTCGGCATGCCCTTGCCGCTGCACGAAAAAGAAGTCATTGCCTGTCTCGATGCAACCAGCTTCACATTCCTGTTCGCGCCGGCCTATCATCCGGCGATGAAAGCCGTGGTACCGATCCGCGGCGCCTTGTCCGTGCGCACCGTATTCAACATGCTCGGCCCGTTGACCAACCCGGCCGAGCCGCCGTTCCAGCTCATCGGTGCCTACTCGAACGACGCCGCAAAACTGATGGCGGAGACATTGTCCGGCATGCCGCTGAAACGTGCGTTCGTCGTGCACGGCGAGCCGGGCTGGGACGAAGCGACGCCCGCCGGCGATTTCTTTCTTTACGACGTGCGCCCGGGCAGCGTCACCGAAACGAGGCGCTCGCCGGAAGATTACGGTCTCGCGCGCTGCACGACACAGGACCTCGAGGGCGGCGATGCGGAGCACAATGCGGCTGAACTGGTTCGCGTATTCACGGGCGAGGACAAGGGCGCGCATCGCGATGCGCTGCTGATGGGTACGTCGCTGGTGCTGGAAGTGCAGGGTGCCGCGGACGACGCCCGGGACGGCGTGGCGCAGGCAGCGGCCGCGATCGACGACGGCCGCGCAGCCGCATTCCTGGACAAGATGCGCGCACACTTCGAAGGCACATGAGCAATTTTCTGCAGACCATGGCGGCGGGCAGTGCCGAGCGGGCAGCGGCTGCCGGACGTTTTTCCCCGGCCGATTTCGACCGGCCGGCGCTGCCGTTGCCGCCGGGTGCTTTCAACGTCATCGCGGAACTCAAGGATCGCTCGCCTGCAGAGGGCGATCTTGCGACGCCGGCAAGCAGCCGGTCTCAGCGCGCGCGCGAATACGCAAGAGGCGGTGCGGCGGCGATATCGGTACTGACCGAGCCGAGCCGCTTCGCCGGCGATCTCGCCCATCTCGAGGAAGTCGTGGCAGCCGTGCCGGGGACACCGGTCATGCGCAAGGACTTCCTGGTCGAGCCCGTGCAGGTGCAGGAGGCCCGCAAGGCGGGCGCGAGCGGCGTGCTGCTGATCGCGACGATGTTGTCCGACAAGAAGCTGCGCGCGATGCTCGATTGCGCATGGCAATACGACATGTTCGTGCTGCTCGAATCGTTCGATGCACACGACCTTGCCCGCTCGTCGAAGCTGCTGGACAACGAGCAGGACCGGCAACGCGCGGAGGCCGGGCAACTGCTGATTGGCGTCAACACGCGCAACCTGCGCACGCTGGAGGTGGACGGGCAGCGTCTCAAAAAACTCGCGCCGTTGTTGCCGGACGCGATCTGCGTCGCGGAAAGTGGAATGCGCATAGCGGAAGATGCGGCAAACGCGGCGAGTTGGGGTTATCGCATGGCGCTCGTGGGTACGGCGTTGATGCGCAGTGACAGTCCCGCCGCGTTAGTG
>CALZMQ010000075.1:8293-23935 GCA_945788625.1 uncultured Woeseiaceae bacterium
GATGCCGCAGTCGAAGCCGGTGCCGACGCCGTGGGTTTCGTGTTCGCGGAGTCGGTGCGCAAGGTAACGCCTGCGCTTGCGCGCAGGATCAGTGGCGCGGTCCCGGAAGAGGTCAAACGCGTCGCCGTAATGCTGCATCCGTCGAACGACGAATGGCAGTCCGTGCTGGATACACTGCAACCCGATGTGTTGCAGACGGACGCCGGGGACTACGAGAGTCTCGACGTGCCGGAATTCGTGGAACGTTGGCCCGTGTATCGACAGGGAAGCGGAAAACCGGTCGCGCCCGGGCTCTTTGTTTACGAGGGGCCGAAGAGCGGCCGGGGTGAGACGGTGGACTGGTCGGCGGCAAGGGAACTCGCGGCCGACGGCCGTATGATCCTTGCCGGCGGGCTCGATGCGGGGAACGTCGCGGCGGCGATCCGTACGGTCGCTCCTTTCGGCATTGACGTGTCGAGCGGTGTGGAAACCTCGCCCGGGGAAAAAGACTCGCAATTGATCAAGGATTTCATTTGTGCGGCGCGCGCCGTGGAGTACTAGGGAATGAGTGCATTGCTTAAGGCCGACGAGGCGACCGCGCTCCTCGACGCGGCAATTCGTGGCGAACTGCCGGACGAGCGCGGCCGCTTCGGACCGTTCGGCGGCCGTTACGTGCCGGAGACGCTGGTGCCGGCTTTTGAACGGCTGGAGGCGGGGGTGCGCGAGCATCTGCATGACGCCGCGTTCCAGGAGGAATACCAGACGGAGCTGAGAGAGTGGGTCGGGCGGCCGACGGCGCTGACGTTCGCGCCGCGTCTCAGCGAAAGCTGGGGCGCGGAAGTCTGGCTGAAGCGCGAAGACCTGGCTCATACCGGCGCACACAAGATCAACAACGCGATCGGCCAGGCGATCCTTGCCAAGCGGCTCGGCGCAGAGCGGGTCATTGCCGAGACCGGCGCCGGGCAGCACGGCGTCGCTTCTGCCGCGGCCTGCGCGCGTGTCGGCCTGCCATGCAGCGTGTACATGGGCGCTGTCGACATGGAGCGCCAGGCGCCGAATGTCGATCGCATGCAAAGACTCGGCGCCGAGGTTGTCGCTGTGGAGTCGGGTGACAAGACGCTGCGTGCGGCCATCGACGAGGCCTTGCGTACCTGGGTGACCGACCCGCAGGGTATCTACTACCTGCTGGGCTCGGCCGTGGGTGCGCACCCTTATCCGTACCTCGTGCGTGAACTGCAGTCGGTAATCGGCAGGGAAGCGCGCCAGCAGATGCTGGATCTTGCCGGCGGGCTTCCCGACGTGGCATTTGCCTGCGTCGGCGGCGGCTCGAACGCGATCGGCCTGTTCTACCCGCTGCTGGCCGACGACATCGAACTGATCGGCGTGGAGGCCGGCGGCACCGGCGACGGCCTCGGCCAGAACGCGGCCACCCTCGCGACGGGCACGCCGGGCGTCTTGCAGGGTTCGTACACGATCATCCTGCAGGACGACGACGGCCAGGTGCAGGAGACTCACTCGATCTCCGCCGGACTGGATTATTCGGGCGTTGGTCCCGAGCACGCATTGCTGCAGGCGACCGGTCGCGTGAAGTACGTGTCCGCGCAGGACGACGAGGCGCTCGAAGCGCTCGAAGAGTTGTGCGCGAGCGAGGGCATCCTGACGGCGCTGGAGACTTCGCACGCGTTTGCCTACGCGCGCGGGTACGCGAAACGGAATCCCGGCAAGCGCATCCTGATCGGCAACTCGGGCCGTGGCGACAAGGACATGCCGACATTGACGAAATACCCTGCGAGGATTCGAAGCCATGCCGGCGCATGAACGCATAACGGCTGCGATTGCCGCTGCAACTGAATCCGGCCGGCCGGGACTCGTGCCGTTCATCACGGCCGGTTACCCGGAGCCCGCGGACTTCATCGCTACACTCAAAGCCGTTGCCGAAGTCGGCGACGTCGTCGAGCTGGGCATCCCGTTTTCGGACCCGATGGCCGACGGCATGACCATTCAACGCTCGAGCTTCGTAGCGCTGCAAAAGGGCGTGAGCCTGAAGTGGATATTCGAGCAACTCGACTCGGCAAGCGGTGAGATCGATGCGCCGCTGGTCATGATGTCCTACCTGAACCCGTTACTCGCTTTCGGCTACGACGAACTGGCGAAGCGCGCTCACGCCGCCGGCGTGTGCGGGTTCATCGTGCCCGACCTGCCGTTCGAGGAGAGCGATGAGATTCGCACGGCGCTCGAAGCGCAAGGGCTGGGACTGATACAGCTCGTCACGCCGGCGACACCGGACGAGCGGCTGAAGGTATTGTGCGATGCGTCGCGTGGTTTCGTTTACGCTGTGACGATTACAGGCATCACCGGCGGAGGTACCGGGCTGCCGTCCGATCTTGCGAATTACCTCGACAAGGTAGCTGCGACATCCGGGCTACCCGTGTGCGCGGGCTTCGGTATCCGTGCGCCCGACGACGTCGCCGCCGTCGGGCGGCATGCCTCCGGCGCCATCGTCGGCTCAGCGCTGGTCGAGGTGCTCGAGCAAGGCGACGATCCGCGGCCCTTCCTGCGGTCACTGATCGGCACATGAAGAAACTCACATCGGCCGATTCGCTGATCACGATCAATCACTACAAGAACCTTCTTGCGGCCGAGGGAATCCCGACGCAGATTCGCAACGAGTATCTCGGCTCGATAGCGGGCGAAATGCCGTTTGTCGAAACCTGGCCGGAATTGTGGGTCGTCAACGACCTCGACTTCGATCGCGCGACGCAGTTGATCGGTGCGGCGGATGCGGAGAGCCCGGCGGCTTCGTGGAAATGCAGGAACTGCGGGGAGGAAAACGAAGGGCAATTCGCGGCCTGCTGGAATTGCAGTACCTCGCACGATTAACTGCTGTCGTTTACCGCCCACCATTCTCTCCAAGCCCGTGGCGAGCGTCCGACATATTTGTTGGCGGACTGACTCGCTGCGCTCGCTTTATGTCCTGCCAACAAACATCTCGTCCACTCGCCTGCTAGCTACACAGCAACGGTGGGAGCGGCCTACGTGCCACCTGGGTATTCCAACCGCGATTGATCATTGCAGGCGAGCCGCAGTTGAAGACTGGCGAATTGCCCCTCGTGGTTAAGAATGAGGTGTGGTGAGCGAGAGCGCTGCACACTGGTTTCACCACCCCCCTTATCACAAAGGCAGCGATTTCGGGTGTTTCGCTCTTGCGCCCCGAATGAATCTACCAATCACCGCCCGCAGATCATGATGCGCATTCGGCAGGCGGCGAGTGCGGGGTGTGTTCCACAAAGCGAGTTATCGCAGATTGTCTGAGCGACTGGGACATACCCCGTGATCGCCGCCGTTACCGGCCGGGTCAGTGTTGGTGGAGGTTAGGGCATGCCGCGCGCGAGCAGGCTGGTGCCCGCGATTTCGCTGCGCAAAACCGCTGCTATTTTCTCAGGATGCATCGGACGGCTGATCAGAAAGCCCTGTGCCAGGTCGCAGTTGCAGCTCTTCAGGAATTCGAGTTGCGTGAGTGTTTCCACGCCTTCGGCGGCGACCTCGATGTCGAGGCCCTGCGCCATCGCGATGGCCGCGCGCACGATGCGCTGGTGACTGTTGTTTTCTTCGACGTCTGCGATCAGTGTCTGGTCGAGAACGAAGCTGTCGATGAAGCCGTTGTCGAGCGACTCGAAAGAAACGTCGCGAGTACCGAAGTGATCGAGAGAAAGCCGCACGCCGAGTTTGCGTAGCGCCCGCAGGGTGTCCAGCTCGATGCTGCGTTTGCTCGCGAACTGGTCTTCGCCGATCTCGAGTTCGATGCAACCGGGGTCGAGCGCCGTGTCCTCGAGTGACTTGGCGACGGCGTCGACGAGGCGCTTGTGCATCAACTGTTGTGAAGAGAGGTTGATCGCAATCGACAGGTCGGGGAGCTCGAAGCGGCGCTGCCATGCGGCGAGTTGCCGGCAGGCCGTCTGGATGATCCACTCGCCCGCCGAATGAATCAGTCCGCTGCTTTCCAGTATCGCCAGGAAGCGCGACGGGGGCAGCAGGCCGTAGCGTGGATGCTGCCAGCGCAGCAGCGCTTCGAGGCCGATGAGCCGGCCGCTCGAGACGTCGATGCGCGGCTGGTAGTGCAGGAGGAATTCGTCACGCACCAATGCATGCCGCAAACCGACTTCGAGTTCTTCACGCTGCGCCAGTTTTGTGTTCAGCGCGGCAGAGTAATACGCGAAGCGGCCGCCACCGCGTTTCTTGGCTTCGTACATCGCGATATCGGCGGCCTTGATGAGCCGCGACGCGTTGTCGCCGGACTCGGGGTACATGGCGATGCCGATGCTCGGCGTCGCATACACCTCGCTGTTGCCGAGCTCGTACTTTTCCGAAAGCACGAGCAGGAGTTTTTGCGCGGCGGCCGCCGCGTTGGCAGCTTCGCCGAAGTCCTCGAGGCAAACCACAAATTCGTCGCCGCCCCAGCGACCCGTGAAATCGCCGATGCGTACGTTGTCTTTAAGACGTTTGGCGATCTCACGCAACAGGGAATCGCCGATGTCGTGACCCAGCGTATCGTTGACCGACTTGAAGCGGTCGAGGTCGATGAACAGGGCGGCGAGCGGCGCCGACTTGCGTTGGCTGCGGCCGATGGCGCGCGCCAGTTGTTCCGTGAACAGCGAGCGGTTTGCAAGGCCGGTCAGCTCGTCGAACTGCGCGCGCTTTTCGAGTTCGCTGGTTTTGCGCGTGGCCTCGGTGATGTCGCGGAACGTGATGACGCCGCCGATCAGTTCGTGCTTGCCGTCGAACAGTCCCTGGCCGTTGAGGCTCAACACCGTATCGGGCTGTTCCGGCGAGCGGTAGATCGCCACCTGGCCGGCGAACTTCTCGCCGTTGCGTGCACGCACGAGCGGCAGGTCGGCCGAATTGCGATAGTTGTCGCCATCATGGTCGATGCAACAGAAGGTCTGTTCCCAGGTCGGGTCAGGTTGCACGCGCGGGCCCAGGCCGAGGATCGTGCGCGCCGCCGGGTTTATGTCAAGCACGTGCCCGTCGTGGTCGACGATGATGACGCCATCGTTGATATCCTTGAGTATCGACAACACTGTCATGTCGGTGTCCGACAGGCGGCGCTGCAGACGGCTTCTTTGCACGGCGTGATCGAAAATCCAGTCCTGCGCGTCGACCGTTATGTCGTCGATGCAGAGGTACGCCAGCGCACCTGCACGCACTGCGGCGATACCGCGGTGTTCGTGTTCTTTCTGGGTTATTGCGACCACAGGGTAGGGTTCGAGCGAGTGGATGAGCGTCGCAAGCGTCTTGCCGAAGTCGGCAAAAGCCGGTCCGACTTCGAGGAGGATCAGGTCGGCGACGGCATCGGCGTTCTCGGGAAGACGGAGGGCTGCGCTGCGCGTGAGCATGGTGCAGCACGGCAGGGTTTCGAGTTCGCTCAGGTAGTCTGCGGCGAATTCGCCCTGGCCAAGGTAAAGAATGGTGTGCCCTGACATCAGTAATTCGCAACCGTTGGTGGCAACTTACCCGTGGTTTCACTTTGTCTTGCTGAAAACGGACAAGCTTTTATACGTGCCATATATTGTTTTTCGTTCTTCGGAAGCGCCGAGTGACGGCCCGCCTCTAGCGCGCCAGTGGCATGATACCAGAATAGCAAGCAAACACAGTCGCTTAAGCGATTTTTTTGCGGCGCCACTGTCGGGCGATTTAAACCAATACCGGCAGGCAGGCATCAAAAGATCAGGATAAAGGGAGAAACGGCACTTGCCAGCGCTTTTGACCGCGAACAGTAGCGACTATAGTCCAGACATGGTTACGGTCGCCAAAGACGAAGTCGAGGACGAAGCCGCCTGTATCTGGCGAGCGCAACGTTCGGACACACGCGCGTTCGAGACGCTGTACCGGCTGCATGTCGACAAGATATACGGCCTGTGCCTGAGGATGACGGGAAACGTCAGTGAAGCGGAAGACTGTACACAAGAGGCTTTCATCCAGGCGTGGAACAAGCTCTCGAAGTTTCGCGGCGACAGCGCGTTTACGACATGGATGCATCGCATCGCCGTCAACACGGTGCTCGGGCGCATACGCAAGTCGAAACGCGAGCACGATCGCATTCAGACGGCGGCGGACGCGCTACCCACGCCGTTGTTCACCAATGACGACGGTGAACTCAGGGACCTGGCGGAGGCCGTGGACCGGCTCCCCGAAGGCGCGCGGCACGTATTCGTACTGCACGCCGTTTACGGCTACAGCCATGATGAAGCGGGCAGCATGCTGGGCATCGCCACGGGTACGAGCAAAGCGCAACTGCACCGCGCGCGACGCCTGCTGGCGCAGCAATTGAAAGAACAGGGATTCGAGGAATGAACGACGACAAACTGACAACGGCCGCACAAAGACTGTCGAAGGAAGCCAGTCCGCAACGCGATCTCTGGCCGGGCATTGCAGAGGCGATCGAGGCGCCGGTGCGCAGGCGCTGGACGCCGATGTTCGCGCAGGCTGCCGCGGTCTTGTTGCTGGTGGGCGCGTCTTCGGCCGTGACCTACATCGCAATGAAAGATCAACAGGCGCCCGTTACTGTCGTGAGCAGCGACTTGTTGTTCGAACAGGCGTCGTTCGGCAATCGCTACAACCTCGGCCCCGGATACCTGGATGCACGCAACGCCCTGGCCGCCGAACTGGATGCCGACCTGGCGAGGTTGTCGCCGCAGTCGCGCGCGGAGATCGAGGAAAACATCGAACTGATTCGCACCGCGATACACGACATCAATCTCGCTCTCGAACAGGAACCCGACAACGCCTTGCTGCAGCAGCGGCTGCTCAATGCCTACCGCGAAGAGCTGTCCCTGTTGCGCCGGGTCGGCGGCCTGACGAGAAACGTAATGATGAGAAACGATATCTGATTGGCTTTATTGCCAACCAGGGAAGACAGAGAGAAGACGATGAACAGACTGACTATCATTTTTCTTGGCGCATTGATCGCCTCGCCGGCGATGGCCGAGGAAATCGACAGGACGCTCGATGCGGATTCGGACGGGCACGTTTATGTTTCGAATATTGCTGGGTCGGTCACGGTAAACGGCTGGTCGCGCAATGAGGTCGAGGTGACCGGAACCCTGGGCCGTAACGTCGAAGAGCTGATATTCGAACGCGACGACGGCAAGATCAAAATCAAGGTCAAAGTGCCGCGCAAAGGTGGCCGCGGCATCGACAGCGACCTGCGCATC
Source organism: uncultured Woeseiaceae bacterium (assembly GCA_945788625.1). Taxonomy (GTDB): domain Bacteria; phylum Pseudomonadota; class Gammaproteobacteria; order Steroidobacterales; family Woeseiaceae; genus UBA1847. The sequence continues at coordinate 15,484 of CALZMQ010000075.1, forward strand.
AGCGTGCCGCAGAACAGTTCGATCGACGTGGGCGCCGTCAGCGCCGATATCGACGTCACGGACGTGCTGGGCGAACAGCGGCTGCACACGGTTAGCGGCGACGTGACCGTCGAGTCCGCGAAAAGCGATATTACGGCCGAGTCGGTCAGTGGCGACGTGGAGGTCGAAGGCGACAACAGCGACACCGAAACGGATGCCAGCACGGTGTCGGGCGACGTGACGCTCTTCAGGGTCTCGGGCAAGGTCAGTGCACATACCGTCAGCGGCGATCTCGTGATCGACGAAGGTTCCTTCAGCCGCGCCGACATGAACACGGTCAACGGCGAAATCCTGTTCCGTGCGGGCCTGCACAAAGGCGCCAAGGTCTATGCGGAGACGGTGAACGGCGACGTCGACATCGAGATCGATGGCCCGGTCTCCGCGAAGATCGACATCGACACCTTCAACGGCAGCATCGACAACTGTTTCGGGCCGAAAGCCCGGCGCACCAGCAAGTACGCGCCCGGTTGGGAACTCAGCTTCACCGAAGGCGACGGTGATGGACGCATCGAAATATCGACGATGAACGGTGACGTGGATCTCTGCAACGATTGAGGCGCTCTTGAGCGCTGTTTGACCGCGGGGCCGGACCACAGGGACCGGCCCTTTTTTATTGCCCAATGTCGTTCCGCAGGGAACTTGAAGCGGTCCAAACTGCTCTCAGTTTGATACCCTAGGCAGTCCTCCGAATGAAGGTTCCAAAATGGGCCGACCCGTAAAAATCCTGTTGTGGCTGATTGCCGCAATCGTCGCCGTCTTCGTGATCGGCGTCATTATTGCCGTACTGGTCTTCGACCCCAACGACTACCGCGAGGAGATCGCGGAGGCCGTGAAGGAGGAGACCGGGCGCGAACTCGTCATCGATGGCGAGGTGTCACTCTCGTTGTTCCCCTGGCTTGCGATCGAGGTCGGTGCGACGAAGCTCGGCAACGCGCCGGGCTTCGACGGCGAGTCGTTCGCGGAATTCGAGCGGGCCAAGCTCAGCATCCGCGTAATGCCGTTGCTGTTGCGCCAGGAGATCGCAGTCGGCACGGCCGAACTCGAATCCCTGGCGCTGAACCTGCAGGTCGATCGCCGCGGCCGCAACAACTGGGACGACCTCGTAAAGGAGAGCGAAGACAAGCCCGCGGACGAGACCGGTGCCGCGGGTGCGGCCTTCGATATCTCCGGCGTCAACGTTAGCGAGACGACCATCAGCTACGCGGACCGCCAGGCTGGCGACGAGTACGTGCTCAGTGGCATGAACATGAGCATCGGCCGGGTCTCTGCCGGCGGCGAGCCGGTTCCCGCGCAGGGTGAATTCCATTTCGACGTGCAACCCGCGGGCATGAGCGGCGACATCGAGCTGGATACCGTCGTGGCGTTCGATCTCGATGCCGGCCTCGTCACGTTCGACGGCCTCACGGTCAAAGGCGTGCTGGAAGGCATCGCGTCGTCGCCGTCGCGGCTGAAGTTCGAGACCGACGGTATCGAGGTGCAGACCAAAGAGCAGCGCGTCACGATGCAGCCGGTCGAACTGACAGTGCTGGACGTCGACGTGAGGGCGGATATCGAGCCCTTCTCCTACGCAGGCTCGGTGCAGCCCACCATGACTATCGAAGTGGACGCGTTCTCTCCGCGCGGCGTCATGCATATTCTCGACATTGAGGTGCCGATAACGGCCGACCCGGTCGCGCTGAGCCGCGTCATCGTCGATGCAAAAGCGGCGGTGCGTGAAAACTCGATCGACCTGAGCGGCGTGACCATCAAAGTCGACGACACGACGTTTACCGGCGAGCTGTCGGTGCCGCGCTCTTCGAGCGGCAGCTACCGATTCGATCTCGACGCCGATCGCATCGACCTCAATCGCTACATGGAGCCGACCGCCGCCGCGGCGGATGCCGGCAGCGGCAGTGACGAAGTTGTGCCGGTCGAGATTCCGGTCGATCTTATCAAGCCGCTCAAGGTGCGCGGCAATTTGCGCGTGGCATCGGCGGCGCTCGGCGGCCTGGAGTTCGAGGGCGTTACGCTGGGGCTCGACACGGCGAACGGTCGCATGCGGCTACACCCGATGTCGGCGGGGCTTTACGGCGGCACCTACAACGGCGATGTGCGCATCGACGTGTCCGGCGCGTCGCCGTCCGTGTCGGTGGACGAGAACATCCAGGACGTTAATCTCGCCGATCTCGCGAAAGCGATGTTCGAACAGGACAACATCACGGGGACCATCAGCGGCGGCTTCAAGCTGAGCGGTCGCGGCGAAGACATGGCCGCGATACAACGCAGCCTGTCCGGCAACATGTCGTTCAAGCTGGCCGACGGCACTTACGAGGGCACCGATATCTGGTACGAGCTGCGGCGCGCCCGCGCGTTGCTTAAAGGCGAAGCGGCGCCGAAACCGGTGCTGCCCGCGAGGACGAAGTTCAGTTCGGTCAGCGCAACCGGCGCGGTGCGCGACGGCGTCATGCGCAACGACGACCTGTTCGCCGAGTTGCCCTACATGCAACTCAATGGCAGCGGTGACGTCGACCTCGCCGCGGCCACGGTCGATTACGATCTGTCAGCTCGCGTACTGGAGCGGCCGGAGTCCCTGGCCGGCGTGACCGAACAGGAACTCGACGATTTCACGGAAGCGCTCATCCCCCTGAAGATCACGGGCCCGCTCGCCTCGCCGAGCGTCAAGCCCGACGTGGAGAGGCTGCTGCGCAAGCGCGTCGAGGACGAGATCAAGGACCGCCTGTTCGACAAGCTGCTGGGCGGCAAGCGCGAGCAGCCGCCGGCGGAGGGTGAGCAGCCTGCCGAAGGTGAACAACCGGCCGAGGGCGAGCAGCCCGTCGAAGGCGAGCCGCCGGCCGAGGAAGAGGACCTCGAGGACCAGCTCAAAGACAAGCTCAAAGACCTGTTCGATTGATGAGAGGCGTCGCAATACTGCTGTTGCTGTTTGGCGCAGGTGTTGCGGGCGCCGCGGAAATGCGCAGTATCAGCGTCGAACACGAGGACGGCCACTACACGATGATTTCGGAGGTGTGGTTCGACGCCACGGTGCCGCAGGTGTACGAAGTGTTTCGCAGCTGGGACCTGTCGACACAGTTTTCGAGCGCGATCGTCGAGTCGCGGGACGTGGAGCCGGACGAACTCGGACGGCCGCAATACTATGTGCGCAACCGCGGCTGCATCCTGTTATTTTGCAAGTCCTTCGAGCGCCAGGGACACGTGGAGAGCGAGCCGAACAAGGTGCTGCGCGCATTCGCCGACCCCGAGCGCAGCGACTTCAAGCAGAGCGACGAGAGCTGGACCTTCCTGGCCGAAGATGACGGCACGGTCGTTGTCTACAATCTCGAGATGCAGCCGAAATTCTGGATACCGCCGGGCATCGGCCCGTACCTCATCAAGCGCAAGCTCAGGAAAGACGGCGGCGGCGCGATAGACCGCATAGAGATCCTTGCGCAGGGCGTTGCGGATGAGTGATTTCGCAACGAGATTGCTCGACTGGTTCGAGCGCCACGGCCGCAAGGACCTTCCCTGGCAACGCAACAATGACCCCTATTGCATCTGGGTGTCGGAAATCATGCTGCAGCAGACGCAGGTGCAGACGGTCATCCCGTATTACCAGGAGTTCATGGCGAGCTTTCCGACGGTGACGGCGCTCGCGGACGCGCCGCAGGACGAGGTGCTGCGGCACTGGTCGGGGCTGGGCTACTACGCGCGTGCGCGCAACCTGCACCACGCCGCGGGCATTGTCAGGGACGAGCATGGCGGCGCGTTTCCAAATGATATCGACGAGCTCGTCGCGTTACCGGGCATCGGCCGTTCGACGGCGGCCGCGGTGCTGTCGCTCGCGCACGGGCAACGGCACCCGATACTCGACGGCAACGTAAAACGCGTGCTGGCGCGCCACGAAGCGATCGGCGGTTGGCCTGGCAAGACGGCGGTGTCGGCAGCGTTGTGGGAGACCGCGGAGCGCAATACGCCGGAGACGGCAACGGCGGCGTACACGCAGGCGATCATGGATCTCGGCGCGACGCTGTGCACGCGCAGCAATCCGGCCTGCGAGCGCTGCCCGGTCAACGAGGATTGCCAGGCGTTCGCGGCCGGCACCGTCGCCGATTACCCGGGCAGGAAACCAAAGAAAGAAAAGCCCTTGCGGCAGACGACGATGCTGATCGCCAACAACGACAGCAGTGTGTACCTGGAGCGCCGGCCCGAGGCAGGCATCTGGGGCGGGCTGTGGAGCCTGCCAGAACTCGGGGAGCGCAGCGTCGAGGACTGGTGCGCCGAGAGGCTCGACATTGCCGTCACGGACACCGAGGCCTGGCAGATGCTGCGGCACAGCTTCAGCCACTACGACCTCGATATCCAGCCGATACTGGTGCGCGTGGACGCGCCTTTGAGTAAAGTGGCGGACGGTGACACGGCGACCTGGCACCGGCTGGACGAATTACCGCCGGGCGGCATCGCCGCACCGGTGAAGAAACTCATTGATCAACTGAAGAAGAGCAGCAATGTCACGCACAATTAAATGTGTCATGTTGGGCGAGGGGGCCGAAGGCCTCGACTACGCGCCGTACCCGGGCGAACTCGGCCAGCGCATCTATGACAACGTATCGAAAGAGGCGTGGCAGCGCTGGCTGGGGCACCAGACCATGCTGATCAACGAATACCGCCTGTCGCCCATCGAACCGGACGCGCGCAAGTTCCTTGAAGCGGAGATGGAGAAGTTTTTCTTCGGCGAAGGCTCCGCCGCACCAAAAGAATACGTGCCGGAATAACAAAAAGGTGTCCAAAAAGGTGTCAGGTTTATTTAAAAAGGTGTCAGGTTTATTTTATTGAGCGGATCCGGATCCGCTCACTCCGCCACCGTGAACCCCGCCGCGTTCGCCATGCGCGCAAAGCCCTCCAGCGTGTACTTGTGCGAGTACTCGGTGAGGATGGTCTCGCCGTTGGCGATATAGAACCTGGCGCCGCCGATCTCGAATGACTGATCCGCCTGGCTCACCAGTTCGACGACCACGCGGCCCTCGTCCTTGTCGTAGACCGCGCTGTGCTCGTACGCATCGAGATCGAAGTTCGCGCCGTAACTCGTGTTCAGATGCCGCAGCACGTTGAGATTGAATTCGGCCGTGACGCCTGCCCGGTCGTTATAGGCGCGGTTGATGACATCGGCTTCCTTGCGCAGGTCCACGCCGATCAGCAGCGCGCCGTCCTCGCCTGCTTCCTGGTACATCACTCGCAACAGGTCCAGCGAAGCCTCGTGCTCGAAATTGCCGATGGTCGAACCCGGGAAATAGACGACGTTTTTCACCGGCATGACCGCAGGCGTCGGCAGCGCGAAGGGCTGCGTGAAATCCGCGACGACCGGACGCACGTCGATAGCGGGGAACTCCTTGCGGATCTGCTGCGCCGAATCCCACAGGTGTTCCTGCGAAATGTCGACCGGCACGTACGCGGCCAGGTCGACGAGGTGTTCCAGCAATATTCGTGTCTTGAGGCTGGAGCCGCTGCCGAACTCGATCAGGCTCGCCTGCGGGCCGACGAGTGCGGCCATGTCGTCGACATACGTTTTCATGATGTCGAGTTCGGCGTTGGTGAGGTAATACTCCGGCAGCTCGGTAATTTTCTCGAACAGCTGCGAGCCCCGCTCGTCGTAGAAGTACTTCGGCGAGATCTTCTTCTGGGGCTCATTCAAGCCGTCGACAATGGCGGCGAGTTCGCTAGTCATGGCCGTCCTTCGCGAGACGTATGCCAAGGAACTGCCAGCGCGCATCGGGATAGAAGAAACTGCGATAACTCGCGCGGATGTGGTCGGTCGCGGTGACACAGGAGCCGCCGCGCACCGTTACCTGGTTGCACATGAACTTGCCGTTGTATTCGCCGAGCGAACCGGCGAGCGGCGTGAAGCCGGGGTAGGGCGTGTACGCCGACGAGGTCCACTCCCAGGCGTCGCCGAAATGCTGCGGCGCGTCGGCGGCGACGGGATGCCAGTACATGCACTCCAGCAGGTTGCCGCGCACGGGTTGTTTGGCCGCAGCCGATTCCCATTCGAATTCGGTGGGCAGCCGCGCGCCGGCCCAGCGTGCGAATGCATCCGCCTCGTAATAGCTGACGTGACAGACGGGCGCGTCGTCGACGATCTCGCGTGTGCCACCGAGCGTGAACTCGGTTTCCAGTGCCTCATCCCAGTACAGCGGGCGGTTCCAGCCGCGCTCGTTGACGACCGCCCAGCCGTCCGACAACCACAGCCCGGGTTTGCGGTAGCCGCCGGCCTTGATGAAGTCGCGGTACTCGCCGCTGCTCACGAGCCGATTGCCGATGCGGTGCGGGTGCAGCAAGGCGTCGTGGCGCGGCGTTTCGTTGTCGAAACAGAAGGCCTCATTGGTCGCGCCGATGCGGTGTATGCCGTCGTCGCCATCGGCGAAAGAGTAAGCCGGCACCGACGCAACAGGCGGCTCGGCCAGTGAGTGCGACACCGCTGGCTGCAGCGGGTTGCACGAAAACACGTGCTTGATGTCGGTGAGCAACAATTCCTGGTGCTGCTGTTCGTGGTTGAGGCCGAGCGTTATGAGGTCGGCAACATCCTCGACGGCGGCGTCCGTCTGCAGCAGTTGCAGCACGGCGGCATCGACGTGCGCACGGTAGTCCAGTACCTCCACCAGTGTCGGCCGCGACAGCAGGCCGCGCTTCGGGCGCGCGTGCATCTCGCCGGCGGTGACGTAGTAGGAGTTGAAAAGGTAATGGAACTGCTCGTCGAAGCGCGAGTAGTTCTCTGCGTGCGGCTCGAGCACGAAGCGCTCGAAAAACCAGGTGACGTGCGCCAGGTGCCATTTCGTTGGGCTGACGTCGGGCATCGTCTGCACGACCGTGTCCTCGGGCCGCAGATCATCGATGAGCGACAGGGAGGTTGCGCGGACCTTGCGGTAGCGCTCGGACAGCGTCTCGGTGGCTGCGGCCTCGGGCGATAGCATGCTCTTCGTGCGTCCTCTTCTAGTGCAGGGGGAGCTCGGTCTTCTTTTGAACGGTTCTGATGGCGACACTCGAGTTTACACGGGCGACGCCCGGCAATCTCGTCAACGCGTCCCTGTGCAATCGCTCAAAATCGGCCATGTCCGAGACCACGACCCGCAGCAGGTAGTCGAACTCGCCGGTCATGAGGAAGCACTCCATGACCTCGGGAATGTTGCGCACGGCGTCCTCGAAAGCGGCGAGCTCGCGTTGTTCCTCGCGGTGCAGGCCGATCTGCACGAACACGTTGCCGGAGAGCCCGACGCGGGGCTGGTTCACGAGCGCGGCGTAGCGATCGATGATGCCGGACTCCTCCAGCGCGCGGACGCGCCTGAGGCACGCCGACTCGGAGAGGCTGACGGCGCCGGCGAGCTGCACGTTGCTGATGCGGCCGTCTTTTTGCAGCGCTTCGAGAATCAATTTGTCGTATCGGTCGAGAGGCATGGCAGAATCCTGCTCAAATAGTCGTCAATGCGACAGAAAATGCCACAAAAGCCCCGTTTTGTCAGCAATTACGCAAGCGGATGCCGCCGATACCGCGCTATCGTACCTGTATAACAATACGGTTTCGTGACTGGAGAGAGCCATGAAGATCGGGGTACCCAAAGAAATCAAGACACTCGAATTCCGCGTCGGCATGACGCCGGGCGGTGTTCACGAAGTTATCGAGGACGGCCACGAAGTCGTCGTCGAGACCAATGCTGGAGCCGGCATAGGTGTGACGGATGCGGATTACGTAGACGCTGGTGCCACCGTGCTGGCTACGGCGGAAGAGGTTTTCGCGGCGGCGGAAATGATCGTCAAGGTCAAGGAGCCGCAGCTCAACGAGTGCGCCATGCTGCGCGACGACCAGGTGCTGTTCACCTACCTGCACCTCGCGGCGGATCCGACGCAGACCGAGGCGCTGGTGAAATCCGGCACCACGGCCATTGCTTACGAGACGGTCACGGCCGACGACGGCTCGCTGCCGTTACTCACACCCATGTCAGAGGTTGCCGGGCGGCTGTCGATCCAGGCAGGCGCCTACGCGTTGCAGAAAGCCAACGGCGGCCGCGGCATATTGCTCGGTGGCGTTCCGGGCGTCAGGCCTGCAAAGGTACTGGTTGTCGGCGGCGGCGTTGCCGGCGCGAACGCGGCGGACATGGCGGTCGGCCTCGGCGCCGCGGTCACCATCCTCGACCGCTCGCTGCCGCGCCTGCGCGAACTCGACGATATCTGGGGCGGCCGCGTGCGCACGGTCTACTCGACCAAGCACATCATCGACGAGCTCAGCGCGGAATCCGACCTGATCATCGGCGCGGTGCTGATCGCGGGTGCGGCGGCACCGAAGCTCGTGAGCGCACAAAACGTCAAGGACATGAACGCCGGTGCGGTCATGGTCGACATCTCCATTGACCAGGGTGGCTGCTTCGAGACCAGCCGCCCGACCACGCAC
>CALZMQ010000076.1 GCA_945788625.1 uncultured Woeseiaceae bacterium
TGGCGTCCCCAAGGGGATTCGAACCCCTGTTACCGCCGTGAAAGGGCGGTGTCCTAGGCCTCTAGACGATGGGGACACAGGACTCTGATCCACGAGGATTTTGGTGGAGCTAGGCGGGATCGAACCGCCGACCTCTTGCATGCCATGCAAGCGCTCTCCCAGCTGAGCTATAGCCCCACGGAGCCGCGCACTTTACGGATGCCGGCTGGACCTGTCAAGGACCTCACCGGCGATAGATTTTCGTGCGCAAAATCAATTGCTTGCCGCTACTCGAGCCGCGATCATCCGAATCGCCACGTCGAGCCTCTCGCGAACGCGCTTCTGGCCGACGAGCCAGACCGTGACATCTATGGGCGGCGATACCGGGCCACCAGTAACCGCCACGCGAATCGGCTGTCCGAGCTTGCCGAGATTGATCTCGAAGCTCGCGGCGACGGCCGCGATCGTTTCGGCGATGTTCTCCCTGCTCCACTCCTCGAGCGCCGCGAGTCGGTCCCTCACCTCGCTGAGCGGCTCGAGAATGACCGGTCGTAGGTTCTTCTTGACCGCCTTGGGTTCAATGACCTCGAAGTCCTCGTAGCAATAACGGGCACTTTGGGCCATGTGAAGCAGCGTTTCGGCCCGCTCTCTGAAGCCTTCAGCCACGTGCTCGGGGGGCGGTCCGTCGTCTGGATCGAGTCCCGTGCGCTTCAGGTAAGGCACCAGTTCTCTGCCGATCCGCTCGGCCGGTGCGGCGATGATGTGTTGCTGATTGAGCCAAAGGAGCTTTTCAGGATTAAACGCAGAAGCCGACTGATTGATGTCCGATATATCGAACAACTCGATCATCTCTTCGACCGTGAACACTTCCTGATCGCCATGAGACCAGCCCAGGCGGACAAGGTAGTTGAGCATGGCCTCCGGCAGGTAGCCCTGCTCCCTGTACTGGCGAATATCGATAGCGCCATGACGCTTCGACAGCTTGCTCCCGTCGGCCCCCAGGATCATCGGCAAGTGAGCGTATACCGGCGGCTCCGCACCGAGCGCTTCCAGCATGTTTAATTGTTTGGGAGTATTGTTGAGGTGGTCGTCGCCCCGGATGACATGCGTGACTCCCATGTCGAAGTCATCGATGACGACTGAAAAATTGTACGTAGCCGTGCCGTCCGACCGGGCAATGATCAGGTCGTCCAACTCCTCGTTCCGAAATACGACCCTGCCACGGACCCGGTCCTCGACGACGACCTCACCGTCGACCGGGTTCCGGAAACGAACGACCGGTTCGACGCCTGCCTGCGGCGCCTGTCGGTCTCTGCAGCGGCCGTCGTAACGCGTTTTCTCGCCCCGTTCCAACTGGTTTTCCCGCAGTTCGTTCAGTTCCTCTTTGGTGCAGTAGCAACGATAGGCTTTACCGTCATTCAACCACTGCTCGGTGACCTCGTTGTAACGCTCGCTGCGCTCGGATTGAAAATAGGGCTCCCCATCCGCAGTCAGGCCGAGCCAATCGAGACCATCGAAGATGGCGTCCACGTTCTCCTGGGTTGACCGTGCACGGTCGGTGTCTTCGATGCGGAGAATAAATTCTCCACTGCAGTGGCGGGCATACAACCAGGAAAACAGAGCTGTACGAATACTGCCCAGGTGCAGTGATCCGGTCGGGCTGGGAGCGAATCGGGTTTTGACTTTCATTGCCGGGGGACCGCAGCTGCGAAAGCGCGAAATTGTAACAGAATCAACGCGCGCCTTTCCCCCAGAGCACGACCTCGACCGTTTGCAGGATGATCATTATATCCAGCAGTATAGTCTGGTTCTTGATGTAATAGAGGTCGTACTGGAGCTTTTCGACGGCATCTTCTTCGGAAGCGCCATACATATACTTGAGCTGTGCCCAGCCCGTTACGCCGGGTTTTACCACGTGGCGTTCCGAGTAGTATGGAATTGTCTCCTGCAGATCCCTGACGAACTCGGGCCGCTCGGGCCGAGGGCCGACGATACTCATCTGGCCCGCGAACACGTTGAACATCTGCGGGAACTCATCGAGACGGCTGTTGCGCAGGAAATTGCCGACCCGTGTCACGCGATCGTCGTTTTTGCTCGCCCAGACCGCTTGTCCGTCCGCCTCGGCGTTTACGCGCATACTGCGAAACTTGAGTACATCGAAGGTCGTCGTGCCCCTCCCGACGCGACACTGCCTGTAAAGCACCGGCGCCGATAATCCGTCCTCGATCTTGATGGCCAGTGCGACGAGGAGCATCAAGGGGAATGCCAGGACCAGCAGCGAGCCACTGACCAGTAGATCGAGTGCTCGCTTGGCAAATCGTCTGATTCGCGACCTGCGAAAGCCCGGCGAGAAAATCAACCAGCCCGGACTGACGAGGTCAACCCGGATCTTGCCAGTCTCGCGTTCGAGAAACTGCAGCAGGTCGATTACGTCGATGCCGTTGAGCCTGGCATCCAGCAACTCACGAATCGGGAGGTTGCCACGCCGGTCATCCATTGCGACGACAATTTCCTCGGCGCCTTTTTCAATGGCGATGTCGGTGATTGATTTGCCATTCGTTCTCAGGACACCCTGATCCTCAATCACGGTGTCACCCATAGCAGCAACACGGGCAACCACCTTGAAGCCGCGCCGGTCTGCCCGGCGGCGAATCGATCTGATGCTACCGGCCCTTTCACCTGCGCCGTAGACCAGCGTCGCCCGCCGGAATACGTGCTCATCGACGGTGCGTACGAAGAAATAGCGAACGACCAGCAGCAAGATCAGCGCATAGCCGATAGCGACGGCTGCGATATCACGGGTGATCATCAGCGGCGGATAGGCATAGAACAAAATGGCAAGCGCGAGACATGTGAACGCGAGCCCGACGAGCAGGCGCACCACCGCCTCGCTGAAGTAGAGCCGCTGGTGATACTGGTACAGGCCCATCGCAACCAGGCTCAGGAGAGCCACGCTGGACACCAGCGCCGCCTTCGGCGCGACCGGACCCAGCAGCCTGTCACACTCCTCGATGCTGCCGAGCACAATCGCCCCTGCAACGTAGACAGACGAATAGAGAACGACCAGTTCGAAGGCCGCCAAAAGCAGCAACGGAGTACGAACCTGACTTTTTATTGACCGAATGGGCATTTTATTTTCAAGATCCGCCGGGGCAGCTAGTCTACTCCACTAACTTACATAATGGTTTACAAATTAATAACTAGTGATAACTTTCACGACATAACACGAGCAGTGTAATGGCACTCGCCCGCACACGGCGTGACGCTCCTCTCATGAATAAGCGGGAATTGCGTCACAACTCTGTTACCGGGCTTTGTTGCTATACTCCGGCGCGCCCACCAACAGCGGAAACCGCATTGATCAAAGTCCATCTCATCGCCGCCGCGCGGCCCAATTTCATGAAAGTCGCGCCGCTCTACCACGCACTCAAGGCCACCGCCTGGGCCGAGCCCCTGCTCGTGCACACTGGCCAACACTACGACCACAACATGTCGGATGCGATTCTCCGGGACCTCCGCGTGCCAGAGCCCGATTTCCACCTCGGTGTGGGCAGCGGCTCGCACGCGGAGCAGACCGGTGGCGTGATGATCGCGTATGAAAAAGTCTGTTTGGACGACCGGCCGGACTGGATTGTCGTCGTCGGCGACGTCAATTCGACCGCGGCGTGTGCAATGGTCGGCACCAAACTCTGGATACCGGTCGTGCACCTCGAAGCCGGACTGCGCAGCGGCGATCGACGGATGCCGGAGGAGATCAATCGACTGGTGACCGATTCGATTGCCGATGTACTCTGGACGCCGTCGCCCGACGCTGACGAAAACCTGCTGGCGGAAGGCGTCGCGAGAGACAAGATCGATCTCATCGGCAATATCATGATCGACTCTTTCGAGATGCTGCGCGAGCGTATCGAAAGCTCGGAAACGGCCGCCGAACTCGGCGTGGCCGCCGGCGAGTACGCGCTCGTCACCCTGCATCGGCCGTCGAACGTCGATGCCCTGGAAACGCTTGAACCCATCGTCAACGCATTGCTGGACGCGGCAAAGTCGCTGCCGATCGTATTCGTCGCCCACCCCAGGACGATCAAGGGACTTGAGGACTTCTCACTCAAGGAGACTCTGGCGGGTAACCCAAACGTGATCTTCCTCGAGCCGGTTCCGTACATACGGTTCATGAGCCTCGTCACGGGTGCGCGCGTCGTTATTACGGATTCGGGCGGGCTGCAGGAAGAAACGACGTACCTCGGCGTTCCGTGCCTGACGATGCGGCAAAACACCGAGCGCCCTGTCACCGTCAGTATGGGCACCAACAAACTTATCGACGCCCATTCCCTGGCCGAAAACCTGCAGACCGTACTTGACGATAAATGGCACACGGGCGAATGCCCGCCGCTCTGGGACGGCAAAACGGCGCTGCGCGCCGTCGACTGCCTGGAACGGCGATCCAGAGAGCGTCGAATCTCATCAGTGCAATGATCGATTGGCTGCTATCCGTTCCACCGGTTTACAGATGGGCTACAACGCTCATTATTGCAAGCATGGTAGTTGCACTTTCAATAGCACCGGGCCTCGGGAGACCTGATGACACCCTGTTCAGCTGGTTAGTGCTCAACACGGCAACGCCGATACAGAAAGCCCTGCACATCGTCGTTTACGCGGTGCTTGCGGTCCTGTGGATGTGGACGCTGCACTCCGTCGAGTCGCGGGCCACCCGGGCAATACTCGCATTTGCCGCTACTGCCGGAATGGGCGCCGTGCTGGAATGGCATCAGACCCGGGTGCCGGGCCGTTACGGGACGATAGCCGATGTGATTTTGAACGTGATCGGCGTAATTGTGGGCCTGGTCCTTGCCGTATTGCTGTTTTGATCGCGGCTTGAATGCCCCTGGGGCACGTAGGCCGCTCCCACGACACTCTGAGATCCCGACGAGCTGCTGCAGGAGCGCTCCTACAAATATTGCAGAACCTCGGCCGTCTTCTCTTCGAGCAATGCCTGATCGCCGCGCGTTTCGACATTCAATCGTACCACCGGCTCCGTGTTCGACATGCGGATATTGAACCGCCAGTCGGCAAACTCGAAGCTGTAGCCGTCCGTGTCATCCACGCCCAGCGCATTACCTGCATACAGGTCGTGAAGCTTCTGCAGCGTCGCCCCGGCGTCGTTTACCTGCCGATTGATCTCGCCACTGGCCGGGTAGGTCGTCATGCGCTCGCCTACCAGCTCCGAGAGTGACTTGCCGGTCGTGGACAACAATTCGGCCACCAGCAACCACGGAATCATACCGCTGTCGGCATACGAGAAATCCCTGAAATAATGATGGGCGCTCATCTCGCCGCCGTAGACACCGTCGACTTCGCGCATCTTTTCCTTGATGAAAGAATGACCCGACTTGCTCTGGATGGCTACACCGCCGGCCGCCTCGACAATATCCAGTGTGTTCCAGGTCATACGCGGGTCATGCACGATCTTTCCGCCAGGCTTGTGCTTCAGGATGCTCTCTGCAAGCAGGCCGACGATGTAATAACCCTCGATGAAAATGCCGTTTTCGTCGAACAGGAAGCAGCGATCGAAATCCCCGTCCCATGCTATGCCCATGTGGGCCCCGTGATCGAGAACGGCTTTGGACGTCACCGCCTGGTTCTCCAGCAACATCGGGTTTGGTATGCCGTTCGGGAACGTCCCGTCAGGCTCGTAGTTCACGTCGATGAACTCGAACGGGAGTTTCTTCTTCAAACCGTCCATCGCGATACCGGCGCCGCCGTTGCCCGGATTTACCACTAGTTTCAATGGCTTGAGTGCACCAGCATCGACGTAACCCGCAATATGCTCCACGTACTCGTTGAAGATGTTCACGGGTGCCCAGAGGCCTTTTCGGGCGGCCTCCAGGCGCTCATCGCTTTCGGCGAATTGACGTATGTCTGCAAGGCCGGAATCGGCGCTTACCGGCCTCGCACCCTCGCGCACGATCTTCAGGCCGTTGTAGTCCGCTGGGTTGTGGCTGGCGGTAACCATGATGCCGCCATCCGCATCGAGATAAGAGGTCGCGTAGTACACCATTTCAGTGCCGCCGAGCCCAATGTCCATGACTTCGACGCCGGCATCGACGATGCCCTCTGCGACCGCGCCGGCGAGTTCCTTGCTGGACAGGCGAATGTCGCGCCCGAGCACGAGTTTTTTCGCATTGAGGAACTTCGCGGTCGCGTTACCGATACGATAGGCAACATCCGGATTCAGCTGGTTCGGAATCTGACCGCGGATGTCGTAGGCTTTGAAACAATCGATGTTGATCGGCATGTTCTTCCCGTCGTCGGAGCGCACCACAGTGCGCGATTGTAGGCGCGCCTGAGCTCGCTGTTGTAAGAGCGCGCCACAGCGCGCGACCATCTGCCATGCAAAAAACTCGCGCTGGCTACGTGCCCCAGGGGCAGGCGCGGTCCTCCTATGTATTCGTGCCCTCGCGGCCGTAGTCGTCTTCGAGACGCACGATATCGTCCTCGCCCAGGTAGTCGCCACACTGCACTTCGATAACATGTGCCGGTTCGTCAAACGGGTTCGCGATACGGTGCACGTCGCCAATCGCGACATAGGTCGACTCGTTGACACCCAGATCGAATATGTCGTCGTTTCTCGTTACCTGGACCTTGCCGCGCACCACGACCCAGTGCTCGGAGCGATGCGCGTGTTTTTGCAGCGAGAGGATCGCGCCAGGCTTAACGACAAGGCGTTTGACCTGGAAGTTCTCCTCGTTCTCGAGACTGTCGAAGCTGCCCCAGGGACGAAATACCTGTCGATGCAATTCGGTCTCGGGGCGCTGCTCCTGCTTGAGCTTCTCGACGAGCTCTTTCACGTCCTGCGACCGGTTCTTGTCGGCAACCAGCACCGAATCCTTGGTTTCGACGACGATGGCGTCTTTCATTCCGACCACGCCCACCAGGCGGCTTTCGGCCAGCACGTAGCAGTCTTCGCACGCGTGCGACACGACGTCGCCCTCGAACGAGTTGCCGTCATCGTCCGATGCCATGACGTCCTGCAACGCAGCCCAGGATCCGACGTCCGACCAACCCGCATCCAGCGGGATCATCGCGGCTTCCTCGGCCTTTTCCATCACCGCGTAGTCGATGGAATTGCCGGGGCAGCGAAGAAACGCTTCGCTCTGCGGCCTTACGAACTGGCCGTCGATCGAGTGATCCTGCATGCTCTCGACACACGCCTCATGAATATCCGGCGCGAGTTTCCGCAATATTTCGAGATAGGTCGAGGCTTTGAACAGGAACATGCCGCTGTTCCAGAAATGCTCGCCATCGGCGACGTAAGACTCGGCGGTTGCCGCGTCCGGCTTCTCGACAAAGCTCTCGACGGGCACGGCACCCTCACCCTCGACGATTGCCCTTATATAGCCGAATCCGGTTTCCGGATGAGTTGGCACGATACCGAAGGTGACGAGCTTGCCGTCCCGCGCCGCGTCGGAGCCACGTGCCACCGCGTCCTGAAAAGCGCCCACCTCTTTGATGACATGGTCTGCAGGCATGACCAGCAAAATGGCATCTTCGCCGTCCGCGGCCGCTCTTAGTGCCGCAAGCGCGACCGCCGGCGCCGTGTTACGACCTTCCGGTTCGAGGATGATGCTCGCGTCCGTCTCAATCGCGGCGAGTTGCTCTGCGACGGAAAACCGATGCGCTTCATTGCTGACAATCAGGCAACGGTCGGCAGCATCGCGGAGACCACGGGTTCGCAACGCCGTTGCCTGGAGCATGGTTCGCTCTTCGGCAAGAGAGAGCAGTTGTTTGGGGTACATTGCACGCGACGCCGGCCACAGTCGCGTGCCCGAGCCGCCGGATAGAATCACAGGGAGAATGGAGTTCACGTGCGTCCTCTTCCGATGGCGTAGTACTGGATGCCGAGATTCTCGACGGTCTCGGGCTCGTACAGATTCCTGCCGTCGAATACAACGGCGTCGGCGAGTTTTTCCTTGAATTCACTGAAATCGGGACTACGAAACTCCTGCCACTCGGTGATGATCACGAGTGCGTCGCAACCATCGAGTGCACCATAGGCCGTATCGCATAACTCCAGACCTTTCTGGTCAGGGTAGATCCTCGCTGCCTCCGGCATCGCCTCCGGATCGTAGGCCCGCACTTTGGCTCCGGCATCCCAGAGCGCTTCCATGATCACGCGGCTCGGCGCCTCGCGCATGTCGTCGGTGCTCGGCTTGAACGACAGCCCCCACAATGCAATGGTCTTGCCATCAAGATCATTGCCGTAGTGCGATTTCAGCTTCTCGAATACTCGAAGTTTTTGCCGGCCGTTGACGTCTTCGACGGCATTCAGCAGCGCGGCATCGTAGCCGACCGCAGCGGCGGACTTTGCCAGTGCCTGCACGTCTTTCGGAAAACACGAACCGCCGTAACCCGCGCCCGGGTAGATAAAGTGGTAGCCGATGCGCGGATCGGAGCCGATGCCCACGCGAACGTGTTCGATATCGGCGCCAAACCGCTCGGCCAGGTTGGCGAGCTCGTTCATGAAACTGATCTTGGTGGCAAGCATGGCATTGGCCGCATACTTGGTGAGCTCCGCGGAACGAATATCCATGCTGATCAGGCGATCGTGATTTCGGTTGAATGGCTCGTAGAGCGTGCGCAGCAATTCGGTCGTACGCGGGTTGTCGGTGCCCACGACAATGCGGTCCGGCTTCATGAAGTCCGCGATAGCGGCCCCTTCCTTCAGGAACTCCGGATTCGAAACCACGTCGAATTCGATCGACTTGCCGCGTTGCTGGAGCACCGCCGCGATCTCGGCCTTTACCTTGTCCGCCGTGCCGACCGGCACCGTCGACTTGTCGACGATGATGCGGTAGTCGTTCATGTGCTCGCCGATGCTGCGAGCGACGGCCAGCACGTGTTTCAAGTCCGCGGAACCGTCTTCGTCCGGCGGCGTGCCGACCGCGACGAACTGAAACAGGCCATGGTCCACAGCCTTGCTCGCGTCAGTGGTGAACTCCAGGCGGCCGGATTCGCAGTTGCGCTGGATGTAGGCATCCAGTCCGGGCTCGTAGATGGGCATTTCGCCATTGTTCAGGCGATTGATTTTCTCGGCATCGATGTCGTAACAGACGACGTGGTTGCCCATTTCCGCCATGCAGGCACCGGTTACGAGGCCGACATAGCCGGATCCAAAGATCGTTAGTCGCATAAAGAGAACAGTTCCAGGCAGCACAAGGAATGCTGCAAAATTGTACACGTATCGACGACCGATTTTGTGTTGATGTTCTCGGTTTCTAGCGTGCTGTAGCGCTCATTCTGCGACGCGGACGACGCCTCCAGCGCAGCCACCGCTTGTACGCCGCAGTTTTACGAATGATCGGACGCTGCGTCAGGCCAAGCACGGACCAGCCGGCAAACATCAGCCAATCCGGGACCGCGGCGAAATGGCCGGCGAGCCCGATTCCTGCATAGAAAAACTGCAGCGCCGTGAGCACGACGATCGTGCGCCGCACATGAGACGAACCCCGGTTCAGCAGGTGGTGAAAGTGATCGCGACCGGGTTTGAACGGCGACTTGCCGGCCACCGCACGCCTGGCGAAGCAGGTAAGGAGATCATAGATCGGCACCGAAGCGAACCACAGGCAAATGACCGGCGAGACGAGCCGGTCCGCTCCCTGGCTGGCGCCAAGCGTAATCCACAATATTGTAAATCCGAGGAATGTGCTGCCGGCGTCGCCCATGAATGCTCTCACGGGCCTGTTCCAGGTTACGGGGAAGTTAAACAACAGGAATCCGACCACGACTGCTGCAACTGTCAAAGCGACTGCGGTAGAGGGATCGGCATAGCCGCCAACCGCCGATATCGCGAGCAAGGCAACGAGAGCAAGCGAACCTGCCAGGCCATCGGCGCCGTCAATCAGGTTATAGGCATTGATGACCGTCAAGGAAACGACTGTCGTGAATATCAGCGAAAACGGGCCCAATCCAATGACGCCGGTGCCGAACGGATCGCCGATATCGGTCAAACGGAAGCCGCTGCCGTAGTACATGATCAGGACCGCAGCAATCTGTATGGCAATCCGGACACTTGCGGACAGCGCAAATTTGTCATCAAGCACACCGATCACGACCAGCAGGAATGACGCGAGCAGAAGCGGAACGACCAGAGAAATGGAACCGGGTATCAGGGAAAGGCCGGCGAAAATGCCCGCAAACATGGCTACACCGCCGATGATGGGCACCTCCCCTACATGGAATTTTCGACCACCGGGCCGGTCAACCAGGCCTGCGCTGTGCGCCAGCGGCCGAAGAGCAAACATGAAGGCTGTGGTGACGGAAAACGCCACAATGACTGCGGGGATCAATGGAAACTCGCTCATTTTGTTACGGTTTGTTCACACTGTGGCACACCTGCATTCCCTCCCGCGGTTCGTATTGCCGCGGCAGTTTATATGCAACGAATCACAGGTTGAACGGTTGACGTCCGGTTTTCGCGGATTCTACAACAACGCGGCGTAAATGGGAAAACTGAAACAGATCAGGTCGGCTCGGGGCTTTTCCTGGTCAATCCGGCCCTAATCACCTTCCGGCGGCACCGTAGGAACACCAGCGTCGAAATCCCCGGGGCCGGGGCCGGTGTTACCGGCATCGCTCTCCTCGGGAGGTATTGTCGGCAGCCCCGGGTCCGAGTCCTCGGGTGCCAGGCCAGGCACCCCGGGATCGGATGCCTCCGGTGCCGGGCCAGACTGACCGGAATCGAATGCCTCTGGTGCCGGACCCTGCACTCCTGCGTTTGATGCTTCCGGTCCGAGAACTCGGCCAACAGGCCCGGCGCCGGCGGCCGGATCGCGTGCATTATCGGATCGTCCTGCAGGAGGACCCTCCACCGTATCCCGTCCGGTGTCTTGCACAGGATACGTGGTCGATACTTCGACGCCATAACGATCGATCGTCGGATTGACGCCAGTGGACGTTTCGATACTTCCTACCACACCCGTCTTGTTCGTTGGCGCGGAGTGAGGTGTATCCTGGGTTGCGTGCAATCGAGCGTCACGGGAATCCGACGATTTATCGTTCAACGCCGTCGACGATCTTGACGAGTCCATCTGCGCCTCCTCGCCGCCGCGAATCGCGTAAGCGATCGCGAGCACCGCAACCAACACGGCCAACGCGACAAAGACTCGAGCTGAAGTCCTCATGGGCATCGTACTAGTTGGTATTGATAATTTGCCATTGCGTATCGCTGACTGTATTGACCGCGACGCTGCTGACTATCGTCGTGCCGTTCATCTGGTACATCCAGTTCTGCCCCGTCGAGGTATTGCGCCACAGGATGTCCGAATTGCCGTCGCCGTTGTAGTCGCCGCTGCCCGCTACCTGCCAGTTTGTATCGCTTACTCTGTTTACTTTCACGCTGCTGGTGATTACTGCGCCATTCATCAGGTACATCCAGTTATCCCCCGTGGTCGCGTTGCGCCACAGGATGTCCGAGTTACCGTCGCCGTCGTAGTCGCCGCTGCCCACGATTTGCCACTGGGTATTGCTGACGAAATTGATGTTC
>CALZMQ010000077.1 GCA_945788625.1 uncultured Woeseiaceae bacterium
CGTAGCGCCGGCCAAATTCCGTATCACGGTTGCGCTCAACGATCTGCTGGAGAAGCCGCGATTGCTCTTCGTCCGGCCGCTTCAGTGATTCGATCAGACCGCCGCGCTTTCCGGCGACGCGCGATCGGATGTCACTCCATCCAGACACGAGTTCATTCCCTGTATAAATGCCGTGCGCGAGACGAACCGCATGTTCTGCTCGCAGAGCTCCGTGATGCAAACGAGCTCATCGCCACGGGCGAAGCCCGGATTCGCCCGAAGAAAATAAGCAACGTGCGGTTTGCCCAGGATTTTTTCGTCCAGCTCGGTCCACCGGGGACGAAGATGGCCCTGTGACTCCGGGAAATGCACGACGCCGGCGTCCGTCTGATACGCAGCGCCGAATTTGTCCGCGGCAAGCTGGTCGATGATCCTCTGCAGCTTCGGTGGCGTGGCCTCCCGGTAATTCGGATAGAACTTGCGGGTAAATGCGGGAAGGTAACGGTATGTCCGATGGCCCTTAACGATCAGGAACCAGTACAACGGCAGGTCCGGGTTTCGACGTTTGACTTGCCCGGCGAAATAGCACCACGCGTACGACAGTTTCTGTTCGCCCCAGTGTTTGTGACTGATGATGGTGTCACCGGAAAAGAGAGCGATGGCGGGGCCGTCCTCGCTCTCGAAATACACGACTTCCAGCGTCGAAAAACCCTGCAGCACACCATCTTCGTCTGTCAACAGAATGGCTACGGTCTTGCTTTGCAGGTCGCGCAGGAACTGCTGCAGCGTCACCGCATCATAGTATTGCTCGAACAACGTGAACATTTCTCTGCATAGAGTGCCATCGAGCGCATCGATATCCCGGTAGCTGGCGCTAAGATTTCCCATGAAGCCATCGCCCGTAAAACAAAACCAGATATGCGACCAAAGCGGCAACGCAAACCGCCGTCACTATGAGCACCCCGGTGTGGCCGGCATCGTCGCCGACGAAATACACCACGGCGTCCGGATCGGTCGCATAGTTAAGCATATACCACGCGAAACCGGTCTCCGGGATGAATATGGCGGTAGCAACGACCAGGTAGCCTGCATACGGCTGGTCCGCGACGCGCAACGGCGCCAGCCACAGGGTCATAAGCACGATCATCAACAGGTTGTGGCCGATACCGAGCCACGGGTGCCAGTTGTGCGTCACGTACATCATGAATAGCTCGACAACGCCGCGGACAAGCATGCCGGCGAGCAGTACGATACATGCGCGCCGGGCCGGCGGCGGCATGCGGCGGTCCAGGAGCAGCAATCCGGGCAGCAGGAACCAGAAGAGGATCGTGCACCACAGCCAGGCCAGCTTGACGATCGAGATGTCGCCACCGGGCAGGGCGCCGCTGTTCTGCAGTACGTAGAACCCGGCGGCGAGCATTACGAACCCGCCCACGACGGCGTGAAACGCGGACCGCAGCTGGTGTTCAGATAACGATGCGGACATCGTACGGGTCGGTTTTGGTTTCCGGCTGGCGACCGTTCGCCAGCGACGTGCGCCATCGCCTGATATGAGGCAGCAGGACGTCCTGCTCGATAATACGAAACGGCCGATTCTCGTGCCGGTCGATGTTGAGGTGCTGTTGCCTCAGTGTCTCCACATCCTGGGCGATGATGCGGCGAGACAGCGGTTCGAAGAACAGGCGTACCAGCCGCCCCCAGAACTTGTAGCGAAACGTGATCACGGTGTAAACGTCGGTTAGCCGTTCGTTCACCGGCGTGCACGAGGAGGTGATGATGTAGTGCTTGTCCTCGGCAAAACGGTAGTCGACGCGCGTCGTCGACGGTGCGATATAACGGTCGGTGTGTTGCATTTCAGCACGCGAGGGCGCCAGCAAGGCCCAGACGGCGCTTTTCTCGCGGGGCTCGTCGAAGTACTCGGCAACCGCGCCGTCGTCGAGCGCGCGAACGGTGCAACGGACTTCCCGTTCGGTGGGTGTCCGGAACCAGTGCCTGTGCACAAACGTTGCGTGAGGGCAGTCGAGAAAATTCTCGAGACACGACTCGACGGGCGCTTCGAAGCGGTTGTACATCCTGAACGATGTCCAGCCCGGTTCACCCAGGTGCGCGAATGAGAGGGGCCTTTCGTGCACAGGCTCGGACCCGACGCACACCCAGACATAGCCATCCTGTTCCACGCACCGGAACGCCGGCACACTGGCATCGGGAAGACAGGATCGACCGCCCGGCACGGCAGGTACGTGAACTGCTTTGCCGGATTTGTCGTAGCACCAGCCGTGGTAAGGGCACTGGACGGTGCCTTCACTGACGCGGCCGCCGGCCAGTGGCATGCCACGATGTGCGCAGCGGTCTTCGAGGGCCGCAGGTGTGCCGTCCTCCGTTCTGAAGAGCACCAGCTTGTGCGACAGAACTTGTGCCGCGAGGGGCCGCCGGAGGAGCCCTGCCGAGGGGCAGGCGATGTACCAGTAATCGGTCAGCATCGATCGTTTCCACCGCGAGTCGGGTAGACTCTCCGCATCATTATTCTCTGTCGACTCAAGTGTTCAATCAGAAGAGTGCAGTCAAACATTACCTGAAGCTCGCCTCGCTGCTATCCGTCCAGTTTATCGTGATCTACGGTGGAGCGATCTGGTTCAGCGAGCAACGCGTCGATGTGTACCGCATCTACTTCGAGTGGGAACGGGCCATTCCGCTCGTGCCATCCATGACCTGGGTCTACTTCTCGATCACGCCGCTGATGTTGTTACCGGCCGCCATTCTCGATATAGATCAGCTCAATCGGCTTGCATGGCAGATCGCGCTTGCCATACTGATCGCTGGCGCCGTATTCCTGGTTTTCCCGGCGACGATCGGTTATCCACCGCCAGAGGATCCGTCCAGGATCATCGAACTCTTGCGGTCGATCGACCGGCCATACAACCTGATACCGTCGCTGCACGTCGCGTTGAGTGCAATTATCATCCTGAATTTGCAACCGGTATTCGGAGCGCGCGGCAAAGTGCTGCTGGGCGTCTGGCTGGCCGCTCTTATCGTCTCCGTGATACTGACACACCAGCATCACCTGGCAGACGTTCTCGGCGGTTTGCTGTTGACTGTTCTCTGCCAACAACTCGTTCTGCCGAACTCACAGCAGTAAACCCGATTACGCCGCGGCGCGTTTCCTGCGTACGCGACCGATGACCCACATGAGCAGCATTCCGGCGACCAGGCCGGCCACGCCGACAATTCGCGTCAATCGTCGCGAGTTATTCAGCAGCGGATTGTCAAAAAGATCTGTCGAGAAATGCAGCGCAATGACTTTCCACTCTCCGTCTTTCTTTTGTGCCGACATACTCCAGTTTGCATGGAGGGTCATCTTGAGACCCCTCGCCAGGACGTATCTGTCGACGGTTGTTCCGTAAGCGACGGCGGTATCGCCATGAAAGACGGCGGGTGCGCCTACCTCAGCTTCAGTGCTGAATTCGGTAACAATGGCAGCGGCGCCTTCCATCATCCGGTTGTAATACTCCGTTGCCCCGTCGAGCCCCTGGGTTACGGTCGAGTCCTGGTAGGTAATGATGATGTCATCGTCCAGGTACTGCAGCGCCCCCGACAAATCCCGCGCATTCAACGCATCTTCCATGCCGCTGAGGATAACCAGCAAGGCTTCGCGGTCGGCAACATGAGGATCATCTTGCGCCAGGCTGGTTAACGGTGTGAATGCGACAACAAGCCAAACGGCCAGCAGAAATTTCTTCATGATGATTCTCCCCGGAGTGACGTCAGAAATATGATGCTCTCGTACAGGAATTATCCCTTGCCGGGCATCTCAAAGGCGTAGGCGAACAGGCGGTAGAGTATCGAACTAATTTGTGAGCCTCTAAAGAAATGATCCGCACCCAATACCGGATAAACGTAGCCAGGCAGCCACAACGCTCCGGCCAAAAGCACCATACCATCATTCGGACCCAGGTTTTTGAGCATCCTGAACCGGGTTTGCATCGACTTCTCAACGTGACTGCTGAGTGGCGCACCAATGACATTGATAACTCGCAGGTGCTCCGGCATTTGTAGCGGGCCCCGTAATCGCGGGTTGTCGGTGCCGAATTCGCAGAACGATTTGTAGCTCATACGAATTACCTTACACAACGCACGCGTCTTTGCTCGCCGAATACGGCTCCCCAACATCACGTCATTGAGGTGGGCGCCGCGGGGCAGGCCGCCGGCATTGAACCACGTGGTGATTCGTTCGATTGGGATCTCGTCGACGTGCTCGCGCAGCAGGCAACACCACTCTGCCGCACCTTTGCTCAGCGTCATCATCCAGATCTCACCGTCGACTACGTCCTGCAAGGCTTGAACGATTATCGGCAGGTCATCGTCGATGCCGCCACGGCTGACGGTCGGGACTACGCGAGCGTCGATTCCACAGGCCCGGGCGATACTCGCAATCTGCGCGCCGTCGCCACCTACCTCGGGATGCTGTTCATAAAACAAGGCGGGCAGGATCAGCATCGTGATACGTCTGTCGGTTGTCTGGCCTACCGATTGCTGGTCGACGGCCTCGACAAACTCCCTGTTGCCGTCGGCAGCCCGGACGGCAAGGAAGAAGGCCATCGTCGCAAGGTCAATGTCGTGAGCCTCGGTTAAGTCGGCCAGTTCCCGGACCGTTGGAATGCGACCCTCGAAGCTGTCGGCAACGGGCTGAGCTTTCTGCGCAAGTGCCACTTCATCGATCGGCGGCGAGATGTAGATCTGACCCATCAGGAAATGATCTCGAGAGCGTTCTGAGCAGACCGCATGTTAGCAGATCGGTTGATGGCCATATCAGGCCCGATCCGGCACACTATTGGGAGAACGAGCGCAATGGATTTTGCTATGAGTGCTGCAAGTACGGATTACCGTCCGGCGACGATGGAAAAGCAGGACAGGGAGGTTGCGAACTGTTTCCGCCGGGCATTGTCGCCCGGCCGAGATGGAAAGCCCCTCGAGTGAGCACGTTGGATTCCAGTCCGCCGCGCGTCCTCGTTCTTTCTGGCGGAGTCATTACGCCAAAAGAGAAGTCCATTGCCACGCTTCTCAAAAAACAAATCGGCCAGTGGAGAGAAGGCAGCCATCACTGGCTCGAGCTCAAGATTAAGGCCAACGTCGGCGAGCCCGTACTCATTCACGAGAAGTACCGGCGAAAAGTCATCAATCCCCGCCGCTGGATGGAGCAAACCAAAGAGCTTCCCACCGAACTCGGTGATGGTCTCTACGACTTCCTGACGAGCAACAGGAACTACGAGACGCCGGAGCTTACGGAGGTGTCTCTCGCGTCGCTGATTGCAGCGGAGGGTATCCCCTACGATCTTGCGACGTACGACGATCTGTACTCCGGCGACGACGAGTTTTCGAACAAGCTCGACCGGTGCGAAGTTGTATTCGCGTCCAGCACCTTCCTTCGCGATCTGAGCGAGTTGAACCCGATAATAGACCGGCTGAAGCGCCCTCATAACCGAATCGTAGTTGGCGGGGCGTTGATGGGCAGCATTCACGGGCAGTGGCCGGGCCATGAATCGGTTGATCTCGTCGCCGTCGGATACGGCGAGTTCCTGGTGCCCGTCATTGCCGATTGGATCAAATCGGGATGCTCCCGGATCGAGGCCCCGGAAACGGGCCGCATCGAGGAAAAAGAACACAGCACCTTCGTCTTCAGCGGCTCGCCGCCAACACTCTCGCTGGACTTCATAGAGAGGCCTGACTGGCGACGGTCAGAAACCGATCATGCGACGCGCTACGAAATGATCAACTACGAAAGCGTACGCGGATGCCCGTATCGATGCGCGTTTTGTAATTACCCGTACCTGTTCGATGACTTCAAGTTTAGAACCAAGTCGGCTGCAAAGATGGCGCAGGACTGGCTCGACTACAAAGCCGAGCATCCGCATCTCGAATACATCACCTGTCTCGACTCGCTATTCACGATTCCCAAAGCGCGGCTTCTCGAATTCTGCCGGATCCTGATAGACCACGGTTCGCCGATCAAATGGATTTGCTATGCGCGCGCAGACGACCTGGCGGACGAGGAGGTTGTCGACATGATGGTGAGGGCCGGCGCGATTCAGGCGCAAATCGGTATAGAGACTGCCAACGCCGAAATCCTCAGGAATATGAACAAGCGCGTGGACAGGGAAACCAACGGCAAGGCGCTTGATAATTGCCGCAAGTATGGCCTTACTTCCGTCGTGACCTTAATCGTAGGTTTTCCCGGCGAAACGGAAGCCACGGTCACGGAGACACTGGAATTCCTGAGAGAACATCCCTGTGATTTCCATTTCGTTGCTACCTTTAGTACCCGGGTGGAGGGTGTGCCGATACTGAGCGACGAAATGAAAGCACGCTTCGACCTCGTCTCTATGAATACGCTGTACACGGTTTCGCCGTACTGGGATCACGCCACGATGAACTGCTTCGAGGCTGCCCAATGGTCGCGCTGGCTCGGGATCAGGCTGATCGAAGAGAAGATCAGCCTCGACGCCGCTTCTTTTTATCGCGGCATCCTTACGTACAAGCCGGAGTTTCTGCCGTGGCTGCTCGAGTTCCAGGTTCGAGCCTGGGAAGACGCCGGCCTGGTTTCCGGTGCCACGAGGCTACTGCATCGCTGGATCGATCGTCGACTGCAGTCTGGCCTTCGTGACTTCAAACGCAGGGATCGAGCGACAGCAGCTTCTGGTTACGCGCACTGATCGCTAGTTGAAAGACCTGTAGCGCACGAGTCCGCCATCTTTTGGCGCCATGATGATGAACTTCCTCACCGGGGTCGTCTTGCCGATCGTGAGTTTCTCGAGCCGGCCCAGTTCCAGCGTCCGCTGTAGCAGGATCTTCATTTGTTCTGTCGCGAACGGCATGCCGACGCAAATCCTGCTGCCAATGCCGAACGGAAACCAGGCATAGCGGTCCGGCGAGTTTCCATTCAGGAATCGATTCGGGTCGAATGCCTCGGGGTGCTCGTAATAGTCGCGATGGTGTTGCGCCAGGTAGGCGCACGGGAAGACCTTTTGCCCTTTTCGTACGGATTGACCACCGACCCGGGTGTCCGCAACGGCCTCCCGTGTGACATGTATGACCATGGGCGTGCACCGCATTGCCTCCTTGATACACGCCTCGCGATACGCCGGTGACTCGAGATTCGGAGACTGCATCATCGAGTTGTCGAGCAGATGCATCGTTACCCAGGCGGATCCGCACGCCGCTGTATCGTGACCGAACAAGAGTAGCTCGATGCACTGCCATACCAGGTCCTCGTTCGAAATCCGGAGATTGCCGTTATCCCGCTTTGCGATGAGATGTCCCAGTACCGACGCGGAGTTCGCCGGAGTACTTTCGAGCCTGTCGCTTATCCACCGCGAAACAGCACTGCGGCCGCGAAGGAATCGGCCCCAGGGGGTGAGTGATCCGAGGTCTTGTTGCAGAGGTTTAAGGAACAGCCAGAGTGGGCTCTCGAAGCTCTGCAGCCACTGCTGCAGCAATCGAAGTATTTGTTCGTGCTCCGGCTCGTTCACGCCCAGAACGAAATCGATGATCGTCCGCAGCGTGATCTGTTCATAAAATTCCAGGATCGAGAAGGGCTCGTCAGGCTTCAGATCACGGGCACCCAGGTCGAAGTACTTTTCCGTGAGCTCCATCATCTGTTGGTTCTCGGTCTGATAGAACATCTGCTGGATGGGCCGGCGCCGGTTTCGGTGCTCGTCGCCCGCAATCACGATGAGCGCACGCGGCCCCGTGAACGGCTGAACGAACCTGAGACCCGTACCCCCACTGAGGTCCTTGTTTCGGGCAACCTCCTCGACGAGGTCCGGTGTGCCAACGAACATCGCGCCGTTCGAACCCGGCAGATCGACCTTGAAGTCGTAGATACCTTGACCGATGCGTTGATCGAGAAAGCCGTACGGATCCCGGTACCATGAGTATGCGTTTCGGATCGTGTCGAACAAGGACGTTATCCGAGCACGTAGTGCCTGAGGAAATACGCGAGAAACGAATGGCCCTGCAGATTCGGGTCGCTCTTGTTGCGAAAGTGGGAGTCGTGCACCTGCCGCAATTTAGACCAATGCAGCGTCGTCCGTCGATGGTGCACCACGTGAAATCCATGGTTCAGGAAAAGCCAGTTCTCCCACCGCGAGTCGAACGTTCGGGCGAGATTGAACGGTGAGCCCAGATCGCAATGATCATGGTTTATCAGGTTGGCGATCAACAAGATGAACTGGCCGCCCAAATAGGCGCTTGCAAACACGACGGCCGCCGCGAAGAAATCGAAGACCAGCCAACCCAGAAGCCAGAGAAAGAAGATCGCGTATTCCATCCGCAATTCACGCCGGTCCGCGGCGGTTATTGGCAGGGTGCTCCTGTTTCTCGCGATTCGAAGGGCGGCATTGACGTAGTAAGTCAGCGTACGCCGAAGACCTGTACCGTCCCCCGCCAGCGAGTAGTGAGACCAGTCGTCCGTGGTCCGATAACATCGGTGGTGGTTCAGCATATGAATCACATGAAGTCGTGTTGACGGCGCGCCCGTCGCCACCGTTAGAGCGTAGTTCAGAATTTTGTTAGCCCACTCCTGGTGAAATACCGAGAGATG
This sequence comes from uncultured Woeseiaceae bacterium, assembly GCA_945788625.1. Taxonomy (GTDB): domain Bacteria; phylum Pseudomonadota; class Gammaproteobacteria; order Steroidobacterales; family Woeseiaceae; genus UBA1847. Next base: position 8,576 of record CALZMQ010000077.1, read on the forward strand.
ACGATGGTTGTGATTGATCAAGGTCGCTATAAAGACCGCGATCATCAAGATGAACAGAACGAGCGGCAGGAGCAGTATCGGAATCTGGTGGAAGTTGACGACTACCGAGATTTCGAGGCCCAGGACAACCGCGAGCAGGCCAATCGATCGTATGTCCGCGGAATTACGAAGCATTCCAGCGCACCTCGTCTTCATTGAGCTCACGCCTGAATGCTTCGTCCACGGCTTTGGGCGGCGGCGCGTCCATGGGTTTCGGCCCTTTCCACATTTCGAGATAGATTTTGAGAAAGCTCGGTCTGGGTTTGGAGTGATCGACGTAATGCGGCAGGTACAGCCACGGCAGCCGCGGGTGTGTGTGATGCGCCAGGTGATAGTGATAGTTCAGGAAAACCAGTCTTGTTACCGGGTTCACTCTCAGGTCCCAGGCGCCTTCGCGAATATCGCGTGGGCTCCAGGCATGGTCGGCGTACTGTAACGAACCCCAGTACATGCCGAAGATCCAGAAGCATGCAAACGTTGGCCAGAAGCTCAGGTCGAGCACGATGAACAACATGACCTGGAAAGCGAGCGTCAGCAGCAGTTCAAATCGAATTCGATGCTTCGCCGGATGGTCCAGGAACGGCAACAGCATGACCGAGTCGGTCTGTGCCTTGCTTAGCAACGGGGTCTGAAAAATCTTGTATGCCCAGGGAAAGAAGAGGTACAGCAGGCAGCCGAGCGGTACGGATAACCAATAGATGCCAGTCAATATGCAGTAGAACTGGACGAACTTCATGGGCTTGTTGTCCGTCGGATAGTACATATCGAAAATTTCATGGTCCGTGCGATTACGCAGGTGATGACCGAGATGGCAGGTCCGCTGGAAGCGAAGCCCGGTTGGGAAACACATGGCCGCAATCTGTCCGAAGATCTCGTTAACCCGGTAGTTGCGACTGAAGATGCCGTGCACGGATTCGTGCAGTAATGCGAAAAGCGTATTGCCGACATTGGCGAAAACAATGATCGCGATAATTTGGCCGGCCAGGCTTTCGGAATGGCTCGCCACCCAGAGCGAAGCACAGTAAATAGCGACCGACCCCAATATTATTGCGATGTTCAGGCCCGTTGGCGGCGTTTTTCGTGCCGGGCTATTTTCCGGGTCCATTAGATACTCGATAGTTGTCGATGCAACCAGTCTATCAATCGTTTTCAATTTGATTCCATTCGGTGACAGACATATCGCGTGGGATTTGTGTGAAACAGCCCTGCATCGTCGTGCACAGTGATGAAACAGAAGCGACGGACGTCCCGGTAACCTGTTGAAAAATATAGCCAGGGACGTGTAATCAACGAACTGAAAATCCGCGTGTCGGCGGTTCAACCGAGCCGCGCAGCGGCGACAGACGCAGGCAGTGCGAGCCGGCGCAGCCTGCGATCCATTCCGCCCCTGTCACCACCTTTGCCAAGGCAACAAAATCGCATTCAGCCTGAACAAATTGCCTGGGTCGTAATGATCCTCGAGTTCGACAAAGCGTTTGTATGCGTTCGCTCATATCGTCAGTGTGCCCGTTGGCCGATTAGTGTGACAATGCCCTACAATCGGTGGACAGCTGGAGGCTCGTGGAGTCGTGATGCAGGCAAACGAATCGGACATCATTCTTAGCCTGAGAGGCCTCAGAAAATCGTATGGCGACGTGGTCGCAGTCGACGACCTGTCGTTGGATGTGCGCCGGGGTGAGATACTCGGCCTGCTCGGACCGAACGGTGCCGGGAAGACGACGACCATACACCTGATATGCGGTCTCTTGCGGAGCGATACGGGTGACGTAGTCGTCGATGGTAGGTCACTCGACGACGACTACCGAGCCTGCAAGAAGATCATCGGGTTGTGCCCCCAGGACCTCGTGATCTGGGAATCGCTGACTTGCCTGGAGCAACTCGAGTTCGTGGGCCGCCAGTACGACATGGATCGGCAATCCGCGCGGA
>CALZMQ010000078.1 GCA_945788625.1 uncultured Woeseiaceae bacterium
GGGCAAGCAATTGCAGATTCCGAACATGGTGCGATTCGCGTCCTGGGTCGGCGGCGACATGGACGGCAATCCGAACGTCAACGCGAAGACCATCCGCGCAACTCTCGCGCGCCAGCGCGCCCTGATTCTCGACCTGTACTACAACGAGTGCGCGGCTATCGCCGCGAAGCTCAGCCAGTCGGAAGGCAGCGCCACGTTCAGCCAGGAGCTGCTCGACAAGATCGAGGAGTATCGCGGTATCTTCCAGAATGCCTATCACGCCGTGCCGGCGCGACACCGCGACATGCCGTATCGCGTATTCCTGCGGCTGATCCAGCAGCGCCTGCAGTCGACCTATGACGACGACATCTTCCCCTATGAGAAAGTCGGGCAACTGATCGAAGATATCGAGCTCATCGCAGAAAGCCTGTCGTCCAACAAGGGCAAGCACGCGGGCCTGTTCTCCGTGCGGCGACTGCTGCGGCGCATAAACGCTTTCGGGTTCCACCTGGTTACGCTGGATGTCCGCCAGGACGCCGAAGTGCATCGGCGCGTCGTGGCCGAATGCCTTGGCGAAGAAGACTGGATGGAGAAATCGGCCGAGGAACGCACCGAGCGCATCGTCGAGGCCATCCGCACGCGCGAGAATGCGCCGATGAACCTGAGCACCCGGGCCCGCAAGACCATTAGCGTGTTCCAGGCAATCGCGTTTTGCCGCAGGAAATACGGCCGGAAAGCCATCGGCCCGTTCATCATCAGCATGACGCAGGGCGCGGACGACATTCTATCCGTGTTGCTGCTGGCGCAGTGGAGCGAACTGCACAATCGCCGCGGCGAGGTGCCAATCGATATCGCACCATTGCTCGAAACCGTGGACGATCTTCACAACGGCCCCGATATCCTGGAATCGCTGCTGGGCACCGAGCTGTATCGCGAACACCTGCAGACCCGCGGCAATCGGCAGACCGTCATGATCGGCTACTCGGACAGCAACAAGGACGGCGGACTGGCGTCGGCCCGCTGGGCACTGCAAAACGCGCAGGAAACGCTGGTCGACACTGTCGGTGCGCAGGATATCGAGCTCACTCTATTCCACGGCCGTGGCGGCACCGTCAGCCGCGGCGGCAGCAAGACTCACGTCGCCGTGCTCGGCGCTCCGCCGGGCACGGTGAACGGACGCCTGCGCGTCACCGAGCAGGGCGAAATCATCAACGAGAAGTACGGCCTGCGTGGCATAGCGTTGCGCACTCTGGAGCAGGTGGCGGGTTCCGTTGCGCTGGCAACCGCGATGCCGAGACACCGCGGCAACGACATGCCGGAATGGCACGAAATGATGGACGTCATCGCAGCGGAAAGCCGCCGCGCCTATCGGAAGCTCATTTACGAGACGCCGAAGTTCTACGACTACTTCAGGAGCGCAACGCCCATCGACCTGATCGAGCGCATGCGCATCGGCTCACGACCTTCATCGCGCCGGTCCCAATCGGGCATCGAGGACCTGCGGGCGATTCCCTGGGTGTTCTCGTGGTCGCAATCGCGCTTTGTGCTGCCGGGTTGGTACGGAATCGGCAGCGGGATCGCAAAGGCGGCCGAGCAGTTCAGCGACGAGGCGTTTCGCGAAATGTTCGGCGAGTGGTATTTCATGCGCTCGCTCACGGCCGACGCCGAGATGGTGCTCGCCAAGTCCGACTTCGGGATCGCCGAACTTTACTCGCGCCTCGCGGGCGACCTTCACGACGAGTTCTTCCCGATCATTGAAAAAGAGCACGAACTCACCAGGGAACTGATCCTCGAATACTCCGATCACGAGAACCTGCTTGAGGGGGACGTGACCTTGCAGCGCGCCATCATGCTGCGTAACCCGTACGTCGATCCGATGAGCCTTATGCAGGTGGATTTGTTACGGCGATGGCGGGCGTCGGGCAGGGAGGACGAACGGATATTCGATGCGCTGCTGGCGAGCGTCAACGGCATCGCGCAGGGGCTGCAAAACACCGGGTAGGCCCCTCACCCCTCAGCCCTCCCCCACCAGCAAATGCGTACGGGCACGCGGCGATCGGCAGTGGCGATCGCGGGACACAGTGAACCGGCAAGCGGCCGCTACCCCTAGGGCACGTAGCATATTTGTCGGCGGACTGTCTCGCTGCGCTCGCTTTATGTCCTGCCAACAAACATCTCGTCCACTTGCCGTGCGCGGCAGAACATGTCATGCGTTGCACGGGCGGCGAGTGCGGGGTGTGTTCCACAAAGCGAGTTATCGAAGATTGTCCGAGCGACTGGGACATGCCCCGTGATCGCCGCCCGTTCGCCAAGGGTTGGGAGGAACGGTGGGTGGTGGGGTCAGGTATCGATGAAGCTGGTGAATTCCTCGAGCGATTTGCGTTGAATGTCCGGCACCCGCGCGTCGTCCGCCGGGTACCCGACCACCAGCAGCAGGAAAGGCCGTTCGCTCTTCGGCCGCCCCAGTATCTCGTTCAGGAATTTCATCGGGCTCGGTGTGTGCGTCAGCGTTGCCAGCCCCGCACGATGCAAGGCCGCGATCAGCAGGCCGGTTGCGAGGCCGGTCGATTCCACCGGGTAGTAGTGCTTCACCTTGCGCCCGTCCGGCAGCTCACCGAACTTCTGCAGGAATATGGCGATCAGGTAAGGCGCCGTTTCCAGGAACGGCTTGTTGGAGTCCGTGCCCAGCGGTTCCAGCGCGGCGAGCCATTCTTCTGAGGCCCGGTGTTCGTAAAACTCACGCTCCTCTATCTCGGCCGCTTCGCGGATTTTCTTTTTGGTTTGCGGGCCACTGACGACGGCGAAGTGCCAGGGCTGCAGGTTCGCGCCGCTCGGCGCCGTGTTGGCGACCTCGAGGGCCGTTTCTATGATCTCTCTCGGCACCGGCCTGTCCGAGAATTCGCGCACGGTGCGGCGGCGGCTCATGTCGGCATAAAATTCGTTCAGTCGCTGCCGCATTTCCTCGACCGGGTATTCCCGGTACTCATCGAGCGGGATGGTTGCATAGTTGCTCACGTATTCCCCCAGTTGTTGTAAGACGCTGATCTCCCTCTCGTCGTTTTCCGATACTGCGCGTCCCAGCATGGATACGCCTGCCTCGTGTACCGACTCGGCATTGCCGGTGATCAGCGGATGCCAGCCGGGCAGATCCCGTCCCTCCGACAGGCGCCGGTATGCGCAACTTGCCGGCAGCCAGTGAAATGCCTCCGGGCGTTCGACCGAAAGCACCAGGCAATCGGCTACGCGTTTCGCGCGTGAGGCATAGTCGGTGCAGCGACAAGTATCGACGTCGAGCAATCGACAGGCAACGTCCGTGTAGTAAACCTCGCCGGTGTCCTCGTCCTCGAGCTTGTGCATGCAGCACAACGCGCAACCGTCACACAACGATTCCCACTCGGCCGTGGTCATTTGTTTGAGAGATTTGCGTTTCCAGAATCGATCGGTCATCGTTCCGTTCAATGCGACACGAGCGGGCCAACAAGCTTCGAATATACACATGAAAGCCGTCTTTCTCGATTGGGCGACGATGGGCCCCGACCTCGACATAGAACACATGCGAGCGCTGTTGCCTGAGCTCGAAGTATTCGGCGTCACCGAAGCTCACGAAGTGGCCGCGCGCATCCAGGGCGCACAATTCGTGCTCACCAACAAAGTTCGACTGAGCGACGAGCTATTGCGTGACGCGCCCGAGCTTCGCTTCATTGGGCTGACTGCAACGGGGACGGACAATGTCGACCTCGAAGCCGCGGCGCGCCAGGGCATCGCCGTCTGCAACATCCGTGCGTACTGCACCGAGTCCGTTGTCGAACATGTATTCGCCTGCCTGCTGAGCCTGGTCCGCAACCTTGGCCCGTACACGGCCGACGTGCGTGCCGGCGAGTGGCAGACGTCAGCAGATTTCTGCCTGCTAAAACACCCGGTGCGCGAACTGTCCGCGATGACGCTGGGTATCGTGGGTCACGGCGAACTCGGCAAGGGCGTTGCCAGGATCGGTGCGGCGTTCGGCATGGACGTCATCATTGCGGCGCGCCCGGGAAACGGCGATACGTCGGCCGGCCGCGTTGCATTCGATGAGTTGCTCACTCGCGCCGACGTGATCTCCCTGCACTGCCCGCTCAACGACGACACGCGCGGCCTGTTCGGCACGGACGAGTTTCGCCGCATGAAGAACGGCGCGATCCTCATCAATACGGCACGTGGCGGGCTCGTCGACTCCGCCGCACTTGTGGAAGCGCTCCGGGACGGCCGGATCGCGGCCGCGGTGGACGTGTTGCCGGAAGAACCGCCCGCGCGAGGCAACGCATTACTCGATTACGAAGGCAGCAATCTCATCGTCACGCCGCACATGGCCTGGGCGAGCAATGAGGCGCGGCAGGCCGCAATCGATGAGCTGGTGGCAAATATCAACGCCTTCCTGGATGGGCGCGAACGCAATCGCGTCGTTTGAGCGGCCGCTCAGGTACCGATAATCTGCCGCGCCCACTGCACGATCTGGCGTACGCGCGGCGAACCGAGATCGTAGGCTTCGTCGAAACTCACCCAGCGCCATTCGTGATGCTCCGGTTCGCCGGTTTCGGGCGACAGCCCCATCGTAACCTCGTCCTGCTGTGTGCTGGCAAGGTAATAGCGTGCGACCTTGCCGCGACTGTACGGTCCGGTCTCGAAAAAGCGCTCGCCCCAGTCGAATTCGAGGTCGGCGATGCCTGTTTCTTCGGTCACTTCACGCAGCGCGGCCTGCAGTGCTTCTTCGCCTTCCTCGCGGATGCCCTTGGGAAAGTCCCAGTGGTGAAATGCGCGCAGCAACAGCGTTTTCCAGCCCGCTTCGGTGTCCCGCGCTATGACGACGCCGCAGGAATGCTTCCCGTCCATCAACCCGCCGTCCCACGCAACACATCCACCGGTGCGGAGTTGACGGCGCCGCGAGCTGCGAAGAAACCGCTGATACAGACGACGAACACGCCGGCGGTCAGTCCGACAACCCACAGCAGCGGGCTGAACTCGTAGGGCAACTTGAAGAGCTGCACGGCGACGACGTATGCGAGGATCGATGCTCCGGCCGCGGCCAGGATACCGGCCGCCATACCCAGCGCAGCGAACTCCGCCATGACGCCCGAGAATACGGTGCGTCGCCGCGCACCAAGCGCGCGCAGCATGGCGCTCTCGAAGCGCCGTTCATCGATCGTCGATTGCACCGCCGCAAACAACACGGCGATACCGGCTGCCAGCGTGAACACGAACACGGCCTGGACCGCCACGCTGGCCTTCTCGATGATGCCGCGTACCTGTTGAAGTATCGCGCCGAGATCGATGACGGAAATGCTCGGATGTGCACGCACCAGGTCGATGAGCATCGACTTCTGTTCGTCTTCGATTTTCAGGCCCGAGATGTAGGTCGTCGGCATGCCGTCGAGCGCGCCCGGTGACAGCACGAAGAAGAAATTCGGCTGGAACGAATCCCAGTTTATTTTCCGAATACTCGCTATCTCCGCTTCGATGTCGCGGCCAGCGACGAAGTAGCTCAGCGTGTCGCCGATGCTTAAGCCCGCGTTCTCCGCAGCATCCTCCTCGATCGACACGAGGGGGGGGCCGTCGTAGTCGGCCGGCCACCACTCGCCGGCCAGGAGTTCGTTGCTGGAACTCATCTCCGCGGTCCATGACAGGTTGGCCTCGCGATTGGCCAGCCAGCGCCCGTCCTCATTGGGGTATTCCCGATCCTTGACGGACTCCCCGTTGATCAGGGTCATGCGTGCACGCACCAGTGGCGTGAAATCGGGGGCGGGTATGCCGTTGTTTTCGAACAGCGCGCCCACGGACTCCAGCTCGTGCGGCTGAACATTGATCAGGAAGTGATTCGGTGCGTCCGCGTCGAGCGTCTGCCGCCAGCCTTCGAGCAGGTCCGTGCGCACCAGCGTCAGCAACAACAGGACCGTCAGGCCCAGGCCGAACGCCACGACCTGGACGGCGCTGTCGCGGCCGCGGCGCGCCACGTTCGCAAGGCCGTAGCGCCAGGCGACGCCGACGCCGGACCGGAAGCGTCCGATGACGGCCACGAGCGCGCGGCCGACCAGGTACAGGGCCGCGGCGATCACCAGGATGCCGCCGATGAGCACGAGCAACATGCGCGCGTCGCCGACCGAGCGGTACAACAAGGCCGCAACAGCGGCGAGCGACAAACCCACGACCAGCAGTCGCGAAGGCGCCGGTGGCATGGCGTCATGCCGCAGTACGCGCAGCGGCGGCGTGTTGCGAAGCTGGATCAACGAGGGCAGCGCAAACCCGAGCAGCAACACCATGGCGCTGCCGCTGGCCAGCACGACGGGCCGCAGGCCCGGGTTCGGCAACTCGCCCGCGAACAGGTCGGCGAGAATGCGCGACAGGATTTCCTCCGCGGCGTAGCCGACGATGCTGCCGATGAGCACGCCGATGATGCCGAGCAGCACGAGCTGTACCAGGGCAACAGCGATGACGAAGCGCTGCGTCGCACCGAGGCTCTTCATGAGCGCCACGGTGTCCATGCGCTTGTGTGCGAAGCGGCGCGCCGACATGGCGACAGCCACGGCGCTGAGGAGCAAGCTGATGATGGCGGTCAGCGACAGGAAACGCTGTGCGCGGTCGGCCGCATTGTAGGCGCGCTCACTGCTTTCCTCCTGGCTGCGGATGCGCACCGAATCGGGCAACTCACTTTCGATAGCGTCGTTGAAGTCGGTGACGGCCTGCGCATCTCCTGCCACCAGTAATGCGTAGCTGACGCGACTGCCCTCGCCGATCAGCCCGCTGCGCTCGATATCGCCGATATTCATGAGCAGCGACGGTGCGAGCGACGCAAACCCGATGGATTGATCCGGCCGGTAGGTCAACACGGCCGAAACCCGAAGGTCGATTTCGCCCACTGACAGCATATCGCCGACATCAGCACCGACGCGCGCGAGCAACGTGCCGTCGGCCCAGACCTCGCCGGGCTCCGGTATGCCGTCGACTTCGCGTTGTTCGCCGAACATTTGATCGGCCACCCGCACGGCTCCGCGCAACGGGTACTGCTCACTGACGACCTTTATCGTGGACAGGGCACTTGCATCGCCGGCAAATACGACCGATGGAAAAGCCAACGTCTCGGCCGTGTCGAGCCCGTACTCCGCGGCAAGCTCGCTCCACTCCGAAGGCACGGGCTCCTGAGAGCGCAGCCGCAAATCCGCTGCCAGCACCTCGTTGGCCTGGCGCGCTACCGCCTTGCCGATACGGTCGGTAAGGAAACCGACTGCTGTCAGTGCGCCAACGGCAAGTCCGACGGCAGCCAGCAACACGACCACCTCGCCCGAGCGCAGCTCACGACCGAAACTCCGCAACGCAAACACGACAGCTTTCACGCGGCCGCCTCGCTGTCGCTTTGCAGGCGCCCGGCATCGAGCGACAGGATACGGTTGCAGCGCTCTGCGAGCCCGTTGTCATGTGTAACGAGCACGAGCGTCGTCGAGGAACTGCGGTTCAGTTCGAACATCAGCTCCATGATGTTTGCACCGGTACGGCTGTCGAGATTGCCGGTGGGCTCGTCGGCAAACAACACCGCCGGTTCGGCCGCGAACGCGCGTGCAATGGCGACGCGCTGTTTCTCACCGCCGGAAAGCTGCGCGGGAAAGTGGCTCCAGCGATCCCCGAGGCCGACTTTCTCGATGATCTCGCGCGCGGCCTTCCTGGCGTCCTTGTGCCCCGCCAGCTCGAGCGGCAGCATGACGTTTTCCAGCGCATTGAGCGACGGCACGAGATGAAACGACTGAAACACGAAGCCGACGCTATCGGCGCGCACGCCGGCCCGGCCGTCCTCGTCCAGGTCCGACAGGTTGACGCCGTTGAGGACCACGTGTCCCCGGGTGGGCAGGTCCAGCCCGGCCAGCAACGCCAGCAGGGTCGACTTGCCGGCGCCCGAGGGACCCACCACGGCGACCGACGCGCCGGCGGCGATCCGGAAACTGACGCCCGAAAGAATGGTCAGACTCCCTTCCGGGCTGCTAACCTCTTTGCCGAGCTCGTGGGCTTCGAGCACAACGTCATTAACTGCTGACTGATTTCGCATGCGAATACTACTGACTCTCGTGTTGTTATTGATGGCTGCCGGCACAGCAGGCAACGGGTCGCCGACCGTTCTTGTTTTTGGCGATTCCCTGAGCGCCGGTTTCGGTATAGACGTTGACCAGTCCTGGACGGCTTTGTTGCAATCCCGGCTCGAAGAGCAAGGTTACGAACATCGCGTCGTGAACGCCAGCATCAGCGGCGAAACCACCGCCGGCGGCGCGGCGCGCATCGACGCAGCGCTGGGCGACTTTTCCCCGGACCTGATCATCCTGGAGCTTGGAGGCAACGACGGCCTGCGCGGTTTCCCGCCCGCCAGCATGAAGGCCAACCTCGTGACGATCGTGCGGCAGTCGCAGGCATCGGGCGCTGCGGTCGTGCTCCTCGGAATTCGCATTCCCACGAATTACGGGCCGCGCTATACGCGCGAATTCGAAGACGTATACCGGCAGGTCGCCGCGGAACTCGACATCGACTGGATCGAGTTCTTCATGGACGGCGTCGCGATGAACGACGAGTTGCTGCAGGCGGACCGTATACACCCCAACGCCGAGGCACAGGCGATCCTGCTGGAAAATGCCTGGCCAATCATCAGCGCGACGCTCGACGATGCGCTATGATTTTGGCTTGCGCCGACCAGAACACAGCAAGCGCGGAAACAGGCCGTGCGACAATGAGGCGCGACATTTGACCGGGGGGTCCTGATCTTGGAAAAAGTCTGGCTTAAATCCTATCCGGAGGGAGTTCCGGAGGAAGTACCGACGCCACCGTTTCGGTCGGTGCGCGAGTTATTCGAACAGGCCTTCGCGGCATACCCGGACAATGCGGCGTATACCAACATGGGGCGCACGCTCACCTATTCCGATCTCAATCACCTGTCGATGCAGTTTGCCTGCTACCTGCAGCAGGAACTGGGTCTTACCCGGGGCGAGCGGGTAGCGATCATGTTGCCGAACATCCTGCAGTACCCGGTCGCCATGTGCGGCATTTTTCGGGCGGGACTGGTGGTCGTGAACGTCAATCCGCTGTACACCGCGCGCGAACTCAAACACCAGCTCAAGGACTCCGGCGCCCGTTGTGTCGTCATCCTGGAGAACTTTGCGCACATACTCGAAGAAGTCATCGCCGATACCGACGTCGACTTCGTCGTCACTACCGGCGTCGGCGATTTGCTCCAGTGGCCCAAAGGCGCAATTACCAACTTCGTGTTGCGGCGCGTCAAGAAAGCCGTACCCCGCTATCGAATCGCGAACAGCATCACGTTCAAACGCGCCCTCAGGCAGGGCGGCGGGAAAACGCTGGATCCCGTAGACATCGGATTTGCCGACATTGCGTACCTGCAGTACACCGGCGGTACGACGGGTGTTTCGAAAGGGGCCATGCTGAGTCACCGCAACATGGTCTACAACGTGCAGCAGACGACGGTCTGGCAGGGCGACGCATATGCCGGCGTCGAACCGATCATCGCGATTACGGCGTTGCCGCTGTATCACATCTTTTCCTTGCAGGGTAACTGCCTGTGTGTAATGGCACAGGGCGGTCAGAACGTACTGATCACCAACCCGCGCGATTTCGAAGGCTTCGCGAAGGAGATCGCGAAATTCAAATTCAGCATGTTCACCGGCGTCAACACCATGTTCGCGGCGCTCATGAACACGCCGAGCTTCAAGGACATCGATTTCAGCAACCTGCGTGTCTGTATCGGCGGCGGTATGGCGGTCCAGCCGGCGATTGCCAAGCAATGGAAAAAGGCCACGGGGACAACCATCCTGCAGGGATACGGACTCACGGAAACCTC
>CALZMQ010000079.1 GCA_945788625.1 uncultured Woeseiaceae bacterium
CTACGGTGATAATCATGCGATCCAGAATGTATCCCTCGAGATAGGTAAAAAAGAGGTTATTGCACTTATTGGCCCGTCGGGCTGTGGCAAGTCGACGTTTCTGCGTTGCCTGAATCGCATGAACGATACGATCGAGACGGCACGGGTTACCGGCACCATCACGCTCGACGGAGAAGACATTTATCGCAAGGAGCAGGACCCCGTCGCGCTGCGCGCCCTGGTGGGAATGGTATTCCAGAAGCCGAATCCGTTTCCAAAGAGCATCTATGACAACGTCGCGTACGGTCCGCGTATTCACGGCCTTGCCTCGGATCGGGCGGAACTCGACGAAATCGTCTTCACTAGTCTTGATCGTGCCGGTCTGATCGACGAGGTGAAAGACCGGCTGGACGATCCAGGCACGAGCCTGTCCGGTGGCCAACAGCAACGCTTGTGCATTGCCCGCACCATCGCGGTGAATCCCGAGGTCATTCTCATGGACGAACCTTGCTCGGCGCTGGATCCTATTGCCACCGCCCGCATCGAGGACCTCATGGATGAGTTATGCGAAGACTATGCGATCGTAATCGTCACTCATTCAATGCAACAGGCTGCGCGCGTATCGAGGCGCGTTGCGTATTTTCACCTGGGTCTGCTGGTCGAGGTCGACGAGACGGACCGGATATTCACGAATCCCCAGCACAAACTCACCGAAGACTACATCACCGGCCGTATAGGCTAACGCGGCAGTTCCGGTTCTAACTTTCCAAACTTTTGCAATAAGTTCGGAAAGTTAGAACCGGCACCGACAGAAATCAGTTCTTGGCGACAGCCCAGAAGTCGGAGAAGCGCTTTTCGGAGAATCCCACGGCCAGGAACTTGCTGGCTTCGAGTACCGGACGCTTCAGGAGCGTCGGTTGCTCAATAATCAATGCGAACGCGCGATCCCGGTTCATGTCGTTGCGGTCGACTTCCGGGATCTTGCGCCACGTCAGGCTCTGCCTGTTAAGGAGTTTCTGCCAGTCGATGCGGCCCGACCAGCGCTCGAGCATCTGAATGTCGAGACCGTCATCGCGCACGTCATGAAATCGAAACTGAATGTCCTGTTCGGCGAGATACTTGCGCGCCTTCCTGCACGTATCGCAACTCTTTATGCCGTATACGGTAAGCATCGTTGTCAATCCAGGTTCCTGAGCAGTTCGTTGAGTCCGGTCTTTGCGCGGGTCTTTGCGTCAACATGCTTCACGATGACCGCACAATACAATGAGTATTTTCCGTCGGCCGACGGCAGATTGCCAGGTACGACAACGGACCCGGCCGGGATTCGTCCGTAGCTTGTTTCACCGCTGTCGCGGTCGTAAATTCGCGTGCTCTGGCCGAGGTAGACACCCATGGATATCACCGAGCCTCGCTCCACGACGACTCCCTCGACGACTTCGGAGCGAGCGCCAATGAAGCAATCGTCCTCGATGATCGTCGGTCCGGCCTGGACGGGTTCCAGCACGCCGCCGATGCCCACACCGCCGGAAAGATGCACGTTCTTGCCGATCTGCGCGCAACTGCCGACTGTGGACCACGTGTCGACCATCGTGCCCGTATCCACGTACGCGCCGATATTCACGTAACTCGGCATCAACACGACGTTCGATGCCACGAATGCGCCGCGTCGGACAATGGCGTCGGGGACCACGCGCACGCCGTCTTCGGCAAATTGCGCCGCGGTATAGTCGGCGTATTTCATAGGCACCTTGTCGTAAAAGCGGCTGTGGCCGCTTTCGATGACCCTGTTGTCGCTCAGGGCGAAACTCAGCAGCACTGCTTTTTTCAGCCACTGGTTGACGCGCCAGTGTCGATCGACATACTCGGCAACGCGGGCTTCGCCCGAATCGAGGAGGGCAATCGCCTCCTGCACGGCGGCGTCAACGCCGGCTTTGTCGTCGATGCCGTCGGCGCGGTTGTCAAAAGCGTGCTCAATGATCTCTGCGAGTTTGTGCATAGTGCTTTACTTATCCATTGTTGGAGTGACTGTCCAGTTTCGCGAGCAGCGCTCGCCCCAGTTCTTCCTGTGCATGCAGGTCGAGCGGCCGGCCCGATTCGTCACAGATGTAGAAGACGTCCTCGGCGCGCTCACCGATCGTCATGATCTTGGCATTTTCGATGTCGATGCGTTGTTCTATAAAGACCTGTCCGATCGTGCTCAGGAGACCGGGCCGGTCGGTCGCGACCAGTTCCAGAACTGTTTTGTCCCCCGATGGAGTGGGATTGAAGTCAACGCTTGTTTTCGTCTTGAACATGCGCGCCTGGCGCGGCAAGGTCCTTGTAACGGTAGCGACGTTGTCGTCGCTGGCAGTCAACACGCGAGTCAGCGAACGTCGTATCTTATTCATACGCGACTCGTCCACCTCGACCCGGCCGTCGAGTTCCATGAACACGAAGGAATCGATGCTGTAGCCTCTCTCGAGCGGCACGATGCGCGCGTCCATGATCGTCATGCCTAGTTCATCCAGCACGGCAGTCGCGTGCGCGAACGTCCGTTTGATGCGTGGTGTGAATAGCGCTGCTTCGACGCCGTCCCCTGTTTCGCGTCTGCGTACATCGACGAGACCAACCTCGGATGCGGTATCCGAATCGACCAGCCATTCAGTGTGCCAGGCGATCTCGGCGCTGCGGTGTCGCAGGAAGTAGTTCGCATTCATCAGCGTCCAGACTTCGTCGATACGCTCGTCGCTGATACCTTTGGCGTGCAGCGTTTCGCGCGCCTTTGCCTGTTTCTCCAGAATGAGTTGCTCCCGATCGATCGGGTTTTCGAGGCCGCGCCGCATTGCGCGCCTGGTCAATTCGTACAAATCGCGGAACAACTGCGCCTTCCAGGAATTCCACAGTTTCGGATTGGTGCCACGCACGTCGGCAACGGTCAGCAAGTACAGGTAATCGAGGTGTAACGGATCGCCGACGATGCTGGCGAATTCGCTGATGACATCCGGGTCGCCAATGTCCTTTTTCTGCGCGGTGGTCGAGAGCACGAGGTGATTCTCCACGAGCCAAGCGACGATACCTGCCTCGTACTTGCTGAGACCGTGTTCGAGGCAAAAAGACCGGGCGTCGACGGCGCCGAGTTCAGAGTGATCGCCGCCACGTCCTTTCGCGATGTCATGAAACAGGCCGCTGAGGTACGCGATTTCCGGTTGCTCCAGCGATTGCATGATCTCGCTGCAAAGCGGAAATTCGTCGTCGAACCGGGACAGCGCGAAACGACGCAGGTTGCTGACGACGAACAGCGTGTGTGCGTCGACCGTATAGGCGTGGAACAGGTCGTACTGCATGCGCCCGACGATACGGCCGAATGCGGGAATATACAGGCCGAGCACGCCGTACAGGTTCATGCGCCGCAATTCGTGCGTGACTCCCTCCGCCGCGCGCAAAATACTCAGGAACAAGCGGTGGTTGCGCGGGTTCTGACGAAACTCATCATCGATGAGGTGCAGATTGCGTTTGATCAGCCCGACCGTGTAGGCGCTCACACCCCGAATCTCGGGATTCTGCTGCAGAATCAGAAACAGGCCCAGCAACGCCGATGGGTCGTTGGCAAAAACCCGGTCATGGACGGTCTGAAGAAAGCCGTTCTTGATCTCGAAGCGCTCGTTCAGCGGTTCCGCGGGTGCATCCGGATCCATCAGGATCGCCTCTTCGAACAACTGCAGTAGCATCTCGTTCAAACGGCTCAGTTCCATGACCGTGCGGTAGTAGCGCTGCATCAGCTGTTCGACGGCCAGCGTGTAGGTGGCGTCTTCGTAACCCAGCAGGTGCGCGAGCTTGATCTGGTGATCGAACAGGAGGCGGTCCTCGCGGCGCCCGGTAAGAACGTGCAGCCCGAAGCGAATACGCCATAAGAACGCCTGGCCGTCCTCGAGGCGCTGCAGCTGGCCCGGCGTCAGGAATTTATGGTCGACGAGTTCGGCGAGGGTCGCGGCACCGAAATGGCGCTTCGCGACCCAGCCGATCATCTGTATGTCGCGCAGACCGCCAGGACTACCCTTGACGTTTGGTTCCAGGTTGTAGGCTGTGTCGTCGTAGCGGTGATGACGGGCGATCTGTTCCTTGCGTTTCTCGGCGAAGAAGTCCGTCGACGGCCACATCCTGTCTGGCTCGATCAGCTGCTGCATCGCTTCGAACAGTGGCTGTGCGCCGGCCAGCAGGCGCGCTTCCATCAAGGTAGTGGCGACGGTGAGGTCGGAACTCGCTTGCTCGAAGCACTGTTCAACGGTACGTACGCTGTGGCCGATTTCAAGACCGACGTCCCAGAGTGCCGTGACAAAGCCCGACACCGATTCCTCGGCCTCGGGAGGCAGCGAGTCCGGCAGCAGCACCATCACGTCCACGTCCGAGTGCGGGTGCAATTCGCCACGGCCGAAGCCACCAACGGCCACCAGCGCGGCGCCGGATGCGGCAACATGCTGCTGCCAGAGGGCGATGAGGATCTCGTCGACGACGCGGGCACGTGCATGCACGAGTTCGACGACAGGCTCACCGGCCTCGAATCGTGCCTTCAGGTCATCGCCTGCGGCCGCGAGCCGTGCCCGAATATCGTTGTAAGTCATTGAATTTTCAGCGATCGTCAGCGCCAAGCGTCAAAACCTCGAAGCCATCGGCCGTGACCAGGACCGTATGTTCCCATTGCGCGGACAGGCTGTGGTCCTTGGTGACGACGGTCCAGCCGTCGGGCAACAACTTCACGTTCGGCTTGCCGGCGTTGACCATCGGCTCGACCGTAAGCGTCATGCCTTCGCGAAGCTCCATGCCCGTACCGGGTTGGCCGTAGTGCAATACCTGGGGCTCCTCGTGGAACACCTGGCCGATCCCGTGCCCGCAGTATTCGCGAACCACGGAAAACCGGTTCTTTTCGACATGCCTTTGCACCGCGGCGCCCACGTCGCCCAGATGCTTGCCCGGGGCCAGCTCCCGAATGCCTAACCACATGCTTTCGAAGGCAATTTCCGACAATCGGCTCGCCTGGATGTTGGGTTTCCCCACGAAGAACATGCGGCTGGTGTCGCCGTGAAAGCCGTCCTTGATCACGGTCACGTCGATGTTGAGCGCATCGCCGGACTTCAGCTTCCGCTCGCCCGGGATGCCGTGACAAACGACATGATTGATCGATGTGCAGATCGATTTCGGGAATCCGCGGTAGTTGAGCGGCGCGGGGATCGCGGCCTGCACATTCGTGATGTACTCGTGGCAAATACTATCCAGTTCGCCCGTAGTGACGCCGGGTTTTACATAATCGCCGATCATGTCGAGGACCTCGGAGGCCAGCCGCCCGGCTACCCGCATCTTCTCCCGCTGTTCCTCGTTCTTGATCGTTACCGTCATTCAATTAGCCTGAAAAATTTGAGCCTCGAACCGGAGATTTCCAATCTCGCGTCTCGGGGCCGAAGCGAGGTTTTCAGCGCGCCGCGGCAGGCTGAAAACCTCGGTTCGACCCCTGATTCCCCCAATTCTTGAATTTCGCGCGATTCCGCGTTGTTGGGCGCGACCGGCTATGGTATAAAGCGCGCGCCCCGGTATCAACATTTGCGACCAGGGGCCAATAAATCACACGTATACCGACACATCTCGCAGGGTGCCCCGCCGAAAAAGGGGTTGCGCGATGGGGTATACGGAGGCCTAACCCGGAGATATAGAAATGGCAGACGTAACCATGCGCCAGATGCTAGAGGCTGGCGTGCATTTTGGGCATCAGACCCGTTACTGGAACCACCCGAAGATGGCTCCCTTCATCTTTGGCGAACGTAACAAGATTCACATCATCAACCTCGAGAAGAGCCTGCCACTGGCGCGCGAAGCAAGCGCGTTCGTAAAGGCGACGGTCGCCGATGGCGGTACCGTGCTTTTTGTCGGCACCAAGCGAGCCGCTCGGGAAGCCGTTCAGGCCCACGCCAGGCGTTGTGAAATGCCGTTCGTGTGCCAGCGGTGGCTCGGTGGCATGCTGACGAACTACAAGACGATTCGTCAGTCCGTGAAGCGCTTGATGACACTTGAACAAATGGCTGAGGAAGGCGGTTTCGAAGGCCTCACCAAGAAAGAGATTCTCGGCCTCAGCCGCGAGCAGGAAAAACTCGAACGCAGCCTTGGCGGAATCAAGAACATGCGCGCGCTTCCTGACGTGCTGTTCGTTGTCGACGTCGATCATGAAGACATCGCGATTCGGGAAGCACGCAAGCTCGGAATTCCCGTCGTCGCCATTGTCGACACGAATTGTTCGCCTGACGGTGTCGACTACATCGTTCCTGGAAACGACGATGCCATGCGCGCCATCGAATTGTATTCGGCCCTGATGGCGGACGCGGTCCTCGACGGCAAGGCGTCGCTGCCTGAAGTGGTGCTCGGCGAGGATGAATTCGTCGAACTCGATGAGGACGGCAAGCCGAAGAAGACCCGAGCCAAGAAGACGGCCAAGAAAAAACCCGCGAGGAAAAAAGCGGCCAAAAAAGCCGCTGTGAAGAAGGCGCCGGCGAAATCCGCGCAGCCGAAGGCAGATGCCGATACCAAGACAGAGACGGAGCCAAAGGCGGACGTCGAAGCGCCGGTAGAAACCGAAGCGACGGCAGAAACAAAGGTCAAGGCAGAAGCCGAGGAGAAGGCAACAACAAAGGCCGAGGCAGAAGCCGAGGAGAAGGCAACAACAAAGGCCGAGGCGAAAGCCGAGGAGAAGGCAAAAACAAAGGCCGAGGCGAAAGCCGAGGAGAAGGCAAAAACAAAGGCCGAGGCGAAAGCCGGCGAGAAGGCAAAGGCAGAGGTCGATAAGAAAGCTGCGGAGAAAGTGGAGCCGAAGGCCGACAGTGCCAAGGTGGACGAGTCGCCGGCGGCGGACGAGAAGAAGGCGGAGGGCTGAGCGATGTCGATTACAGCACCCATGGTCAAGGAACTCCGCGAGCGCACGGGCGCCGGCATGATGGAGTGCAAGAAAGCGCTGGTTGCAGCAGACGGCGATCTCGATGCTGCGGCTGAAGCACTGCGCAAGTCGGGACAGGCCAAGGCGGATAAGAAGGCCGGTCGCGTTGCCGCCGATGGTCGCATCGTTATTCAGGCGAACGGAGCCAAAGCGGTTATCGCCGAAGTCAATTCGGAAACGGATTTCGTTGCCAAAGACGAGAACTTTGTCGGTTTCGCAGAAGCAGTTGCCGCCGCAGCGTTGACGAGTGGCACGACGGATGTCGAGTCGCTGTCCTCACAGTCACTCGGCGACGGGCGCTCAATCGAGGCCGCACGGACTGAACTGGTGCAAAAGGTCGGCGAGAACATCTCTGTGCGTCGCGTCGACATTGTCGAACACGAGGGGCCGATCGGTTTCTATACGCACGGCGCACGCATCGGCGCCGTGGTTGCGCTGCAAGGCGGCGATGAAGCGCTTGCGCGTGATATTGCCATGCACGTTGCCGCGATTAACCCGACTTGTATTGACGACTCCGGCGTTCCGGCCGAGATGCTCGAACGTGAAAAGCGCATTTTCGAGGAACAGGCAGCGGAATCGGGCAAACCGGCTGAAATCATCGAGAAAATGGTCAACGGCCGCATCAACAAGTTCCTGAAAGAAGTCACGCTTGTCGGACAGCCGTTCGTCAAGGATGACAAAAAATCCGTTGGCCAGTTGCTGAATGGCGCCGATGCCAGCGTGGTGTCGTTCACTCGTTTCGAGGTCGGCGAGGGCATCGAGAAGAAGAAAGAGAACTTCGCGGATGAGGTCATGAAGCAGATCGAAGACGCAAAAAAGGACGACTGACCTAATGAAGTCGTCATAAGCCGTTGATTTTGGTGAAGACAATAGGCGTTTACGCTAGAATCAACGGCTATTTTATCGATGAGGCTTGTGTATGAATGATTCTCCGGTTCAGTACCGTCGCGTACTGCTGAAACTCAGCGGTGAAGCGTTGATGGGTGAACTGGACTACGGCATCGAGCCGCATGTCATTCAACGCATCGCCGCGGAAATTGCAGCGGCCCGCAATGCCGATGTCGAAATTGCAATCGTGATCGGTGGCGGCAACATCTTTCGCGGGGCCGGCCTGGCCCGCGCAGGAATGGACCGGGTGACGGGTGATTTCATGGGGATGCTCGCCACGGTAATGAACGCCCTCGCCATCCAGGATGCCCTGGAGTCGCTTGGCGTGTATGCGCGGGTCATGTCCGCGCTGCAAATTCACGACGTGTGCGAGGACTACATCCGACGCCGGGCGGTCCGTCACCTCGAGAAGGGGCGTGTGGTCATTCTCGCGGCGGGCACCGGCAATCCGTTCTTCACGACAGACACCGCAGCGAGCCTGAGGGCGATCGAGATCGGCGCCGACGTATTGCTCAAGGCGACCAAGGTCGACGGCGTGTACGACGATGACCCGATGACCAATCCCCAAGCGCATCGTTACGACACCGTAAGCTACGACAAAGTTCTTGCGGACAAGCTGTCGGTCATGGATGCCACCGCGATCGTCATGTGCCGTGACAATCATCTGCCTCTTCGAGTGTTCAACCTGACGCGGGCGAATGCGCTGACGCAGGCAATGATGGGCGACGACGTGGGAACACTTGTAAAAGCATGAGAATCTGTCAGTAATCAAATCGGGCCAGCAGCAGGAGAGGGCATTTATCGTGTTGGAAGAGATCAAAAAAGACGCCGGCGAACGCATGGCCAAAAGTGTTGCTTCGCTGCAGCAGGAACTGACCAAGATTCGCACCGGCCGCGCGCACACGAGCCTGCTCGACCACATCACCGTCGAGTACTATGGCAGCCAGGTACCGCTGAACCAGGTATCGAATGTCGGCGTCGAGGATTCACGCACGCTGGTGGTGACACCATGGGAGAAAGACATGGTGCAGGTTATCGAGAAGGCAATTATGGGTTCCGATCTCGGGCTGAATCCGGCAACAGCCGGCACCGTCATTCGTGTGCCCTTGCCCCCGCTTACCGAAGAACGTCGCAAGGACATGATTCGAATCGTGCGCCAGGAGGCCGAAAACGGCCGTATCGCCATTCGCAATATTCGGCGTGATGCATTGCACGACGCCAAGGAACTGCTGAAAGAAAAGATGATCGGCGAGGATGATGAGCGCCGGGCCGAAGGCGAGATCCAGGGCATCACGGATAAACACGTTGCCGAGATCGACAGCGTGCTCGCCGACAAGGAAGCGGAGTTGATGGAGGTCTGACGCACCATCCGTCGTTAGCAAACTCAATGCCTGCCGAACCGACAAACATACCGAGACACGTCGCCGTCATCATGGACGGCAACGGTCGCTGGGCTCGCGCGCGCAACAAGCCGCGTCACGCGGGCCATCGTGCGGGCGTGGCCTCGGTCCGTGCAACCGTCGAAACGGCGGCGCAGCGCGGCGTTGAGCTCCTGACACTGTTCGCGTTCAGTAGCGAAAACTGGAGCAGGCCCGAGGAAGAAGTCAGCAGCCTCATGGGTCTTTTTGTCGAAGCATTGCGACGAGAAGTCAATGAATTGCATCGTAATAATGTGAGGCTCCGGTTTATCGGTGATCGTGCACAGTTGAACCGCGGTCTCGTGAAGAAAATCGAGGCAGGCGAGGAAAAGACGCGACGCAATACCGGCTTGTTGTTGAACGTCGCCGTTGCCTATGGCGGCCGCTGGGACATCGTATCGGCGGCAAAAGAACTGGCCGGACAGGTCGCGCGGGGCGAATTGACGACGGCGGAGATCGACGAGGCGAAGCTCGCTGCAGCGTTGCAGCTAGCCGGCCTCCCTGATCCGGACCTGTTGATCCGCACGGGCGGAGAACAGCGAATAAGCAATTTCCTGTTATGGAATCTTGCGTATGCGGAGCTTTGGTTTACCGATGTGTTGTGGCCGGAGTTCGACGCCAGGCAGTTCGACAACGCGCTGCTTTTTTATGCGCAGAAGCAAAGGCGTTACGGACATACGAGCGAACAGGTCGAGGCGGCAGGATGCTGAAAACAAGAGTTATAACGGCAGTCGTCGCGCTGGTGGTACTGGGTATCGTCTTGTTCGTCGTACCGCCGTTGCTTGCGGAAATCACGATCGGAGTCGTGGTTCTGGCGGGCGCCTGGGAATGGTCGGCGTTCCTCGGTCTGCCGAGAGCCGCGCCACGCGCCGTATATACTGGGATCATCGGCGTTTGCGGCGCCGCTTCGTATTACTTCCTTCCGGCGGCCTCCGATCTCGTTCTGCAAATCGCTTTCGTCTGGTGGTTTGTTGCCTTTATCTGGACGATGTTTTTCCCAACGCCGATACCGCTGTTCTTGCGCTGGCTATGTGGTGCGCTGGTACTCGTGCCGTTGTTCGTGGCACTCGTCCAGTTGTATCGCATTGGCGCTGATAAGCTTTTGTTTGCGCTTCTGATCGTCTGGGCCGCGGATGCCGGCGCGTATTTCGCGGGCAAGAGATTCGGCCGCGTGAAACTCGCGCCGAGTATCAGTCCGGGAAAGACCTGGGAGGGTGTGTTCGGTGGCCTTGTTATCGTATCCATACTGGCGGTCGGCGTGGCGCAGTGGACCGACGTCAGCCTTGCCGTACTGTTGCCGTTCTGCCTGGCCGTCGCCGCGCTTTCAGTCGTCGGCGACCTCACCGTGAGCATGTTCAAACGTACGGCAGGTATTAAAGACAGCGGCACGCTGTTCCCGGGGCATGGCGGCGTACTGGACCGAGTCGACAGTGTGTCTGCCGCGGCGCCGCTGTTCGTGCTCGGTCTCGGCTGGCTGAGGCTGGTGTGATGAGCCGTTCACGCTGCATTCATTCAGTGCTGAATAATGTGCCCGGCAATGCCGTGGAACTGCCTGTCATTCCGCGGGTCAACATAGCGGCTGGCCACGACCGTCGCACTTTCGATAGTGTTCAATGTAAGTGCATGATTGAATTAGGGATTATTGCTAATTATGGGTAGTGCGTTTACGAATCTCTTCGCGTTCATCGCTGCGATAAGCATCCTGGTCGCCGTGCACGAGTTCGGCCATTACATCGTCGGCCGATGGATGGGCATGAAAGTGCTGCGATTCTCGATCGGCTTCGGCAAGCCGATCTGGATGCGGATCGGGGGCAAAGACCAGACGGAGTACTGCATCTCGGCGATACCGCTGGGCGGCTACGTGCGTTTTCTGGACAGTCGTGACGGGCCGGTGGCCAGTGAGGACGCCGGGCGTGCGTTCAATCATCGGCCCATTCCGGCCCGCATCGTCGTGTTGCTGGCAGGGCCGGCATTCAATTTTCTGTTTGCGATCCTCGCATTCTGGGTGCTGTTCATGGACGGCGTGCCGGCGATTCGCCCGGCCGTGGGTGAAGTCGCGCCGGATTCATACGCCGAGGCGGCAGGACTTCGCGAGGGTGAGCAAATCGTTCGCGTTGGCGAAAAGGACGTTCTCGCGTGGGACGGCGCCCTGATCGGCATTCTCGATCATCTGGTTTCCGAAAACCGCATACCCATGACCCTGGAAGATGACTATGGCATACGCCGAACAGCCGTCATCCGGGTTCCCGAGGAAGCGGTTGCCGGACTGACCGAACCCGGCGTGCTTTTCGACGGCCTCGGATTCAAACCGGGCCCTCCGCCCGTGATCATCGGCAATCTTCAGGAGGGTCAGGCGGCGCTGCGGGCAGGGCTGCGCGACGGCGACAAGATCGTAGCAATTGACGACACGCCCATCAGCGATTTCCGCAGCCTCGTGGATGTCGTTACCGCGATTCCCGGCGAGCGTGTGACGATACATTTCATACGGGACTCGGTGCGCCAGTCGGTGCATGCCACACTCGGTGAGCGCACCGTGGACGGCGAGCGCGAAGGCTTTCTGGGCGTGGGCTATCATGCGGACAACATTGGGGTCGCGCGTTCGTTCGTGTCCGCATTGCAACAAACCTGGCTGAAGTCTGTATTCACCGTGCAGATGCTGGGGCGAATGTTGACCGGCGACGTTTCATTCAAGAACGTAAGCGGCCCGATCAATATTGCCCAGTTTGCCGGTGAGTCGGCACAACGAGGCATCGGTGTATTCGTCGACTTCCTGATCATAGTGAGTATCAGCCTCGGTATTCTGAACTTGCTGCCGATCCCGGTGCTCGATGGTGGCCAGATCGTTTACCAACTGGTGGAAATGGTAAAGGGTTCGCCCATGACCGAGCGCGCACAGATCCTCGGGCAACAGGTAGGGATATTCGCGCTGCTACTGCTCATGAGTTTCGCGTTCTATAACGATATAGCGAGAATCCTGGAATGACCGGGACGGACGGAAGAACTTTGCGGATCAGAAACACAATTCTTGCGTTGTTGGTATTCCTGCCGATGACGATTCTGGCGGCCGACGATTTCGTTGTTCGCGACATGCGAGTCGAAGGACTGCAGCGCATCTCCGAGGGCACGGTATTCAACTACCTGCCGATCAATATCGGCGACACGGTGGACAATATTCGTATCGGTGAGGCCATCCGTTCGCTTTACGGACAGAATCTCTTTGACGATATTGAAATGAGGCGCGACGGAGATGCCCTGGTCATCGCCGTGCGCGAACGTCCATCCATCGAAAGTTTCGAGATCGACGGCAACAAGGACATCAAGACGGAAGATCTCATGGAGTCGTTGCGCGGCGTCGGGCTGGCGCGCGGCCGCACGTTCGACAGATCAGTGCTCGACAACGTAGAGATGTTTCTTCGCGAGCAGTATTACGATCGCGGCAAGTACGGCGTAGTGGTAGATACCGATATTCAGGATCGGCCGAACAACACGGTACGAGTCAAGATAAACGTCAAGGAAGGTGATCGCGCCAAGATTCGGCAGGTCAACATCGTCGGCAACGAGAGTTTCGACGAGGACGAAATCCGCGAGGACTTCACGCTGGATACGGCGAACTGGCTGTCCTGGATTCGGCAGGACGACCGCTATGCGAAGGAAGCGCTCGAGGGAGACCTCGAGATCCTGCGATCGTTTTACATGAATCGAGGCTATGCGGATTTCAAGATCGAGTCCACGCAGGTCGCAATTTCCCCGAACAAGAAAGACATGTTCGTTACGATCAATATTCGCGAAGGTGACCTGTACACGATTTCCGACGTGAAGCTGGTTGGCGAAATGGTGATACCGGAGCAGTTCCTGCGTGGCGTGATCCTCGCGCAGCCGGGTTCCATCTTCAACCAGAGGCTGCTGACGTCGACGAGTGACCTGATGTCGTTCCGGCTTGGAGAAGAAGGCTACGCGAATGCCGAGATCGAAGCTGTGCCTGAACTCGATCACGAAAAGAAAGAGGCGTCGGTAACGTTTTTCGTGAATCCGCAGAACAGGGTTTACGTGCGTCGCATCAGCTTCAATGGTGTCGACCAGGTGGATGATGAGGTTCTGCGGCGTGAGATGCGGCAGATGGAAGGCTCATACCTGTCGAATTCGCTCATAGACCGTTCCAAGGTGCGCCTGCAACGTCTGCCGTTCATCGAGTCGGCAGAAGTCAATAATTCGCCGGTGCCTGGAAGCCCCGACCTTGTCGATGTCGACTTCGATCTCGAATACCGGATGCCGGGGCAGTTTTCAGGCGGGCTCGGGTATTCCGAGTCGCAAAAGCTGCTGCTGAACGGCAGCATCGTGCACACGAACTTCCTTGGGTCCGGAAACCGTGTCGCACTGGAACTCAATTCGGGCCGGTTCCAGAAGCTATACAGCATTTCCCACTCCGATCCGTACCGTTCGATGGACGGGATACGCAGGACACTGAGTGTCAACTATCGCGACATAACGCAGTTCACGACCGGATCGTCGGACTTCTCAACGACCAGCTCGGGGGCGACCATTGACTATGGCTACCCGATATCGGAGTACCAGTCGATCTCGGTTGGCGCCACGTTCCAGTATTCGGAACTCGCGCCGAGTTCCAACAGCACCCAGCAGGCACTCGATTGGGTGACCAACAACGGCGATACGTTCATCGAGGACTTCGGCGGCGGCCTCACTTTTTTCGGCACCAAATTCAATACGGTCGAGATGATTGCCGGCTGGACCTACGACAGCCGCAACCGGGCGCTGTTTGCCAATCGCGGCACGCGCCAGCAGCTGTTCCTGTCGATGGCAGTGCCGGGAAGCGACGTCGAGTATTACCTGGCGCGCTACAATTTCACTAAATACTTCCCGATAACCCGTAAATGGGTATTGCGCTTCAACTCGGAACTGGGCCTGGGAGAGGGCATCGCGGACACCACCGCGTTGCCGCCGTACAAGCAATTCTATGGCGGCGGACCGACGTCGGTACGCGGTTTCAAAGAGTCATACCTCGGGCCCCGCGACAGCCGAGGAAGGCCGTACGGCGGCAACGTGTTGGTTGCGAGCCAGCTAGAGCTTATACTCCCGCTTCCGGACAAATGGGCGAGCCAGGCTCGAGCCAGCCTCTTCTATGACGTTGGCAACGTGTTCAACACAGGCGAGGTCAGTTTTACCGACAAGCTTGGCAGCCCGGTTCTTTATGAGCCGGATTTTGACGATTTGCGTACATCGGTGGGAATCGGCGTACAGTGGCTGGCGCCGCTGGGCCTGTTCCGATTCAGTTATGCCTTTCCTCTCAATGAGTTCAAGGGCAATGACAGGTACTACGGAGACGAACTGGAGCGGTTCCAGTTCTCCATTGGACAAGCGTTTTGAGGAATGGAAAGTTTATGAGTTTTGTTAAGGGACAAATGGTCAAGTTAATCATCGGCATTACCATGGTCTGTGCATTCGCACTGCCGGCTGCTGCACAGGAAATGAAAATCGGCGTTGTCAGTCTGCCGGCATTGATCGAGCGTGCACCGCAGACGAAATCGTCCATGGACGCCTTGCAGGAGGAATTCGCTCCTCGTCAGCGCGAGTTTCTCGCAAAGCAAAAGGAATACGAGGAATTCCAGGCCAAAGCGCAGAAAGACTTTGCCGTAATGGGTGAGACTGAGCGTCGCAATGCGGAAAAGGAACTTCGCGATCTGCAGCGCGAAGTCACGCGGCTGCAGACGGAGTTCCGTGAGGACCTCAATCTTCGCCAGAACGAAGAGTACGGCGTCCTGCAACGCGCACTGTTGAAGGAAGTCCAGGATTATGCGCAGGAGCAGGGCTATGACCTGATCGTCGGCGACGGCGTGCTGTTTGCAAGCAACGCGGTCAATATCACCGAAGAGGTCTTGCGCGCCGTCGAGGCGAACTACCAGGCGACCAGCGCCCGCTAGATCGGAGTCCGGAACCAGGAAGGCCTGCAGTCCCATGCCGATCAGCCTCGGAGAACTCGTCACACGGTTTGGCTGTGAGCTGATCGGCGATCCTGATGCCGTCGTCAG
>CALZMQ010000080.1 GCA_945788625.1 uncultured Woeseiaceae bacterium
GGGCGGTCCGCGGGAGACGATCCTGCACGCCATCATCCGCAAGAACTACGGCTGCACGCACCTCATCGTCGGTCGCGACCACGCGGGACCGGGCAACGATAAGGACGGCAACCCGTTTTATGGCCCGTACGATGCCCAGGAACTCTACAAGGAGCACGAGGAAGAACTGGACATCACGATGGTGCCTTTCAAGATGATGGTGTACGTCGAAAACAAGGCCGAGTACCTGCCCGCCGACGAGACCGCGCCCGGCGACAAGGTGCTGAGCCTGTCGGGCAGCGAGTTCCGTCGCCGGCTCCGCGAAGGTCTGGAGATCCCGTCGTGGTTTTCGTACCCGAGCGTCGTCAACGAGCTGCGCAAGGCGCACCCGCCGAAATACGAGCAGGGTTTCACGGTGTTCTTCACCGGGCTGTCGGGTTCCGGCAAGTCGACCGTCGCCAATGCGCTGATGGTGAAGCTGCTGGAAGACGGCTCACGCCCTGTGACCCTGCTCGACGGCGATATCGTTCGCAAAAACCTGTCCAGCGAGCTCAGCTTCTCCAAAGAGCACCGCGATCTGAACATCCAGCGAATCGGCTTTGTCGCCAGTGAGATCACCAAGAACGGCGGTATCGCGATCTGCGCGCCCATCGCGCCGTACGCGGCGACGCGACGCCAGGTTAGAGAGACGATCGGGCCGTTCGGCGGCTTCATTGAAACCTACGTATCGACGCCTATCGAGATCTGTGAAGAGCGTGACCGCAAGGGTCTTTACGCCAAAGCACGAGCCGGGCTGATCAAAGGATTCACGGGTATCGACGATCCCTACGAGGTACCGGAGAACGCGGAAATCGTGATCGACACCGCTCAACTGACGCCGGATCTTGCGGCGCATCGCATTTTGCTGACGCTCGAGAAGCTGGGCTACGTTCGCTAGCCCGCGCGGGGTTCGCTGGACCGGGGATACCCGGTCCGCGGCGATAGCTCTTATTCGATCCGGATCCGACCAGATCCGGTATCGATTTTCAGCAACTCGCCGCCGCCACGTACCTCGCCTCTCAGGTGTCGCTTGGAGATCTTGCCCTGCACCGTGACTGGATGATCGACGACGATGCCGCCGGAGTTCGATTCTGCGTCCAGCGTGAAGGCGGCATCTTCGGGAAGGTCGATATGGACGGACCCTGAACCCGTGCCGAGATTCCACGGGCCGGTCTGTTCGCCGTCCACTTCGATGCGCCCACTGCCCGAGCGAACACGAAGTGCCCCGACGACACCGTGAAGTTCGCTGCTGCCTGAGCCGGACGTGACTTTAACGTCGCCGGGCGCTACCTGGGTGAGGCGGATGCTGCCACTGCCGGTGTGAGCCTCGAATGCACCCGCGATACCGTCCGCGCGTATGGAGCCGCTGCCGGTACGTGCCTCTACGGGCCCGCCGATGTCGGTGAGGTTCAGACGCCCCGACCCAGTGTCGACCTCGACCGGCCCCGCAACGCCCGAGACGTCCTGCGATCCGGATCCCGTGTGTGACTTCACTCGTGTGTCGGCAGGAACGACGATTTCATAACTGATGGTGACGTTGCGGCGGAATGCCCGATCTTTAATGTGCCCGACACGAACGAGGCCGTCGGAGATCTCGACGGGCGGCGAGGCTTCGAATTTCTCAACGAGCTCTTCGGCATTTTCCGATCCTCCTCCGAACCAGCCTTTCCTGACGGTGATGTGGCCGGTTACGGTGACTTCGCCCGAATCGCCGGCACGAATATCTACGCTGCCGCTGCCGGTCGAAACATCCAGGAGGAAGGGCTCGTCGACGGAATAGGTCTGGTCGAAGGAGCCTTTGGCCGCTTGCACATCAGCCGACCAGAAACCGATGAGCAGGGCCGTAATCAAGACAGCAGTTCTGAAAATCCAGGTCGCTTTCATTCTTTTCTCCACGGCAAGCGCATGCCTGCCCGTTATCTCCGGAATCGCGTGCGTCCGGTTATCGAAGACCGGGCGGCCCACGTACCTGTCAGATGCACGCTTTCGGTGTTTGGATGCACGGCAGCGGTAAATGGTTGAATTATCGAAGCCAAAGGTGCCGTGATAGCATCGATGAATGACATCGAACAGCTCTGATTGACCATGCAATCGTTCGACAGGAACATACGTCATCGGCACGCTTACATCGGTGTCATGTTCGCCGCACTGCTTGCACCCGTCCTTACAGTTGCTGACGTCTCTCCCATGTCCGCCGCTATAACTACGGCGACCACCCCATCGGGCGAGTACATTTCCTGGCGGGAACACGTTATCGACGACCCCGAAGCAGGTGGCGTGCCGGACCTCTCCGGAAGTGACGGGCTTGAGATGGCCGACCTCGATGGCGACGGTTTCGAGGACATCGTTTCGGTCCACGAAGCGGATGTCGTTTATGACGACAAGCCGTTCGGGCTGGTGCGCATTGCGTGGGGGACGGATGACCCGCGCGAATGGGAACTGTCGACACTGTCTTCGGGTGCCGAGGTGGCCGGTGCGGAAGACGTCGCGATTGCCGACGCCGACGGCGACGGCCATCCCGATATCGTCGTCGCGGCGGAACTTGAGCATCTCATTTATTTCAGGAACCCCGGCAATGACGCCCGTAGCACTCGCTGGGAGCGCACCATTCCAGCCATCGCCTCCGGCAGGGGGTCGTTTATTCGCGTCTACTTCGCGGACCTCGACGGTGACGGGCGGCCGGAGGTCGTCGCCGCGAACAAGGGCGATCAGACTGCCGGCGTCGATGGCCGTGAGGTTGTTGCGACGCACAATATATCGGCGTTCATTCTGCCGCCCGATCCCCTGGACGGAAATTTGTGGCGCGAGCAGGTCCTCGCAAAAGGCCGCGTGCCGTTGAACTGCGAGCCGGTCGACCTTGATGGCGACGGCGACCTGGATGTCGTCGCAGGCTTTCGAGCCGAGCAGAGAATCCTGTGGGTCGAAAACCAGGGTGATATGCGATTCCGCGAACATGCGATCGAAGTCTCCGGGGACGATCCCGGAATCCAGGGATTCAACATGGACTACGCCGATATCGACGGTGACGGTCGGCTGGATATCGTCGAAGTCACGCCGCGTCTCGGGCCGCTGATCTGGTTGCGACAACCGGCGAAAGTCGACTCGCCGTGGTCGATTCACGAGATAGGCACATTTGTGCCCGACTTGCCCTCGAGCGTGAGGCTGGCCGACATTGACGCGGACGGCGACCTGGATGCGTTTTCGGGGACTTACAGCCTGGGCTCACGGGACACGGACTCGCCGGACGTCGGTGTAGACGGGCAACTCGGCCGCATCGGCTGGTTCGAGAACCCGGGTGCGCAATCAACGACGCCGTGGACCCGGCACGACATCGTGCGCCGCAAGCGCGGCATGTACGACGACTGGGTGGCGCGCGACCTCGATGGCGACGGCGACCTCGACATGATCGGGACACGTGGCAACAGCTATCCGTTCGACGGGGTAATCTGGCTGGAACAGGTGCGTACGCCGGACGCGCGGCGCGTATTTGTCCAGGCGCGAAAATTCGACAGCGAAGACATGCCGGCGCCGCCCGCCAACATGAGTTTGCCGGAATCGATCTTGCCGGAAGAGCACCTGCCCATTCGGCGTGATGAATAGAAAATTTGCTACAGTAGTGGCGACTGAGGGGGATATGACGATGATTAAAGTAACGCCAGCAAGGCTGGCCCTGTTCCTTATACCGCTGGCCCTGTTCCTGAACGGCACTGCGGCCGCGCAAATCGAAGAGATCACGGTGACGGCCACCAAGCGTGCGAAAAGCATCCAGGACGTACCGATTTCGATATCCGCCTACTCGGGCGATTTCGTGGAGAACTCGGATATCCGGACATTGCAGGAGTTGTCGCTGTACGCACCGAATTTCACGTTTGCGACCTCGTCGCAGCCGACCAACGCGCGCATCATCATCCGCGGCATCGGGTCGGTCGGCAACGCCGGCATAGAGACGTCAGTCGGCGTGTTCGTCGATGGCGTTTACTTCCCCAGGCCCGGGTCGGTGCTCGGCAACCTGCTCGACGTCGAGGCCGTCGAGGTATTGCGAGGCCCGCAGGGCACGCTGTTCGGCCGCAACACCGCCGCTGGGGCGCTCAGTGTCCGAACCCGCGATCCATCCGGAGAATTCGGCGGCAACATCCAGGTCGGTGCGGGTGACTACGGTGCTTTCTCTCTCTCGGGCGTGATGAATGCGCCGATGTCGGACACGCTCGCCGCGCGCATTGGCGTCAAATACAGTGAGCGTGACGGATACGGATTCAACACGCTGACCAACCAGGAAATCGGCGAACGAGACGACCTGACCGTGCGCGGCAAGCTGGCGATCGACTTCTCCGACACCGTCAGTGGCACGCTTACCCTCGATTACAACGAAATCAACACGGGCGGACAGATTCTCGAACTCCTGCCGCAAACGGCCAGCCCGGTTTTCGACGGCACGCTGAACGCGCTTTTCGGTGCGAACGCGACGACCGCGGACGGCTACGACCAGGTCATCAACCAGGATCACCAGGACTTCGTCAACGACGAGCAGTGGGGCGCGGCGTTCGATCTCGAATTCGGGCTGGGCAGCCACACGGTTCGCTCGATTACGGCATATCGCGACTGGGAGGCCGACAACCGCGAGAGTGCGCTGCGTATTACCGGTGACGTGCTGCCCCGGAACCACAAGTACTTCACCGAAACCGTATCGCAGGAGTTCCAGATTCTGTCGCCGGAGGACCAGCCGTTCACTTACGTGGCGGGCTTCTTCTATTACAAGGAAGACTACGACATCGACGAGGACTTCGACGCGGGCGCGCAGGCCTGCGTACCCGTTGTTTTCGCACTGGCCGGCGCCGGCGCCGCGAGTCTCTGCTCGTCCTTGCCGCAGAACCCCGCGACAGACTCGGACTACATGCAGGATCTGACCAGCACGGCGGTGTTTGCCCAGGGCACGTTCAACGTCAGCGACCAGTTCTCGATCACGGTCGGCGGCCGCTACACGAAGGACGAAAAGGAAGGTGCATTCATCCAGACGGCACCCAACGCCGTGATCGGCAGCCTTTTCCGCGCGCCCGAGTCGGTGCCCGATCTCTCATCGGATGACGATGCGTTCACCTGGCTGTTGAACGGCAGCTGGTTCGTCTCGGATGATGTGATGCTGTTTGCCACCGTGTCTACCGGCTTCAAGGGCGGCGGCTTCAACTCCGGCGGCGCCGGCGCGGCTCTCGGGCGGGCGGCGCGCATATTCGATCCCGAGGACTCGACCAACATCGAACTCGGGATCAAGAGCAAATTCTGGGAAGACCGTGCGACGGCGAACGTAACGCTCTACAACACGGAGCTCGACGATTTCCAGGATCGCTCATTTGATGGCATCAGCTTCCTGACAAGGAACGCCGGCAAGCGCACACAAAGCGGCGTGGAAGTCGACGTTACGCTGACGCCATCCGACCAGCTGACGCTGTTCGGCGGACTCGGCTACCTCGATGCGGAATTCGATTCATTCGACGCGGCCTCACCGCTACCGGGCTCGACCACGCCGCAAAACCTCAGCGGCGCGAGGCCGCACTACTCGCCCGAATGGCAGGGCTCGCTCGTTGCCGACTGGGGAATCCCGATGGGCGACTCCGGAATGCAGTGGTTCATCCGGCCGGAGTTCATGTACATCGGCGATCAGAACGTGGGCGGCAACACCAACAACAACCCACAGTCGATCCAGGACGGTTACGGCATCACCAATCTTCGCGTCGGTCTGGCCGGGGCCGATGACCGCTGGCAAGTGACCGCGTATGGCAAGAATCTCGGCGACGAAGGTTATTGCGAAGTCATATTCGATCAGCCGCTCGGGGCGCAGTTCGGTGCAGTGGATGCAACGGCGAACACCGTCACGCAGCGGTGTGTCGTCGGCGAGCCGCGAACCTATGGAGTGACGTTCCGGTACAACTACGGCGAATAGAGACGGGTGGCGGCATCGAACGATGCCGCCCCTATTCGCCGCCGACGCTTTCGTAATACGCGGAATCGCGTTCGCTGTTTGCCTCTGCGATGACGTAGGCGCGTATTGCTTCCGCCATGTCGGCATCGATGAGATCGGAGTAACCGGGCATGCCGAGCTGGGCGCGTACGCCGTCCCTGACGATGCTGCTCCAGAGTTCCGTTGAGGCGAGCGCCGGCGTGTATCGCAGGTTGGGCGTGAGACCCGACGATTGTGCGTGATCGCCATGGCAAACGATGCAATAGGTTGTGTAGGCGTGGAAACCTGCAGCGACCGTCTCCGGCGCGGCCGTCGGCTCGGGTGGTTTCACGGGACTCGGCGGGAACGGCAATACCGGGGGAAGTGCGCCTTCCGCGTTCAGCTTGAATGCGAGCACGCGACCGACGCGCGCTTCGCTGTCAGTCGCCATGACACCGCCGTAGGCGAGTGCATAGGAACCGCCCCAACCCGCCGCCACGGCAACGAATTGCTCGCCGTCGATGGAATAGCTCACCGGGGCCGCGACGACACCGGTCTGGCTGAAGAATTTCCAGAGTTGTTCGCCTGTCGACGCATCGTAGGCGGCAAAATGCGCGTCCGCCGTGCCCTGGAACACCAGGCCACCCGAGGTCGACAGCACGCCGCCATTCCAGGGGCCCGCATGTTCGAACGACCACGCAGCCGCTTGCTTTACCGGGTCCCAGGCGAGCAGACGGCCCTTCATCGACGCCTTGACGGCTGCAAAGGTTGCTTCGTCGGTGGGGAACGATGCGAACGCCATATTGGCGCCGGTGTTCCACGCGCCGTCCTTGAACTGGAACTCGGCTTCATCGCCATACACGAACGGCAATTCCTGGGCCGGAATGTAGACCAGCCCCGTCGCAGGACTGAACGACATCGGGTGCCAATTGTGGCCGCCAAGCGGGCCGGGTAGCTGCAAATGAGGCGGCTTGCCGGGCCAGCGCGCATCGGCGATCTCGACGGGCCGCCCGCTGTCCGGATCGATATGTGTCGCCCAGTTGACCGGAACGTAGTTTTTCGCCGATAGAAACTCGCCCGTCTCGCGATCGAGCACGTAGAAAAAGCCGTTTTTCGGCGCCTGCATGATAACGCTGCGGGTGGTCCCGTCGATCTCGAGCTCCGCCAGTACCAGGTGTTGCGTCGCCGTGTAATCCCAGGTTTCGCCCGGCGTGGTCTGGTAGTGCCAGACATATTCGCCGCTGTCGGGGCGGAGTGCGACGATCGAGGACAGGAACAGGTTGTCGCCGCCCCCCGGGCTTCGGATGCCCTGGTTCCACGGCGATCCGTTGCCGGTGCCGATATACAGCAGCTTCAGCTCCGGATCGTAGGCCATGGAGTCCCAGACGGTGCCGCCGCCGCCGAACGTCCACCACTCCCCCTTCCAGGTTTTCGCTGCTTCCGCCATCGCGTCGTTTTCGAAGCCGGCCTCCGGGTTGCCGGGGACGGTATGGAATCGCCACACCAGTGCGCCCGTTTCCGCCGAGTAGGCGGATACGTAGCCGCGCACGCCGAATTCGGCGCCACCGTTGCCGATGATGACGAGACCGTCGATCACCCTGGGTGCGCCGGTGATGGTGTAAGGCGGTTTGCGACCGATGGTATCGGTTCGCCAGCGTTCTTCGCCGCTGGCGGCATCGATGGCGACGAGGTAACCATCGAACGTCCCGAGAAATACGCTGTCGCCCCAGACGGCGACGCCGCGGTTGACGACGTCGCAGCAACCGTATCGCGCCCACGCTTTGTCGACCTTGGGGTCGAACTGCCAGAGTTCCCGGCCGGTCGCTGCGTCCAGTGCGTACAGGATGCTCCACGATCCGGTAACGAACATGCGCCCGTCAACGATTATGGGTGTAGCTTCCACGCCGCGTTTGGTCGGTATGTCGAAATGCCACGCAAGCCCGAGTTCCGACACGTTGCCGGTCGATACCTGGTCGAGGGTGCTGAAGCGTTGCTCGTCGTAGGTGCGGCCGTGAGTGAGCCAGTTTTCCTTATCGCCGGACGCAGCCAGCAGGCGCGCGGCATCGACCGTCGGGGCGGGACGCGACTCACTGGCGCCGCTGTCCGTGCCTTGCCGGCCGCAACCGACGGCGACGATGCCGAGGAGTATCAGGGAGACTGTTTGTCTCGACAGTTTCATTCTCATTCTTGGTTTCCCGCGGGCTTTGGCCCGCACAGCTAATCGTAATCTGCCTGCCATTCAATTCTACGGCGCTGCCCCGATTCGCGAGACCACACTTGCGGCTACGCGGTATCCGGGATCATCGCCAGGCAGGGAAAAAAAGTCTCGACCTGGTTGGGCTGCAGGTAGGCGGTCGTGGGCATGTACGGTCCCATTACCGCTTCCAGCTCCGACTGGTTCATCACGTTCTGGATCGAGTGCTCGAATCCCGGTGACGTCAGCATGTTGCGAATCTGGACGACGGTAACGTCCTCGTCGAACATGCCGTCGCCATCGTCCGCCATCGGTAACCAGGCGATGCCACACTCCTTGATTGCATTGCGTGGCCTGTCCTCGGCCCGGCTGATAAGGATTGTGTAAAAGCCGTTTTCGTCAAGTGGGACTTCCTCGTCGAACAGGCAATCATTGACGCGGGTGTTGGCGAATCCCTGGTTTGAGCAGAGCGACCAATAGCGCAACTCGGTTTCGCTCGTCACGATATCGTCACCCCGGTAGGTTCGCGGAGTGACCGGCATCTTCCCTCGCACCAGGAATGCCTTGCCGTGTTTTCGATTGATGATGGTGCGAATGTAATTGTTGTCCAGGTTGGGATAGAAACCGCCTTCGCTGCGCCGCGGGTTCTCCGTCATCTCGCCGGTGTAGATTCCCAGCAGGCTCGGACGGTCGAGCTGGATGTACCACCTGGCGGGGATTTCAGCCGGCCATGTATCGGGCTTGCCGGGTTGGTCGAGCAGTTTGCGATATTGCTGCGCCGGAATACCCGCTGCTGCCGCCGTGATTTGAAGTACCTGGCGCGTTTTCAGTGCATCGCAAGCGGCGTTGCCCTCGAGCACCGAGCCATCGCTCAGCGTCACCGTCGGGGACGGCAGTGGCACGCCGCCGGCGGGCCCTTTGCCCTCGTCGGGCAGGTAAACCCGATAGATAATCAACTGCTGGCCGCGCGTGTACGCCGGAGTGTGCAAGACCCTGGCGCGGGCGTCTGCCTGGTAGACGCCGATGGCGCGCTCGGTGGCCGGTGCCTCGTTGAGGATCTCGATCGAGTACGCCCGGCTTTCGGTGCTGCGAGCAACGCCTGCGCGGTACGGGTTTTCGGATCCGCTTTCCGGCTCTGTCACGTAGTCCGCCAGCGACTCGACAGGTCGGCCGGCCTCGTCATAACTGATGAACGATTGGTAACGGGCGTGCGCGAAGTCGCCGTCGATGCTGAGTGTCGAACCGGCCGGCATCGTGAATGTCGCCGCCCAGTAATACACGTTGGCGTCGGGATAGGCGAGGTTGATGTAGGGGTCTGCGCTGTGCGGCCCTCGCGACCAGAAGCAGGTGCGGGGCCCGGGGATCGGGCCGTAGCCCATGTCGC
>CALZMQ010000081.1 GCA_945788625.1 uncultured Woeseiaceae bacterium
TCGTTGCCCGGTCCCGCGTGGTCGCGACCGACGATGAGGTGCGTGCAGCCGTAGTTCTTGCGGATGATGGCGTGCAGGATCGTCTCCCGCGGACCGCCCATGCGCATGGCGAGGTTCAAAAGACTGAGCTGCGTCGTCTGCTCCGGGTACTCTTCGAGTATGTGCTCGTAGCAACGCACGCGCGTGAAGTGATCGATGTCATCGGGCTTGGTCATGCCGACGACCGGGTGGATCAGCAGGTTGGCATCGGATTCTTTTGCCGCGCGGAACGTCAGCTCCTGGTGACCCCGGTGCAGTGGATTACGAGTCTGGAACGCGACGATCTTGCGCCAGCCGAGCTTGCGGAAGCGGCCGCGCAGCTCGGATGGCGTGTCGCGGAGCAGTTTGAAGTCGTAGTACGTCGGCGGCTCCACGCCACGAATGCGTCCGCCCAGGTAAACCGGGTGAGACCGGCGCTTGAGGTAGTCGACGGCCGGATGCTTGTCATCCGTCGTGCCGTAAACCCGCTCCGCCTCGCTCATGAGGTCCGGTATCCAGGCATCCGTCACCTCGACCGTCGCGATCAGCACCCCCTCCGCGTCACGCAGGGCGATCGTTTCGCCGGCGGCAATATCGGCCCCGAACTCCTCGCTCACGTCGAGGGTGATGGGCATCGGCCACAGGATGCCGCTCGTCAGCCGCATCGTATCGCAGACGCTTTCGTAGTCGTCCTTGCCGAGGAAACCCTCCAGCGGCGAGAACGCGCCGTTCATCAGCAGATCGAGGTCGCACAATTGACGTTGCGTCAGGTCCCAGGACTTGTAGCCCTTTGCTGTGATTTTTTCATCGTCGGCTTTGCCCTCCGAAAGATACAACTCTTTCAGCGTGCCGCCGTGTGCCTCTTTGAACGCTCCCATTGTCGCGAGTCCTTAGCTATCGAAGTTTGATTGTTCAGCCGCCCGTCCGGGCGCCGTGCCATTGAGCAGAAGGTCCGTGCATTTACGCACCAGGTCGAATACGTCGGCATCGTGGTCGCGGACGATGAGGTCACCGAAGCCGTTGCACATCCCTATGACCGATTGTGCGGCGAAGTGCGCATCGACCGTGTCACGCACGGCGCCCTCGGCGACGCCCGCCTCTATGATTTCCTCCAGTTGCCTGCGGTACCGGCTGCCGAGGTCTTTGAGCCGCGTGCGCCGTGACTCCGGCAAGTACAGGCGCTCATCGTTGTGCACTTTCAACGCCTCGCTCTTCTCCCGGTAACTCGTCAGGTGATTGGTGATAACGGCGAACAACTTCGCTTCGAAAGGCTGATCTCCTGCCGCTATCGCATCCATGTTTTCCGAGTACTTCTGCAGCCCGTAGAGGCAAACTTCTTCCAGCGCCTCTTCTTTCGACCCGAAGTAGTAGTACAGGCTGCCCTGCTTGATGCCGAGCCGCTCCGCGATATCGCGTGTACTCGCGCCGTGAAAGCCTTTGTCCGCGAAAACACTGGCCGCCGCGCGAACCGCTGCAAGCCTGTGCTCCTGGTATTTCTTGCTGTCCGGTCGTTTCGGCTTCATGCGGGCGCCCGCCAACAAAGACCGGGGAGATTCTATAGATCTATAGAATTATTTCAATAGGTATTTAGTTATTTATTATAAACAATAGCTTATATGTCTACTTTTTCTATTGAGTCGAAGACCTGCTGCCCCGAGGATACTCCACCCAGTACACGCCTCGCAGGTCGCCGACC
This sequence comes from uncultured Woeseiaceae bacterium, assembly GCA_945788625.1. Taxonomy (GTDB): domain Bacteria; phylum Pseudomonadota; class Gammaproteobacteria; order Steroidobacterales; family Woeseiaceae; genus UBA1847. The sequence goes on from CALZMQ010000081.1 coordinate 1,715, forward strand.
TCGAATCCCGTCGCCTCGTCTTCCGGATACGCCTCGTCGATATGCGCCGCGAGATCGGGTGCCAGCGTCTCTCCGTGGCAGGCGATGCACAGTGCCTGAACCACGATCGGCTCGACATAGCCCTCCCGATCGTCCAACAGCGCAACGACTTTTGGCGCGCGATCGGCGGCGTCGCCCAGGTAGCTTTGCATTTCCGCAGTAACCCAGTCCGGCGCAACATTGGCGGGGTTGCGAAGCCGGTGACTGGTGCGTCCGATCTCGATGCCATCAACCGAGAGCGCATCCGCGATAGCGGGCGCCTGGTCCTTGCAGACACTGATCGCGTTCAGCGGGCCCTCCTGCATGCCGGCCATCAGCGCCTGCTTCAGTTCCTGCTTCAGCGGCGCCAGCAATTCGGCGCCGCGCACGGTTGCCGTCTCCCCTGTTAGCGTCGCCCGGGGCGTGCATCCCAATGCGATCAGGACCAGACCGGCGGCGAGCACCAGCCTTGCGTCGTCGATCGTTCTCCGAAGGCGGTTCAACTTCATACTGAATTCGTCCACGGCACCGGGTGCCGGTCAGCCAAAATAGTCGGGCTCGTTACCGGGCTTCCACTTGATGTTGCAACCGATGCCCGGTTTCTGATCCGGATCGGGCTCGTTGCCTGCCAGCATGGCTTCCACCGCGCGCCGCAATTCCTCGCCAGTCACGGCCTCATCGTTACCGGGCGTCGCAGCATCGAACCGGCCCCGGTAAACGAGCTTTCGCTCCCGGTCGAACAGGTAAAACTCCGGCGTGCACGCGGCCTCGTACACCTTGGCCGTCTGTTGTGTCTCATCGTAGACGTAGGGGAAGGAGTAGCCGAAACGTGCAATCTCCTCCTGCATGCGCTCCGGAGAATCCCCGGGGTGGGATATGACGTCGTTGGAATTAATCGCAACCATCGCGACGTTGCGTAAGGCGCAGTCATTCGCGAACGCGGCCAGGCCTTCGCGGATGTGTTTCACGAAAGGACAGTGGTTGCAGATAAAGGCCACTACCAGGCCGTCCGCTTCGGCGAAATCCGCCAGCCGGACTCGCTTGCCGCTCGGGTCGGGAAGGTCGAAGTCCGGTGCCGGGGTGCCGAGGTCGAGCATCGTCGATTCCGTTACTGCCACGTCGTGTCTCTCCGGGTAACGCTGTTCGTCGAGTCTATAGTAACGGCGTCTTGCTAGGAGCGCGTGTAGGTTCCCACCAGGCGGTTCATTGCGATGACGTGCGTTTCGATCTTCTCCAGCAACTCCCACATCGTGAGGCCTGGCGCCAGATCGAGGTCCGCATCCAGCGCCAGCAGCCAGAAAAAGTAGTGATGTGTGCCGTGGCCCGCGGGCGGCATCGGCCCGCCGTAACCCGGCTTACCGAAATCGTTTACGCCCTGCACGTAGTTGCCGACGCCCTCCGGCAATTCGTTGACGGACGCGGGGATGCCGTACAGCACCCAGTGCACGAACCCGAAGGTGCCCGGTTTCACCAGCGGTGCGTCCGGATCGTGACAGATCAGGGCAAAGGATTTTGTACCTTCCGCCTGGTCAGTCCATGCCAATGCCGGTGACACGTCCTCACCTTCACCGGTGTGTTTCGTCGGAATCTTCTCGCCTCGTTCGAAGGCGGTGCTGGTCAAGGTCATGTCGGAAAGTGCGAATCCCATGATGCGTACTCCTTGGCAAAGAGAGGGGGCTTGCCTATGGGTATAGGCTCCGATCACCGGCTTGGCAATACGATATGACCGTAACGAACGCCGACCGGGCTGCGTTTGATGATCATCGCACTAGTGAAGTCCCATCAATATGCGGACGTGCATCTCCACGCAGCGCGCAAGGCTGTTGAGTTCGTATCCGCCTTCCAAAACGGAGACGATTCGACCCGAAGCCGATTTCTCGGCTACCTCCACGATTCGCTCTGTCACCCAGCGAAAATCGATATCGGTCAGACTGACGTTCGACATATCGTCATCGATGTGCGCGTCGAAACCGGCTGACACAAAGACCATTTCCGGCTGAAATTGGCCAAGGGCAGGGAGCCAGTGGTCGCTCACCGCAGCTCGAAACTGAGCGCTTTTTGCGCTTGCATCGAGCGGGACACTCACATGGTTCGGCGCATTCTCAAGCAGTGGCGTAAAGGGATAAAACGGGTGCTGGAACGTAGAGCAGAAGAGGACCCGTTGATCGTCCCTGAAGATGTCCTCCGTGCCATTGCCATGGTGCACATCGAAGTCGAGAATCGCGACCTTTTTCAGACCATGCTCTTCCATGGCGTGAGCAACACCCACCGCAATATTGTTGTAGATACAGAAACCCATGGCACGACTACGTTCGGCGTGATGGCCGGGAGGCCGCACGCCGCAGAAGGCTGAATCCACCACGCCTCTCATCACAAGATCGACCGCCGCTACGGCCGCGCCTGCGGCCCGCCTGGCGGCTCCAGGGGAACCAGGGCTGATCACGGTATCCGGATCGAGTCGGGCATATCCGTCCACAGGCACCACTGAATTCACGACTGACAGATGACCCGGGGTATGCACTCGCAGCAGCTGGCTCTCGGTTGCTATCGGCGCGTCCTCGATTCGCAGCACGTCGGATAACCCGGTCGATACGAACCGATCCTCTATTGCCGCAAGGCGACGGGAGTTCTCCGGATGGCCCTCACCAGTATCGTGTTTGTGGCAATCAGAATGGCTGATATATGCCGTGTGCAAGGTGGGATTCCCGTATTGTGATTTTGCTGCCATCCAGTGTAAAAGTTCGCCGCAGCAATAGGAACCTGGAGCACACCGCAACTATGAATACCCATTACCTGGCGTCACTTTTCACACCTGAGACCGTCGCGTTGTTCGGGGCAAGCGACAGGGAAGATTCCGTTGGCGGAGTGGTCTTCAAGAATTTGCTGACATCCGGGTTCAAGGGCCGAATCTATGCGATCAATCCCAAACGCGACGAGGTCCAGGGCCAAAGAGCGTTCTCGTCACTGGATGAAATCCAAGACGGCGTTGATCTGGCGGTTGTTGCAACTCCCGCACACGGCATTCCCGATATTGTCCAGGCCTGCGGGGAGCACGGCATCAGGATGATGCTGATCCTCTCTGCCGGGTTTCGTGAGACCGGAGCGGAGGGCCGCAAGCTGGAAGACCGTGTAGTCGAGCTGGCCAAGCGTCATGGTATTCGCCTGATGGGGCCCAATTGCCTTGGCATCATCCGTCCGGACAAAGGACTCAACATCACCTTTGGTAACAATAGCGCCCAGCCAGGCAGCCTGGCGCTCGTGTCACAGTCGGGCGCCATTTGCACCGCCATTCTCGATTGGGCGGAGAAAAATGACATCGGTTTTTCGGCTGTTGTGTCGACCGGAATTGGGGCAGACCTGGATTTTGGCGACTATCTGGACTACCTGGTTGCGGACCCGAAGACAAAGGCCATCCTCCTTTACATCGAAGGCATCATTGACTCCCGGCGATTCATGACCAGCCTGCGGGCGGCGGCACGTATCAAACCCGTCATCGCACTCAAGGTCGGACGTCACGCTGCCGGCGCCGAAGCGTCAATGTCACACACTGGTGCGCTGGTCGGAAGCGATGAGACCTTCTCTGCTGCTTTGTCCCGATCCGGTGTACTGAGAGTGGAGACAATCGGGCAGCTTTTTGCGGCCGCAAAAGCACTATCGTCGTCGCACTACCGTGGCGCATCCGAGCGCCTGGTAATCATCACCAATGGCGGCGGCCCGGGCGTCATGGCAGCCGATCGGGCTACCGACCAGGGTATAGAGTTGAGCTCTCTGAGTACTGATACGATGAACGCCCTGAACGACGTGCTACCCGGGGTCTGGTCTCACAGCAATCCTGTCGACATCATTGGCGACGCCCCACCCAAGCGCTACAAGCAGGCCATCGATATCTGCCTCGACGACCCCGGCGTTGACGGCGCGATCGTCATATTGACACCACAAGCGATGACAAAGCCGACGGAGGTGGCAGAAGCGGTCATCAAGTCAGCAGAGCAGAGCAACAAACCGATCATGACCAGTTGGATGGGCGGGTCCCAGGTGGACAAGGCACGTACGCTTTTCAACCGGGCACGTGTCCCCGAATTCGGAATGCTGGAAAACGCGGTAGATGCGTTTTCTTACCTGGCGAGATACAACCGCAACCAGCGCCTATTGCTGCAGACGCCTGCGCGCCTGACCACTGGTCAGGAGCCACCCGACAGTGACGGCGCGCGCCTGATCATTGAGGGTGTGCTCGCAGAGCAGAGAAGTATCTTGACCGAGCCCGAGTCAATGGCGGTATTGAACGCATTCCGGATACCAACCGTACGCAACGCCGTTGCCCACTCGGCAAACGAGGCCTTGATTATCGCCGAGTCCATTGGCTTTCCTGTCGCCATGAAAGTCCTTTCCACCGATATCTCCCACAAGTCCGACGCGGGCGGCGTCAGGCTCAACATCAATTCGGCACAGGAAACGCGAGGTGCTTACAAGCAATTGGTCGACCAGGTCATGCGCAACGTGCCGGATGCAAATATCTCGGGAGTGACCGTCGAAAAAATGTACCGGAGCTCGAATGGCCGGGAACTGATGATCGGAATAATCTGGGATCCTGTTTTCGGCCCGGTCATCAGTTTCGGTAGCGGCGGAACAACCGTGGAGGTCATGGGCGATTCGGCCATATCCCTGCCGCCACTCAACCGCCGCCTGGCCCTGGACCTGATCCACCGTACCAAGGTATCCAGACTTCTTGGCGAGTTTCGCAATATGCCGACGGTCGACGTGGATCGACTAATCCACGTGTTGCTCAATGTTTCCAGCATGGCATGTGAACTGCCCTGGGTGAAGGAAATGGATATCAATCCATTGATCATCGACGATAAAGGCATCGTTGCCGTTGACGCGCGTATTGTTGTCGAATACCCGAAGCCGTCAACGGACCCCTACCATCATCTGGCCATACATCCCTATCCCTCGCAGCTGGTCAAAACACTCCAACTGAGCGATGGCACGGATATCGTCATCAGGCCTATACGGCCTGAAGATGCGGAGATCGAAGCGAAATTCGTGCGGGAACTATCCAGCGAGGCAAGGTATTTTCGCTTCATGAATTCACTGCAGGAATTGAGCCAGCAAATGCTGGTCCGCTTTACACAGATTGACTATCACAACGAGATGGCCCTGATCGCCGTAGTCCCGGGCGGGGCTGGCGAAGAACAGATCGGCGTTGCCCGCTACACAACCAACCTCGATAAAAAGAGTTGCGAATTTGCGTTGGTCGTTTCGGACCAGTGGCAGAGCAAGGGAATAGCGCATCACCTGATGCAAAATCTCATGGAAATCGCACGGGACCGCGACCTGGAAACGATGCAGGGCCAGGTGTTGAGTAATAACTCCAGGATGCTCGAGTTAATGACGTCTCTCAACTTCAGTATCCGGAATGATCCCGACGACAGCGCAATTAAACAGGTAGAGGCCCAACTGCATTCGTAAGACAAGCTGCCGACGGCCTGCACGATTGCCGTTGCCGGCAGCCGCCCGTGCCCGTCGCACAGCGGTCGTGCCGGCTGCCTTCTTTCTTGCTGCGCCCTGTCGGCGTCTCGCGGGCTGAGCGGATTAGCGGTGGGATAAAGGTCGGAAGCACAGGCGTGCTTATCAATTTGTTGGCACTAGTTCACGCCGACTGCGTATCAGGTCGCCGAGGTCTGCGCCACGGCGGCCTTCCTGCCGGCTCGCCACTCCAGCATCGCGATCGTCAGCGCCGGCAGCATTGTCACCGATACGACAGCCGCGCCGAGGATGCCGAAGAGCACAATCGCGCCGACGCCGCGATAAAGCTCCGTACCCGCTCCGGGGATGAACACCAGCGGCGACAGTCCGCAGATCGTGGTTAGCGTCGACATCACAATGGGCCGGAGCCGCGCAGCTACGGCCTCGCGCACTGCGTCGAGAGCCGAGGTCTTGCCCACTCTCATCTGCTGCATGGCGAGGTCGACAATCAGGATCGGATTGTTGACGACCGTACCGATCAGGATCAGGAATCCCAGCATCGAAATCATGTCGAAGGACTGGTGAAAACCGCTGAAGCCGACCCAGCCCAGGACCGCACCGACACCATTAAAAAGCGCGAGCCCGACGATACCGCCGGCAATGCCCAAGGGTATTGTCGTCATGATCAACAGTGGGTAACCCCAGTGGCGGAAAATCGCGACCAGTAACAGGAAAATGATAACCAGCGCCACCGGATAGTTGGCCGCAAGCGCGGCCTTCGTAGCATCGAGCTGGTCGCTCGCGCCGGAGATGTCGATGCTGACACTCGCCGGCAGCGCCCCTGACTCACGCAGATACGCCACGACATCGCGGCGCACGATTCGGACGCCATCTTCGAGCGCTACGGTCTTTGGCGGGATGATGTTAAGCGTCACGGTCCGCTGGCCGTTGATACGGCGGATCGAATTAGTGTCGACGGTCTCGCTGATGGTCGCGATTGCGTCGAGCGGCAATATGCTGCCTTGGGGGGTATAAACCGGCAGGCTGCCCAGGCTGTCGAGGTCCGTTTTTCCACCTGTCGTGCCGAAGAGATACATGTCGATCTTGTCGTCAGCGTCGAAGAACTCGTCCACAAATGCACCGTCTGTCAGCGCTGCAACCGTATAGCCAACCTCGCCGGCTGCCATGCCGAGCTCGGCAGCCCTGGCCCAGTCCGGCCGCACTTCGACGAGAGGCTGTGACAAGGACAGCGAGGACGGACTTGACTGAATGCGGGGGTTCTCGAAAACGTCTTCGGCACGCCGGTAGGTGGCAAGGGCCGCATCGTAGATCACGCTCAAGGACGGCCCCGAGACATCGAGATTGATGCTGCGAGTACCGCCGTCATTGCTCGAGATGATCGAGCCACGCGTAGCAAAAGCGCGCATGCCCGGGTATTGCCGGAAGCGTTCGGTGAAGGCATTCATCAGGGCATCGATGTCGGCGTGGCGCACCGGCTCCGCGATAAGCCGCAAGCGATCCGGTGAAATCCGCGTATTGAGGTACTTGATTGGCGGCACGTCTGTCTCGCCACGAGCATAGCGGCCCGACTCATCGCCCACGAACTCAAGGAAATGATCGCGAACATCGAGGCCAATCCCGGCCATCGTCTCGAGGTTATAGCCCGGCGGCGCACTCATGGACGCAAAGGTCTTGGGCTCCTCGCCTTCCGGAAGATACTCGGCCGGCGGCGTAAGCAAAACGATCACCGCGATACTCGCTGCCAATGTGATCGCGATAGTGGTCGTACGCCGTTTCGGCGTCGTGATCAGCCCGTCGATCCAGGCGAGTAGCCGATTCCGCATCTTGCCTTCGGTATGCGATCGGTGCTCGCTGCCGAACGAAAGCCGGGCGCTCGCAGTCGGGATCAGCGTGATTGCAACCAGCATGGACGCGAGTATCGACGCCGAGATCGCGATGGCGACGTCCGAATACAGCTGCCCCGCCTCTTCCCTGATGAACAGGACCGGCAGGAACACGAGGATAGTCGTGAGCGTCGACGCCAGTACCGCGGTCCAGACACTCCGTACTCCCTCGACAGCGGCGCGAAACCGATCGAGGCCTTGCCGCCGCTTGAGTTCGATG
>CALZMQ010000082.1 GCA_945788625.1 uncultured Woeseiaceae bacterium
GAAGATCATCGAGTAACGCTGAGGCTCACGAACGGCCTATTTCTCATCGAAATGGGTCGCTGCGCTGCGCTTTATTTTCGATGAGAAACATCCCGTTCGTGGGCAACCTCGACGGGAACATGGGATTGGGCAAGATGCCGCTCCCACGGAGTTAACAGGACAAGTGAGAAAGGCCAGTAGCTCAATTGGCAGAGCGGCGGTCTCCAAAACCGCAGGTTGGGGGTTCGATTCCCTCCTGGCCTGCCATTTGAGCGAAAGCAAAGAAAGACATGGTGACACAGACAGAGACAAGTGAGAGCGGTGTGCTCGACATCATCAAGCTGCTGGTTTCGGCCGCTGCGTTGGTGGGTGGTTTGTACGCGTACTACTACTACGAGCCCGAGGTCGCACAGGCTGTCCGGGTACTCATGGTACTGGGGGGTACGGCGGCCGGTATAGGTATTGCGATGACGAGCACGCAGGGCCAGCGGCTCTGGCACTTTATTCAGGGCTCGCGCGTCGAAATCCGCAAGGTTGTCTGGCCGACCAAGCAGGAAACGACACAGACAGCTATTGCAGTGTTCGTATTCACGCTCATCATGATGCTTTTTTTCTGGGCGCTGGACTCCGGTCTTCTCTGGTTGACACGGACATTGGTCGGCTAAGCCGCCTGCTACAGAGCGAACGAGTTTTAGAGGAATAACGGCAGTGGCCTTACGCTGGTACATCGTGCATGCCTATTCGAATTTCGAGCATCGCGTCAAGAGCGCGCTCGAGGAGCGCATTGAGCGCATGGGCTTGCAGGACAAGTTCGGAGAGATACTGGTCCCGACCGAGGAAGTGGTCGAGATGCGCGAGGGACAGAAAAGGCGCAGCGAGCGCAAGTTCTTCCCGGGCTATGTGCTCGTGCAGATGGAAATGGACGACGAGACCTGGCATCTCGTGAAAGAAGTCCCGAAAGTGCTGGGCTTCATTGGTGGCTCGAGCGATCGTCCGGCGCCGATTACCGAGAAGGAAGCAGATCATATTCTGCAGCGCGTGCAGGAAGGCGTCGACAAGCCGCGGCCGAAAGTGCTGTTCGAGCCGGGCGAGGTCGTGCGTGTAACCGACGGGCCGTTCAATGACTTCTCCGGAGTGGTTGAACAGGTGAATTACGAGAAGAATCGCCTGCAGGTGGCGGTTCAGATTCTTGGCCGATCCACTCCGGTAGAGCTGGACTTCGGTCAGGTAGAAAAGGGTTAGACACAGTTTTCGGCAATGCACGCGCCGCAGGGCGCGCGTGATTGCCAACACAGGACGAGGAGCTCGAAAGAGCGCTTGAACTCGAGAGGAAAATACAATGGCTAAGAAAGTTGCCAGCTATATCAAGCTGCAGGTGCCAGCGGGCCAGGCGAATCCGTCGCCGCCCGTCGGTCCGGCCCTGGGTCAACACGGTGTCAATATCATGGAGTTCTGCAAGGCGTTCAACTCGCAGACCCAGGGTACTGAACCCGGATTGCCCATCCCGGTCGTGATTACGGTCTACAGCGATCGTAGTTTCACGTTCATTTCCAAGACGCCTCCCGCAGCCGTATTGCTGCGCAAGGCCGCCGGAGTCCCGAAGGGATCCGGCACGCCGAATACCACGAAGGTGGGCAAGGTCAATCGCGCGCAGCTCGAGGAGATTGCGACGACCAAGATGCCGGACCTTACCGCTGCCGACATGGACGCTGCCGTTCGAACGGTCGCGGGCACGGCACGCAGCATGGGTATTGACGTCGAGGGAGTGAACTGATGGCTCGTATAAGCAAGAGAAAGCAGGCCGCCCGCGAGAAAGTCGATGCGATGAAGGCCTATGAAATTGGCGACGCGCTTGGCCTCGTAAAAGAGCTCGCAACGGCGAAATTCCCGGAGAGCATCGATGTGTCGGTCAACCTCGGCGTCGATCCGCGCAAATCCGATCAGGTCGTACGTGGGTCCACGGTACTGCCGAACGGCACCGGCAAGACGGTACGGGTCGCTGTATTCGCACAGGGCGACAACGCTGAGAAGGCGAAGGCTGCCGGTGCGGACATTGTCGGATTCGAAGACCTTGCCGAATCGGTCAAGGGCGGCGACCTGAATTTCGATGTCGTCATTGCCTCGCCCGACGCGATGCGCGTTGTCGGACAGCTCGGGCAAATTCTCGGGCCGCGCGGGCTGATGCCGAACCCGAAGGTTGGCACGGTTACGGCGGACGTCGAATCGGCCGTGAAGAACGCGAAAGCGGGCCAGGTTCGTTATCGCACGGACAAGGCCGGCATTATCCACTGCCCGATCGGTCGTGCCGATTTTGAGGTTGATGCATTGACGGAGAACCTGAACGCATTGCTGGCTGACCTGAAGAAAGCCAAGCCTGCAGCGTCGAAGGGCTCATACGTCAAAAAGCTGACCGTATCGTCCACGATGGGGCCAGGTGTATCAGTAGACAGGGCATCAGTTGATGCCTGATCCGGCCAATGTGGCTGTATCGGTCGACAGGGCTTCTGTCGACGCATAGTTATGGGGTCGGATCCAATTAATTCATTGGATCCGACCCCTTAGAAAGTTAGCCACACGGAAGTGGCGATCGTCGAAGACCGCAGGCGATCAGCAATACCTGCTGATCTTAATATTCGCCTACGCAGATGGTGTTTCCTGAGTCAGTCAACGCTGGCAACGGTTACCCATTCGACAAGGAAGCGGGTGCTTCCGATTGGGTGCGGATGTGGCTTGCCTCATCCGTTTGGACGTGGACGTAGCTTGTTTCGTCCGCATTAGCAGAAAGTAACCGTTAGCCAGGAGTAATTATGGCACTGAGACTCGAAGACAAGAAAGCACTTGTCAAAGAGGTAAATGCGGTTGCAGGAGATTCTGTAACGGCCGTTGCGGCTGAATACAGAGGTCTTTCTGTTGCAGAGATGACGGAGTTGCGCAAAGAAGCGCGTAACGCCGGCGTATACATGCGTGTCGTCAAAAACACGCTGGCACGCCGCGCCGTCGAAGGCACCGAGTTCGAGTGTATGCAAGACACACTCAAGGGGCCGATTCTGCTCGCATTTGCAAAAGAAGATCCAGGTGCCGCTGCCAGGGTTATCAAGGATTTCGCCAAGGGGCACGACGCCCTGCAGGCGGTATCGCTATCGGCCGGCGGGCAATTGTTGCCAGGGTCCGATCTTAGCAAGTTGGCCGATCTGCCAACGCTGGATCAGGCGCGTGCAATGCTGCTCGGCGTGTTCATGGCACCGCTGAACCAACTGGTACGCACACTTGCCGAACCTCCTGCGATGCTCGCACGGACATTGTCCGCGCGCGGTGAGCAGGACGCGGCGTAACTGATAAGTATTCCCTGACTCAGGGTATTGATTTTTAGAGGACACAGAAATGGCATTGTCAAACGAAGACCTGCTCAAAGAGTTGAGCGCAAAACCAATCATGGAAGTCGTTGAGCTCGTAAAGATGCTCGAGGACGAGTGGGGTGTATCTGCTGCGGCTCCGGTCGCGGTTGCTGCGGGCCCTGCTGCTGATGCCGGCGAGGCGGTCGAAGAGAAAGACGAATTCGATGTTGTTATGACCAGCTTTGGCGGCAACAAGGTTTCCGTCATCAAGGCTGTTCGCACCCTCACGGGTCTCGGCCTCAAGGAAGCCAAGGACACCGTTGAAGGCGCGCCGTCGACCATCAAGGAAGGCGTCTCGAAGGCAGAAGCAGAAGAAGTTCAGAAGCAGCTTGAAGAAGCCGGCGCATCCGTCGAGCTCAAGTAAGCACAGTTGCATCAGTCACTGATGCAGGACCCCGGTTATTGCTTAAGGGTCATAAGTCGGGTGGGCAGCTGGTCGTCAGGCGACCGGCTGCCTGCCCGCGTCCGTAATTAAAGAAAGGCTAACGAGGATTTCTCGAATGGCATACTCATTCACTGAGAAAAAGCGTATCCGCAAGAACTTTGGCAAGCGTCCGACGATTCTGGACGTGCCGTACCTGTTGTCGATCCAGGTCGACTCTTACAACAAGTTCCTGCAGACGGACAAGACGATTGAAGACCGTGACGACATCGGTCTGCATGCAGCGTTCCAGTCGGTCTTCCCGATTGTCAGCTATTCAGGCAACGCTGCGCTCGAATACGTGAGCTATCGCCTGGGACAACCGGTTTTTGACGTTAAAGAATGTCAAATGCGCGGTCTGACCTACGCGGCGCCGATTCGCGTATTGGTGCGCCTGGTTATCTACGACAAGGAAGCCAGCGGCACACCAAAGCCCGTCAAGGATATTCGCGAGCAGGAAGTTTATCTCGGTGAAATGCCGCTGATGACCGACCACGGCACGTTCGTTATCAACGGTACCGAACGCGTCATCGTGTCACAGCTGCACCGCTCGCCCGGCGTATTCTTCGATCACGACAAAGGCAAGACACACAGCTCCGGTAAATTGCTGTTTTCCGCACGCGTGATTCCTTACCGCGGCTCGTGGCTCGATTTCGAATTCGATCCCAAGGACTCCGTGTTCGCGCGTATTGATCGCCGCCGCAAATTGCCGGTAACGATCATTCTTCGTGCGCTCGGAATGAACAACGAGGAAATGCTCGACCTGTTCTTCGAGACCAACGATTTCTACCTCTCCGGTAAAGACATCAAAATGGGTCTCGTGCCGGAACGGCTGCGCGGTGAAACAGCGACCTTCGATATCACATTGGGGCGTAAGCTCATTGTCGAGGAAGGCCGACGCATTACGGCGAAGCACGTGCGCGACATGAACAAGTCCACCGTTGACAAGCTGACGGTTCCGAGTGAGTACCTCGAGGGCAAAATTCTCGCGCACGATATCGTCGATACTGAAACCGGCGAATTGCTGGCGCCCGCTAATAGCGAGCTGACGGTCGAACTCATCGAGGCCCTCGTCGCAGCCGGTATCGACCACATCCGTACGTTGTACGTTAACGACCTCGATCGTGGTCCGTTTATTTCGAATACGCTGAATATCGATCCTTCGACGACCCGCCTCGAGGCACTGGTCGAGATCTATCGCATGATGCGTCCGGGTGAGCCGCCCACCAAGGAAGCGGCCGAGAACCTGTTCCAGAACCTGTTCTTCAACCCCGACCGCTATGACCTGTCAGGTGTTGGCCGCATGAAGTTCAACCGCCGCGTTGGCCGCGACAATTCTGACGGCGACGGCGTCCTCAACAAGGACGACATCCTCGACGTATTGTCGACACTCATCAATATTCGTAACGGCTACGGTACGGTGGATGACATCGATCACCTGGGCAACCGTCGTGTCAGAAGCGTCGGCGAGATGGCCGAGAATGCCTTCCGGGTCGGACTGGTTCGCGTCGAGCGCGCCGTCAAGGAGCGCCTGACGCAGGCTGAGGCCGATGGCCTGATGCCGCAGGAAATGATCAATGCGAAGCCCGTTGCCGCTGCCGTCAAGGAGTTCTTCGGCTCCAGCCAGTTGTCGCAGTTCATGGACCAGAACAACCCCTTGTCCGAAGTCACGCACAAGCGTCGCGTGTCGGCACTCGGTCCTGGCGGCCTCACCCGTGAGCGTGCAGGCTTTGAAGTCCGCGACGTGCATCCGACCCACTACGGCCGCGTGTGCCCCATTGAGACGCCTGAAGGGCCGAACATCGGCCTCATCAATTCGCTGGCGGTATACGCGCGGACCAATGAATACGGCTTCCTGGAGACGCCGTACCGCAAGGTCAACAAAGGCAAGGTTACAACGGAGATTGACTACCTGTCAGCGATCGAAGAAAGCCAGTTTATCATTGCGCAGGCAAACTCCGAGCTCGACAAGAACGGCAAGTTCCAGGAAGACCTGGTCGCCGTCAGGCACAAGAACGAGTTCACGCTCGCAAGCCCGGAAGACGTCAATTACATGGACGTCAGCCCCCGCCAGATCGTATCGGTTGCTGCGGCGCTGATCCCGTTTCTCGAGCACGACGATGCCAACCGCGCGCTCATGGGATCGAACATGCAACGCCAGGCAGTTCCGACGCTGCGCGCCGAGGCGCCGCTCGTCGGCACCGGCATTGAGCGTGCTGTAGCCGTCGATTCAGGCGTGACCGTGGTTGCCCGTCGCGGCGGCAACGTCGACTCGGTCGACGCGTCCCGCATCGTCGTTCGCGTCAATGATGACGAGACCACGGCGGCGGAGCCTGGTGTCGACATCTACAACCTGACGAAGTACACCCGTTCGAACCAGAACACCTGTATCAATCAGCGGCCGCTGGTGAAAAGTGGTGACACCATTGCTGCAGGCGATGTGCTTGCGGACGGCCCGTCGACCAACATGGGCGAGCTTGCTCTCGGCCAGAACCTCCTGGTCGCGTTTATGCCCTGGAACGGCTACAACTTCGAGGACTCGATCCTGATCTCGGAACGCGTCGTCACGGAAGATCGTTTCACGACCATTCACATCGAAGAGCTGCAATGTGTCGCGCGCGACACCAAGCTGGGGCCGGAAGACATTACATCGGATATCCCCAATGTCGGTGACGCCGCGCTGGCGAAGCTCGACGAATCGGGCATCGCGTTTATCGGCGCCGAGGTCAAGGCCGGTGACATTCTGGTCGGCAAGGTTACGCCAAAGGGTGAAACGCAGCTGACGCCGGAAGAGAAGTTGCTGCGTGCGATCTTCGGTGAGAAAGCCTCGGACGTTAAAGACACCTCGCTGCGCGTGCCGCCCGGTATGGATGGTACGGTTATCGACGTTCGCGTGTTCACGCGCGATGGCGTCGAGAAGGACCTGCGTGCACTGGCCATAGAAAAGTCGGAGCTCGAAAGCGTTCGCAAGGATCTCGACGACACTCTGCGTATTCTCGAAGAGGATATATACGAGCGTGTCGAACGCATGCTCACGGGCAAGATGGCGCAGGGTGGGCCGAACTCGCTCAAGTCGGGCAGCAAGATCACCAAGGGCTATCTTGACGAGCTACCGCGCGAACAGTGGTTCGAGATTCGTCTGAAGAACGACGATGCCAACGAGCAGCTGCAGAAGGCGTTCGAGCGCCTGAAAGCGCAGCGTGACGAGTTCGATCGCCGTTACGAGGAAAAGAAAACCAAGATCACGGCTGGTGACGACCTGGCGCCGGGCGTACTCAAGATGGTCAAGGTCTACCTCGCCGTCAAGCGCCGTATCCAGCCGGGCGACAAAATGGCCGGCCGGCACGGCAACAAGGGCGTCATCTCGACGATCGTACCGGTCGAAGACATGCCGTACCTGGAGGATGGCAACCCGGTCGATATCGTGCTGAACCCGCTCGGCGTACCGTCACGTATGAACGTCGGGCAGGTCCTGGAAACACACCTTGGCTGGGCTGCGAAGGGTGTCGGCAAGAAAATCGACGACATGCTCAAAGCACAGGAGTCGGTCGCCAAGCTGCGGCAGTTTCTTGACGCCGTGTACAACAAGACCGGCGGCAAAGTCGAAGACCTCAAGTCGTTCAGTGATGCGGAAATTTTCGAGCTTGCCGGGAACCTGACCGACGGTGTACCGACGGCAACGCCGGTATTCGATGGTGCGACTGAGGCCGAAATCAAGGGACTCCTCGATCTCGCCGGTCTCGATCAATCGGGGCAATCGACCCTGTACGACGGCCGCACGGGCGACAAATTCGATCGCGACGTGACTGTCGGGTACATGTACATGCTGAAACTCAACCACCTCGTTGACGACAAGATGCATGCCCGTTCGACAGGACCTTACAGCCTGGTCACACAGCAACCGCTGGGCGGCAAGGCGCAGTTCGGCGGTCAGCGCTTCGGTGAGATGGAGGTCTGGGCGCTCGAAGCCTACGGCGCCTCTTATACCTTGCAGGAGATGCTGACGGTCAAGTCGGACGACGTCCAGGGCCGCACCAAGATGTACAAGAACATCGTGGACGGCGAACACTACATGGATGCCGGTATGCCGGAGTCATTCAATGTGTTGGTCAAGGAGATTCGTTCTCTGGGTATCAACATTGAGCTGGAGACAGACTAATGAAAGATCTGCTTAAGCTTTTCAAATACCAGAATCCGGTCGACGATTTCGATGCGATCCGCATCGGGCTGGCTTCGCCGGACATGGTTCGCTCGTGGTCTTTCGGTGAGGTCAAGAAGCCGGAGACGATCAACTATCGTACCTTCAAGCCGGAACGCGATGGCTTGTTCTGCGCAAAGATCTTCGGTCCGATCAAGGACTACGAGTGCCTGTGCGGCAAGTACAAGCGCCTGAAGCATCGCGGCGTTGTCTGCGAAAAATGCGGCGTCGAAGTGACCCAGACCAAGGTGCGTCGTGAGCGTATGGCGCACATCGAGCTGGCAAGCCCGGTCGCGCACATCTGGTTCCTGAAGTCGTTGCCGTCACGCATAGGCCTGATGTTGGACATGACGCTCAGGGAGATCGAACGCGTTCTGTATTTCGAGGCATTCGTCGTTGTCGAGCCTGGCATGACCGACCTCGAGCGCGGCCAGTTAATGACCGACGAAATGTACCTCGACGCGCTGGAGCAATACGGTGACGAGTTCGACGCCCGCATGGGTGCAGAGGCCGTTCGCGAGATGCTCATGACGATCGATCTGCAGCGCGAGATCCTGAAAGTCCGCGAGGACATGGATGCGACGCGTTCGGAGACCAAGATCAAACGCCTGTCGAAACGCCTGAAGCTCATCGAGTCATTCGTCGAGTCGGGTAACAAGCCCGAGTGGATGGTCCTGACCGTGCTGCCGGTGCTCCCACCTGATCTTCGCCCGCTGGTACCGCTGGACGGCGGTCGTTTCGCGACCTCGGATCTGAACGATTTGTACCGTCGCGTCATCAACCGCAACAACCGCCTGCGCCGCCTGCTGGAGCTGAACGCTCCGGACATTATCGTGCGCAACGAAAAGCGCATGCTGCAGGAATCGGTCGACGCGCTGCTCGATAACGGCCGTCGCGGCCGGGCGATCACGGGCACCAACAAGCGCCCGCTGAAATCGCTCGCCGACATGATCAAGGGCAAACAGGGCCGCTTTCGCCAGAACCTGCTCGGCAAGCGCGTCGATTACTCGGGTCGCTCGGTTATCGTTGTCGGTCCTACGTTGAAGCTGCACCAATGCGGCCTGCCGAAGAAAATGGCCCTGGAGCTGTTCAAGCCGTTCATCTTCTCGAAGCTGCAACTGCGCGGCGAGGCGACCACCATCAAGGCCGCCAAGCGCCTGGTATCCAGTTGCATCCGCTCGTTTGTACGGCGTTCAACGCCGACTTCGACGGCGACCAGATGGCGGTCCACGTACCTTTGTCCATCGAAGCTCAGCTGGAAGCGCGTGCGCTGATGATGTCGTCGAACAACATCCTGTCACCCGCCAACGGCGATCCGATCATCGTTCCATCGCAGGACGTCGTGCTCGGTCTGTATTTCATGACCCGTACCAAAATCAATGCAAAGGGCGAGGGCATGATCCTGGCCAGCCTCGATGAGGCCCGGCGAGCGTTCGAAACCGGCGCCGCAGAGCTGCAGGCATCGGTCAAGATCCGTGTGACGCACCATGAACGCGGCGACGACGACGAGTTAATCGAGGTAACCAAGATCCTCGATACGACGGTCGGCCGTGCGTTGCTCTCCGACATTTTGCCCGCGGGACTCGAGTTCGAGCACATCAACCGCGCAATGTCGAAGAAAGCGATTTCGAACGTCATCAATGCCTGCTACCGCCAGCTCGGTCTCAAGAAGACCGTCGTTTTCGCGGATCGCCTGATGTACATGGGCTTCCGCCTGGCAACGATGGCGGGTATCTCGATCGGCGTGAACGACATGGTCGTGCCGGAGAACAAGCAGGAGATTCTCGCGGTTGCGGAAGCCGAGGTGAAGGAGATTCAGGACCAGTACGGTTCCGGTCTCGTCACCGACGGCGAACGCTACAACAAGGTTGTCGATATCTGGTCACGCACGAACGACCAGGTGGCCAAGGCCATGATGGACAAGCTGGGTACGGAGACGGTAAAGGACGCCAAGGGCAAGATGGTCGAGCAGGAATCGTTTAACTCGATCTACATGATGGCGGACTCCGGCGCTCGTGGTTCTGCCGCGCAGATTCGGCAGCTCGCCGGCATGCGTGGCTTGATGGCCAAGCCGGATGGCTCGATTATCGAGACGCCGATCACGGCTAACTTCCGTGAAGGTCTCGACGTACTGCAGTACTTCATCTCGACTCACGGTGCACGCAAAGGCCTCGCCGATACGGCGCTCAAGACCGCCAACTCGGGTTACCTGACACGCCGCCTCGTCGACGTCGCTCAGGACCTGGTCGTCACCGAAGTGGATTGCGAGACTCGCAATGGTGTTGCAATGGCGCCGCTGGTCGAAGGCGGTGACATCGTAGAACCGCTTGCGGAACGCGTATTGGGCCGGGTACTGGCTGAACCGGTACTGATTCCGGGCGGCGACAAGGTCGCATTCGATGCCGGCACAATGCTCGACGAAGCGACTGTACAGCGCCTCGAAGACCTGTCGATCGATCACGTCATCGTGCGTTCGCCCATCACCTGCGAAATCCGCTACGGCGTATGCTCGCAGTGTTACGGACGTGACCTCGCGCGCGGTGACCGGATCAACATCGGTGAAGCTGTGGGCGTTATCGCCGCGCAGTCGATCGGTGAACCGGGCACCCAGTTGACAATGCGTACCTTCCATATTGGTGGTGCCGCATCGCGTTCTGCTGCCATCAACAACATCGAGATCAAGTCGAAGGGTATTGCGAAGCTCGTCAACATCAAGACGGTGGCTCACCACAAGGGCTACCTGGTTGCGGTTTCGCGATCGGGCGAAATCTCGATCGTGAACGAGCTGGGCCGCGAGCGTGAACGTTACAAGGTGCCTTATGGCGCGACGATTACGATCCAGGACGGTGCCGAGGTGGAGCAGGGCCAGGTCGTCGCAAACTGGGACCCGCATACTCACCCGGTTGTCACGGAGGTCGAGGGCAAGATCAGGTTCCAGGACTTCATCGACGGTGTGACCGTGACCGAACAGGTGGACGAGTTCACGGGACTGACCAGTATCGTCGTACTCGATCCCAAGAGTCGCGGCGGCGCCGGCAAGGACCTGCGTCCCGTGGCCAAGCTGGTCGATGACGAGGGTGCGGACATCTGCTTCGCGAACACCGACATTCCGGCCGTGTACGCATTGCCGGTTGGCGCGATCATCTCCATGAGCGACGGCGCCAGTGTTGCCGTGGGTGACGTCATTGCACGTATTCCGCAGGCATCGTCGAAGACCCGCGATATCACCGGTGGTTTGCCGCGTGTTGCCGACCTGTTCGAGGCTCGTAAGCCGAAAGACCCGGCCATCATGGCGGAGCATACCGGTACGGTCAGCTTCGGTAAGGAAACCAAAGGCAAGCGCCGCCTCGTTATTACCGATGAGTCGGGCGAGAGCCATGAGGAACTGATTCCGAAGTGGCGCCATCTCAACGTGTTCGAGGGCGAGCAGGTCGTACGGGGCGAAACGATTGCCGACGGCGAGCCGAATCCGCACGATATCCTGCGATTGCAGGGCGTTGAGAATCTGGCCGACTACCTCGTTCGCGAGATCCAGGATGTGTATCGTCTGCAGGGCGTGAAGATCAATGACAAGCACATCGAGGTGATCATTCGCCAGATGCTGCGCAAAGTCATCGTCGCAACACCAGGCGACAGTACCTACCTGCGCGGCGAGCAGATCGACAAGGCGCGCTTCTTCGAACAGGAGGAACAGCTCGTTGCACAGGGCAAGACACCGCTCACCTGCGATCCTGTGCTGTTGGGTATTACCAAGGCATCGCTGGCCACCGAATCCTTCATTTCGGCGGCGTCGTTCCAGGAAACCACGCGTGTATTGACCGAGGCGGCCGTGCGTGGCCTCCGCGACGAGCTACGTGGTCTCAAGGAAAACGTCATCGTCGGCCGTTTGATACCCGCAGGCACCGGGTTCGCACACCATGCCGAACGACGGCGGACCCGCGAACAGGACCTGGCCGATCAACTCAGGGAGCTCGAGGAGTCTCAGCTCGCCGAGCAGGCGCTCGTCAAGGTAGTGGATGAGTCCGTCGAGGATTCGACGGTAGTGGGCGTCGATGCCGACGGCCCGGCCGAGGTCGTGGCGGCAACGGAATCGGATGCTCCGGCCGAGGGTGGTGAGGAAACGAGTACGGCCTAGTAAAAACAATAAGTTACGCAGGCGCCGGATTGGCCGAGATCGGACTTTGTGGCGCTCCTGCGCTAATTGTTCTCACAGCCTTGACACGCTATGGCGCGCATCAATACAATGCCCGCCCTTGACCTCGGGGCCCGCCGTTAGGCGTGCCCCGCATTTTTTGACGGTTAGGCCACACGCGAGCCGTCAATTCCCGATCACTGGGCTCGAGAAGTCCGGCGGTTGGGTGCGCGCGTTTATTCGTGGCGCAGGAACATGTAAGACTTTTCTAATCAGACAAACATAAAGAGTGAAGGCCCATGGCCACAGTGAATCAGTTAGTTCGTAAGCCACGCGCGACGAAGCGTGCAAAAAGCACGGTACCGGCGCTCGACGCCAGCCCGCAAAAGCGCGGCGTGTGCACGCGCGTCTACACGACGACACCGAAAAAACCGAACTCGGCCATGCGCAAGGTCGCTCGCGTGCGCCTGACAAATGGATTCGAAGTCACGAGCTACATTGGTGGCGAAGGCCACAACCTGCAGGAGCACAGCGTCGTGCTGATCCGCGGTGGCCGTGTCAAGGATTTGCCGGGCGTTCGATACCACACCATTCGTGGCACGCTCGATTGCGCGGGCGTATCCGATCGTCGTCAAGGTCGA
Source organism: uncultured Woeseiaceae bacterium (assembly GCA_945788625.1). Classification (GTDB taxonomy): domain Bacteria; phylum Pseudomonadota; class Gammaproteobacteria; order Steroidobacterales; family Woeseiaceae; genus UBA1847. The sequence goes on from CALZMQ010000082.1 coordinate 12,767, forward strand.
TCGAAGTACGGCACCAAGCGACCGAAGAAGTAACACACGCCAAATATTAGAGTAAGCATCCAATGTCCAGAAGAACACAGGCCCCGAAACGCACGATTCTGCCCGATCCCAAGTACGGCAGCGATCTGCTCGCGAAATTCATGAACATGATCATGAATGACGGCAAGAAATCCGTAGCAGAGCGCATTATCTATGGCGCGCTGGATCGTATCTCCGAGCGTGAGACCCAGACTGGTGAAAAGGCACTTGAGCTTCTCGAAACTGCGCTCGAGAATGTCAAGCCGGTCGTCGAGGTGAAATCGCGTCGCGTTGGCGGCGCCACCTACCAGGTGCCCGTCGAGGTCCGCCCGGCACGTCGCCAGACGCTTGCCATGCGTTGGGTAATCGACGCAGCGAGACGCCGCAGCGAGAAGTCGATGGCGCATCGCCTCGCTCACGAATTGCTCGATGCCGCCGAGAATCGCGGCACGGCCGTCAAGAAGAAAGAAGACACGCACCGTATGGCGGAAGCCAACAAGGCGTTCTCGCACTACCGCTGGTAGAAGGCTTTGTCGTGGCCCGTACAACCCCCATCGAGCGTTACCGCAATATCGGCATTATGGCCCATATTGATGCGGGCAAGACGACCACGACTGAGCGCGTTCTGTTTTACACCGGTGTCTCGCACAAGATAGGCGAGGTGCATGACGGCGCGGCCGTCATGGACTGGATGGAGCAGGAGCAGGAGCGCGGTATTACGATCACGTCCGCCGCAACCACCTGCTTCTGGAGCGGCATGGACCAGCAGTTCGACGAGCATCGCGTCAACATCATCGATACTCCTGGGCACGTCGACTTCACCATCGAGGTGGAGCGCAGCCTGCGAGTGCTCGACGGCGCAATAACCGTGTTGTGCTCTGTCGGCGGCGTAGAGCCGCAGACAGAAACGGTCTGGCGCCAGGGCAACAAGTATCGTGTTCCGCGCATGGTCTTCGTCAACAAGATGGACCGGGCCGGCGCGGACTTCCTGCGCGTGCTGGTTCAGGTGAAAGAGAGGCTTGGCGCGAATGTCGTTCCAATCCAGCTGCCCATAGGCGCCGAAGAGAATTTCGAGGGTGTCATCGACCTGATTGGCATGAGGGCGATTTACTGGGACGAGGGCAACATGGGCACAACCTATGAGGCTCGTGACATTCCGGAAGAACTGCTCGCCGAGGCGCGTTTCTGGCGTGAGAAAATGGTCGAGGCGGCGGCAGAGGCGAACGAGGAAGTTTTGCACAAATTCGTCGACACCGGCGAATTGACGGAGGATGAGATTCGCGCGGGCCTGCGGGCATTGACGCTTTCCAACGATGTCGTCGTGGCGATGTGCGGTTCGGCATTCAAGAACAAGGGTGTGCAGGCGATGCTCGATGCGGTCATCGATTTCATGCCGTCACCCGTCGATGTGCCCGCGATCAAGGGGCATATCGACGACGAGACAGAAGGCGAACGCCCCGCGGACGACGATGAATGGTTCGCTGCGCTGGCCTTCAAAATTGCCACGGACCCGTTCGTTGGCAACCTGACGTTTTTCCGCGTGTATTCCGGGGTATTGAACTCGGGAGATACGATTTACAATCCGGTCAAGGGCAAGAAAGAGCGTATTGGCCGCATTTTGCAAATGCACTCGAACGATCGCAAAGAGATCAAGGAAGTTTGCGCCGGCGATATCGCCGCCGCGGTCGGCCTGAAAGACGTCACCACCGGCGACACACTTTGCGACATCAAGCACCCGATCATGCTCGAGCGTATGGAGTTCCCGGAACCGGTAATTTCTGTTGCAGTCGAGCCGAAGACGAAGGTCGATCAGGACAAGATGGGCCTTGCGCTGCAAAAGCTCGCGAAGGAAGATCCTTCGTTTCGCGTTCACACCGACGAGGAGTCGGGGCAGACGATCATCTCGGGTATGGGCGAGTTGCACCTCGACATCATCGTTGATCGCATGAAGCGCGAATTCAAGGTCGAGGCGAACGTAGGCAAACCGCAGGTCGCGTATCGAGAGACCATTCGCAAATCGGTCAAGCAGGAAGGAAAGTTCGTGCGGCAGTCGGGCGGGCGCGGCCAGTACGGTCACGTTTACCTGCAGATCGAACCGCTGGAAGCAGGCGCAGGTTACGAATTCGTCAACAACATCGTTGGTGGCGTCGTACCGAAGGAGTACATACCGGCCGTCGATCGTGGCGTGCAGGAACAGATGGAGAACGGCGTCGTTGCCGGTTACCCGCTGGTCGACTGCCGGGTAACGCTGTATGACGGCTCGTATCATGACGTCGACTCGAGTGAAATGGCATTCAAGATCGCCGGCAGCATGGGGTTCCGCGAGGGCGCCAGCAAAGCCCACCCGGTGTTGCTTGAACCAATCATGAGCGTCGAGGTGGTGACCCCCGAAGAATACATGGGAGACGTGATGGGCGATTTGAATCGCCGCCGCGGTCTGCCACAGGGTATGGACGATTCGCCTGCGGGCAAGACGATTCGTGCCGAAGTACCGCTTGCCGAGATGTTCGGTTATGCCACGGACCTGCGCTCAATGAGCCAGGGACGTGCTGTGTACTCGATGGAATTCCAGAAATACTCGGAAGTACCGCAAAATGTTGCGGATATCGTAATGAAGAAGGCATCGTAGGAGCGGCGAGCGGCGACTGCGATAATGACTGAAACACAAACGTAACCCACGAGATCAGGGACATGGCCAAAGAAAAATTTAAGAGAACAAAACCGCACGTAAACGTAGGCACGATAGGTCACGTTGACCACGGCAAGACGACGCTGACGGCGGCACTGACGAAGGTGATGGCCGAGAAGCACGGTGGTGAAGTCAAGGAATTCGACCAGATCGACAATGCGCCGGAAGAGCGCGAACGTGGCATCACGATTGCGACGGCGCACGTTGAGTACGAGAGTCCCAATCGTCACTACGCGCACGTGGATTGTCCGGGGCACGCGGACTACGTGAAGAACATGATCACGGGTGCGGCGCAGATGGACGGTGCGATCCTGGTGGTGTCGGCGGCAGACGGGCCGATGCCGCAGACGCGCGAGCACATCCTGCTGGCGCGCCAGGTCGGCGTCCCGTACATCGTCGTGTATATGAACAAGGCGGACCAGGTCGACGATGACGAGCTGCTGGAGCTGGTGGAGATGGAGGTACGCGACCTGCTGTCGACGTACGAGTTCCCGGGTGACGACACGCCGATCATAACGGGTTCGGCGCTGAAGGCCTGCGAAGGCGATGACTCGGACATTGGCGTGCAATCAGTGCTGAAGCTCGTTGAGCAGATGGACAGCTACATTCCGGAACCGGAGCGGGCCATTGATGGCAGTTTCCTGATGCCTGTGGAAGACGTGTTCTCGATATCGGGACGCGGCACGGTGGTGACGGGTCGTATCGAGCGTGGTGTGATTCACGTTGGCGACGAGATCGAGATTGTCGGCATCAAGGACACGGAGAAGACGACCTGCACGGGCGTGGAGATGTTCCGCAAGCTGCTCGACGAAGGCATGGCGGGCGACAACGTGGGCGTATTGCTGCGCGGCACGAAGCGCGAAGAGGTTGAGCGTGGCCAGGTACTGGCGAAGCCGGGATCGATCACGCCG
>CALZMQ010000083.1 GCA_945788625.1 uncultured Woeseiaceae bacterium
CTTGCGCAAACTGAGCGACGATGGATTCGATATCGATGCGAGGAAGCTCGAGCGCGATTTCAGTATGCCCTACGAGGCAGATGACTCCGTCCAGGCCGCCTGGCACGCGATTTACGACGACCCGGAAAGGTACTTCGAACTGTACGAACTCGCCGAAAAACTCGTCGACATCGAGGATGCCTTCCAAGGCTGGCGCTTCAAGCACATGTACACGGTACAGAGAATCATCGGCAACCGTACGGGAACCGGCGGTTCTTCAGGCGTGCCGTTCCTGAAGCGGGCGATAGAAACGAGCTTCTTCCCGGAGCTGTTTGCGATCAGAACCGAGCTCTAGACGATTGCCAGGCTGTGCATGACGTTCTTCGTGATCATGTAGTTGTGCAGGCCCTCGGTACCGCCTTCGCGGCCGTAGCCGCTCGATTTCACGCCGCCGAACGGCGTCTCCGGCAGTGATGCTTCCAGCGTATTGATCGACACGTTGCCCGCCTCGATGCCCTCGATCATGCGGTCCACGTAATCGGCCCGGTTGGTGAAGCCGTACGCAGCCAGGCCGTAGGGAACGGAGTTTGCCTTTTCGATGGCCTCGCTCAGGGAAGCAACGGGGTTGATGATCGCCAGGGGCCCGAAAGGCTCCTCCTGCATGACGCGGGCGGAATCGGGGACATTGGCGAGCACGGTCGGCTTGAAGAAATAGCCTTTGTCGCCCAGTCGGCTGCCTCCGGTCATTACCTCCGCGCCCTTGTCCCGCGCGTCCCCGACCAGGTCCGTCAGCGCTCCGATCCTGCGGTCATTGGCGAGCGGCCCCATCTCGACACCGGCATCGACGCCGTTGCCGACGACAGTCTCGGCGGCGCGGCGCACGAAGGTTTCCGTGTATTGTTCGAAAATGCTCTCGTGCACGAAGAAACGCGTGGGCGACGTGCAGACCTGGCCGGCATTGCGCATCTTGCGTACAGCACCGCTCAGGGCGGCTGCTTCGACGTCGGTGTCTTCGCAGACGATGACCGGCGCGTGGCCGCCCAGCTCCATCAACACGGGGGTCATGTGCTGTGCCGCCAATGTCGTGAGATGTCTGCCAACCGCAGTGGAGCCGGTAAACGCGACCAGGCGCACCTCTTCATGCCGGATCAGGTGATCGGAGATCTCGGACGGCGTGCCGAATACCAGGTTCAGCACGCCGGACGGCAGGCCGGCGTCGTGCAGTGCCCTCGCAATGTGCAGCGCGCCGGCCGGCGTTTCCTCGGCCGCCTTGAGGATGATCGAACATCCTGCGGCAATAGCTCCCGCCACCTTTCGGCATGGTTGGCTCATTGGAAAATTCCAGGGAGAGAACGCGGCGACCGTGCCGATCGGCTGATGGTGCACGATGTACCTGACGCCCGGTGCGCTCGGTATGACACGCCCGTAGGTGCGGGTCGCTTCGCCTGCGTCCCACTCGAAGAACTCACAGCCGCGTATCACTTCGAGGCGGGCCTGGCTGAGGGGTTTGCCGTGTTCCGCGGTGATGGCCGTTGCGATCTCCTCTTGCCGTTCGCGCATGATCGATGCGGCTTTGTACAGGACATTGGCCCGGTCGACCGGTGCAACCTGGCTCCAGACCTTGAACCCCTGCGCGGCGGCTTCCAGGGCATCGTCCAGGTCCCTCCGCTCCGCGTGAGGGAGGCGGCCTATCTCCTCTTCGGTTGCCGGGTTGAGCACCGGAAGGTCGTGGGCGGTTTTGCGCCATTCGCCGTTGATAAAGAGATGCAGGTCGGGATAGGTGCTCATCGGGATTCTCGCTTGGGCGCGGATGTACGGTGCGGTGAATTATAAGTATATTTCGCCGATGGCCACCAAATACTCGAAACTTGACGCAAAAGACTACGCCCGCGAGAACATGCGCGGGATCTGGGCAGCCGCCCTGAACCCGTTCGACGACGATCTTGCGCTGAACGAGGCCGGCCTTCGCTCGAATATCCGTCACTGGATCGACGACCTCGATATCCAGGGGCTGTTCATCGCCGGCAAGCAGGGCGAGTTCTTCTCGATGAGCCTCGAAGAGCGCAAGCGCAACTTCGAGATTGCGGTCGACGAGTGCGACGGCAAGGCCGGGGTCATCGTTTCGGTGTCCGATCAGAATTTCGACACGGTCCTGGACCTCTCCCTGCATGCGCAGGGTTGCGGCGCCGACTACATCGTGGTCCATGCGCCGGTGTTGAGCTTCGTGCACGAGCGCGGCGAAGTACTGTACCGGTACTACAAGGCACTCTGCGACCGTCTCGATATCGGCATTGCCATGTGGAGCCATCCGGATTCCGGCTACCTGATGCAACCGGAAGAATGCGCGCGTATCGCCGATCTGCCCAATATCGTTGCGATCAAATACTCTGTGCCCCGCGAGATGTACGTGCAACTGACGCACATGGTCGGCGACAAGATCCAGGTGTCGACCTCGGCAGAGGACGACTGGCTCGACAACATCGAGGAACTGGGATGGCAACTCTATCTATGTTCCTCGCCGCCGTACCATCTGCAGACGAAGAACGACAAGCGCATGGACGAATACACGCGACTTGCCTTTGCAGGGAATTTCGAGGAGGCGCGCCGCGTTCGCGACAGTCTCGACCCCGTGCGCGAAGCGATGGCGCGGAGCAAGCCGTCCGACAAGCCACAGGCTTTCGGCAAGTACTGGCAGGAGTTGCTCGGGCAGGTCGGCGGCCGGGTGCGACCGCCGATGCTGGAACTCACAGATGCGGAAAAGGCAACGATACGGGAGGCGTTCGAGACCTGTGGTTTGAAATCTTGAGGTTACTCCTCCGGAAAACCTGCAGAAATACCATCAACCATCGTTCAAGGCCCGATTCCGGCTGCCCATCACCGGATCTGTGATTCGGACGTTACACCCGGTTCCGGAACGTTCGTGCCCTTCATCTCCCGAGCTATCCGAAATCTGGGCGATGATCCGCACCTGTTCGACAAACGGAACAGAGACTGACGAGCACCTGGCTACGAACCAGGCGGTCGGGAGTTCGACAAAACGCGCAAGCGGTTTGGACGCCGAAGGCGCCCCGGAGGGGCGAGGATCGGCTTGAGCCGATCCGAGTCAATCTCTCCGGGCGCGCCATCTGCCAAGGGCTTGAGCGCCGCCGGCATTTGCCGGCGGCCTTGAGTCACCAATAAGTCACCAGCTGTTTGCCTGACCTTTGACCCAGGGACATTCGTCGCCCGAGATCAATTCTGTCTGGGATTTGCGCAATTCTTGCGCACCGAAATACCTGCTGGAGACGTCCGCTATCGTGTTGGGAGCATTGCTGCCTCGAAGGCTCGTTCCTTGCGCGTCTATTACAGACGCCTGATGATTCTTTGGATTTATCGAATCCAATGTCTCCTTTTGGCCGGAAGTCGCCAGTCATCTAATCTGATGTAGGATGACGGCTCCTGATCCAAAACGGACATTAGGGAATGCGGCTCGTAGTTGTCTAATTAAATATGTCCTCAGAAGGCAGAGGAGGTCGTGATGGCTAAACGAATCTTTCAGTCGGCATTCGGTGTGTGGCTTCTTGTAATGTTTGTCATGACCCTGTTTGGTTGGAGACCGCCAGAGTCGATGCTCTCCGAACAAGGAGTTCGTTGGGCGGAGGTCAACCTGCGACCGGACATGATCGCCGCAATACTGCTGTTCTATGGGATTGGAGCGGCCACATTTCTCTCAAATCGGTTTGTGGCGTTGGGAGCTGCTATACAGGCGCCGCTCGCGGTCAACATGGCCATGTACCATGCCTTCGTTAATCAGGTATTGATTCCAGGCGGACTGATTGCCACAGTGTATTGCCTGTGCGTCGCAGCGCTCCTGTGGCTCAATCGGGCGAGTTATATGCCGTTGTTTCAGGCTAAACCCTAGACTCAAAATCAGCCGAAGGACTCGGTGTATCGCAATGTTCGGCAATCCTCGAATTAAGAACGTTTCGTTTTTTTGGATTGCTTCAGCGGCATTGTCAATCGCGTTGCTTGGTTTCTGGTTCACCTACTGGAAGCCAGTATTTGCCGGGGATACATTCCCAGTCCTGCTCCACCTTCACGCCACCCTCTGGTTCGGTTGGTTCGCCCTTCTAGTTGCACAGACCGTACTGATCCAAAACAGTAAACGACAGTTACATAAACGTGTGGGTATCGCAGCTGTATTCTATACGGCGGTGCTTATTGTGTTTTCTCTCATGATTGCTTTTCAGACGATTGCGCGGGACGTGCACCTGATCGCAAAGTCTATTGAGTCCGTGCCAACAATGATTCCGTTGACGCAAATTCTGATGTTTGCTGCTCTATTTGGACTGGCAGTGATCAAGCGCAATCAAAGTGACGTACACAAACGCCTCATTGTTCTGGCTGCGCTGGTAGCAGTGACCCCGGCATTGGCCAGGATTTCGATAGGATTGTTGGGTGAACCGAATGTTCTGCTAATCTTCACTGCGTCAAATCTCCTGATTCTGATCGTCGGCTTTGTCGATTGGCGTGCATCCCGTCGGGTTCATCCAGTGTACCTATGGGGCGGTGTGGCAATCTTCGTCGTGCGGGTTTTTCGAATACCGCTGGCCATGAGCCCCGCATGGGAGTTTATTGCGAAGGGCCTAGCCAGGCTAACGACCAGCTAGGATAGTGCGGGCTTTATATATGACCGCAATTGGCCGCTGGCGTCGCTACGTGGCCCAAGAAACCGAAACCCACTGTAGTGAGCAGGGGAGTCGGCACAACATATGTTGATGCAATTGTCTTCCGGCAACTTGCTCGCCAATGCGCGTCGAGAAAAATACGCGGGCACCAGGTGCTTCTAGAGCGCTATCGAGTAAAACCGTGCCTGATCAAGGCGTTTTGTGGTCAAGGCCGATTTGGTCTTGCAGTGAAGAAACCCCGGCACGTCTTTTGTTTCAGCAAAGCAAAACTTTCTCGGCAACTTCGTGTACAGGGAGCGAGGCGGCAAGCTGCCGCTGATCTTCTTGAGCGATGCGCCGGTTTCATGGCTGTGGTAGTAGATTGAGCTGATCCCCAGTTCCCTGCGCAGGAACCAGATCGTCGCTGACAGCATGGCTTCGTCCCAGATCGCCTCGTGTTGCCGCAGGATCGAGTCGACGTAACGTATGACCCGCTCATTCTGCCGTTTCGAACCCCAATAGAAATACGGACCACGTTGCCGCACGGCCATTCGTCGCGCCCACAGGGCTTCGCGAATCCAGTCGTTCTGTATTTCCTCGATCAGTGCTTCTCCTTTGGCGAGGTCAATGTCCATCCTCGACCAGGCAAGCGTATGCAGCGGGCCCTTCGCGACGGGGTGGCCGCCGAATTCGAACGGACGATCGTCTTCCGGGTCGACCAGTTTCCGGTAAGGTTCGTCGTGTTCGGAGGAGAAGTTGAGTTGCAGGACCAGGTTGTAGCCCCTGCGAGAGGTCTGGTTCCACATCCAGTGCTTCGAACCCCAGGCGCCGAGGGTGAGGTAATAGCACTCGTACCTCGCTGGCCAGTAGGCCTCGAAATCATCGCCGGTCAATGCACGTCCACGACACTGTGCCAGTGTTGTCTTGACGATGTCTTTCTCCAGGAGCCTGGCGAAGCGGGTCGACTTCAGTTCCTTCTTGGACGTTTCTGTGGCGACCGCGAGATTCAGTAGCAGCAGGGCATAGCGGTCCTTGAAGTAATAGAACCGCGTCTTGTACCTCGGCAAGCACTGCAATATCTCCTTTAACTCGGCGCGTTGCATTATTCGTTTCCAAAAGGAAAGGGCACCTCAATCGGTGCCCTTGATGTTGGCCACTGGGTACATGCGGTTTGCCACACGAGCGATTCCTTCTGCTTCGAGTACGCGCAGTACTTCGTCCAGGTCCTTGTAAACGTGTCCGCACTCGTCCAGTGGTATGCGTCGCGTGTTGCCGACGATACCCTGGACTTCAACACCGCCCAGAGTGCGCTTGATGTAGCGCATTTCGTCGTCGATGTCGTCGTGAATATCCGCCAGCTCGCGCTTCGCCTTGCCTCGCGCCATGACGCGTCCGGCACCGTGGTTCACAGAGCAACCGGAGTTGTACGCGCCTTCCAGCGGATACAGGATGGCAGCGCCATCCAGCATCGAGCCGGGAACAAGGCACGGATGACCCGTGGCTTCCCACTTGGTACCAACCAGGTCCGGGTGGCCCGCCGGAAACGCGCGTGTCGCGCCCTTGCGGTGCACGAAACCCTTCCTGGTCGTGCCATCCGGCAGTACCAGCGTCTCTTGCTGCACCAGGTTGTGCGAGATCTCGTAAAAGACCTCACCCGTCGCATCGAAGACGTTCTCCAGTGCCTTCTGTACGCCGCGCACGATGATGTGCCGGTTTGCGACTGCGTAGTTGGCTGCCGAGTTGTGATGCGCCCAGTACTCGCGCCCCAGCGGCTCGTCGGCCCGCAGCCACGATTCCTCGCGGCGGTTCTTCGCCAGTCCGCGCAGTTCCGCGCCTGCGTAGAAGTAGTGATTCGCCGTCTGCCAGCCGTAGCCACGGCTGCCGCAGTGAATCATCACCCAGACCGAGCCATCGTTGACGTCGACCTGCATCTCCACGAAGTGGTTGCCGCCACCGACAGATCCGATCTGCGGGCATGCCTTGTGGCGTGCCCGTCGGATACGATCGGTATCCAGCACCGCGTCGTCTACTTCGATGTACTGGCGCTCGCAGACGTCGGCGTTAACGCCGATGGCCTTTGCACCGTAACGAAAGATGTCTTCGATCGTTGCCTCGGCCAGCCGCGGCATGTGCTTCGGGCGGTGGCTGCCAACGCCCGTCGCGATACGCAGTTCGACGTCGTCGATCCAGCGCCGGCGCTTGTCCCAGTCGGCTACGTCAGCAGCCGACAGGTCAGGCACCTTCAGGTACACCACCCCGCACGAGATGTCGTAGCCGCTGCCGGCCTGGATGATGACGTCCTCGGTCACGGCAACGCCGCCAACCGGAATGCCGTAACCCAGGTGCGTGTCCGGCATCAGGTACAGCCCGATCATGCCCGGGTACGCCGCAGCCTGTGCGGCCTGGCGCCACAGCGCCTCGTCCGTCTGTGCGAACAGTGTCTCCGACAGAAACGCGTGCACGTCCACACGCATGTCGCCAACCATTGGCAACACGTAGTGTGCGTCCGATACTTTCTGTACTTCTTGCAAAAATGACATTGTTCTATCCTTCCGTATTCATGGTACACGCAGCCGGCTGCCTGAGCCGACGCGTGTACGCAGGAACTCCATTTGATCGGTGAGAATGCGTCGGTTCTCCAGGATCAGGCCTTCCGCGCGGTTAGGCGCGTACGGCACAGCCAGTAGCCGCATTCCGATCGCCTCCAGCGTGTAATTGTCTTTCCTGTGGTTGCAGGGCCGGCAAGCTGCCACGACGTTTTCCCATTCATCGCGGCCGCCCGCAGACAGCGGAACCACGTGGTCACGAGTAAGCAGTCGTGGCGGCAGCTCCTCACCACAGTAGAGACACATGTAGTCGTCTCGACGGAACAGGCGAGGGTTCGTCAGCGCCGGCGTACCGGCCCAGTCGTCTGCGCCCTTGTCTACCGAGATGGTTGCAACGATAGAATTCACGCGCAGCATCGAACGCAGACCAGTACGTCGCGAGTAGCCGCCTCGAAGAACGGTCTCTTCGATGCCGGCTTCCCAGGCAACCTGCTCTCGGCAGTACAGCAGCGCACCGTCCTCGCGCGTAATCCACGCGATCGGTCGTCCGCCTACATCCAGTTTTAGAATTCTCATCGTCATCATCATTTTTCGTGGTGACAATGTGGATTGTGTAGATTAGATTCTGCACCGGACCCTGAACAGGAATCGTTCCATGACCTTTTTTGCAACTCGTGTTGGCGTAGTCTTGATCGTTATTGTGCTCTCCGCCTGCGGTACGGATGTGCCGGAACCACCGGCCGCACCTGAAAAGCCGGAGCCAGTCAGCATGGACGGGGCGACCTGCGCGGTCGTCGCATCAGGCGAGGGTTCAACTCCGTGGCAGCGCAATTACGAGTTGATCGAATGCCTGCGGGAGCTTGCCTATGAAGACTGGTCACAAGCGGGTGCGGAAGCGGCGCATATTGTAGGCTGGTCACTCGACCACGGGTCTCTGAACGAAGTGACCGACAGCCTCACGCGCTATGAGTCAAGTGAGGCGATGGGTTCCGACCTCGAAGCCAGGGGATTGTTAGGCGGTCCGGGCGCCCAATATTTCGATGAAGACACCGATGGAAACTGGCAGCCGATTACCGTGAAGGACTGGCTGCGCAAGTCGGGTTTCTGGTACGAATTCGATGCCGAAACGGGCACGTTTCCCAATAATCACGATTACCTGCTGGAATCGCTTGCGGAGATGTTTGGTGAATCTCTGAATGGCGCGGTTTTCGTTGAAATCGCACCCACGGACTGGGAGAGCGACGACCCATACCAGTTGCGTGCCACGTTGGGCGAGCGTAGCTGGGAGCGCGTAGCGGAGAATCACGGTGACTGGTATGACGTGACAACCGTACTCGACATGCTGAACACGATGGCCGCTGACGTCGGCGCCTCAAAACGGGCCATGCCGCTGCAAACCTACGATCAGTTCGTGACTGTCATTGTCGGTCCCGGAGAGGCTCTGCTTACTGCCGCGAACGACGGACTCATAGATCCGGCGGTCGCGCGGCACAGCATGGATCGTGGCAAGGCGTTCGAAGACGAGGTTCGTAAGCAACTCGGCCTGTAGTTCGGAGCCCCCCAAGGCCCGCGATAGTGGTAGCCGCCCTC
>CALZMQ010000084.1 GCA_945788625.1 uncultured Woeseiaceae bacterium
TCCCATGACGACCAAAAAACGCACCTCCGGACTGAAGCTGGCGCTCAAAACCTCGGTTGTCAGCGGGATGACCCTGATCTCGAGAATTCTCGGCCTCGTGCGGGACATCGTATTCGCGCGTTACTTCGGCGCGTCGATGGTCATGGATGCGTTCCTGGTCGCGCAGCGCATCCCCAATATGTTGCGCCGCTTCTTCGCGGAAGGGGCGTTTTCCGCCGGCTTCGTTCCCGTCATGGCGCGTTATCGCGAAAAACACGATCACGCCGAGGCGCGGGAATTCGTCGATGCCGTGGCAGGCACGTTCGGCATCGTGTTGTTCCTCGTGACCCTGCTGGGCGTCATCGCGTCGCCAGTGCTGGTGCTCATCGTTGCCCCCGGGTTCATCGGTGACGGCGGTGACTTCGACCTTGCGGCGCTGATGCTGCGCTTCACGTTTCCGTACCTGTTGTTCGTCTCCCTGACGGCGTTCGCCGGCGGCGTGCTGAACACCTACGGCCGCTTCGGGGTACCGGCGTTTACCCCCGTCATACTGAACGTCGTACTGATCGCGGCGGCGGTGTGGGTATCGCCGACGCTCGAGCAGCCCGTCATGGCGCTGGCCTACGCGATCCTGGTGGCCGGTATCTGCCAGTTGCTGTTCCAGTTGCCGTTCCTGGCGCGAATACACGCGTTCCCGCGGCCCATATGGGCGCCGCGGCACGCCGGCGTGCGGCGGGCGTTCAAGCTCATGGTGCCGGCGATTTTCGGCTCATCGGTGGCGCAGGTAAATGTACTGCTGGGCGGCATCATCGCCTCGTTGCTCCCCGTCGGCAGCATCAGCTACCTGTACTTTTCCGACAGGCTGATGGAGTTTCCGCTGGGCCTGTTCGGCATCGCGCTGGCGACGGTTACCTTGCCGTACCTGTCACGCCTTTGGGCTGGTGACGCCAAGACCGAGTTCGCGCAGACCCTCGACTGGTCAATGAAGCTCGCCTTGCTCATTGCCGTGCCGGCGGCTGTCGGGCTTATCGTGCTGGCCGGTCCCCTTATCGCCACGCTGTTTTTCGGCGGCATCTTCGACGAGCATGCCGTCGCCATGACCACGCTTTCATTGCGCGCCTACGCGCTGGGACTGATCGGCTTTTCCTTCGTCAAGATACTCGCGCCGGCATTTTTTGCACGCGAAAATACGCGAACGCCCGTACGCATAGGCCTGGCGGCACTCGGCGTCAATCTCGTGTTGAGCGTTGCATCGGCCTGGTATCTCACGGCCATCGGCTTTGCGGGGCCGCACGTCGGCCTGGCGTCCGCCACGTCGGTCGCGGCATTACTCAACGCAGCCCTGTTGTACCGTGGCTTGCGCAAGGACGGCGTGATGCGGCATTCGACGGGCTGGAAAGTGCTGCTGGTTCGCGTGCTGGTCGCGAATGTACTCATGGGTGCCGTGCTACTGCAATTCGACCGGCCGCTCACGTGGTGGTTCGGTGCCGGGCTGCCCGAGCGCGTCTACTGGCTCGGCATTTCGGTCGCCGCCGGGGCGGCAACCTATTTCGTGGTGTTGCTGCTGCTCGGAATGCGGCCGTCACAGTTCAGGTTGAGGGCCGGTTGAGATGAGGCTGGTCAGGCATCTTTCCGACTTGCCCCATAGCAAGCTGGCACGGGGCAGCGTGGTGACTGTGGGCGCCTACGACGGGCTGCACCTCGGGCACACGCAGTTGCTGGATCGCGTGATAGGAGAGGCGCGTTCGAAAGACCTGCCGGCCATTGTGATGAGCTTCGAGCCGACGCCGAAAGAGTTCTTTTCGGCAGCGAGCCCGCCGGCGAGGCTCATGCGGTTTCGTGAGAAATTCGAATCGCTGGCGGACTATGGAGTCGACATTTTCTATTGCCCGCGATTCGGTCCCACGATGCGCAGCATTCGAGCCGACGCATTCATTCGACAAATCCTGATTCACGGCCTCAACGCTCGTCACCTGGTCGTCGGCGACGATTTCCAGTTCGCACGGCGGCGCGAGGGCAGTATCGAGCATTTGCAGCGCGCGAGCGCAGCCCTGCGGTACACGGTAGACCAGGTATCGAGCGTCGTTGTAAACGGGGTGAGGGTCAGCAGCACAGCGATTCGCGACGCGCTGGCGGCCGGCGAACTCGACCGCGCAACCGCGCTGCTCGGCCGGCCGTACCGAATGTCGGGCAGGGTGATCGAAGGTCGTAAGGTAGGCCGGTCACTGGGGTACGCGACGGCCAATGTCGATCTCAGGCGGAGACAGAGCGCGGTGCTGGGCATATTTGCCGTGCGCGTGCACGGTCTCGGTTGTGGCCCTGTCGATGGTGTGGCAAGCGTCGGTACGCGCCCGACATTCGACCTGGTCAAACCGCTGCTCGAAGTTCACCTGTTTGATTTCGATGCAGATATTTACGGCGAGTACATTCACGTCGATTTCATTGCGCACTTGCGCGCAGAGGAGAAATACGCATCGGTTGACGAACTGGTTGCGCAAATGGACATTGACACTGAAAATGCACGCACGGCACTCGCCGCACATTCGGCCTGACGGGAAAAGGACTTGAGTACAAAGCCAGAAATCGATTCATCAAACGCGCGCTTCATCACATGGATGGTCGTCGCACTCGTTGTCGTCATCGCGGACCAGGCGACCAAATGGTCGATCGTTGAATGGGTTCCGCTCTACGATCGAATTCCGCTGAATTCGTTCATCAATCTCACGCACCAGAAGAATACCGGCGCCGCCTTCAGTTTCCTCGCCGACGCCGGCGGCTGGCAACGCTGGTTCTTCGTGGTGTTGGCAACGGGTGTCAGCATCGTGATTACGGTCTGGATCTGGCGCATTCGGGTAGAGCGACAGGCGGTCCTGACTGCCGGCCTGGCGCTGGTGCTGGGCGGCGCCGTCGGCAATCTCATCGACCGCGTACGCTACGGTCACGTGACGGATTTCATACAGGTGTGGTTCGGCGACTGGGCGTTTCCGTCGTTCAACGTCGCGGACGCCGGCATTTCTGTCGGCGCCGCGTTGTTGATTATCGATGCGCTGTTTTTCTCGGGCAGAAAATCGTCGTAGGAGTGCTCCTACACGACGGTTCTAGCGCGTTCGCGTCCAGCAATCCGTGTACGGCAGCGATGACTTCGTGCCGCGCCCGTCGATATCGAAGGTGTTGCACTTGGTCGATTCCGCATCCGTATTGGCGTAGGTCGCCCTGGCCGTGAAGTTGCTGGTGTCTCCGGACGTAATCCTCACCGTATAGGATTCCGAACCCGTCGTTATCGTATCCGCGGGGTAGCCCAGTTGGGTCAGCTGCGATGCAAACGTGCTGTTCTGGAGGTAGAACCGTTCCTGGATCGTTGCAATCCGCAGCAGTTCGGCTTTCGCCTCGTTACGCTTGGCGCGTGCCGCGAATTCCCGGTAGTTCGGGTACGCGATCGCGCCGAGTATGCCGACGATGAGAATTACGATCATCAATTCGGTCAGCGTAACGCCACGCATGTATTTACGCATATGCATAATCCTGTTCCTCACCGGCTACTCTATACCGTCCTGAGTCCAAAGTGTCCGCACCGGGAAGTTCCGGAAGCCCGGATCGAAGCATTCTACACCGACACAACCAACAGGTGCGGGTGAACATTCCGCGCCCGTGCAATTCGTATTGGTCGGGCTCGGGAAAAAGAACTGTGGCTTCGGCGCAATACCGCCCTGCTCGAGTTTCGTCACACGCGCCTCGTCGATATCGGTGGGATCGAGCGGGATGGCGTTGCCGTAATCGATCACAGGATCGCCGTTGACGATATCCACACGATACAGGCGATTGATGCTCAGCCCGGCCTGACACGGATCCTCCGAGTTGACGGTCGGTTCCATTGTTACGAAGTAGACCGCGTTGTCGAAGGTTTGCGAGTCCGACAGCACTTTCTCATTGGCCGGCAGCGTCAGCTTCCAGCCCTTGCCGCCCGGCGGAATAACCGTGCCGTATGTGCCCGCAACCTCGTACAGGTCGTCGTCCTCGATGATCGGGTAACTGTTGTACTGAGCCTGCGTGAGGTCGTTGAACAGGTCCCCATCACGAATCGAGTAGAAACGGTCTTCGGCGCTGTTGTCGAGCGGGTGTGCCCGATAGCCGCTACCGACGCTGATCGCGATGAAGCGGCGATCCTGGCGCTTGTCGACGAACATCGCGACGTCCGGCGTCGTGTACAGGCGCCGGGTTTCGGCTGCGGTCGGGTTCGAGATGCCTTCGCCACCCAGGCGTGCAATCACGCCACCGGCGACGAGGTCAAAGGGCTTCTTGCCGTTCGTGATGTCGAAGCGCCAGACCTGGCCGCCGAGGTCCGCGGCGTACATACGATCCGCCAGTCCGTCGCCGTTGAGGTCGATGACCCGAACGCGGCTCGGGATCGAGCGCGTCATCTTCGTGACGCGCAGGTCCGCCGAGACGTCCGCTCCAGCACGCCAGATTCGATCGCCGGTCTCGAGGTCCAGCATCATGATGCTGGCGCCTTCGACATCGTTGGAGGACGGGAATGCAGCCGCGTCGTGCACCGAGTCGTAGCCACCGCCGATTACGAGTACCGCATCCTGTGGGCTCGTATGCGTCAAACTGTCGATGTCGATCTTGGCAACGACCGGCGACGACCAGCTCTGGCCCATTTCGGGATACGTCTTGATCCAGCGCAGCTCCGGGCTGTCCGGGTTGGTCACTTCGACCATGTAGTAGTTGTCGCCACCGCGGCGCATGCCGAATACGAGGTAAACGAAATCATCGTTCGGGTCGATGACACCGTCGTTGTTCGCGTCGTAGACTACCGGAACGACGTCACCGTCCAATCCGTATTGCTTGTAGTCCACGTTTTCGTTCGCGTACAGGTCGGCGAGGTTCGGCAACAGCTCGCGCGGGATGAACGACCACTTCTCTTCGCCGGAATCGGCGTCGATGGCATGCAGGTAACCATCGTTTGTCGCGCCGTAGATCACAACGTCGTAGGTTCCGTCCAGCTTGCCATACACGACGGCCGCCGGTTGCGAGTGCAGCGTGTCACCCATCGCGTAGCGCGCGTCGATCTTCGAACCGTCATTGTCTTCGTCCTTGACGTCCATACCGCGTGCCCAGTCGATGACCTTGTCCATCGTGGGCTCGCCTACGGCGCCCGTCAGGCCGAAGTCGTCAGCGGTGTATGCCAAAAGATTCGAGGTCGAGAGTGCGTTTCCCGGCAGCGACAGCTGGCTTGCGCCGTTATTCGTGTAGAGTTTGCGGTCGTCCGGCAGCGGCAGGACGTTCGCCGTTCCGCCGGAGTACACGTCGGCACCGTCCGCTCCTGCCGCACGCTGCCAGAAGTTCTTGGAGGTATCGGCAAAGTAACCGGTACTCGGATCGATGGCATTGTTCTCGAGTGCGTCCTCTACGGTGGCGTCCTTGATCAGGTACTTCTTCAGATTACCCGGCCAGTGAACTTCGTCTGTTGCACGGAACACCGATACGTACAGGTCATTCAGGTGCTGCGTCCGGTTGAATGCGTTAACGGCGACAGCCGGTGCGGTGAACGAAATGTCACGCTTGAAAATGTCACTCGTGATTTCCGTCAGGGCTTCGGTCAGGGAGGCGACGTTATTGGCCGGGAAGTACTTGCCGCCACCGAGGTCCGCCGTGGTTTGCAGCAACGGGAAGTCGATGGCAAAACCGATCGTATAAGTGGTTGCCGTCTGTTTGCCGTCAATGTCCGGATTGAGATCCGCGTTGTTCAGGTATTCGGCAACGTCGTCGAGGCAGGCGCCGTTCGTCAAGCTGGTGCCGGTGCAAGAGCTGCGCCCGGTGGCCGCGAAAAAGCCCGGCAGCGCCGGAACCTGGGTCCAGGAGCCTATGTCAGCAGTCGGCAGGCCGTCGGTCAGGAGCACGACGAAGTTCTTCGAGCAGGAGTATTCGACCGGTCGTTTGTAGACCATGGGAGAATTGGTTTCCAGCGCATCGGGGTCGGTATCCTCGAAGTCGCCGTAGACGGCCCCCATGCCGCGGAAATAACGCGCAGCCTCGTACATTGTCTCGGCCAGCGGTGTATTACCCTCAGCCGGGAGATTGTTGACGACAGAGATTGCCTCGGTGCGGTTCAGGTCCAGGTCCTTGAGGCCGAACATGACCGGACCGCCGTCGTTACCGTCAAAGCGCATGAAACCCACATTGACGTCGCGCATCGATCCCAGGACGTTCTTGGTTACGGCCTTGACGATGTCCGTTTTGCGCATCGCACCGGCAGTCGGATCGTTGTACCAGTTGAGGTAGTTGGGGTCGTACATCGTGACGATCCTGTGAGTGGGTCTTACACCCCAGTTCACTTCGGCACCCGGGTCGGAGGTAAAAGCGGGCACGTTGGTGCCAATACGCGCATACGGGTCGTCCGCCGCAAAGACGCCGAATCCGTGGATGCCGGAGTCAGCCTCGCACTCTACGGCGTGGTTCGTTTTCGATCTGCTGGGCGTGCGCCATTTCCAGTTGCCGTACCTGTCCTGGCGATACATCGACATGGTGTCGGTGTATTTGCCGGCCGTCGCCATCTGGCTGATGCCCTGCTGGCAGACGAACGCGGACTTGTAGATCTTGTAATTGTCGCCACAGGACGGAATAGTGCTACCCGTCGTCCAGTAATACTTGTCGCTCTCGCAAACCCCGGAGTACGTGATGTTCGAGTCGTACGGAGGCTGAGTCGAGACCTCGTCGCGCATACTGCCGGACGAGTCGAGAATGAACAACAAGTTCGGTTTTGCGGCGATACTCAACCCGGGTGTCGACAACAACAGCTCGACATCGTCGGCCCATGCGGGCGATGCGACGGTCATCGTGAGCAGCAGTCCTGCACCGGCCCAAGCGGTGCGAATCCTGGACGTAAACATTGGTCCTTTCCTCTTCAGTCATTCCGTGACTTTTCGCTCAGTCAGTCACAAACAAAATAATGTGTGTTTACCGACTTATCTCTATTGTTGTAACGGTATTCGTGTCTGTTTCGTAAACCACCAGCGCATAGCTGTCATCGCCAGCTCGCATGGCGGCGTATCCCCTCCTGAACTCCTGGAATTTGAGTGCCTTGCCGTCCAACTTGAACGTCGTGTTGGGGGTCAGGCGTGCCCTCATATGGTTGTCGTTGCATTTGTTCGACGTGCACCACTCCTTGAATGTCACGGTGCCATTAACTGTAGTCGGTAGAATGATGCTGTCAGGCAGCGTCTCGACGGCATGTTGCTGCGCAAAAGCAGCTTGTCCCAGCAGCAACAATGTTGCGATTAAAGTTTTGCGAATAGTCATCTTTCAACTCCCTGTCAAGCAGACAGACATTCACTTAATTATCCGGGAATTAGTCCTGTAAGTCCCGGAACTACAACACATTTATTCAACTCCGTCCTGTGTCCAAAGCGTTCGAACCGGGAAGTTCTGGAACCCGGGATCGAAACACTCGACACCGACACAGCCGATCGGCGGCGGTGCACAATCGTGCCCCGTGCAGTTCGCATCCGCTCCCGGGAACAGGAACGCAGGCGTAGGTGCAATGCCGCCCTGTTCGAGCGCCGTCGTGCGGGCCGGATTGCTTTCAGACGGTGTCATCGTGTCGAGGTTGTTCGCAACGGGATCGCCATTCGCCACATCGACCCGATAAAGGAAATTATCACCGGGTGCTACCTGGCACGACGTGGCCGACACTATGTCGGGTGCGTAGCCGAGGAAGAACACCGAATTGTCGAACGTTGCCGACGACGACAACATCATTTGCTCCGCAGGGAACGTGAATTTCCAGCCACGCTCGTTCGGACCAATCACGGTATTGACCTGGCCGCTCACCTCATGCATGTCACCGTCGAGCGCTACGTCGTAGTTGTCGTAGGCGTTCTGCGTTAGCTTCGCGAAAATGTCCGGATCACGCAGCGAATAAAATGCGTCGTTAGCGCTGATGTCCAGCGGGTGCGCCCGGTAGCCGCTGCCCACGCCGATGGCGAGGAAGCGACGGTTGAGAACCGGATCCGCAAAGATCGACACGTCGGGGGCGGAATAGAAGCGGCGCGTATTCGTCGCGCCGGCAGACGCAACGCCTTCTCCGCCAAAGCGTGCGATCACGCCGCCGGTTACCAGCGAAGCCGGTGCCTTGTCGCGGAATACGTCGAAGCGGAACAACTGGCCGCCGACGTCCATGGCGTACATGCGATCGATGAATCCGTCGCCACTGAAATCGATGGCGCGCACCTGGCTTGGCATCGCGCGCGTCAATTCCGAGAGCGTCAGATCGGCATTGCTGCGTCCGGCACGCCACAGCCGCTCGCCTGTAAACAGGTCCAGCATCGCGATGCCGGCGCCAACGTTGTCCGGAGTCGACGGAAACGCCGCGGTATCGTGAACCGTGTCATATCCTTCACCGACGATGACCACGGCCTTGAATGCGTTGATACTCGGGTGGATCATGTCGACACGTGCGATGACCGGTTTGCTCCAGCTCTGGCCGGATTCCGGGAAGCTCGCCTTCCACAACAATTCGGGGCTGTTCTTGTCCGTTACGTCGAGTGCATAGTACTCGGTGCCGCCGCGGCGCAAACCGAATACGATGTAGACGAAATCGCTGCCGTCGATGATGCCGTTGTCGTCGAGATCCGCGACTATCGGCACGATATCGCCGTCGATGCCGTAATGCTTGTAGGTCGAATTGCCGTTGAGCATGAGTTCCGGCAGG
>CALZMQ010000085.1:0-8464 GCA_945788625.1 uncultured Woeseiaceae bacterium
CATCACACACATCACCGGCCGCCGGCTGGACTTTGTCGTCATATCGTTGCTGTGCGCTGCGGTTATTTTGTTCGCCTACGACAAATGGGGAACAGGACCACTTCCAGAGAGGTCCATCGCGGTCTTGGCATTCGAGAACATGAGCGGGGACCCGGAGCAGGAGTATTTCTCCGATGGGCTATCCGACACGTTGATCCATGTCCTTGCCCAGGTGAGTGGTCTCAAGGTGACAGCCAAGACCTCGTCCTTTTACTTCAAGGGCAAAAACATCGATGTCGGGGAGATTGCCCGCCGGTTGAATGTAGGCACCGTCCTGGAAGGAAGCGTGCAGAAATCCGGTAATCAGGTTCGGGTTATTGCCCAGTTGGTGAATGGGGAGGACGGCACTCACCTGTGGTCGAAACGCTTCGACCGTGATCTCAACGACATCTTCGCGGTCCAGGACGAAATCGCCGAGGAAGTGGTTAACGCACTCAAGGTCACGCTGCTCGATACAGAGGGAGAACGCCTGGCACAACGCTACCGTCCCACGCTAGAGGCCTACGAGCAGATGATCTTGGGACGGTATGAAATGGCCAAACGAACTGCGACCAGCCTGGCTGCTGCAGAACAACATTTCAAGAAGGCCATTGATCTGGACCCCGACTACGCGCTTGCTTATGTTGATCTGGCGTATACCTACGCATTTCAAGAGTACCGTGGCGGCCTGCTGTATGAAGAGTCATTGCAACGTCAACAAGCAATGATCGACAAGGCGCTGGAGCTGGATCCACTTTCCCCCGAGGTTCACACGGCAAGGGCTTACCTTCGGCAGAGCCAGCAGTTGACGACGCCGGAGCAGGGTTTTGAGGGTATTGAGGAAGATATTCTCAAGGCCCTGGAGCTGAACCCCAACTCTGCCGACATCCATCAGTGGTACAGCGCCATGCTAAACGGTGCGGGCAGGTTCGAAGAGGCGCTGGCGCAGGTCCGGGTGGCAGCAGAGCTGGATCCGATGTCGCCAATCATCCAGACATCCGTCGCCCAAATAACGTGGAACGCCGGGCGTGCCGAAGAAGCGCTGATGCTGATTCGGCGCAACGTCGAGCGAACACCCGAATTTCCCGACAACTACAGATTGATGGCCCGGTTCCAGAGCCAACTTGGTCATTTGGGTGAAGCGCAACGGTGGATCCAGGAAGCGTGGCGGCGAAATCCGGAGGACGGCTATACGTGGTGGCTCGAGTGTCTCGGTTTCATGGCCCTTCGCGATTCGCTGTCCGCGGAAGAATGCACCAGGCAACTCAGCGAGGCGCATCCTGAGAAGATGGTATCGAGCGTTACGCGGGCAGCGCTTTACGAGTACCGGGGCGAGCAGAGCAAGGCCATAGCGGAGCTGGAGTCCCTGTCGGAACGGGCATCCGGATGGCGTGCTTTCGATCGGTGGTTAGCGGACCTGGTCGCCGGGCAGGGAGATATCGAACGTGCCCGGCGTCTGATGGCCGATGCTTTTCCGGAGTATCTCGAAGACGAATTGGAACTTCCGCTAAGAGTAGTTTTCCAGGCTGAGTACGAAATGTTCGCGGCAATGGTTTTCGCCGCGATCCTCGACGCCAACGGCGAAACGGGGCAGCGGGATGTTCTGCTGCTGGCCGTGGAGGAGCGAATCGCCACCATGCATCGGACCCGCGGCGCGGGCTACGGCATCCTGGACGTGTATGTCCACGCGATGCGAGGTGATCGCGACCGGGCCATCGCTGGCCTGCGGGAAGCGCTCGATATGGGCTGGAGGGGAGGGCACTGGTGGTTTTACACGCTCCGCCGGGACTGGAAACTGGCAAATCTGCATCAGGACCCGGAGTTCATCGCTCTAACGAATGAGTTGGAAGCCGGCATCGCTCAGCAACGGCAGTGGTACGAGGAGCACAAGGACGACGCGCTATTCTGATTGGTCTCTCGGCAAGTGCGTATTAACGCGCTGATTTAACGAGAATACGATAAGAAGCGGAGGGGTTTGTTTGACGACATTCTTCCAAAAGCTCGGACGGCGAGACGTAACTCGTGTTGCCGCCGCATACCTTGCGGTCGCCTGGCTGGTAATCGAGGTCCTCGTTACAGTCAGTGATCCACTCGGAATTCCTGAATGGGTTAACCGAGTAGCCATTATCAGCGCGCTGCTCGGATTCCCTATCGCGCTAATCCTTGCGTGGATGTACAGGCTGACCCCGGAAGGACGCATCGAGCGAGAATCTGGATCCGCTGTGTCGCCCACGACCAAAATTGGTGGGCGGAATATCGACTTCGTGATAATTGGTGCGCTGGCGCTCGCGGTCGTGTTTTTGCTTGTGGATAGCCGTTACGGTGCAGGAGTCCCGGACCGGGCGCGCACTGATGGCAAGCCCGTCGTCACATCTGTCACAAAGCTTTCCAACTCCCCGATCTACCTTCCACCTTATTCAAGCGTGTACCCGATGCTTGCAGATGACACCAGAGTCTATTTTGACCATTTTGAAGACGGTGAGGACAAGATCGGCCAAGTTGCAAAGACAGGTGGTGAGGTGCTGACGTTTGAGAGGCCGTTTGACGGTCCAAACATCGTAACTATCCTCGACAGGCTGTCCCTGGACAAAACCGCGCTGATTCTCAATGTTGTCGATTTGACGAAAATGGAGGACTGGTCCGAGATTTGGGAAGTGCCAATTGTTGGAGGAAGCCCGAGAAAAATAGGCAACGGCTATCAATCAGATGTTTCGCCAGACGGCACGAGAATGGTATTTCGCCGTGGCTGGCGAGACCTTTATCTTGCCAATGGGGATATGAGTGACGAAAGGAAGGTTTTCAGTACGGACGCAATGTCCTTTTATTGGTTGAGATTCTCTCCGGACGGAAAGAGAGTCCGGTTCACGGTTTTCATAGATCACTTCGCTGGCAGCATCTGGGAGTACTCCCTGGAACGCGATGAGACCTATCCCATCCTTCCGGACTGGGACGCCGAATACGCTTGCTGTGGCTCATGGACGCCCGACGGCAAGTACTTCGTATTCGAGGCGATGCATGAGGCAGGCCCACAGATTTGGGCGATCAAGAACCTGCCAGATGGAACGCCGGACCCCGAAGGCCCGTTCCGGTTGACGTCACAGGTGATGGATTTCAAACGACCGACGCTTTCAGACGATGGAAAGACGATCTATGTTATCGGGTGGCAGCTTCGTGGCGAGATTGTCGAACGAGAGCCGGGCGATGAGGAATTCCATCCGATCGATGGTCTCAAGTCGATGTCAGTGGAGCAGATCGACTATTCGAGCGACGGCGAATGGGCAGCATTCGTCTCCTATCCCGATGGGCACCTTTGGCAAAACAGACTCGCAGACGAAAGCGGAACCCAATTGACATTCGCGACAATGAGAGTCGCGAATCCCAGGATTTCACCTGACGGCGAGATGATTGCCTTTGAGGGGTGGGAGCCGGGCGACCATAGAAAGATCTACACAATCGCCATGGATGGGGGGGATACGAATCTCATCTCGAATGCAGAGATACAGAGTTGGGCTGCATCATGGTCACCGGATGGCACAAAGCTGATGTTTAGCGAGAATGCTGAATCCAGCCCTGCGATCTATGATCTGCTCAGGGACGCAGTCAACGCGTATGGTGGAGCGGAACCGATCTATGGCGCGCAATGGGCGCCAGACGGGTCGAAAGTACTCGGTGGGTCAAATGAGAACCTGGTTGTCTATGACTTCGACAAAGGAGAGTATGAGGTTGTCATCGAAGACACACCACATTATACCCGGCACTGGTCTGCTGACAGCAAGCACGTCTACCTGGTTGACTCATGGATCAAAGGTCGAGATCGGTCTGTCTACAAGCTGCGTATTCACGACAAGAGGATGGAGAAGATCGTCCGAGTCGGAGGCGAGCGCATCGCATGGGGAACTGACGCGACATGGGTCGGGGTAACGCCGGAAGGCGTCGTGATGTTTCTGCGTGACCACAGCATTCACAATATATACGCGCTGGAGTGGAACGCCGATTGAAGATGTTCTTGATCGTGAGAGAAATCGATAGTTTGTTTCAACAACCCGACGCCTGAGAACCGGTAACCTCGGCCGGAGGCCTGCGAAGGCGTGAGGCAAGACGGGCTCTGACGGTCTGACATCGCATGCTGCGGTCGTTACGGATTGCGCGAGCGCTGCCGAAGGCGTAAGTATTTGATTCGTGGGGCTGATTTCCGAGCTAAGGCGCCGCAATGTGCTCCGCATGGCGGTGCTGTACGTCGTGGCTGCCTGGCTGATCATGCAGGTGGCCGGGGTGCTGATCGATCTCGGTAGCCTGCCGGGCTGGGTCGGACCCAGCATCCTCCCGCTGCTTGTCATCGGCTTCCCGATCGCCCTGATCTTCTCCTGGTTCTACGAGATCACGCCCGAGGGCATCAGTCTCGAGAAGGACGTTGATCGGGCGGAATCGATTACTCATGTCACCGGTCGGCGGCTGGACTTTATCGTCATCGCACTATTGAGTGCGGGACTCATTCTGTTTGCCTACGACAAATGGTGGATCGGCCCACCGCCAGAGAAGTCGATTGCCGTCCTGGCGTTCGAGAACATGAGTGGTGATCCCGACCAGGAATATTTCTCCGACGGTGTTTCCGACGAACTGCTGAACGTGTTGGCACAAATCCCCGAGCTAACGGTGATTTCACGCTCTTCGGCGTTTTCTTTCAAAGGCAAGGACGTTTCTATCCCGCAGATCGCAGAGCAATTGAATGTCGCCCATGTACTGGAGGGATCGGTACGCCGGGACGGCAACCGGATACGCATCACGGCGCAACTGATCGAGGCGAGCTCTGACTCACACCTGTGGTCCGACTCCTACGACCGTGATCTTGACGATGTTTTTGGTGTGCAGGAGGAAATAGCGACGGCGATCAGCGATGCGCTCAAATTGAGGCTCAAACTGGCCACAGGTGAGGTCGTGCAGCCCACCGTTATCAAAACAGCCAGCACGGCTGCGTATGACGCCTATCTGCGAGGTCGCGACTTGATCAATCGCGGGCAGAATGCGGAGGGCGCGATTCGCCACCTCGAACGGTCTCTGCGTTTGGACAACAGTTTTGCGCCGGCCCATGCACTGCTGGCGATCGCCATTACGTATAACGCGCCCACGCTTGAGGAGGCGAGACGAGAGGCTATATCGCACCTGGATCGTGCACAGGAGCTTGAACCCGACCTTGCCGAGGCACACGGGGGCCGGGCGGTGCTCGCAAGGTATGCCGGCGATCACGAATCCGCGATCGAGCATGCCCGCGCGGCGCTGGCATCGAACCCGAGCTACGCAGATGCCATGAACTCCTTACAACTGGCACTTGGCGCTGTCGGCCGCTTTGAGGAAATGGAAGCGACCATCATGCGTATGGCTGTGGCAGATCCGATGAATGCTGGTACGCGATTCAACTATGGCTGGTGGCTGGGCGTGCTCGGGCGGGTCGAAGAGGCCCACGAGATTGCCGATCAGTTGCTCGCGCTTAGTCCGTCGGCGGGGTATTGGGCACATGCTCAGACGTCAGGTATTTGGCAGGGCAAGATTGCCGAGGCCTTGTCCTGGGCACTCAGGGCGGAGGCCGCGTATCCCGCCAACCGGCGCAATGCCTACACAATGCAGTGGTTCAGTTGGATTGGTGAATACGACGAGGCACGGCGCGTTAACGATGAAAGGAAATATGTGGTCGATGTCGCCGAGGGTAGATTTGATGAAGCCATCGACGCGACGCAAGGAAGAATGCAACTCAATCCAGAAAGCGGAAGAGCGATTACGGCGGCTGCCAATGTCTTGTATGCCGCAGGCCGAATCGATGAGGCATTGCCACTTCTTGAGCACACGCTTGATTTTGCACCCGACGCTTTCTTTGTAGTCAGCCCCATCGAGTTGGGCATCTGGCCTCACAGAGCAATGATGCGGCTGGCGCTGGCTCGCAGGAATGCCGGCGACGAGGAAGGCGCGCAAGCTGCCGCGAGAAAAACCAGGCAGAACCGTGAAGACCTCCATGCAGCAATGCCCGCGACCTTTGCAGGAAACAAATTTTCTTATGAGACTGAAGCCCTGTTTGCCGCATTCGATAACGATCCCGACCGCGCAATAGCTGCACTGAAGTCAGCCATTCTTAGAGGGCTACGGGATCCGGGGTTATTCGACGATCCTCTCTTCGAAGAACTATGGGACGTGCCACGCTTTACCGCCGTTCGAGAAGAACTGGATGCCATACTCGCCGCGGAACACGACAAGGTGTTGCAATTGATTTGCTTCAACAATCCGACGCCTGACAACTGGCAGCCATTGCCGGAGACTTGCGAAGGTGTTGTGGAGCGGCACCCATGAAACTGTTCTCAGAACTCCGACGCCGCAACGTCTTCCGCATGGCGGTGCTCTATATCGTGGCCGCCTGGTTGATCATGCAGGTGGCAGGGGTTTTGATCGACCTCGGCAGCGTGCCAGAGCGGATCGGACCAATCATCCTCCCGCTGCTCGTCATCGGATTCCCGATCGCCCTGATCTTTTCCTGGTTCTACGAGATTACGCCCGAGGGCATCAGTCTCGAGAAAGATGTCGATGCAGCGGAATCCATAACTCACGTTACGGGCCGACGGCTGGACTTTATTGTCATCGCGCTATTGTGTGCGGGACTCATCCTGTTTGCTTACGACAAATGGTGGACCGGGCCCCCTCCGGAATTGTCTATTGCTGTGTTGCCATTTGAGAATATGAGTCCCGACCCTGACAACTCTTATTTTGCAGATGGAATATCTGAGGAATTGCTTAATGGATTGGCAAAGGTGCGAGGGCTTCGAGTAACGGCACGGACGTCCTCGTTTAGCGTTAGAGACAAGAATCTGGATATTCGACAGATTGGTCAGATGCTCAATGTTGCGTTCGTTCTGGAGGGGAGCGTAAGAGTAGCCGGCGAAAAGGTTCGAATAACAGCCCAATTAATTGACAGTCGAACCGATAAACACCGCTGGTCAGAAACGTACGACCGGTCAATGAGCGACATATTCGATGTACAGAGCGATATTACGAATAATATTACCGCCTCATTGAAGACAGTCATGAATATCGAAGAACAATTGGGGCCATACCGGGATCAAGATATTCAGGCGTATATCGAACTGCTGAAGGGCCGTGAAATTGAGCGCAACGCGTTTACTCTGGCAAGCGAGGAAATATACCAACAAGCTATAGAGCACTACGAAAATGCTCTGCAACTCGACCCCGATTATGCTGATGCATATTCCGCGATGGCAATGGCCTACGCTGGACTGATGCAGCATTATGAGTACAGTTTTGACCGGGACAGACGCAATCACGCCCGCGACCAAAGCGAAATTGCCATTCAAGCCACCCTTCGCCTGGACCCTGAATCTTCCAAAGCATATGAGGCCCAGGGACTCATCCACTTTTTGGAGAATAATTTGGCGGAAGCGGAGGCAGCACTGCAACAAGCCATTGCGCTGAATCCTAATAATGCTCGTGCTTATTTTCACCTTGCGTGGACCATTCCCGATGATCGATACGACGATTTACGACGCGCGATTGACCGCGCGCATGAACTGGATCCACGGGATGCGGACATCATTTTCATTCTCGCGGAGCACCTCGTATTCGAAGGTAAGCTGAAAGAGGCAAGCGATTACTACCGGTTGAGCCTGGAGCTCAGTGGTCGTGAACGGCTGCCGCCGAAAGATTTGCCGCAAGCTCCCAGCAATCTTGGCTTTGAATCAGGTACAGATGCTTGGACTTTGCAAGGCGAACATAGCTATGACTTCGCCAGCATCTCAGGCGCCAGTGCGGTGGAGGGCCTGCAGGTCGGGCACATCAAATCGTTATCCAACGATCCCCGTTGGTTCCGATTGGGACAAGCGTTTGCAGCCGGGCCGTATTCCGGGACAATCCTTCGCCTGACAGGCAAGGTCAAGACTGAGGACCTTACCGGCGAGGCAGCTTTATGGGTAAGGGTAGACAATGCCAAGGGCCCGGTGGGCTTCGACAACATGGAGTTCTACTCCATCGAAGAAGACATCGACTGGACCGAATACGAGGTGCGCTCGTACGTTCCTTCAGACGCTGTAGCAATTTTAATTGGTGCGTACATGACAGGAGAGGGCAAGATGTGGCTGGACGACTTTCGTATCATCACTGACGATAATCCGGAAGACACGAGATGACATTAATGCGAATTGAGATCCCGATCGGGCTGCGGTTGCTCCTCCTATCGTTGGTCGTCTGAGCGACGAAAATGCCAGTTACCCGCATCCAGATATTTGAATTGGCTGAGGCTTTCTTTATCTCTCCGTGCGGATACCGATTAAGACAACGAAATGGCGCGCGATGTCTGCTTCTGGCCGATAGCCGCCCTTCATTTCGGCTGGTTTCCAGTAATTTAAACTTCCGCTATAGGTCAAAGCAGTCATTCATAACCCGGCTTTCGGAA
>CALZMQ010000085.1:8479-14953 GCA_945788625.1 uncultured Woeseiaceae bacterium
TGACCCTAAGGAGACATCCGTAGATTTGCATTGATGTCGAAATTTCGCTCGCACTCAGTGCGGCGCCCGAGCATATTTCGAGCGATGCAACAATATTGGTTTTCGATGGCAACAACTATCGAGAAGCGCGTGCAGGAAAGAATGGCCTTGTCTGTCTTGTAGAGCGTGCTTGGGCTGGCCAATTTTACTATGTTGGCGCATTCTGGGATCCGCAAATACGCTCGCCGATTTGCTACAACGCCGAAGCGGCAGAGAATGTGCTGCCTTTGTATCTATTTCGGACACGCCTCGCGTTATCAGGTAAGAGTCGTGACGAAATTCGCGATGCTGTGAGCGCAGCTGTCGCATCCGGCGAATTCAAGGCGCCACCGGGCACAGCGATGTCGTACATGATGTCCGCCGGTCAATACCTTCATCCGGACATTGGACGTTGGTTACCACACCTGATGATATGGATGCCATATGCCGCGCAGGACAGCTGGGGACCAAATCAACTCGCTGGGCCCGACCCGGTTGTGTTTCGTAATCCCGGCGGCCCCTTCGCCATGGTCGTTATTCCCTATGACGAACACCGGTTCATTGAACCGATGCATCTTCCTAACGATCAATAGCGTTTTTTGCAGAGGTCGATTGTGTCCGCTTGTGGCCGTAACCAGCCGCCCAGGTGATAAACTGCTGAGAGGCCGCTACTGACCCTAAGCGGAAATTACAAGCATCTTGAAGCGGCGGATAACACCAGGTGAAGCTGGAAGGCCGGTAAAATCTGCGGACTGATTCATCGTGACCTGCCGCTTATTTACATGGTGGTACGCGCGGCGGGAGGACTGGTGACGATCCGCGAAGCGCGGTGGTCACCAGTCCTTGCAGGTTAACGCACTGCAAGTCCGTTGGCCGAAGCCGGGACGTCGATATGTGAGTTCAATGATGCAAGACCACCCTTGTCCTTGACCCTAAAGACGCCAATCGTGTCACTACGCCCATTGAGCGTGTAGAGGTTTCGTCCGTCGTTGCTCAGCGCCATGTCCAGCGGTCCGGTGTCCTTGCCTGTGTTGCCGGTTCGGCCGTCGGCGTCGAGCAAGGTGAGCGAACCGTCGAAGTCGATGCTGTAGCCGGATATCGAACCGCTGCCGGTGTTGGTGGTGTAGGTGAAGCGCCCGTCATTACTGACGATTGCCCAGCAGGCTGCCGTTTCAGTGGTACCGACCGACGAGCTTATCGCTGCTAGGCTGCCATCCTCGCCAAGCTGGTACGAGGACGCCGAGCTCTGGTCGGGCGCGCCGCCAGCCGCCTCGCTCACGATGACCTGATCGCGCTTACCAATGGCAAACCCGAACGGCGTCGTGCCTGACGACACGTGGATGTTGGCCGGGCCGGCAACGCCGTTACTGTCGACCGTGAACGTAAGGATCAGGTTAGTGGCCTTCTCCGTGACGACCAGCACATCGCCATCAGCGTTGAAGCTAATCTGCGCCGGGCCGGTATTCGCGTCACTCAGCGATTGCGTCGAACCCGGAATCGGGGTGAGCACCCCATCCGCGCCGACGGTAAAACCGGTGATCGAGTCAGCAGTGCCAACAGCGCCTCCCGCGTTCAGCACATACAACAGGTTGCCTGAATACGTCAGGCTGATCGGGCGTTCGCCGCCGGAATGTTCCCGATCCACCAGCGTCAAGCCATCCTCACCGACGGCAAAGACTGAAATGTCGTCGCTACCGGCGTTGACGATGAACAGCCAGCGATTGGCCGGGTCGATGATGACCGCGCCCTGGTTGCCCAACCCCGTACCTGTGCCGAGCCCACCAGTGTCAAATTCGCCTGCCGGCGTCAGCTTGCCGCCCAGGTCCCGGTCGAACACCAGTACCGAGTTACCCTCAGCGGCATTGCTCATAGTGTAAACAGCGCCGATGGAATCGCCACCGGCGTGCGCTGACAGCGACATCAGGGAAGCCAGCACCAGGCCGCTCGCGGCCCCGACTTTGCAAAATGCGTTTGACATCGTAAAGTCTCCTTTGGTTATTGCAGCCAATTGCTGCGAGGAGAATGCTACCGGCGCAAGTTCACGCGGATGCTACCGGTATGGAACATTTTCATCACGGACGGGTCACGAAACGAAAACAGAGGCGGTCCCGGCGTATAGCTGGATAGGTGGGATCGGTTCCTGGATATCAACTGCTCCAACAACTCTTCCCTTACCAGAAATACGATCCGGCAGCGATCAGCAATCGCTCTGCGACTTGTCGGCCTCTCATTCAAACCGCTACGAATGACCGATACTGGCCGTAACCAGCCCCTGGCCGTTTGATACACTCAACGACTGGTAATGACCCAAAGCGGACTGTCGCGTGCTAAATGCATAGTTGGCTGTTAGGTCGTACTGGGCACACCATCGGGGTCTAATCGTGGATATAAGAAAAGGTTGCTTGCGCCTATCAAGGCCGCTTTGCCTGTCTTTGCCGACGATTTTGAGTGCGTCTCCGGCAATTGGCGATGGTAACGGACACAGAGATGTCCTCCTCATTGATTTCGTAGAGTCATCTAAGGTCCCTTAGGCGCGTTTTAAGATGGCACTATATAATTGTCTGGACAGGAGCGCGGTCGAGGGCCTCACACGTCGGTTCGGGATTGGTGACATTACAGATATCTCTGTTATAGACGGCGGACACGAGAACACCAGCTATTGCGTTGAAACGAACTCGGCACGGTACGTTCTGACGATTTGCGATCAACAATCGTTAAAGGAGGTAACTAACCTTGCGAACCTACTGGTCTATTTGACCGACCACGGTATTCGCACATCGCGAGTCGTTGTGCCGCCGAAAGAGCCCATTGTGATACTGCACAATGAAAAACCCGTCATATTGAAGCATTACATCGACGGAGACATCACGGCCGACTTAACTGGGAACCTATTCGTTCAGTTGGCCGAGGAAATGGCTCGGCTGCATGAGATTTCCGCGCCCTCTTACCTACCTAAATCGTTTCCGTATGGTCGTAGCTATTTCCCCGAGGTGATAAATTCCAACCTTGGTCATGCTTATATCGACTGGTTATCGGAGAAGAATAGTTATTTGCAACAACGCATTCCTCAGCATCTACCGATGGCATTGATTCACGGCGACGTCTTCTTGGATAACATGATTGTCCAAGGTGATCAGTTCATCGCAATCATTGATTTCGAACAAGCCTGCCACTACTACCGGTGTTTTGATCTGGGAATGGCGATTGTTGGCGTTTGCCGAGATCGTGAAGGAATCTCTTTCGAAAAAGCGGGACGGTTTATACGAGGTTATCAGAAAGAGATAACACTTCAGTCAATCGAACGAGAAACTTTGAAGGCCTTTGCAGTATATGCCGCAGTAGCCACATCGTTTTGGCATTTCAGGCATCATCACCTGCGAACACCCGAGCCCCGACTCTACGACAAGCACGTTGAAATGCAGACCCTTGCCGACATCATTGCCAAGTACCCAGATTCGCGTTTTACGGAATTGTTCGCAGAGAAAACAACGGCAGCCACAAGTGGCGAACTCGCATAGTGAACTAAGGAAGAAAGCCACTCAGAATACAGAGAAATCCCACGCGGGCCGGAGGGAAGGTATATGGCGAATCGGTTGTTCGGCAGCATTCTATGTTGGCTGGGATTCCACGATTTCCACGTCATCACAGAATCATTCAGCTTTGGCGGGAGAGGTATCGAGACAGTTGAATGCCACCGGTGCGGTCTAAGGAGGACCCGCCCGGCATAGTCTTAAACCAACAGATCGCCAATGACCGCTTATGGCCGACTCCAGCCGGTCGCCTGGTATCAGCTACAATGACGGCTTCTGACCCAAAGCGGAAGTTCGATAATCCGTCTCCTCCCGGGTAGCAAACTACTGGAGATCAGAACTGACAAGACTGATTTGTATCTTTCTAATCGCACTTCTCTTCGTTGGGTGCGAGGTGCAGAAACTATATACCGTGGAGCTACTCGGTTTGGCCTCGGTGGATGGGCGAAACGTTGTTCAGGGAGAACGCTACACGCTATATCTTGAAAAGGGCAATTCCGTAGACGCACCAGGGATCGCAATATTTGCCCAAGTCGACGATCTCAAACCGGGCTGGGATTGGGAAGAGTTCCAAAGTTGGCCATCAGAGAAAAAGACTTTGGTCTTTGGCGATTACTACGACAAAAAGCACCCGACAGTTAGTGTCATCCGACAGAGTGCTTGTCCTCTTCAGGTAGAAACGTTTGACCAACGAGAATCCGCCCAAGACTTGGCCTACGGTGTGTGGCTTCGACCATGGTTGGTGCCTGAGCCAGCGGTCGCCATGGCTCCCAGAGGCTTGGTCGTGTCCATTCCAATCCATGAGTGCGAATCAGCTTTTCCGCAACTGTGGACGACGGCCCAGTCGTTCACGATTTCCGTTTCCGGCTTCCCCGAAGTTGAACCGGAGACGATTGAGATTAAGCTTCGTCTAAGCGTAGTTGGGACGTGGATAAAGGTCTTGGGTCGCTCATTCGAGATCAAATGAGCGGCCGTATATGGACTCCTCCTCATTGCAAGCAAACTGCTTTAGGCAAACTTGGCGCGACTGCTTACGTATATCCGGCCTCTTAAGTCGGCATACGTTGATGCCGGGCCATAATGGGTTATTCGCGCGTCAGCTCCCAATCGCTTCTTCGTACTCGTAGTACCCAGCCATTCTCGGGGTTGGCCGACGCCGGTTCGACCTGTTTGCCATTAAGCAGTTTGCTGATGCAATCGCTGTTGAGGTACTCCTTTGTTAGTCAGGCTCGGCCAACGGCCAAGCTTGAGTCGTAGTTCGTTTCGTTGCGCAGCATGGCCCAGGCCATGCGTGCGGTCTTGTTGGCCAGTGCTACAGCAGCAACGTTAGGGTGTCGTCGCTTGGCGATGTCTGTCACCCATCGACTCAATGGGTCATCCCGGTGCTTGGCCTGCGAGACGACGGCCCTGGCACCGTGGATCATCTGCGTGCGCAAGTAGACGTCGCCTCGCTTGCTGATGCCGAACAAACGGTACTTGTCACCGGAGCTGTTCTGTCTGGGCGTCAGCCCCAGTGCCGATGCCATCTGTCGGCCTTTGCTGTACTGGCTGCCATCGCCGACTGTTGCTACCAGTGCCGTTGCTACCAATGGTCCGACACCACGCAGCTGCTGCAGCCGTCTTGTTACTTCGTGGCTGCGAGCGAGCTTCTCGATCTCCCTGTCGAGTCCCTTGAGGCGATCCTCGAGCGTCAGCAGGTCGTTCCAGAGTCCGTGCAACAAGAATCGGAAGTTGTCTGTCAGGCCGTTCTCGGCATCTTCCAGCCACTCAGGGATCGAACGTCGCAGTGCCAACAATGTCTGGGGCGCAACCAGCCCGTACTCGGCCACCAGACCGCGGATCTGGTTGGCCTTGGCGTTGCGATGCGCCTTCAGCTCTTCGCGGACCCGATGCGTTGCCTGGATGTCCTGTTGCGCAACACTCTTCACCGACACAAAGCGCATGTGCGGCCGGCTCATTGCCTCGCAGATCGCCTCAGCATCGTTGGCGTCGTTCTTGTTGCTCTTCACAAACGGCTTCACGAACTGCGGCGCAATCAGTCGCACCGTGTAGCCTCGAGACTGGAGCTCACGCGCCCAGTGATGCGCGCCGGTGCAGGCTTCCATGCCGACCTCGCAGCCTGGCTCTGCCACGTCCGTCAGGGCTTGTAGCCACTGGCTGCGGCGCAGTCGTCGCTTCCAGACCATCTTGCCGTGCCGATCCACACCGTGCAGCTGATACACGTTCTTTGCCAAATCCACACCAACCCGACTAAGCTTCATAAGTGGACTCCTTCTCCATCCTGTCACTGAAAAAATACGCTTCTTTCAGTCTGGCACATTGCGATGCCGTTAAGGGGAGGAGGAGTCCATCCCATTGCTTCTGGCCGAAAGGAGCCTGTCGGGTGATAAACTGCCGAGAGGCTGCTGCTGACCCATTGCGGACGATCGTCAACTAGCAAGGAATATCGCACATTGAAACGGAATGCTCCTGACTGCGTCTGGCGGACTTGACGTTATTCACTATGGCTACATTGATGGCCTTCGATACGAAGCTTCCGTTGGCCCGGACGATCTCCAAGAATCAGATACCATTGAGTTCGCTATGCCGCCAGTGGACGCTGTGATTCTCGCGGAGTCAGCACTGTCAGTGGTCGGAGAGAACCCGAACAACTTTGTGGTTTGTGGTGCTGATCTGACGCTTCACTCTCATCGGAACCGCTACTACTACCTCGTGGCATTTTGCAGCGAAGATGAGCCAAAGTCGGTTGGGTTTAGGGTTCCTGTGTTGCTTTCCGGCCAGTTCATTCAGCCAGAAGTTGCGGAGGATCAATCGTAACTGTGAATGACTGCTTCTGGCCGATAGCCGCCCTTCATTTCGGCTGGTTTCCAGTAATTTAAACTTCCGCTATAGGTCAAAGCAGTCATTCATAACCCGGCTTTCGGAA
>CALZMQ010000086.1 GCA_945788625.1 uncultured Woeseiaceae bacterium
GCGCTGATTCGGGCCGTGTTGTACTCCTGCGCAACGGTCAGGTAGGCAAGTTGCTTTTCGAAATAGGCGTTCTTGAGCGCGCTGGGACGCGTGATCTCCTCCATATCGCCCGTGACAATATTCTCGCGCTCCTCGGTGACCTCGAGTAGCCCGCGCCAGCGTTCGATCTTCGCAATCGTTTCTTCGTCCGGCTGTACGTCGTAAACTTGGCTGTTCTGCAACGCCTTTGAATAGACCGAGGAGATACTGAGCTCGGGATTCCAGTTGTTGAGGCGTTGGTCTTCAATAATCCCGGACACATCCGGCACCCGATCGGTCAACGCGTAGAAGCTTTCGGCGCGCATGTACTTGATGCGGGCATCCTGCGCAGCGAGTTCCTCAGCCGATACGCCGTTACCGGAGTTACCGCCGTTGCCGTCGGTGTCCTCCATGTCGTCGTGTTGACTCCCTTCTCCTGACTCCTGAGGGCCGACGGCCCGGTCCAGGTTGTCGACATCGACGTTGCGGCGTGACACGCCGCCAAAGCCTTCGCTCGCGTAAGTGAAGTCGTCGGGCATTATCGGCGTACCTACCGCCTGGAAAGCAAGAAAGTGATCGTCGCTGCGCGGCACGACCTCGCCGTCCCCGTTTAGCAATACGTCACTGACTTTACCCAGTATTCGATCGAGCAAAACTTCCGGTGCAACCATGTCAGTCATCGAACCTTCCTCCTATGTATACGTGTTCCAATTTGTTGAATGCACTGAGTTCCTACAGCGCAATGAAATCTTTGCCGTGATAGCCGCGCATTCGCGCGCAGGCCTCATAACCTTCACGGCTGCCTTCGTCGTTGGTGTTGCCTTCGATCGTGTGGAACAACTGGTCGTCAAAACTCGTGGCGAAGCCGACATGTGTCCAATCCGTCGGCGTGCGCCGAACCAGAAAAAGCGCACCGTCGTCAAAACCAGGGAATTCGTCGAACGCGCGCTGCAATGAGCGTTCGTCAACAAACAGACCTGCATTCCGTGCCTGAGCTGCCAGGGAGTCGCAGGAACCGGAGCCGCGAATCGGCGCAGTCATACTCAATGTCTCCGCTGCCTGTCGCATGACGAAGGTCACGAAGAACGCACACCATGGCCAGCGCCGGCCGTCATTGCCGTTACAATACGCGCGAACCCAGGGACCACGATTGGCGCCACCGATTTCTCGAGGATGTTGCGCCAGGTGTTGTTCAGCGTATCGCACGCACAAATCGCCGTAGCTCGAACCACGTGGATCGATCGGCTTCAGGGCCGCCGAGAGCGGCCACGCAAGGTAACTGAATGTCACCTCATCGACGATGCCGGTCTCGGAAAGCCCCGAATCTGACTGGAAGCGCCTTACCGCTTCCTCCGTCACGACCCCGTAATGCCTGTCCAGCGCCACCCGGTAGCCGTGCAGGCTCAACCATTCCTGAATTCGCCGAACCTGGTTTCTTCGAGCGCCTGGGCGAATCTCGCCCGATTGTTCTGTTTCGTTTCGTATCCAGCGACCGAGCGGTTCTGAACCGTCCATTACGTATGTCATGTCGATCTCCGATAGTCATTGGCATCAGTGCATCAATGTTCGGGTAGACGACGCATCGCATGAATTCACTACACGCTGATGCAAAAAAAATGCAAAATGCGGCGGCAAAATCGATCGAGCGTCGCCTAACAGAGAAACAGGAGGATTAAGTGACGGTCGTACGCGGGTTTTTGCGCTTGTATACTCTGGCCCTGGATTTCTTGGAACAGATGCGCTGCGATCGAGATCGGATTGACGGGCCAAAATGACATTGCGGAAGAACGTGCGGGCCAGAAAGTCGGCGCCGGGAAGTTCGGCGATGCGATTGCGGCGCTTATGGATGCATACGGCAACCAATTGTTCAGGTACTGCGCGAGCATGCTGAGTTCAGACGAAGAAGCCCAGGACGTTCTGCAAATTACGTTCCTGCAGGCCTATGACGGTCTTGAGGCGTTTGAGCGACGCTCGACGTTTCGAACCTGGTTGTTTTCGATTGCGCGTAATCGATGCCTCGACAGGATCAAGACGAACAGGCGGCACGGAGAGCGAGTCACCTATGCCGAGTCGCCGCCGGAACAGAGCACCGAACATGAGATGACGGACCCGAAAGTCAATCAGATTCTCGAGCTGTGCCTCGAGACGCTTTCACCGATGGCGCGCAGCGCTGTCTTGTTAAGGTATCAATCGGATCTGACCTACTCGGAGTTGGCGGCCATTCTCGACGAAAAGCCCGGGACCGTTCAGGCCAGAGTCGCTCGATCGCTGCCGGTATTGAAGCGCTGCGTCGAGGAAAACGGGCTTACGCTATGAGTCAATGCATGCGATTCGAGGAAGAAGCACTGCTGCTCATAGAACAGGGTAAGCCCCTGGATGAGCATTTCGATACTTGCGAAGATTGCGTCGAGCAACGCCGCAAGTACGAGCAACTCGGAATGCTGGTTGGCTCTTTCGCCGCAGATCGCTCCCCTCACGAGGGCTGGAAGCGTCGCATCATGGATGCGCTGCACACGCAGCAGCATCGACCGCAACGGTCGTACTGGCGTGCGACTATCGGCATTGCAGCTAGCATTGCGATTGTCGGGCTGGCGTTGAAACTGTCTTTGACGCCCCCGGTCGATGTCGACCTCGACATCGAGATTATTGCCGGTGATACCGTGTATCGCGGCAACTCGGCCAAACCCGGCGACTCCCTGCAACTGACCGCTGTCGTGACCGGGTCCCATGGCGAATTGCGCCTCTACAGGACCGACGGCAGGCTCATTCTTGCCTGTGTCGACGAACCACCCTGTGCAAGGGCCGACGACCGAATTTCGGCGACGGTGACCGTTGCAATCTCCGGCAGCTACCGCGCGGTGGCCATCTCTTCGAGTGAACCTGTTCCTGCGGCGACGGTGAACCTCGACGCCGACGTGCTGACCGCGCGCGAATTAGGCGCTGAAGTCGAAGTTTCCGATCTCATCATCGTAAGGTAGCGAGCGACGCGATCGGCTGCGTTAGAGGGTTGGAGGAAAACTCTTGCACGGATAATTCGTGTTCTCATCAATTCTGCAGCCCAGCTCGCACTCTTCCTTCGATCCGTAGGGGCCCCGAACGTTTTCGTCCGGTGCTGTTGGACAGAACCACGATGATTCGGTGACGATCCCGTAGCGCAAGGGGATGTTCCGTCCGAACGTGCCCCCGCACCCTGCGCCTGTCGGAAGACACGGGTTGAAGTCCGGCCCTATGTAATACAAGACCGGCGGTCTCGGCGTTTGTGACGGAGGCTGCGGCGGCCAGGGTGGCTCGAATCCGACGCGTATAGCGACACGCTCACCGCCCGGCACGAACAATCGGCCAGGGTATTCATCAGGCATGTTCGGGGCGGGCGGAGCATCAGGCTGCCACTGCCCCGCAGTATAGACGCGAATTTGCTTACCGCTTTCGTCGACATGAATGACCTGCAGATTCGAAAACCTTTCAATCGCCAGGAACGATTGTCCGTTCGACTTGATCACTTCGGTGACGATCCTGGTCGGTCCGTTGTTGTGGACCCCAGTGCACGCCGCTGCAATAAACAACATTGTCAACACTGCGTAAATTCTCATGTGCGGCTCCTTGTTGGCTGTTATTAATCCCGACGCTACGCTGATTGGAACATGTCCAACCCGGATACTGAAACCCTAATTCCTGATTCTTACGCGTCCGTCACCCAGGACCGCAAACGCGCCCCAGGCGCTCGGCGGCAGACCCGCATCGTGCGCCTCGCGCTGAGCCAGCGCGAGCGCGTCTGACACGGACGCACCGCCGGCCAGGTGTGCATAAAAACTATCCACTAGCTCCGCGGTCGCAGCGTCACTAACTGACCTCGACGCTACGACAACCGCCGATGAGCCATTGCTGAGAAAGACGCCGCCCAGTGAGCCCCAGAGGCTTTGTTGATTGGCGGCGCCGGACACGCAGCTGGCGAGAAACGTTACCTGGCTGCGCAGCTTCATGCGCAGAATTGCCTCCGCGGATACGCGGCCATCCGCAAACTGCAGCCATGGTCCCACATTGTCCATACCGGAGTGCGTCGCAAAATGCAGCGCTGCGACGCTGTCGTCATTCAACATTGCGGAAAACGCTGCTTTATCTCCAGCGTACACTTCGCCGCCGATATGCGTTGCGACGCGCGACGCCTCATTCCGCGCCGCGGGCAGGTCGCCAAGCGGATCCGCGAAAATACGAACGGCATCGTTTTCGGATGGCCCTGTTTCGTGCCGGACAAGCACTGATAGCGCGTTAACGCTAGGAACGATGGAAACAGTATTTCGTTCACTCAGGTAGATGGAATCAACTCGTAACGACGCCAGCCCGATTGACGCCAGGCGGTCGTCCGGCACAACAAACAAATGAACCCCTGGTGGCGGCAAATGCGCGGTGGGAAATAATGCTGCACCGAGTTCCGCGAGCACGGCTTCGTTATCGGGGTTATCGTTGTAGGCGGAATGAAGCCGGTCAATTTCCGTGGCGCTCGCCGGCGACGCGGACATGCGCAAGTCACCATCGCTGATACTGGCAATCCACAACGAATCCCCCGCCACGAAATGCGACAGGATATTTGCGTCCTTTAGTTCTTCGGCTAGTTTCGATACCGGTCGCAGCGTTGCTGCGTCGCTCGAGCGCAACGTAGAAACATACATCCGGATTGCTTCCAGGCGATCTGCCACCGCAGCAACGGAAATCGCATCGGTGGTCGCTACTTCCGGCGTCCCCGAGTCGATAAATGCGTCGATGAAAGCACGCGCTTTGGCGCGTTCCATCACATCGACGGCGGCGCGAAGATCGCCAGTCGCCACGAGGCTTTGGAGCATGGCTTCGAACGGTTGCCGCTTGACGGCAAGAAGCTGCGATTTCAGATCGTTGTAGGCAAGCTGCTCACGCATCGTTTCCAATGCGTCTATCGAGCGTCCGAAAGACACTGCCGCCGCACGATGATCGTTCATTTGCTGTGCCGCGAGCCCGGCATTGTAATGCAACTCCCAGAGCCAGACCTGGGGAAGATCGGGGATGGCCGACGCTTGTTCGAAATGCGTGAGCGCCGTTTCGGGATTGCCGGTTTTCATATCCAGCCGCCCTTGAAAGTAAAGCAGTCCATAGCGCCCTGAACCGTCCGGTTCGGCATAGCCCCACGCAATCTCCATGTGCTCCTTCGCAACGTCCAACCTGCCCAGTTCGAGATTTGCACCAACGATGTTCAGATGCAGACCTCGCAGCGCACTGCGATTGTCCGATCCCTCTGCGGCCTGCAGCGCCTGGTCGAACTGGTGCGCCGCGAGACCGAAATTACGCTGGTTCATTTCCAGCAAACCGCGGCTTATATAGGCATTTATCCGGTTGCCGCTGACTTCGGCACCGAGGCGCTCTTCTATGAGACTCATCGCCTGAGCTGCAGCGCCGAGCGAGCCGATTTCCTCGAACAAATTGAACAACGCGTTCAGCGCAGCCACCTCCTGGTCGCGACTGCCGGATTTCGTCGCTGCCTGCAGTGACTCGTGTGCGAGTTGCAGAGCCTCGCGGTGACGGGACGCCTGCCAGGCAATGAACTGGCGGCCATGAAGCGCCTTCGAAAGGCCGGTTAGATTTTTGCGTCTCTGAAAAGCATCGGCGCTGAGTTCATACAGACGATCGGCGACGGGCTTTTGGCCCGACTCCCACGTGGCCGACGCGGCCATGTACAGGGCGTCGCCAAGATCCGGATGTTTGGACGCGGCGTCAACCAGTTCTTCGATCGCGGTACTGTCACCAAGTCGTGCAGCGGCGGACAGCGCGACTCTCAGGTCATCGACATTGCCCGTATGGAGAAACTGCTCGGAGCACGCACGAGAGTCTTCCTCGGTGGCCGCGGCCAAAACGGAATCATCGCACGCGTCGCCCTGTTTGCCCGCTTCGCAGGCTGTGAACAATACGGCGGGCAAAGTGCAAATCACGATCTTGCAGACGGTCCAACTTCGCACACGCAGCGCGGAAGCGGACCTTGTAGGGTTGCGACTCATCACTCTTGAAATACTAGCAGATGGATTAGCGAAGTCAGGCTTGTGGCCCGCGCGCATTCGAGAGCAGGGCCAGGATGCTATTCATTCAGTACTGATTCGACTGCATGAACGAGCTGCTCGGTCTTGCGACCATCCGGCGCATCGGGGTTCGATGGCCAACTGACCTGAACTGGTCGTCCGTTTCAATCTACAATAGCAGGCAAGAGAGGGGCGGCTACGCCGCAGAAACCGAGCACAGAATGCCCAACAGTTACCGCGCCATATGCGGAATAATATTCCTCGTCTTTACGCCGGCCGTCTTCGCCGAGGCGCCGGTGCGCGTGGAAACTGTCTCGAGTCGCACGATCGTGCAGCAAATCAATGTAAGCGGTAGCGTAACGTCGCCCAGGAGCGCGGTGCTGTCGACCGCGGTTGCGGGCCTCGTTGCGGAAATCGCCGTTGACGAGGGCCACCGTGTCGAAGCCGGCGAAGCCTTACTGTCCCTCGACGCCGAGCTGGCCGAACTCGCGCTGGATCGGTCTCTGGCGGAGGTCCGCCAGAGCGAAGCGGCGCTTGCCGATGCAAGGCGCCGCCTCGCCGACGCCGAGGCAGTTGGAGCCAAGCGGGCAATAGCGCGCACGGACATCGAATCCCTGAGAGCCGAAGTGCTCAGTGACGAAGCGGCACTTGCGGCGACCCGGGCCGCGTCGCGCGAGCAGGAAGCCATCGTTGCCCGGCATCGGCTCAGGGCCCCGTTCGCGGGTGTAATCAGTGTGCGGCACACCGAGATGGGAGAGTGGGTGAATCCCGGTGACGGTTTGCTCGAACTGGTGGCGACCGAGAATCTGCGTTTCGACTTCCGCGTTGCGCAGGATTATTTCGGTGCCTTGACGCCGGACACACCGGTCGAAATCGCCCTGGATGCCGTCCCCGACCGCGTTCTTCGAGGACGCATCGACGCCATCGTCCCGGTCAAAAGTCCCGGTGCAAGGACTTTTCTTGTCAGGGTGCTCACGGACGACATCGAGGTTGGCGAAGCATTGGCAATCACTCCGGGAATGTCGGTGCGTGGGAGGCTCAAGCTCGATACGGGGCGCCGTGGGATTGCGGTATCTCGCGATGCGCTTATGAGATTCCCGGACGGCCGAATCTCCGTCTGGGTCGTCGATGACGAGGACGAGCTGCCCATTGTTCGCGAGCGATCGGTGCAAACCGGCTTCGAGTTCGACGGCCAGGTGGAGATCACGACAGGCCTGGCGGACGGCGATCTCGTCGTAACGCGCGGCAATGAGACCCTTCAGGACGGGCAGGCAGTAATCATACTGACCGGAGCACTTTAGTCATGTTCGATGCCATCGTACGCAACGGGATTCTGATGACGGTGATAGCACTGATCGTCTGCGTGCTGGGCGTGCTCGCCGCGTTGCGCGTGCCCGTGCAAATGATCCCGGATCTCGACGTCCGCACGGTGTCGATCGAGACGTCCTGGCCGGGCGCGACGCCGCAAGACGTCGAAAAGGAGATCCTGATCGAGCAGGAAGAATACCTGCGCAGCTTGCCCAA
Source organism: uncultured Woeseiaceae bacterium (assembly GCA_945788625.1). Taxonomy (GTDB): domain Bacteria; phylum Pseudomonadota; class Gammaproteobacteria; order Steroidobacterales; family Woeseiaceae; genus UBA1847. Next base: position 7,581 of record CALZMQ010000086.1, read on the forward strand.
CCTGCAGCGACTGGAGTCCTCGGCCTCGAGCGGCAGGTCGGTCATCGAGCTGGACTTCCCGTTCGGCGTCGACATGACGCAGACGCTGATCAGGGTCAACAACGCGTTGAACCAGGTGCCGTCGTACCCCGAGAACGTGGACGAGCCGCGGGTGTACGCGAGTTCCTTCTCCGCCAATTCGTTTATGTATTTCGCGATCTCGCCGCTCCCGGGCAACCCCCGGGGTCTCGACATGGACATGCTGAGAGACTTCGTCGAGGACAACGTCCGCACGCGCCTCTCGGGCGTTGCCGGCGTCTCGCAGGTCGCGACCTGGGGCGGCGCGGAACGACAGGTGCGAATACTCCTGGACCCGGCGCGACTCGCCGACCGGCAGCTCACGATCCTGGACGTGCGGGACGCCATCCGCGCCCGCAACCGTGACGTTTCCGGCGGGGAGATCGACAGCGGCAAGCGGCGCTACCTGCTGCGCACAGTGGGCCGCTTCGACTCCGTGGAGGAACTCGGTGACCTGATCATCGACCGGCGCGGCGATGCATTGATTCGACTGTCCGATGTCGCCCAGGTCGAACTGGATCACTTCGAGGTGCGCGGTCTGTCTTTCTACAATGACAATCCTGTTATCGCGCTCGCCGTCAGCCGCGAGGCCGGCTCCAACGTGATCGACATCAAGTACGCGATGCTCGACGCGGTCGAGCAGGTCAAGCACGACGTCCTGGAACCCGCCGGCATGACGATCCACCTGATGGCCGAAGACGCCGGCTACGTAGAGGCGTCGGTGCGCAACGTCTGGATCAACTTATCCCTCGGAGCAATATTCGCGACCGCC
>CALZMQ010000087.1 GCA_945788625.1 uncultured Woeseiaceae bacterium
TATGAACTGATCAGCGGCGGCACCGGCCTGCTGTTGGCGCTGTTCATGTGGGGCCACGTCGTTCTCGTCGGCTCCATCCTGACAGGCGAGCGCGGCTTCGACTGGATGGCCACCATGCTCGAGGACTATTACATCGCGCAGCCGGCAATCGTTGTCGTATTCACAATGTTCCTCGTGCATGCGGTTTTCGCCGCGCGCAAGATCCCCGCGCAATTGCGCGAGCGTAAACGGATGCTTGAACTCGCGAAGGGGCTCAGGAACTCCGGGCGCGAGTATGTCGCAACGCGCACTGCGCACTCACCGTTCCGGCCCCATCTCGAATCGATGTTGTGGATCTGGCAGGTTCGCACGGGCATGGTCATTCTCGTACTCGGCAGTTTCCACCTGGTGCTGCTGGGTATGGACATTCTGACGCCGTTGTTCGGTGACATCACGGGAATCGAATCGTCGTCGTCTCTCGCCAGGGTCGGCGCGGGCCTCTGGTTGCCGTATGCGATCCTGCTGCTGTGCGTAGAGTTTCACGCCAGCGTCGGCTTGTATCGACTCGCTATCAAGTGGGGTGCCGACCTGTTCATGTCGAGAAAAACGATGCATCTCGTCGAGCAGCTCATTTTCTGGGTCGTCCTCGGAATCGGTGCGCTGACGTTGGTCGTCCTGGCCGGGTGGCTGGAGCCACCCCTGGCATTCCTGCTTGACGGTACGGCATCATGATCTCGCGCCTGGAAACAACTGACGTGCTGGTTATCGGTGGCGGTCTTGCCGGTGAACGCTGTGCGATAGAGGCCGCGGCAGCCGGACACCAGGCAACGATACTTTCGCTGGTGCCGCCGCGACGCAGCCATAGTTGCGCGGCGCAGGGCGGTATGCAGGCATCGCTGGGCAACTGCGTCAAAGCCGAAGGTGACAATCCGACGGTGCATTTCCTGGATACGGTTCGTGGCTCGGACTGGGGCGCCGACCAGGAAGTCGCGAACATATTCGCGGAAGAAGCGCCGATCGCAGTGAGGGAACTGGCGCATTATGGCGTGCCCTGGAGCCGCGTGCGTGGCGGGCGAAACGACTATTTCATCAAGGGCGAAGAAGTCCAGATCGACGAGGCACTCGAGAACGACGGCCTGATCGGGCAGCGTGATTTCGGCGGCACTGCGAAATGGCGCGCCTGTTACGCGGCCGCCGGCACCGGGCACGCCGCATTGTACGCGGTGGACAGCGAAGTGTTACGGCTCGGCGTGACGGTGCGCGATCGCACAGAGGCCGTATCGCTGATTCACGATGGCAGCCGTTGTCTCGGCGCCGTCGTTCGTTGCCTGAGAAGTGGCCGGTATTTCGCGGTGCTGGCGAAAGCAATCGTTATCGCGACCGGCGGTTATGGCCGTATCTACGGGCAGTACACCAGCAACGCGACAATCAACGAGGGTACCGGTGCGGCTATCGCGCTGGCGACCGGGGTCGTGCCGCTCGGCAATATGGAAGCCGTGCAGTTCCATCCGACGACGTTGTCGCCCAGCGGCATCCTCGTTACCGAAGGCTGTCGCGGCGACGGCGGCTACCTGCTGGACAAGAACGGGAACCGCTTCATGGTCGAGGCGGAACCCGAGAAACAGGAACTGGCCAGTCGCGACGTGGTTTCCCGCCACATGGTGCAATGCATACGTGACGGCAATGGCGTCGATTCTCCGTACGGACCGCATCTCTGGCTCGACATACGTCACCTCGGCGAAGAGCACCTGCGTACCAAGTTACTCGAGGTCTGGGACATCTGCCGGGACTTTGCCGGCCTGAATCCGGCCGAAGAACTGGTCCCGGTGCGCCCGACGCAACATTATTCCATGGGTGGCGTGCGCGTGAACAAGGATGGCGAGGCCTACGGCCTTGCCGGGTTGTTCGCAGTGGGCGAGGCGGCCTGCTGGGACATGCACGGCTTCAACCGGCTCGGCGGCAACAGCCTGGCGGAGACGCTCGTGTCCGGCCGGCTCGTGGGCGCCAGGGTCGCCGAACACGCGTCGGGAGCGACGTTGCGCGCCGATACGGGCGTTGCCTTTGGCGCATTGGCCGATGCGGAGCGGCAAGCATCGGACTGGCTGGCCCGCACGGGCAACGGACCGGGCGTCTACGAGATCCGGGACGCCCTCGGCGAGATCATGATGAGCAAGGTGGGCATATTCCGCAACGCCGACGAACTCGGCGAAGCCGTCGCCGAAATCAGGCAACAGCTCGACGACTGCGACAATGCCGTATTGCGCTGCAAGGACCCCGGCGTCAATCCGGAACTTTCCTTCGCCTTGCGCCTGAAAGGCATGTTGCGCCTTGCTTTGACAGTCGCGATGGGAGCGGAGGCGCGTACTGAGAGTCGCGGCGCGCATTTCCGCACGGACTTCCCGTTGCGCAACGACAGGGACTGGCTCAATCGCACACTCGTACGCTGGGGCGCAGATGACAGCGACCCGTCATTTGCATACGAGCCGACCGGCCTGATCGACCTGCCGCCGGGCCACCGCGGCTACGGCAGTGACGAACGAATCGAGATGGCGCAGACACTCGACGACTACAACGAGTCCGTGCTCACTGAACAGCGTGCGCACGGACGCCTGGACAGTGTCGACGCGATGGGCAGCCGCCTGCGCCGCGGCGAGTGGCAGGCTGTGGCAACGTGATGGGATTGTACGAATGAGTGACGAAAAACAGACTGCCCTGCGCCGACTGCGTTTCGAGGTTTTTCGCTTCAATCCCGAAGACGAACATTCCGCGCCGCATACCGACGTATTCGAGATCGACGAGACCCCGTTCATGTCCCTGTACATCGCGCTCAGCCAAATCCGTGAGACGCTGGACCCGGGCCTGCAGTTCGACTTTGCGTGCCGCTCCGCGACTTGCGGCTCCTGCGGCATGATGGTCAACGGGCGCCCAGCACTGGCGTGCCGGACACTGACCGCGGATCTGCCGGAGGACATCCAGTTGTATCCGTTGCCGACGTTCAAATTGATCGGCGACCTGTCGGTGGACACGGGCACCTGGTTCCGTGAGATGGCCGAGCGCACGGAATCGTGGATACACGAGCGCATGCCGTTCGATCCGGACGCGACTGAAGAACGCATGAGCGACGATATCGCGGCCGCGATTTACGAGGGCGACCGCTGCATCGAATGCGGCTGCTGCGTGGCCTCCTGCGGTATCGCGAATCTCGATGGTGAGTTTCTTGCGGCAGCCGGGCTGAATCGTATTGCGCGCTTCATGATGGACCCTCGCGACCAGCGCTCGGAAGCGGACTGGTTCGAGGTCGTCGCCGGCGACCAGGGCGTATTCGGCTGTGTCGGCATGATGGCGTGCGCGGATGTGTGTCCGAAAGAACTGCCGCTGCTCGAGGTCTATGCCTATCTGCGGCGGCGGACGCTCGGCGCGCGCTTTGTTGCAAAGAGCGACAAGAGGAACACGGCCTGAACCAGACGATTGCCTAGCCGCCGGTCGATTGATGTGAGGTAAGAAGTCGGCTTGTGAATCGAAACTGTCTGTCGCTAGAAGAGTCGAATCAGCCTGCAATAGTTGACCTTACACATGGAGCTTACACAGTGAGAGTTTTCTTCTATGGCCTCTTTATGGACGAGAGTCTGCTCGCCACGAAGGGAATAGAGCCTTCAGAGGTAAGTTTAGGGTTTGTTGACGGTTACGGTTTGCGCATCGGCGAGCGGGCAACATTGGTCCGCCGTCCAGATAGCCGCGCCTACGGAGCCACGATGGATATCGCTCCAGGTGAGGCAACAGCGTTGTATGCGGAGGATAGCGTCGCGGACTACTTGCCGGAGACCGTGCTTGTCGAACTTATGGATGGTAGGCAGGTTGAAGCGACTTGCTACAATTTGCCGAGCGACAAAGTTACCGGGGCCAACACAGAATACGCGGAATCGCTGTTGGAGGTCGCCACCAGGTTGAATTTCCCTGATGCTTACCTGGACCAAATCAGGCAGGCGCGAACAAAGCCGAAAAACTGAGCGAGAGTGTAACGTCCACCGGTTGAATCCGCATGAAAAAGCAGACGTTCGAGGCGAGGTTCGACCCTGACAAGTGACCAACTTGTCAGCCTCGAGCGAGGTACTCCAGCGCGCGCAATACGTCCCTGCGGCTGATCTGGCCGACCAGTCGCGTGCCCTGCATGACCGGAAAGCGGCGAAAACGCGTATCGACAAACACCTGGGCAAGATCGACGATACTCATGTCGGCATCAATGGTTTTGACGCCCTCGCTCATGAATTCGCTCACGGGGCCGCCCCAATGGCCGTGATAGCCCGCATGCAGGGCGACTTTCATGCAATCGAGTTCCGACAGCATGCCGAGCAGATTGCCCTCGTCGTCGACCACGGGCGCTCCTGCGATGCGTTTTTTGACGAGCACGTGCACGGCGTCCAGTACGTCGGTGTCCGGTTTGAACGTCACGAGCGTTTTCGCCATGTAGTCTTTAACCACGCAGAATTTGCTAGTCATGCGTTTTCTCCATCCGCGTCGTCGCGCTTGTTGCGGCAGCTGCCGCTGCACAGTTCGCAGCCGCCGCTGTTCAAGCCGCCACAACTGCCGCTGATCGCCCGGCGACCGTTCATGACGCCGATGCTCATGCCCGCAATGACGAGCAGGATGAACACGAAACTCAGTATCAGTGTGGCTATGACAACGCTCATAGGTTTCTCAATATATCGAATTTTGCCGTGGTCAGTTCCTCGATACCGGTCTTGTGACGGATCAGGAAGCAGGCCGCGATGCCCAGGCTCTCGGCCAGCCGGGGACCGGCATCCGGGCCGAGTACGAGCAGTGCCGTCGCCATCGCGTCTGCGTAGGCCGCGGATTCGCTGACCACTGTAACCGCTGCCAGGTTGTGCGAGATTGGCCGTCCCGTTCGGGCATCGATCGTATGCGAATAGTGGCGGCCCTCATGGTCGAAGTAGTTCCTGTAATCGCCGGACGTCGCGACGCCGGTATCGGTTACACGCAAGACAAAATGTGGCGTGCGCCGGGTTGTCGAGGGCGCTTCGATTGCCACGGCCCATTTGCGGCGCTCCGAGTTCTGGCCGCGAACGCGCATCTCGCCGCCGATCTCAACCAGGTAGTTCTCGATTCCTTTGCGGTCGAGAAGCGAGGCGACTTCGTCCGCGGCATGGCCCTTGGCCCAGCCCGAAAGATCGACAAACATGTCATCTGCCGCTTTTCTCACCGCGGGCTTGTCGCAGCGCGCTGCAAGCCGTTCGTAGCCCACCCGCTGCATCGCGGCGAGCAAGGCGTCGTTCGCCGGCGGTTCGCTGGCCTCGCCGCCGGGACCGAAACCCCACAGGTTGACCAGCGGACCGATCGTTACGTCGAATGCGCCGCCGCTTTGCCGGCTGACTTCGAGCGAACGTTCTATGGCATCGCAGAACTCGGCCGAGACCGCGATCCAGCCGCTCTCCGGGCTGGCATTGAACCTCGACAGCTCGGAGTCGTCGCGCCAGGTGGACGCGAGGTCATCGATAGCCTGCAGCGTTGCCGAAATGTCGTCGCGCACTGCGTCCATGGCAACGTCGTCGGCCGGAGCAACCAGCAGGACGTTGTACGTCGTGCCCATCGTGCTGCCGGAGAGCTCGTACTGCGGAAGCCGCGAATCGCCACAGGCGCCGATCAACAGCGTCGTGAGCAACAGGCAGGTGAGCAGCAGGCGGGCCATGGCGTTTATCCGCCGAAATCGTCGAGCAGGACATTTTCTTTCGGAACACCGAGGCTGTCGAGCATCTTGATGACAGCCGAGTTCATCATCGGTGGCCCGCAAAGATAATACTCGCAATCTTCAGGGGCCGGATGCTCAGCAAGGTATTCCTCATACAGCACGGCATGGATGAAACCGGTGAGACCGTCCCAGTTGTCCTCCGGTTGCGGCTCCGACAGTGCAAGATGCCACTCGAAATTGTCATTGAGTTCGGCCAGTTCGTCGAACTCTTCCGCGTAGAACATCTCCTTCAGGCTGCGCGCGCCGTACCAGAACGACATCTTGCGTTTCGAATGCTTGCTCTTGAGCTGGTCGAAGATGTGGGAGCGCATCGGCGCCATGCCCGCGCCGCCGCCGATGAAGACCATCTCGTTGTCGGTATCCTTGGCAAAGAACTCGCCGTACGGTCCCGAAATGACCGTCTTGTCACCGGGTTTGAGGTTGAAGATATACGACGACATGATGCCGGGCGGGATCGAATCGTCGGCACCCGGCGGAGGCGTCGCGATGCGCACGTTGAGCTTGATGAGCGTGCGTTCCTCGGGATAGCTCGCCATCGAGTAGGCGCGCATCTCGGGCTTTTTCACATGCGATTCGTAGCGCCACAGCTTGTAGCGGTCCCATTCGTCGCGAAACTCTTCGTCGATGTCGAAATCGGCGTACTTGAGATCGTGCGGCGGACACTCGATCTGGATGTAACCGCCGGCGCGAAAATCCAGTTCCTCGCCTTCGGGCAATTCGACGACGAACTCCTTGATGAAGCTCGCCACGTTGCGGTTCGAGACGACGGTGCACTCGTAGCGTTTGACGCCGAATACCTCGTCCGGTACGCGTACCTTCATGTCCTGCTTGACCGTGACCTGGCAGGACAGGCGGTAGTGATCGGCGGCATCGCGTTTGTTGATCAGCGAGCGCTCGGTCGGCAGGATCGCACCGCCGCCCGACAGCACCTGTACGCAGCACTGGCCGCAAGTCCCGCCGCCGCCGCAGGCCGAGGGCACGAACAGATCGGCGTCCGCCAGCCCCTGCATCAGCTTCGAACCGACGGGTATGCCGAGTGTCAATTCGTCATTGACGATGATGTTGACGTTACCCACCGACACGAGCTTCGAGCGCGCGAGCAGGATGACGAACACAAGTATCAGGACGACGGCCGTGAACAGGCCGACGCCGAGCAATACTTGCTGCAATACGGCGGAGTCGATGTCCATTTCAAATACCCAAGAATCCCATGAAGCTCAGCGACATGAGGCCAACGATGATGAATGCGATGCCAAGTCCCTGCAGTCCGACAGGGACATCCGAATACTTGAGTTTCTCGCGTATGCCGGCGAGTGCAATCAGCGCGATCGCCCAGCCGGCGCCACTGCCGACGCCGAACACGACCGACTCCATGAAGTTGTACTGCCGCTCGACCATGAACAACGTGCCGCCCAGGATGGCGCAGTTCACGGTGATCAGCGGCAGGAAGATGCCGAGCGCGTTGTAGAGCTTCGGGAAGTACCTGTCGAGCGTCATCTCGAGGATCTGCACGAGCGCGGCGATGACGCCGATATAGCTGACCAGGCCTAAGAAACCCAGGTCGACCTCGGCGAGACCGGCCCAGGCCAGCGCGCCATCTGCGAGCAGGTACTTGTAAATCATGTGGTTCACGGGAACCGTGATGACCTGGATTGCGATTACAGCCAGTCCCAGTCCAATGGCCGTCTCGACGCGCTTCGACACGGCGAGAAACGTGCACATGCCGAGGAAGAACGCGAGCGCCAGGTTTTCAACGAAGGCCGCCTGGATGAAGAGGCTGACGTAGGCTTCCATTAGTAAACCTCCGTCCTGTGCACTTCGTGAATCTGGTAGTCGGGTTTCTCAACCTGCTGCGTACGCCAGGTGCGGATGCCCCAGATCAGCAGGCCGATGATGAAGAACGCACTCGGTGGCAGCAGCATCAGGCCATTGGCTTCGTACCAGCCACCGTTCGATACCACTTCGAGCACCGGGTAGCCCAGCAGCGTGCCGGCGCCGAACAGTTCGCGCAGAGTTGCCACCGCAATGAGGATCACGCTGTAGCCGAGTCCGTTACCGAGCCCGTCGATGAAACTCATGACGACACCGTTTTTCATTGCGAACGCCTCGGCGCGGCCGAGTACGATGCAGTTGGTGATGATCAGGCCGACGAAGACCGACAATTGCTTGCTCGTCTCGAAGGCATAGGCCTTCAGGAGCTGGTCGACGAGGATCACCAGCGACGCAATGATCGTCATGTGGACGATGATGCG
>CALZMQ010000088.1:0-3045 GCA_945788625.1 uncultured Woeseiaceae bacterium
TGCCGACCAGTTCGCCATTAACGTCGATCAGGTAATCACGAACATGAAACTCGGGATGCAGGAGGGCGTGGTCCAGCCGCGCATCCTGATGGCAAAGCTGGTGCCGCAGCTCGAATCGCAGCTCGTCGACGATCCGAAGGAGTCGGCGTTCTACAAGCCGGTACGCGACATGCCTGCCGACTTCAGCGAAGCGGATCGGGAACGCCTGACCGCCGCGTACGAGGACACGATCAGGACCACGATCATTCCGGCCTACGAACGCCTGAACAACTTCATCGGCGACACGTATCTTTCCGCGGCGCGCGACACGATAGGGCTGTACGCGCTACCGAACGGCGAAGACTGGTATGCCTATCTCGTGCGCGTGCGCACGACGACGGACATGACTCCCGACGAGATTCACCAGGTCGGCCTCGACGAAGTGGGGCGCATCCACGACGAGATGCGCGGCGTCATGGAACAGGTTGGTTTCGAGGGCGACCTGAAGGACTTCTTCGAGTTCGTCAATACCGACGAGCAGTTCTTCTTCGACGAGGCCGAGGAACTGATCCAGGGCTACCGCGACATGGCGGATCACATCAGCGATTTGTCGAAAGACCTGTTCGACGTATTCCCGAAGACCCGAAGTGCGCCGCGTCGAACCCTTTCGCGAGCAGTCGGCGGCCGGCGGTTCCTACATGTCCGGCACACCGGACGGATCGCGACCCGGGGTCTTTTACGCGAACGCTTACAACATCAAGGCGCGCGGCAAATGGGCCATGGAGGCCCTGTTCCTGCACGAAGCGATCCCAGGCCATCATTTCCAGATCATGATCCAGCGTGAAAACGAAGCACTTCCCGGGTTTCGCCGTTTTGGCGGGTTTACCGCTTTCTCGGAGGGCTGGGGGCTGTATGCGGAATCGCTGGGCAAGGAACTCGGCGTGTACACGGACCCTTACCAGTACTTCGGCGGCCTGAATGCCGAACTGTGGCGGGCGATTCGTCTCGTCGTCGACACGGGCATACACTCGCAGGGCTGGACCCGGCAGCAGGTGCTCGACTACATGTATGAGAACAGCGCCGTCGTCGAGGCGCGTGCCGTCGCCGAGGCTGAACGATTCATGGCGATTCCGGGTCAGGCGCTGGCATACAAGATCGGCCAGCTGAAGATCCGTGAAATCCGCAACCAGACGGAAGAGAGGCTCGGTGACAAGTTCAACGTCAGGGATTTCCATACCGAGGTCCTGAAGGACGGCGCGATGCCATTGTCAATGCTGGAAACCAAGATCGATCGATGGGTGGACGCGCAGCTATAGGAGTGCGCGCCCCCGCGCTTTGCGCCGCTACGTGTGCATTCGAAGCTGTTTTGCGGCAGTCTGATACGCGATGAAGCTTGATCGGTTTATTCGGGTTGCAATTGCGATTGCCGTCGGCCTGGTGTTCATCATCGCGATCGGTGCGTTGTTGTTCATTTCGGAATCGGCACTCAACGTCTGGGATCGTCTCAAAGCAGGGCCGCCGGCCCTGCTGTACGGCTACGTCGGCGTGATGTTGCTGCTCGTGGTTCTCGCATGCTGGCTGATCTGGCGACTGGTGGTGCGGCGCAAGATCGACATGGCCCGTGCTCCCGTTGCCGCGCCGCTGTCGAGGCAGGACATCGAGCGGCGCATCCAGGCTGCCGAGGCGGCCGGAGTCGACGTCAGCGAAGCGCAGGCGGAACTCAAGGGCCTCGCAGCCAGGCAAAGCGGCGGCATGATACACCTGTGTTTCTTCGGCGAAATCAGTACCGGCAAGAGTTCGCTGATCAAGGCGCTGGTGCCTGAAGCCGATGTGCAGATCGACGTCGTTGGCGGTTCTACGGACGACGTGCGCCACTACAGCTGGCGCGGCGACGCCGGTGACCAGATATTGTTGACGGACGTTCCCGGCATCGGCGGCGTTGGCGGCGAGCTTTCGTCCATTGCGACAGACGAAGCGAAGCGCTCCCACGTAGTACTGTTCGTCTGCGACAGCGACCTGACGCGCCCCGAGATCCGCTCGATCGAAGCACTGCTCGAGTTCGACAAACCCATCGTGCTGGTGCTCAACAAGGCCGATCGATTCACGAGTGAAGAGCAGGCGTCGCTCATGCAGAAATTGCTGGAGCGCATCGATGAAGTGGGCGGCGAGCTGCAGCGCGACCACGTTGTTGCCGTGACTGCCGGCGGTGAAACAGACATGATCGAGCGTTACGCCGACGGCAGCGAGGAAACCGTGCGACGCAACCGGCCGGCCGACATCGGTGTTCTTGTCGTTGCGATCAATCGCCTGTTGTCCGGCGACGCCGCACCGCTCGACGAGCGCCGCGAAAAGGCGGTGTTCCAGCTGGCCGCGGCGCGGCTTGCAGAAGCCGAAGCCGAGTACCGGGTGCAGCGCTCCGAACAGATCATTCGCAGCGCGACGCGCAGGGCCGTCGTGGGCGCACTGGCTGCCATCAGTCCGGGCACGGACATCCTCGTGCAGGGCTACATCGGCACGACGATGACGCAACAACTGTGCAAACTGTACGGCGCCGCGCCGCGAGACCTCGACATCGAAGAATTTCTTTCGATGAGCCAGAGTCGCGTCGGCCGGGCACTGCCGCTGTCGCTTGCGGTAGCCGGCAACGGACTCAAGGCGTTCCCCGGGCTCGGCACGGTTGCCGGCGGTGTCGTGCACGCCGTCGCATACGGATTGATCTTTGACGCATTGGGGCGCAGCCTTGTGCTGACTTTGTCGCGCGACGGCGAACTGGTGCCCGAGGTGGCCGCCAGAGAATTCGAGGATGGCATCAGTGAGCATTTGGAAGCGGGCGTTCGCCGCATTGCCAAAGTGGCGTTGGAACGGAAAGACGGCTGAGCCTGCGCCCGTGAGTGGAGCGGACCACCTGAGTCTCGCACGCGAGAGCCTGCGCGACCTGATCCATGATTCCCGCCTGCCCGAGGGCGTGCGGGACTCGCTCGAACGCGACTACCAGTCGGTCGAGGCAATGCTCGACAAGCTCGAACACGGGCATCTGCACTTGTCGGCTTTCGGTCGTGTCAGCAC
>CALZMQ010000088.1:3058-10715 GCA_945788625.1 uncultured Woeseiaceae bacterium
GGCAAGTCTTCGCTGCTCAACGCCCTGATTGGCGCGGAGACGTTCTCTGTAAGCCCGTTGCACGGGGAAACCCGGCACTCGGAGATGCAGGCCTGGAACAAGGTCGAGGCCGGCGGTGTATACCTGATCGACACGCCCGGCCTCGACGAGGCCGGCGGAGAAGATAGAGAGGCGCTGGCGAAAGAAGTTGCGGGCAGGTCGGACCTCGTGATGTTCGTTCTCGACGGCGATATCACCGACTCCGAACTCGATGCGCTGAAAGCCGTATTGGCGCAGGGGCGTCCCGTCCTGGTCGTGCTCAACAAGTCCGACCTGTATTCGGCGGACGAACGCGCGGCACTGCTGCGGTCGGTGCGACGCAGGACCGACGGTATCGTGGGCCCCGATCACATCATCTGTGCGGCGGCGCGGCCTCGGCCGCAGGCCGTGGTCGAAGTCGGCGCGGACGGCGCCGAAACGACTTCCGAGAGGCCACGGCAACCCGACGTCGCCGAGCTGCGGGTGAGACTTTGGGATGTGCTGGAATCCGAGGGCAAGACGCTGGCAGCACTGAATGCGAGCCTGTTTGCCTCGGATCTTTCCGACCAGGTCGGTCGTCGAATCCTCGCTGCCCGGCGCGAACTCGGCGACAGGCTGGTGCGAACCTATTGCGTCGCGAAAGGCATTGCCGTTGCATTCAACCCGATCCCGGTCGCGGACCTGTTTGCAGCGGCGTTCATCGACGTCGGCATGGTCGTGCATTTGTCGCGTGCCTACGACCTGCCGCTGAGTCAGAAGGAAGCCGGCTCAATCGTCAAAGTCATCGTTGCCGAATCGGCTGCTCTCATGGGCACGGTGTGGGCACTGCATTTCGTGTCGAGCGCACTGAAAGTCGGCACGATAGGCTTGTCGACCATACTCACGGCAGGCGCGCAGGGAGCTATCGCGTACTACAGTACCTACCTCGTCGGCCAGGCCGCTGCCGAGTACCTGGCAAAGGGCAAGTCCTGGGGCGAAGGCGGGCCGAAGCAAGTCGTCAAGCAAATACTGGATACGCTGGACCGGGACACCGTGCTGCGCGACGCGAAGCGTGAGATCCAGGCTCGGCTGGGGCTGACCTGAGGCGGCGGCGATGGATCGGGACACACGAATGCGACGAATCTGGGAGACCATCCAGGACATTCCGCCAGGGTGTGTCGCAAATTACGGGCAGGTTGCCGAAATAGCGGGCATCCCGCGAGGCGCTCGGCAAGTGGGCTATGCATTGCGCCATTGCCCGAAAGACATCGAGCTTCCGTGGCATCGCGTAGTCCGGTCGTCGGGTCGTAGCGCATTCGATGCCAATAGCCGACACTTCAGGACCCAGCGCAAGCGGCTTGCCAAAGAGGGGGTCTCGCTAGTCGATGGCAAAGTCGACATGTCCCGGTATCGCTGGGAACCGGATCTCGATGAGCTGTTGTGGAAGCCTTCGGCAATGTGGGATGAGTCGTGAGACGAAAACTTTGAGCATCCGGCGCAAATTGCGGTCCTATTTGCTTCGCGCCCTCCTGAGCGATCGCACCGGCTCCTTGAGGCGAAGCATCAGCGAAACCCGAAGGCGCCTGCTGAGGCAGAAGCATGTCGTTTCCGCATTCCTGCAGCTCGACGATCCGTACTCCTATTTGCTGGCACATTACCTGCCGAATCTCGCCGCAGCTTATGACGTCGATCTGCGCCTATATCTCTCAGAAGCACGCGGCGAGGCATTCAAGCCGGCACCGGAATTGTTGGCTGAATACGCCATCGTGGACTGTAATCGACTGGCACGCGAACTGGGCATTCCCTTTCTCGACCAGGGCGCGGCTCCGCCGGTGGAGCACAGGGTGGCGATGCTGGACGCAGTTGCGGCCAGCAAAGCGGGCGCCGATTTCGACGACGAATTGCTCAACGCGCTCGCAGTGTTCTGGCGGGGAGACGCTGAGTCTGCGTCTCGCCGTAGCGTCGGCGCCGAGTCCAGGGGCGACTCGGAGGCTGTGATCGGGGAATCCCGAGCGCAGCAGGACAGTTTGGGCCATTACAACAGCGCCATGCTCCACTACGGGGGCGAATGGTACTGGGGTGTCGACAGGCTGCGCTACTTGCTGCAACGACTCGATAAGCTGGGTGCGGCCCGGCCCGGGAAACCGGACCCGGCGCTGGGGGCGATGCATCAAATCACGCAGTTCACACTGCCAGTCGCGCCGCCGGTTGCCGCCACGGACCTGCCGCCTCTGGAGCTGTTTCATTCCTTTCGCAGCCCTTACTCCTACCTGGCGCTGCGTCGCGTCTTCGAGATCGCAGATGCGTTTGGCCTGGAGCTGAGATTACGGCCGGTATTGCCGATGGTAATGCGCGGCCTGCAGGTGCCCAGGCAGAAACTGCTTTACATTGTCAACGACGCGGCGCGCGAAGCGAGGCGCCTCGGCATCGGTTTCGGCAAACTGGCCGATCCTGTCGGCAAGGGTGCCGAACGTTGCCTGGCGGTGTTTCATCTCGCGGAATCGCAGGGTTGCGGCAGGGAATTCCTCGTCAACGCCGGGGAAGCAGTCTGGAGCCGTGCTATCGATGTTGCGACCGATGCCGGTATGCGCAAGGTCACCGACAATACGGGGCTGTCCTGGCCGGAAGTGGAAGCAGCCATGCGAAATGACGACTGGCGCAAGTTGGCCGAAGCCAATCGTGAGTCGATGATGGCGTCCGGTTCATGGGGCGTACCAACATTGCGCATGGGTGATTTCGTTACCTGGGGCCAGGATCGGGACTGGCTGCTGGTGCGACACATCGAGGAATTGTGCGATACAGGGGATGGAATACTCGTATGACTACTGTCGTTTTTTCACACGGCCAGGAGAGCGGTCCCTGGGGATCCAAGATTCGCGCGATGGCGGGTCTGGTCGAAAACCTGGGTCACAAGGTGGAGAGCATCGACTACCGGGGTATCGCCGATCCGACAGAACGCGTCCGCAAACTGATCGGCGCGTGCGCACGCATCGATGACAGGATCGTGCTGGTCGGCTCCAGCATGGGCGGTCACGTAGCAACCGCGGCGGCCGACACGCTGGGTGCGGCAGGATTGTTCGTGCTGGCGCCCGCCTACTACATGGAGGGGTACGAAGCACTCACGCCCCCGCCGCCGCAGATACCGATTTGCATTGTGCATGGCTGGAATGATGATATTGTGCCGGTTGAAAACAGCATCAGGTATGCGCGAAACTGCGGTGCTACGTTGCATTTGGTCGATGGCGACCATCGTTTGACGGGCAACATCGAGCAGATTAACGAATACCTTAAGGTATTTTTGGAAAACACATCCGACTAGATCGGAGACAGGGAGGAAGGCATGAAATATTTACTGGTACTGGCGGCGAGCCTTGCGTTGTTCGCATGCGGCGGCAAGGAATCGGGTGGTTCGGCCGAGGAAGCGATGGACGCGGCCGTCGATACGGTTGAAGAACCCGCTGGCGACGTTATGGATGCAGCCGAAGAGACGATGGAAGATGCTGCCGATGCGGCAGGTGATATGGCCGATGACGCCATGGACGCAGCGGACGATGCAATGGATGACGCTGCCGGCGCGATGGAAGGCGCCATGGACAAGGCTGCCGACGTCGAGCAGACGCTGATGGACAAGAAAAAAGAGGCCGAAGACGCGATCGACGCCGCTACCGACTAGAAATCCCGGGAAGCATGGGGGACAGTTCACTCGACGAACCGTCGGGGGAACTGTCCCTTTTTCTCATAAAGTCTCGGCTGACAGGTCGAGCAGCGCGGGAACGTCGCTGGGGTGATACAAGCTGATCTGGCTGATCGACACCGGTTCCGACGGCTTCGCGGTTACGATGAGCGTGGACTTCCCGCCGAGGAATTCGGTGAAGGGATCGATCACGTACTCGTCGAATTCGATCCCGTTCTGTTTGCCGAAAAACGACAGATTGTCGAGCTGCGCACGTATGATATCGTCATCCGACAAACCAAGACGCCCACAGTACTTTTCCACTCTCTGATTGAGTGAGTCGTCGGTGTACTCGATGCGCATGGCGCTCAGTTTCGGTCGGTAACGCGGGCCCTTGGCCAGTTCCGTCACCATGTCACCCGCAAGTGTCAACTCGGCGTCGACGTCCCACATGTCTTCGACCGACGATGTGAGCGCAACCTTGTAATTGCCGATGCCACGGCGAAAGTGCGCGGATAAGGAAACCACTTGTTCGGAATAGCCGAGCCGTGTCAGCACCTCGGGCGAGAAACCGTACTTCCCCGTGCACTGCGCTGCCGAGGCGTCGATGTCGCTCGCACGCACGTCTTTGAGCATTTCAGCATGAAATTTCTTGAAGTAGTCCGCGTTGACGGGCACACGAACGCCCTCTGCGATGAAGCCGAAATACGCGGGAATGACGTCGTCCGGCGTGCGTATGTTCTCGGCAATGTCAGCGAGACTGAGCAGCGAGAAATAACTCGGCGTGTCGATGCCCAGGCGATCGATGCGTATTTCGTCGCTGAAACCGTTGATTCGCGCGCGGATACCGTCAATGGTCAATTCGCCGGTCATGGTGGAGCTGACGCCGTCGTATTCGACATTGACGAACGGCGACATGGCGAGGACAGCCATGTCGACACCCGACTCGACCTTGTGGTGCAGCAGGAATTTGGAGCCGCCGTAAACGACGGATCCGACGATAATTGCCCAGATGATCAGGTTCTTCATGGTCAGCCCAATAGACCCAAATGCCGAAAACGTGTGAATTGTCTCCCAAAACAACTGCTTGCAAAACGAAGGCGGTCACAG
Source organism: uncultured Woeseiaceae bacterium (assembly GCA_945788625.1). Lineage (GTDB taxonomy): Bacteria > Pseudomonadota > Gammaproteobacteria > Steroidobacterales > Woeseiaceae > UBA1847. The sequence goes on from CALZMQ010000088.1 coordinate 7,839, forward strand.
ATTAGCGATTCCGGTAGACTTGTGCGCCATGAACATCGCAGGTTTCATTAGTCGCCCGCTGTATTGGCTGGCTGGAAAGGTGTTCTCTTTGTGGGCCAGGCCGGTCATTCAGCCCGAGATGCCTGCCGAGCTCATCGATGATCCTGACGCGGCGGTCTGTTACGTGCTCGAGACCGGCGGTCTCGCCGACATGCTCGCACTGGAGCGCGCCTGTGCCCGGCACGGCATGCCGTCACCGACCGAGTCGCTGGAGTTTTGCGGCATTAGCGAGTACCGGCGCTTCGTCGTGCTGCGCCGCAAGGAAGGCTTCTTTTACCGGCGTCCACGCAAGACCGGATCGCAACGCCTGCGGCGACTCGTCGAGGCGGCCGACAACGGCGATCAGAACCTGCTCCTGATTCCAGTCGCGATTTACTGGGGCCGGTCCCCGGAAAAAGAACGATCGCTGCTGAAGCTTCTTTTCTCTGAAGACTGGGACGTAGTGGGCCGGACGCGCAAGTTCTTCGCGACGCTGCTGCTCGGGCGCAATACCTTGTTGCGCTACAGTCACGCCCTGCCGTTACGGTCCATCTACCAGGACGGGCAGGAATCGGCGATCGCATACCGCAAGGTGTCGCGGATACTGCGCGTGCATTTTCGCAAGCGCCGTGCCGCTACGGTCGGCCCGGACCTGTCACATCGCCGGACGCTGATCAAGTCCGTATTGCGCACGCCGGCGGTACGTCGCGCGATTCTTGCCGAGGCCGGCGACGAGTTTCGCAAACAGGAACTGGCGCGCCGCAAGGCGGAAAAGTACGCGCTCGAGATCGCGGCAGACATCTCCTACCCGATGATCCGCATTATCGAGCGAATCCTGAAATGGTTGTGGAACCGCATCTACGACGGCATCGAGCTGAATCACATGGACCGCCTGCATGAAGTAGCGCGGGAAAAAGAAGTCGTGTACGTGCCGTGCCATCGCAGTCACTTCGACTACTTGCTGCTCGGATACATCATGTACGAGGAAGGGCTGCACCTTCCTCACGTCGCCGCCGGCATTAATCTGAATATGCCGATTGTCGGCAGCATACTGCGCCGCGGCGGAGCCTTCTTCCTGCGCCGCAGTTTCAAGGGCAATCGCCTGTACGCCGCGGTTTTCGACGCGTACCTGCACCAGATACTCGTCAAGGGCCATTCCATCGAGTATTTCGTCGAAGGCGGCCGCAGCCGCACCGGTCGCCTGCTCTCGCCCAAGGGCGGCATGCTCGTCATGACGATCAATTCCTTCATCAGGAATCCGCAGCGGCCCGTCGTGTTCGTGCCGATCTACTTCGGGTACGAGAAGCTCATCGAGGGCGATTCCTTCATCAGCGAACTGGGTGGCGCTCAAAAGCAGAAAGAATCGCTCGGTGGGTTGATCAGGTCGGTCAAGTCATTGCGCGAACATTTTGGCAAGGTTTACGTCAACATCGCGGAACCGATAGAGCTGGAGCCGGTACTCGACCGCATGCACCCAGAGTGGCGCGAGTTCGTCTCGGAAAACGGCGAACGGCCGACCTGGCTGGCCGGGATCGTGGACGAGATCGGCAGCGAAATCATGAGCCGGATAAACTCGGCCGCCGCCGTCACGCCCATCAGTTTGCTGGCCTACGTGTTGCTTGCAACGCCGAAACAAAAGATCGGCATCGACGAACTGCGCCGGCAGCTACGGCTGAGCCTCGGGCTCATGAAGCGTTTCAAGTACTCGGACTCGGTGACGATGCCGGATTGGAGCGCCGACGAGATCATAGAACACGGCGAGAAGCTCGACGTCATCAGCCGCAGCTCGCACCCGATGGGCGAGGTGATACACATGGCCGAGCGCACGGCCGTGCTCATGACCTACTTCCGCAACAACATCCTGCACTTGCTGGCCGTACCGTCCTCGGTGGCTTGCTGCTTCATCCAGGGTCAACAGCTTGAGCACGCGGAACTGCAGCGGCTGATTCGGCTCATCTACCCGTTCATGAAGAAAGAACTGAACCTGAAGTGGGACTTCGAAGACATCGACGATGTCACCTCGGATGCCATCGACGCCCTCATCGACATGAACATCCTGACGACCGGGAGGCGCAAGAAGATGCTCGTCAGGCCGCCGGCCGGGTCGGAAAAGGCGTTCCAGCTCCTGATGCTGGGCCAGTCGATGGTGCCGATGCTGCAACGCTTCTACCTCGTGATTGCCATACTGGTTCGCAACGGCTCGGGAGTGCTGTCAAGAAGCCAGCTGGAGACCATGTGCCAGCAAAGTGCCGAGCGTCTCTCGATGATCTACGGGCTGCATTCGCCGGACTTCTTCAACAAGACGCTGTTTCATGATTTCATTCGCACGTTGCAGGATCTGCACGTACTGCGCCGTAATGGCAACGGGCTGATCGAGTACGACGACGCTGTCAGCAGCATCGGTGCGGACGCACGACTCGTGCTTGGCGAGGAAATTCGGCACAGCATCCTGTCCCTGACCGTAACGGAGCCCGACCGGCAGGCTTGAGAATGAACGTCGTATCGTTTTACCGCTTCCTCGATCTTCCGCAGCCACAGGTACTGTGCGATGAACTACAGGCGCTTTGCGAGGAGGAGGGGCTGCTCGGTACCGTCCTGGTCGCAACCGAGGGCTTCAACGGCACGCTGGCCGGAAGCAGGGAAGCGGTGCTCGTCGTATTCCAGTGGTTGCGTGACCGGCTCGGCATCAACGACGAGTTGGACGCCCGCTGGACCGAGGCTGACGAGGCACCGTTCCGGCGCATGCGCGTCAAGGTGAAGAAAGAGATCGTCACCCTGGGGCGCCCCGATATTCTCCCGCACAAGGGCACCGGCAAACACGTGCCGCCGTCGGAGTGGAATGCGCTGATCGAGGATCCG
>CALZMQ010000089.1 GCA_945788625.1 uncultured Woeseiaceae bacterium
GAGGGCGGCTACCACTATCGCGGGCCTTGGGGGGCTCCGAACTACAGGCCGAGTTGCTTACGAACCTCGTCTTCGAACGCCTTGCCACGATCCATGCTGCGTCGCGCGACCGCCGGGTGAAGGAGTCCGTCGTTGGCGGCTGCGAGCAGAGCGTCTCCGGGACCGACAACGACAGTCACGAACTGATCGAAGGTTTGCAGCGGCATCGCACGTTTTGAGGCGCCGACGTCAGCGGCCATTGTGTTCAGCATGTCGAGTACGGTTTGCACGTCATACCAGTCACCGTGATTCGCCGCCACGCGCTCCCAGCTACGCTCGCCCAATGTGGCGCGCAGCTCGTACGGGTCTTCACTCTCCCAGTCCGAGGGCGCAATTTCGACGAAAACCGCGCCATTCAGAGGTTCACCAAACATGGCCGCAAGCGACTCCAGCAAGTAGTCGTGATTGTTGGGAAAGGTACCCGTTTCGGCATCGAATTCGTACCAGTAACCCGACTTGCGCAGCCAGTCACTCACGGTAATCGCTTGCCAGTTTTCGTCGGTATCGTCTTCGAAGTACCTGGCACCGGGGCCGCCCAACAAACCTCTCGCCTCAAGATCAGCGCCCAGCGCGTCGCCGGTCTCGTAGCGCGTCAGGATGTCGACAATTTCACTCAGCGGAGCGTGGTCGACAGACCAGTCTGCGATGTGCCTCGCTTCCGCACCGGCTTGTGACCAGTCCTGGTATGCCAGCTCGCGCAGGCAACGAGTCAACTCGTAATTGCGTTTCCACGGGGTCGAATCTTCGTCGGGCGCAACGACGGCGCATGTCGCGCCATCCAAACTCGTTTGTACGGGCTTCTCAGGTGCTGCGGTCGGTTTCGATTGCGGTTCCGGCGCGTCGACGCCACAGGATGAGAGAAAGATAAAAACGCCAATTGCGCCAAGCCTGAGGGTGAACCTGATCATCTTGAGTTCATGCCATGCTGCCTTCGAAGCGGTGAAATTAGTGCAAAAGCCGGAATGGCGACACCGGTCAGGTCACATTCCTCAAACAGGAAAGACTATTCTCCGCCCGAAACCGGGCCGTAACACCCGTCTACACAATCCACATTGTCACCACGAGAAATGATGATGACGATGAGAATTCTAAATCTGGATGTAGGCGGACGACCAATCGCGTGGAGGGCCTGATCCTGGAGAACCGACGCATTCTCACCGACCAAATGGAGTTCCTGCGTACGCGCGTCGGCTCAGGCAGCCGGCTGCGTGTACCATAACGAAGGAAGGATAGACCAATGTCATTCTTGCAAGAAGTACAGAAAGTATCGGACGCACATTATGTGTTGCCAATGCTTGGCGACATGCGTGTGGACGTGCACGCGTACCTGTCGGAGACGCTTTTCGAGCAGACCGACGAAGCGCTGTGGCGCCAGGCTGCGCAGGCGGCCGCCTACCCGGGGATGATCGGGCTATACCTGATGCCGGATGCGCACCTGGGCTACGGCATTCCGGTGGGCGGCGTTGCCGTGACCGAGGACGTCATCATCCAGGCCGGCAGCGGCTATGACATCTCCTGCGGGGTGGTCTACCTGAAGGTGCCGGGCCTCTCGGCGGCGGATGTCGCCGACTGGGACAAGCGCCGGCGCTGGATCGACGACATCGAGCTGCGCATCGCGACCGGCATCGGCAGCCATCGCCCGAAGCATATGCCGCGGCTGGCCGAGGCAACGATCGAGGAAATCTTTCGCTACGGGGCGCGGGCCATTGGCGTGCACGCCGACGTCTGCGAGCGTCAGTACATCGAGGTGGACGATTCGGTTCTGGATTCGGAGCGAGTGAAACGCGCGCGTGACAAGGCATGCCCGCAAATAGGATCTGTCGGCGGCGGCAACCACTTCGTGGAGATGCAGGTGGATGTCAACGATGGCTCCGTGTGGGTGATGATTCACTGCGGCAGCCGCGGCTATGGCTGGCAGACGGCAAATCACTATTTCTACGCGGGTGCGGAACTGCGCGGGCTGGCGAAAAACCGCCGCGAGGAATCGTGGCTGCGAGCCGACGAGCCGCTGGGGCGCGAGTACTGGGCGCATCACAACTCGGCTGCGAATTACGCGGTCGCAAACCGGCACATCATCGTGCGCGGCGTACAGAAGGCACTGGAGAACGTGTTCGATGCGACGGGTGAGGTGTTCTACGAGATTTCGCACAACCTGGTACAGGAAGAGACGCTGGTGTTGCCGGACGGCACGACCAAGAAGGGTTTTGTTCACCGTAAAGGCGCTACGCGCGCGTTTCCGGCGGGCCACCCGGACCTGGTCGGTACCAAGTGGGAAGCCACGGGTCATCCGTGCCTTGTTCCCGGCTCGATGCTGGATGGCGCTGCCATCCTGTATCCGCTAGAGGGCGCGTACAACACCGGTTGCTCAGTAAATCATGGTGCCGGACGCGTCATGGCGCGCGGCAAGGCCAAGCGTGAGCTGGCGGACATACAAGACGACATCGACGATGAAATGCGTTACATCAAGCGCACGCTGGGCGGTGTCGAAATCGAGGGTATCGTCGGCAACACCCGTCGCACGCCGTTGGATGAATGCGGCCACGTTTACAAGGACCTGGACGAAGTTCTGCGCGTACTGGAAGCAGAAGGAATTGCACGTGTCGCAAACCGGATGTACCCAGTGGCCAACATCAAGGGCACCGATTGAGGTGCCCTTTCCTCTTGAAAACGAATAATGCAACGCGCCGAATTGAAGGAAATATTGCAGTGCTTGCCGAGGTACAAGACGCGGTTCTATTACTTCAAGGACCGCTATGCACTGCTGCTGCTGAACCTTGCGGTCAGCGGAGAAACCTCCAAGAAGGAACTGAAGACGACACGTTTCGGCAGACTTCTTGAAAAAGAGGTCGTCAAGGCAACACTGGCGCAATGCCGTGGCCGTGCGCTGTCCGGTGAGGATTTCGAGGCCTACTGGCCAACGCGGTATGAATGCTATTACCTCACCCTCGGCGCCTGGGGTTCCAGGAGCGGGCTCTGGAACCAGACCTCTCGCAGGGGATACAACCTGGTCCTGCAACTCAACTTCTCCTCCGAACATGACGAGCCATACCGAAGGCTGGTCGATCCGGAAGACGATCGTCCGTTCGAATTCTCCGGTCACCCCGTCGCAAGGGGCCCAATGCATACGCTGGCATGGTCGAGGATGGACATCGACCTCGCTAAAGGAGAAGCACTGATCGAGGAGATTCAGAACGACTGGGTCCGCGAAGCGCTGTGGGCACGGCGAATGGCCGTGCGGCAACGCGGCCCGAACTACTATTGGGGCTCGAAGCGGCAGAACGAGTGGGTCGTAAGGTACGTCGACTCGGTGCTGCGGAAACACCAGGCGATCTGGGACGAGGCAATGCTGTCCGCGACGATCTGGTTCCTGCGCAAAGAACTGGGAATCAGCTCAATCTACTATCACAGCCACGCAACCGGCGCCGCACTCAAGAAGATCAGCGGCAGCTTGCCACCTCGCTCCCTGTACACGAAATTGCCGAGAAAGTTCTGCTTCACGGAAACGCGTGAGTCACCGGGCTTTCTCTTTCAAAAATCCCGATCGGCCTCGATCAGGAAGCAACTGGACCAGGCGCGCTTCCAGAGAATCGTTCTCTGAGCGACGGGGGGCGACCCGGGCTCACAATGTCAGGCCGCAGGTTTCGAATGCCTCCCGAATCGGCGCCTTCTCAGCATCTGTCAGCTCCAGCATAGGCGGCCGCACCCGGCCTCCGGCCTGCCCGAGCAATTCCTGCCAGTACTTGCCGAACGCCTGCGGCTTGTCGGCCGGCCTGGTCCTCGCCATCGCTTCGCGCACGGGATTGAGGCTGTTGCGAACGCGCCGCGCTTCGTCGAAATCTCCTGCGAACGCAAGTCGCGTGTATTCGTCCATGCGCTTGTCGTTCTTCGTCTGCAGATGGTACGGCGGCGAGGAACAGAGGTAGAGCTGCCAGCCCAGTTCTTCGATGTTGTCCAGCCAGTCGTCCTCCGCCGATGTGGACACCTGGATCTTGTCTCCGACCATGTGAGTCAGTTGCACGTACATCTCGCGGGGCACCGAGTATTTGATTGCAACGATATTGGGCAGATCGGCGATACGCGCGCATTCCTCCGGTTGCATCAGGTAACCCGAATCCGGATGGCTCCACATGGCAATGCCGATATCGAGGCGGTCACAGAGTGCCTTGTAATACTGGTACAGGACCTCGCCGCGCTCGTGCACGAAGCTCAGCACCGGCGCATGCACGACGATGTAGTCTGCCCCGCAACTCTGAGCGTGCAGGGAAAGATCCAGAACCGTGTCGTAATTCTGATCGGAAACGGAAACGATGACCCCGGCCTTGCCGTCGCACTCGTCGACCGCAACCTCGAAATTGCGCTTCCGCTCGTCAAGACTCATCGAGAAGAACTCGCCCTGCTTGCCGGCGATGAACAGCCCCTGGATGTCGAGATCGTCAATCCAGTGCCGGATGTTCGAGCGCAGGCCAGCCTCGTTCAGCGAAAGATCGTCGTTGAACGGGTTCAGGGCGGCTGCCCAGATCCCGCGCATGTTTTCGCGGGCATGGTCTTTTGCATCGAGTTTCGAGTATTTGGTGGCCATCGGCGAAATATACTTATAATTCACCGCACCGTACATCCGCTCCCAAGCGAGAACCCCGATGAGCACCTATCCCGACCTGCATCTCTTTATTAACGGCGAATGGCGCAAAACCGCCCACGACCTTCCGGTACTCAATCCGGCAACGGAAGAGGAGATCGGCCGTCTCCCGCATGCCGAGCGGAGGGACCTGGACGATGCCATCGAATCGGCAGCCAACGGTTTCAAGGTGTGGCGCCAGGTCGCGCCTGCAGAGCGGGCCAATGTCCTGTACAAAGCCGCTTCGATCATGCGCGATCGGCAAGAGGAGATCGCCACTGCCATAACCGCCGAACATGGCAAACCCCTCAGCCAGGCTCGGCTGGAAGTGATACGAGGCTGTGAGTTTTTCGAATGGGACGCAGGTGAGGCGACGCGTACGTATGGGCGTGTCATTCCCAGCGCACCGGGCGTCAGGTATATCGTGCACCATCAGCCGATCGGCACGGTAGCCGCGTTTTCTCCCTGGAATTTTCCAATGAGCCAACCTTGCCGCAAGGTAGCGGGGGCCATCGCCGCAGGTTGTTCGATCATCCTCAAAGCAGCCGAGGAAACTCCTGCCGGTGCGCTGCACATTGCGAGGGCCCTGCAGGACGCTGGCCTGCCGCCCGGCGTCCTGAACCTGGTCTTCGGCACGCCATCCGAGATCTCCGATCACCTGATCCGGCACGATGACGTCCGTTTGGTCGCATTTACCGGCTCTACCGCGGTTGGCAGACATCTCACCACGCTGGCGGCACAACACATGACCCCGGTGTTGATGGAACTGGGGGGCCACGCACCGGTCATCGTCTGCGAAGACACTGACATCGAGGCAGCCGCTTTGAGCGGCGCTGTTCGCAAGATGCGCAACGCCGGACAGGTCTGTACCTCGCCCACGCGTTTCTTCGTGCACGAGAGCATTTTCGAGAAATACACGGAGACTTTCGTGCGCCGTGCCGCCGAGACTGTCGTCGGCAACGGTATCGATGCGGGCGTCGAGATGGGGCCGCTCGCCAACGACCGCAGGATCGGAGCACTTACGGACCTGGTCGAGGACGCGCGGGAAAAGGGCGCGGAGGTGATGACCGGAGGCAGCCGGCTCGGCGACACAGGCTATTTCTTCCAGCCGACCGTGCTCGCCAATGTCCCCGACTCCGCACGCGTCATGCAGGAGGAGCCTTTCGGGCCCCTGGCGATCATCAACCCTGTCACCTCCCTGGACGAAGCCATCGAAATGGCGAACTCCGTGCCCTACGGCCTGGCCGCCTACGGCTTCACCAACCGGGCCGATTACGTGGACCGCATGATAGAAGGAATCGAGGCCGGTAACGTGTCGATCAACACCCTGGAGGCATCACTGCCGGAGACGCCGTTCGGCGGCGTGAAATCGAGCGGCTACGGCCGCGAAGGCGGTACCGAAGGCCTGCACAATTACATGATTACGAAGAACGTCTCGCACAGCCTCGCAATCGTCCAGTGACGGGCCACTAGAGCTCGCTTCTGATCGCAAACAGCTCCGGGAAGAAACTCGTTTCTATCGCCCGCTTCAGAAACGGCACGCCCGACGAACCGCCGGTCCCCTTACGGTTGCCGATGATTCTCTGCACCGTGTACATGTGCTTGAAGCGCCAGAGCTGGAAGGCATCCTCGATGTCGACGAGCTTTTCGGCGAGCTCGTACAGTTCAAAGTACTTTTCCGGGTCGTCGTATATCGCGTGCCAAGCGGCCTGGACGGAGTCATCTGCCTCGTAGGGCATACTGAAATCGCGCTCGAGCTTCCTCGCATCGATATCGAATCCATCGTCGCTCAGTTTGCGCAAG
>CALZMQ010000090.1 GCA_945788625.1 uncultured Woeseiaceae bacterium
CCGGCGGTACCTCGGGAATCGGAAGTGCAACCGCCAAACGATTCGCAGGCGAGGGTGCGGCGGTCGCGATCACCGGGCGCAACTCCGAGCGTGGCGAACAAGTTGCTCAGGAAATCGTCGCGAATGGCGGCGAGGCCTTCTTCATACGTTCGGATGTGCGTATTTCTGAAGATTGTCGTCAGGCTGTTGATCAGACGCTCGAGCGTTTCGGCAAGAGTGATGTGCTGTTCAACAATGCCGGGGTATTCCATCCGAAGAGTATCCCGGATTGCACGGAAGAGGAGTGGGACGAGACCATCGATTCCAGTCTCAAGGGTGCTTTTCTGATGTCGAAGTACGTATTGCCGTCGATGATTGAGCGCGGCAGCGGCTCGATCATTCACACAAGCTCGGGCTGGGGGATCCTCGGAGGCGACAAGGCGGCGGCGTACTGCGCAGCCAAGGGTGGATTGATAGTTATGGCCAAGGCAATGGCGATCGACCATGGGCCCGACGGAATTCGCGTGAACTGCGTATGTCCTGGCGATGTGCTGACACCCATGCTTCCCGACGATGCCGCCAAGCGTGGCATGTCGTGGGACGATTACGCTGTCGGTGCCGCAGACCGACCTCTCGGTCGCATCGGTACCGCCGAGGAAATCGCTAACGCGGTGCTGTATCTGGCCTCTGACGAGTCTTCCTTCGTGACCGGCGAAGCACTGGTCGTAGACGGTGGTGGCATCGCCGGCTGAGCAACCTGGCCGCGTCTCAGCAAAGGAGCGGTTTCCAATTCCTGGGGTGACTGCTTATGGCCGTTTTCTACAGGTGGGTCAGCCGATTATCTAGTTGATTGAACGCCTGCTTTGCGGAAAAGCAGGCATTGGGCTGCTAGACTATCTAAGGTCGGCTTCTCTAATCGGGCATTGAAGTCAAGCTCCCTTGGTTAGTAGTATTGTTTGGTCGCGTTCTGGCGTGGGTCACGCTTCTCTACGCAGTCGGTACTGGAGGTAACCAGCCACTGCAAGCATAGGTCAGACAGTGTGGAGAGCCAGGCTACTGAACGTGCTCCAGGGCACAGCAGTCCTATTCGGCTTCATCCAGACCACGTCCACGCCGGGACGCTTCTTTTGAGGTTGGAAGCGGCTGTTATTTCATGACCGTGCTGCCTCCGTACCCCATCGGAACTGAGTGTCATCGATCCACATTCGATGGAGGATGACGGCGAGTTTTCTGGCGACTGCAATGACTGCGCGTCGATGGCCCCGAGTCTTGGCCAACTTCATTCCCCAAGCTTTGAGCGGAGTCCACCGACTGCTACGCGTCAACATGACGTTTGCCGCGGTGTAGAGCGTTGACCGAACATTGCGATCTCCGCTGCAGGAGATATGGCCATCGAAGTCGACTTCGCCGGACTGGAATCGCCTGGGTGTTAGTCCGAAGTGGGCTGCAACAGTGCGCGAGCGCCTGAAGCGTGTCGGGTCATCGACACCTGACTTGAACGTTAGAGCCGTGATGTAGCCGACTCCCGGTGCTGTCATGAGTCGCTGACAAACGAGATCCTGCTCCGCCAAGTGGCGAGTCTGGTTATCGAGATCCCGATACGTCTGATATAACCCGAGCCGCGCATCGAGCACGGGTAGCAGAGATGGCGACAACGCCTTATCGGCTTCGATCAGGGGGCGGACAGTTCGATCGAAAGAGCCATGCCCAAGCTTGGATGGTAGCTTCACGCCAAAGATCTTGAAGATGCCGCGGATCTCATTCTCGAGATCGATACACTTGTCCAGAATTGCCCTGCGGCTTGTCAGCAATGCACGGACGCGATGACTTTCCATGCTCTTGATGTGTACTCGGCTGTACCAACCAGAACGTAGCAGTTGCGCGATGCCGCGCGCATCATTCTTGTCAGTCTTGTTGCGCATGGCCGACAATGCAGCCTTCACTTGACGTGCCTCCATGCACACGACTTCGTAGCCGGCGAACTGCAGCCCGTACGTCAAATACTGCGTAAGCGTACCGGCCTCGAGGCCGACTTTTGTTACCTCAGTGTCGAGGTCGTCGAGAAAGGCAACAATGTCCAGGACTTCGGCATCGGTCTTGCCTTCGACTACCAAATCACCCTGGTCATCAATAACGCAAATGTTCGTCGAGCGTAGTGATACCTCAAGTCCGATGAAGTAAGTCATGGTAATCTCCCTTAGTGATGTGTTTACACATCGTAATGGGAGCTGGGCTCCTGTGAACCCGCCCGATTACCAATGCTGCTGACCCATAACGGGCGTTCGCGACACTTGCGAAACCCAGAAAATGTACTACGCTGCCTAGTACCACCGACAAAGGCAAACCTAGCCAAAGCTAGGGACGCAATGCCACGGGTCCTCGCTTCCTCCGAGAAGCCATGGAAGACCTCCCGAAGGACCCCAAGATCGCCGGGCTGCCGAAGCAGTGGCACAGCGCGTATCGAAACGGCTACGGCTGTGCTTGTACTAACTACGCAGTGGAGGGAGAACCATGGGTTACAAACTTCAAGGCAACATGCTGGAGGCGTGCACCTGCAACGCGATTTGCCCCTGTTGGGTAGGTGAGGATCCGGACGGGGGGACTTGTCACGGCACTATCGCGTGGCATTTTGAGAAGGGTGAGATCGACGGCGTGGACGTTTCGGGCCTCACCTTCTCGATCCTTCTACACATTCCGGACAACGCGTTATCGGGGAATTGGCGAGTTGTCGCGTTTGTTGACGACAATGCGACCGCTGAACAAGAAAAGGCAATCCTCAGCGTCTACACAGGAGAGAAGGGTGGGCCAGTAGCCGATTTGGCGCAACTCATCGGTGAGGTCGTTGCGGTAGAAAGGGCGCCGATCACCTTTGACGTCGTCGAGGGCAAAGGGGAGCTGAAGATCGGGACGAGTCTGGATGCAGAGATCAATCCCTTCGAGGGCCCCACGGGCAGGCGGACGACTCTTCACGATGCAGCACTCTGTGTCATTGAGGAGTCACCGTACTACGTTGGGAAGGCGACTCACCTCATGGCCTCGCATCCTGCACTCGATCTGAATCTCAATATTCAGGGGAAGAGCGCCGTCCAAGGGCAGTTTGCGTTCGAGGCATAGCTCTTGGCCGTCCATATTGCGGATAAGGCGCTGGAGTTCGTAAGCGCTAGGCATGACGGTGGTAGGAGCCGGCGTCAGTTCCTGCTACTGATGGGAATGCTGGTAACGCTCGCGTGGTTGACGCTCTGGATCTGGGAGCAGTCACCATACGGGCGTTACCTCAATCATGGCCGCTGGACTGAAATTGGTTTGGGGGGAAGCATCTGCCGCGTTTTGCCGAATGGGACCGTCGTCCTTCCGGCGCTGCTTTACGTCGGAGGATGGGTCCTAATGACGACGGCGATGATGTTACCGACGACCATACCCTTGCTAGAGGTCTTTCGTCGGCTGACCCGGAGGAGGCAAGACACTGGGCGCCTCGTCGCCCTGGTAATGGTGGGCTATTTGACCGTCTGGTTGTTGTTTGGCGTAGCGGCTCATTTGCTCGATTGGGGCGTCAACGAGGCGGTGCGGCAGAGCGTGTGGCTGGGACTGAACGGCTGGGTCCTGGGCGCGATCGTGCTTGGCATCGCCGGTATTTTTCAGTTCACGGACCTCAAGTACCGGTGCTTGGACCGGTGCCGGGCACCGCTGAGCTTTATACTCAGACATTGGCGCGGCGGCAACGTGCAACGACAAGCCCTCGCCGTTGGCGCACATCACGGCATCTACTGCGTAGGCTGCTGCTGGGCGCTGATGCTCTTGATGTTCATCGTTGGCACAGGCAGCGTCGGTTGGATGTTGCTGCTCGGCGCAATAATGGCGATTGAAAAAAACCTCCCCATCGGCCGGCTTCTTGGCAAACCTTTGGGCGGTGCGCTCATGGTTGGGGCTGCGATTGTGGCATTTCAGAACAATGCCCTGTCGCTTTTATGACGGAGCATCTCTTCAGAAAAGCAACCTTGGGTAGGTCTGGTTCTGGCCGTTTTCTACCTAATGCACGGCAATGATTTCGCTTATTTGAACGTCTGCTCCCCGGAAAAGCAGACATTGGGCTGCTAGACTATCTAAGGTCGCCTAGTGACCCAATGGTTCGACCCCGGTTTAGTGGACCGTTTGAAATTGGTTTTGGTTACGCTCCTCAAAAGCAACCGGACTTATATTACCAAGATAGCCATGACGACGTTTGCGATTATAGAAACATTCGATGTAATCGAATACGTCGGCTTTCGCGTCATCTCGCGTTAAGTAACGTGTGCGATTCACTCGCTCACGTTTCATTAATCCAAAGAAGCTTTCAACAACGGCATTATCGTAGCAATTACCACGCGCACTCATGCTGCACTGTATGCCGTACTTCTCGAGTTCTTCACGGAAATCATCGCTCGTATACTGGCTGCCGCGGTCCGAATGATGTAACAACTCTCCTTCAGGACAGCGCTGGCCAATCGCCATATTCAGCGCATCGATTACCAGGTGCCGATTGATCCAACGACCCATCGACCAACCCACGATGCGACGTGAGTACAGATCCATCACCACCGCCAGATACAACCAGCCCTGGTGGGTCGAGATGTACGTGATATCCGACGCCCAACGCTCGTTCGGGCCCTCGGCTGTGAAGTCTTGTTCAAGCAAATTGTCCGCTACCGGATGACTCGGGTCACGCTGGGTGGTGACCTTGAAGGTCGTCTTGGGACATCCCTTGAGGCCGGCAATACGCATTAATCGAGCCACCTTGTGGCGCCCACAGAGGTAGCCTTGTTCGTTCAGTTCAGCGGCGATCTTTACCGCCCCGTACACACCATCGCTGTCCTCGTGGATCTGCCGAAGGCGCTTGATCAGCTCGCGATCCGTCTGCGCTCGCTGGCTCTCAGGTCGTACCCGCCACGCGTAGTAACCACTGCGCGAAACGTGCAGCAAACGGCACATCATCATCACCGGGTATTGGTTGCGGCGCCGATCGATACAGACGTATCTCATTTCGACTCCTTGGCAAAGAAAACCGCCGCATCTCTTAAAAAATCCCTTTCCTGTTCTGCCTTTGCAAGCTTGCGCTTAAGCTCTGCCATCTCCTCGTCCCGGCTCTTACCCTGACCAGGAAACGCTTCATCACCCAAAAGCCGGTACTGATCTCGCCAACGCCTCAACTGGCGTTCGCTGATGCCCAAATCCTCACACACGCCCTTGTCCGTGACGCCGTCTTCGCTGGCACGCTTCAATGCATGACGCTTGAACTCAGGGCTGTATCGTCGATACTTCTTCTTTGCCATGGAACACCTCCTGCCGCATTATGCGGACATCCAAAGGTGTCCACCAAACCGGGGCTGGTCCTGAAAGCGGGCATTGGCCACGAGTTAAAGGCAAGAAAAAAGGCGGTCCCGAGAATGGGACCGGCCTGATTTCCTGGTAGCGGGGCCAGGATTTCGCCCTCCGCGCTTCGCGCTCCGGTTGTTCTTGCCGCCTCTGCCGATGCTTCCGCATCGGGGCGGCTGCGGCTGAACCTGCTTCCTACGCAGAACCAGATCCTGCCCTTGCGGTGCCGAAAATGAAAAAGCCGGTCCACAAGGGACCGGCTCTTTTCATTTTTGGTAGCGGGGGCGCGTTTGCGGAAATCCTCGATTTATACGCAGAGCCGTTCCCGCTGGTCGCCTAGAGTCCACTTTCACCAAAGGGGTCATTCAAACTAAGCGATATCCAATGATAGGAAGCCCAAGCACATGAATCTTTCGATGCCGCAAGCACGTTAAAACCGCAACCCGAATATGCCGAACATCCGGTCGCGATGGACTAGAACATAGGCTGCACGAAACTGTTGAGAGCCGGCCCGTAGCGGGTCGGCTCTCGTTCTTTAGCACGCGTCAGGACTGCGAGACAATCTGTTATTCGCAGCTGCTGTAATGCAGCTGGAGATTGCCTCCACTAATCGTGCGTGGATCGACCGTGGAGCAATCACCATCTTCGTCTATGCAGAACAGGCTGATCTGCGCGCCGCCGGGTCCCGTGACCCATGCATGGAAGAAGTAGCGATCAATGTTGCCACCGTCTGCCGGCCCTTCGCTTCCAGGTTCGTTGCGGTCCTCAGCCCTGCCGAAGAATTGCACAACATCGTACTCAGATTTGTTGCCCTTAATGCCCTTCATCCGACCTTCGCCTCTCCATTCGATGAAATTGAATGGCGTCACGGGCGACTCGGAGCCGGACGGATGGCCTTCAACGTTGCCGCACCTCACCCTGTGGACGTCGAATACCTGGTAGTGCTCTTTCGTACTGTGCGCAACGTGATTCCACTGCCCGCCGACACTCGGATCAGGGTAACAACTCGGGAATACCTCACCCCCCATTGTTTCTCTAGGTCCATGCGTTGCAAGGTCTTCTTTGAGG
>CALZMQ010000091.1 GCA_945788625.1 uncultured Woeseiaceae bacterium
CGTCGGGATAGGCGAGGTTGATGTAGGGGTCTGCGCTGTGCGGCCCTCGCGACCAGAAGCAGGTGCGGGGCCCGGGGATCGGGCCGTAGCCCATGTCGCCTGGCGTGGCTTGAATCGCGGATGTCGCCGGTTCCCCTCGAGTCGTGGCGTCGTTGACGGCCGCGGTCGTTGCCGGACGGCTCGAATCGGAACAGGCGGCCAGCAACAGGAATCCGGCCAAAAGTGATGTGGTTTGCGTTGCCCGAGCCGTCATGATGATCCCCCCGGTGGATTACCCTGCCTTTACCCGGGCCCATAATACGCGTTATATCGATGCTTCGACCGACCGATTCAGGAAATCCCATGCTGGAAAGAACTGGCTTTGCCTGCGCAATCGCGCTGCTTGTCGCCACGGTGGCCCCCGCGACCGTGGCGGCCGAGTCACAAACGCATTTCAACGCGGAAGGTAATCCTCCTTCGGCTTTCACTGCTGCCAGGCAGGCATCCCTCCGGGACGCCCTGCCCTTCGGTGATCGGCGCGACTTCGAGGAGCAGCGACGCGGCCTGATTGCGACACCCGCCGATCGGCGCATCAACGATGCATCGGGCAACGTGGTTTGGGATATCGGTCGTTACGACTTTCTGCTCGAGGGCGAGCAGCTGGACAGTATTCATCCGTCGCTGCAACGACAGGCCACGCTGAACATGAATTACGGCCTGTACGAAGTTGTGCCGGACAAGATCTACCAGGTTCGTGGTTTCGATCTGTCCAACATGACGCTCGTCAAAGGCGACACGGGCTGGATCGTCTTCGACGTGTTGCTGGTCAGGGAAACCGCGGCTGCGGCGCTTGCACTGGCCAATGCCGAGCTTGGCGAACGGCCGGTCGTTGCGGTCGTCTATTCGCATTCACACGCCGATCACTTCGGCGGCATACGCGGCGTCGTCGAAGAAGACGACGTGCGATCCGGAAAGGTGAAGGTGCTCGCACCGCGCGGTTTCATGGAGAACGCGATTGCGGAGAACATCTACGCCGGCACGGCGATGACACGCAGGGCGTCCTATCAGTACGGTCGCGTGCTCCCGGTGAGCCCGTTCGGACAGGTCGATTCGGCAATAGGTAAAGCGACCGCGAGCGGCACGGTCGGGTTGATCGCGCCGAATGTCGTCATCGAAGCAGACTTCGAAGAGCACACGATCGACGGTGTGCACATGGTCTTCCAGAACACGCCCGGCACCGAAGCCCCGGCGGAAATGAACACTTGGTTCCCCGATTTGAAGGCGTTCTGGGCGGCGGAAAACATCACGGCGACGATCCACAACGTCTACACGCTGCGGGGTGCGCTCGTGCGCGATGCACTGCAATGGTCGAAGAGCATCAACGAGGCCCTGTATCGATTCGGGACCGAGGCCGAAGTCATGCTGGCGTCACATAACTGGCCGCGCTGGGGTAACGAGCGCATCCTGGAAGTGATGCGTGCCCAGCGCGATGCGTACGCCAACCTGAACAACCAGGTGCTGCACCTGGCGAATCGCGGCGTCACGATCAACGAGATACACAACGAGTACGAGGTACCGGCGAGTCTTTCGAGGCAATGGTCCGTGCGCCAGTATCACGGTTCGGAGTTTCACAATTCACGCGCAGTGCTGAACCGTTATCTCGGCTACTGGGACGGCAATCCGGCTACGCTGGCGCCGTTGTCACCGGCGGATTCGGCGCCGCTCTACGTCGAGATGATGGGCGGTGCGGACAAGATCCTGGCGAAGGGCAGTGAGCTTTACGATGCAGGTAAGTACAGGCACGCAATGGAACTCGTCAACAAGCTGGTATACGCCGAACCCGGGAACGATGCGGCAAAGCAACTGCTTGCCGATACCTTCGAGCAACTCGGTTACCAGTACGAAAGTGCCAGCCTGCGCAATTCGTTCCTGTCGGCAGCGCAGGAACTGCGGAGCGGTATCCCGGCGGAGATGGGGCTCGACGCCGGCGGCGCCGACGCGATCCGGGCGTTGACGACGTCGCAATGGTGGGACGCGATCGCGATCCGCGTCGACAGCCGAAAAGCGGACGGCGTCGATTTCACGCTCAACTTCATCGTTCCTGACACCGGTGAGAAGCTCGTCGTCGAGATGAGTCACGGAACGTTGACGAACATCGTTGGGTTCACCGCGCCGGACGCCGACGCGACAATAAGCATCAATCGAAGCGAATTGCTGCCGGTGATGATGCAGCAGGCAACGCTTGCCGATCAGATAGCGGCCGGCAAGGCAGGGCTGGAAGGCGATGGCCAGGTCCTGAGAAAACTCGGGTCTACGCTGGTCGCGTTCGATCCGATGTTCGAAATGATGCCGGGTACGCGCCAGTAAGGGTCTGTGCGGCAGCCGGTCAGGACGCGATCAGGCCAAGGGCGGCCGGCAGGATCTCGGCACAATCCCGGGTCACCTTGAGAGTGGCGATATCGTCTGCCCGCGTCCGGCCCTGGTTCACGATGGCTATCGGCTTGTGTTGCGCGTCGGCATATCGCGCGAATCGAAATCCCGAGAAGACCATCAGCGACGAGCCGATGACGAGCAGGGCGTCTGCGCGATCGACGGCCGAGAATGCCTGTTGCACACGTGGCCTGGGCACGGATTCGCCGAACATCACGACGTCCGGTTTCACCACACCGCCGCAGGCGCTGCAGGCAGGCACGGAGAAATCTTCATGGCTGTGCGATGCAAGTTCGGCATCGCCGTCCGGTTTGTAGCGAAACACGTCGGCATGCCAGGCGGAGTTGGCCTTCTTCAGCAGCCGCTGCCAGGCAGAACGTGGCTGCGACTCTCCGCAGGCGATGCACCGCACCTTGCCGAGGTGACCGTGCAGGTCGATAACGCTGCGGCTGCCCGCCTGCTGGTGTAGCCCGTCGACGTTCTGCGTGATCAGCGTGTCGACCTTTCCTGACGACTCGAGATTCGCCAGCGCGCGGTGCGCGGCGTTCGGCCGTGCCGTCGAAAAGCGCCGCCAGCCGACATAGCTGCGGGCCCAGTATCGCTTGCGTGCGTTGTCACTGCGTTTGAATTCGCCGAACTCCATGGGCTTGGCGTGTTTCCAGTCGCCGTTGCGATCGCGGTAATCGGGAATACCGGATGCCGTGCTGACGCCTGCGCCGCCGAGCACGACCAGCGACCCGGCGTCGGCCAGGAATGTCTGGAGAGAGGTGATATCGGCGGTCATGGCTGCATTGCAGCACCGCGCTCTCGCCGTCGTCAAGCACGGAGCGGCGCCTTGCGCTCGCAGAGGCCACGCCGGATACTTGTCGGTAAGCTGGCCCGCACATCAGGTACCACGCCGGAATTCGGCGTCGCCAAGAGAGGAGGTGCTATGAAACGCTTGCTATACGTAGTGTTGCTTGCCATCTGGATCGCCTCGCCCGCCCGGGCAGACGAAGCCGCTGTAATCGAAACAGCGAAATCCGAAACACTGTCCTGGTTGGCATTGACCGACACCGCTCAATACGAGTCGAGCTGGGAGAAGGCGGCGACGTTCTTCAAAGACGCGATTGCAGAGGACGACTGGGTGCGATCGGTCAGTTCCGCGCGCAAGCCGTTCGGCCCCCTGAAGTCGCGTGCGATGACGACCGCAAACTTCTCGACGACATTGCCAGGTGCGCCCGACGGTGAATACGTCGTGTTCGAGTTCGGATCGTCTTTCGAGAACAAGGCCGCCGCCGTGGAAACGGTGACGGCCATGAAAGACACTGACGGAGCCTGGCGGGTCGCGGGCTACTTCATCAGGTAGCAGCAAAAAACCGGTTTTGATCAGGACACGATCGAGTGCGTCTCATCGAGCGTGAAAACGACATCGGCGATTCCCGGTAGCGTTGCCAGGTTCGAGCGTGTCAGGCGTTCGTAGAATTGTATGAACCGCTCGATCTGTTCGCGATTCATCAGTCCGGATGAGCCGGTGGCTGAGACTTCGGCGAGTTTCTCTTCCTGTTCCAGGCGCCAGCGGAGAATCGCATCGAAGCTCGGTGCACGAAGAAAGACGAGAGCGTCCAGCCGCGAGAAAATCCGACTGTAGTTCGCTTTTAGCCGGTCGTTGACGTAGCTGCGCCAGGCGCCGTCTGCATCTTCCTCGCGCTCAAGCGCGTTGATTGCCTGCGCGAGATCGACGTCCGCTTGCGCCACCGTTCCAACGCACCAGCCCTCGAGAATGACAAGGTCGACAGGCCCGCTCACTTCGGGCCATCGGGACTCAATGGCGCGGTCGTCACCAGCCTTGTCGAAGCGCGGCAGGGTCATACATTCTTTCGGGCCAAGTTGCCGCAGGCGTTCGATGCAGCGAAGCAGCATCCCGGTGTCGTGCGTTCCCGGTACGCCGCGAGTCATGAGCAGAGGGTGCACGTCCGCAGCCAGTTTGCGGCGTTCGGAGAGGGTGTAGTAAAAATCGTCGATCGACAGAACGGCGACGTTCCAGCCATACATCGATTCGGCCGCCTGGCAAAGGAAATCCGCAAGCGTGGATTTGCCCGTGCCCTGGGCGCCATTGATGCCGAGCAACAGCTGGCGCCTTTCTCCGCGCATGTCCGGCAGGCGCCTCGCGAGCGGCAAATAGTACTCTTCAGCCGTGCGCGAAAACGCGGGCGGCAAGCGATGCCGCGCCAGGAAGTCGGATATCTCGGTATCGGACAACGTTCGAGGGAGCTGAGTTGAGCCGGCTTTCGTCATCGTGATTCGTCGTGGGGACTACGGCCCCGCTGGCTCGGTGTTGCGGAATACGCCAATGTGATCGCGGAAAAAGTCCTCCAGCGTCGTTGGCGGGCGTCCGAGGATGCGACCGACGGTCGGCGGCAGCTCCGAACCGGTCAAGGTGCAGGTTTGATTCGCGTAACCACCGTCGCGCAGAATCGTGGCAGCGACTGCGCCGGCGTCAGCGAACTGCGCCGCCTTGTCCGTATTCCTCACCAGCGCGCGCAGCGGTTCGCCGCTTTCCAGCAACATTGTTGCCGCCGCGCCGCCGACGCGCCCGGTAATCCCGGTAATCAAGATCATTTCACTGGCTCCGGAAGCTTGTTATTTTTCTTGCCTTGCAGAATAGTCAGTATCGTCGCCACAAATCAATGAAAGGGGCCGAGCAACGCGTGTCTGAGGAAGCACAAGCTGCCGACATCGCGATCATCGGTGCCGGAATCGCGGGTCCGGCGCCAGGTCATGACAGCGATCGGCTGCAGGAAAGCGAGCCCTGGATCGAGCGCTGGCAGGAAGGCCGGACCGGGTGGCACGAGGCAACGGGCAACGCCAATCTCAAGACGTACTGGAACGTCTCCGGGAAACGGGTGCTCGTGCCGCTTTGCGGCAAGACGCAGGACCTTGTCTGGCTCGAGCAGCAGGGCAACAAAGTCACGGGAGTCGAATTGTCGGAGATTGCCGTCGAGGCGTTTTTCGCTGAAAACAAAATCGAATACACGCTTGTTGCCGGGCCGCTGACCGCGTACAAAGCGAAAGGCCGGTCGATAACGATTTATTGTGGCGACTATTTTGAATTCCGCGAGGGACCATTCGATGCACACTACGACCGCGGGGCCCTTATTGCATTGCCCGCCGCTCTGCGACGCAGCTACGCCGAGCACACGGGTTCACTGCTTGTCAGCAACGCCACGCAATTGATAGTCAGCCTGGAATACGACGAGTCGATCGCCACCGGTCCACCGTTTTCCGTTACAGCCGACGAAATTCTCGCGTACTGGCCTGACCTGCAACGCATTGCTGCGCACGATGATATCGCCAACGGTCCGCCGAAGTTTCGGGCGGCCGGTCTCCAGGAGATGATCGAAGTCGTGTGGCGATCGCCGTAATCGTGTCGCCCGCCCGCCGCAACCGGATCCTGGCGCTCGCGCTGCCCATCATTGGCGGCATGGTATCGCAGAACCTCCTCAACATCGTCGATACGGCAATGGTCGGCTTTCTCGGCGATGCGGCCCTGGCGGCCGTCGGCCTCGGCGGATTCGTCGTCTTTATGTGCCAGGCGTTGATCCTGGGTATATCGACGGGGGTGCAGTCCAGCGCCGCCCGCCGCAAAGGCGAAGGCAAGCCGGAACGCGCCGCCGCAATACTGAACGCGGCGCTGGTGCTCGTACTGCTCGTCGCGCCGGTGTTCTCGATCGTCCTGATGCAACTCGCTGACCCGGTGTTTCCGTACCTGAACACGGACCCCGCCGTTATCGAGCGCGGCGTGCCTTACCTGGAATGGCGCCTGGGGGCGATCGTTTTCGTCGGCATGAACTTTGCGTTCCGCGGTTACTGGAACGCGCTCGACCTTTCTCGCCTGTACATGACGACATTGATCGTCATGCATGCGACGAACATCTTCCTCAATTACGTGCTGATTTTCGGCAATTTCGGCGCCCCGGCGCTGGGCGTTACGGGCGCCGGCATGGCCAGTGCAATATCGATGGCCGTCGGGACCATGATTTACTTCTATCTCGGCCTGAAACACGTTCGCAAAGATGGTTTCCTGCGCTGCATGGCGACGCGCGCCGAGGTTGCTTCACTGATCCGTGTATCGGTTCCGTCGGGCGTCCAGCAGTTGTTCTTTGCCGCCGGCCTGGTCACCATGTTCTGGATTATCGGCCGCATCGGTACGCCGGAACTGGCCGCAGCCAACGTCCTCGTTACGGTACTGCTATTTGCCATTCTCCCCGGCCTGGGCCTCGGGCTTGCCTGTGCGACGCTCGTCGGACAGGCGCTCGGCCAGCGAAATCCCGACGATGCCTACCAATGGTCCTTCGACGTCGCCAAAGTAACGGTGGTACTGTTGACCGTACTCGGATTGCCGATGTGGCTGGTGCCCGATCTCGTGTCGTCAATTTTCATCCACGAGCCGTCGACACGCGAACTGGCTCGCTGGCCCATGCGAATCATGGGCCTGACTATGCCGATCGAGGCGATCGGCTTTGCATTCATGCACGGCATGCTGGGCGCCGGCGACGCCCGCCGCGTAATGATCGTGAGCATCGGCACGCAATGGCTGTTGTTCCTGCCGCTGGCATTCGTCATAGGCCCCGTGCTCGGATACGGACTACTCGGCGTATGGCTCTGGCAGGGTGGCACACGCGCGCTGCAATCATGGTTGTTTTTCGTCATGTGGCGCGGACGCAAGTGGCAACGTATAGAAGTATAAGAACTGCAACCAGGGAGACAAACCGATCATGCAATACAAAGCCATCAAGCTCGTCAAGCGGCCCGAAATTTATATTACGCCGGATCTTTTTGAAACGGTCACGCTGGAAACGCCGCAACTCGATGACGGACAGTTCCTGCTCAAGCAGACACACATGTCTCTCGACCCGGCGATGAAAGGCTGGATGATGCCAGACAAGAACAGCTACATTCCTCCCGTCGAGCTGGGCGAAGTCATGCGATCGAGCGGCGTCGCGGAAGTCGTCGAGTCGAGGAACGACAATTTCCCCGTCGGCAGCAGGGTGGTGGGCATGATCGGCTGGACGGAGTATGCCGTCAGCTCGGGCGAGGGACTGCGGTTACTGCCACCGGAAGTCCCGGCCGAAGCCGTGCTCTGCGTGCTTGCGCTGCCGGGCCTCACGGCATACCAGGGACTGATGAACATCGGCAAGCCCAGGGCCGGCGAGACGCTGGTGGTTTCCGGGGCCGCGGGTTCGGTCGGTTCGTTGGTGGGCCAGATCGGCAAGGCGGAAGGACTGCGTGTCGTCGGCACGGCCGGCACGGAGGATAAGTGCCGCTGGCTGGTTGACGAACTCGGCTTCGATGCTGCGATCAACTACAAGGATGCGGACCTGGCGAAAAAACTGGAAGAGGCAACGCCCGATGGCGTCGACCTGTACTTCGAGAACACGGGCGGCGCGGTTCAACACATCACGTACGGACGGATGAATGTGCATGGGCGCATCATCGTTTGCGGCATGATCGCGGACTACAACACGGACAGCCCGTCACCCGGCCCGAACTGGATCAACATGATCCGGCGCCGCCTCACAGTCCAGGGTTTCGCGATGCCCGATCACTGGGGCGAAGTGCCCGCGATGACGGAAAAACTGTCTGGCTACTTCATGGCCGGCAAGCTCAAGTATCGCGCCCACAAGTTGCAGGGCCTCGAAAGCGCTATCGAGGGCATCAACCTGCTGTTTACCGGCGGCAACACCGGCAAGCTGATGGTTGAGCTCTGAAGGTCGGCCGGCGCGCTAGCCGAATATACCGAGGATAAAGACCAGCAGCACGGCAAGCGGCACAGGGTAGCGGATCAGGAAACGCCAGAGCATGTAGCGTTTGCTCTCGCCCATGCCGAATTCCTCGATCGAGACCGTTTTGCTGATAAACCAGCCGGCGAACACGGCCAGCAACAAGCCGCCCACGGGCAACAGGACAATGTCGGTCAGGTATATCAGGGCGCCATTGACGTTGCGGCCGAACACCGTGAAATCGCTCAGCGCGTTATAGCCGAGCGCGCTGAAGACACTGAGAACGCCGAGCGTCACCAGCAGCAGTAACGTGCTCCGGCGCCGCGAGAATCCTCTGTGCTCTTCGAGCCAGTGCGTTACCGGCTCCATGGCGCCCACTATTGACGTAATGGCGGCGAACGCCAGCATCAGGAAAAACAGCACGCTGACGAAATAGCCGCCGGGCATTTGAGCGAACGCCACGGGCAGCGTTTCAAAGATCAGGCCGGCGCCGCTTCCCGGGTCGAGACCGAAGTGAAACACGGCAGGAAAAATGACCAGCCCGCCGAGCAGCGCCACCATGGTGTCGGCAATGATGATCACGACCACTGACTTTGGTATCGACACTTCCTTCGGCAGGTAGGCGCCGAAGGTCATCATCGTTGCCATCGCCACGCCGATGGAGAAAAACGCCTGGCCGATGGCGGCGAGCACGGTTGCTGCAGAGACCTTGCTGAAATCGGGTTTGAACAGGTACTCGACCGCAGCAGGGAATCCTCCGGCGAACATGTTGTAAATGACGAGGACGACCAGCAGCAGGAACAACCCCGGCATCAATACGACGACGGCCCTCTCGATACCCTTTTGTACGCCGGCGTAGATGATGGCGCCGGAGAGGAGCAGCGTAACGACCGTCCAGAAGACCATCGTCGAGGCGCTTCCCAGCATTGCGGCGTTCGCCAGTTGCGCGGATGCCGCGTCGGCGTTTTGAAACCCGGTCGTTATCGCTTTTTGCAGGTAGTTCAATACCCAGCCGACGACGACGCAATAGTAAATCGCGATGGCAAATACGGCGAACACGTTCATGCCGCCGACCATTTGCCAATGACGGCTGTGGCCAGCGGACTCCGCGACGTTGCGCATTGCCCCCGGCGGCGATCGCCGGCCGCGCCGTCCGATCAGGATTTCCGCCATCAGGATAGGCACACCGATGCCGAACGCACAGACCAGGTAGATGATGACGAACGCACCGCCGCCGTTTTCGCCGGTTACGTACGGAAACTTCCAGATGTTCCCGAGGCCGACGGCAAAGCCGATGGAGGCCATCAGGAATGCGAATCGGGACGACCAGGTAGGTTGTTCGGGGGCGTTCGATGCGCGCACCGGCGACTCCTTGTTGTTGCGGCCCGTCTAACCGCGTGTCAGCCCATAACCGAGAAACTGCTGTCCTCGTTGATATCCCGGTTGCGCGCATAGAATCCGGTGTCCAGGACGAGGCCCGTTATCGGGCACCTGACCTGCACCGGGTTCTCGTCATGATCGTGGCCGTTCTCACAGGCATGGATCAGTTCGGCCATCAGCAGGCCCGCCATTGGGCCGTTCTTGTACTGGTTGCCGCTCGTGCCTATCGCCAGGTAAAAACCGCGAAGATCGGACTTGTCGTAGATAGGTATCCAGTCGTCCGATACGTCATAGAGATCGACGATTCCCCTGGCCTGGCCGCCGACGGGCAACCCGGGGATTCTTTGCGCCTGGCGGTAAACTTGCGCACGCCACTGTTCGTCGCTTATTTCGCGATTGAAGTTATCCGGATCGTCGACCCAATCCAGTGGGTCGCATTCCGGATCCTGGCTGCCCACCAATAACAGATTGCCCGTTTCCGGCCTGTTATAGCCCGCGATATCGTCGTCCGACGTAACGTGACCGTGTTTCTCGATAACGTATCCGTCCGGTGCCGGCACGTAGTGCACTTCGTGCCGCAATGCCCGTGTCTTGATTTTCATCGACTCTTCGATTCCGGCCATGCGGTTGACCATGAATGAATGCGGGCCGGCCGCGTTGACGACGATCGGGCTGTCGATTTCCTCGTTACCCTGCAACCTGATACCTGCGACTCGGCCGTCGGCCTGGCGAATCTCCACGACTTCGGCCTTGAAGCGAAATGTCGCACCGTTGGCTTCCGCGGCACGCTGCACGTTGTGCACCGAAAGCTGCGGATCGTTGACGTAGCCGCCACTGGGAATGAACACGGCTCCGGTCAGCTGTTCCCCGCTGGTCTCGCCGAATCGCTCGTCGTCGGGCCGGCGCGGCGGGTAAAAAGAATGAAGGTCGAGAAACGGCTCTCTCTCCTGCAATGTCTCGAGATCCCACTCCTCGAAGGGAATGCCTAGCGCACGGTGGTGCTCCAGGATCGTGGAAATGTCACGGTTCTTGCCGACCAGGATCAGGAAGCCGGTCTCGTGAAACCGTGCGTAGCCGCGTTCGTCGGGGACACCCAGGTAGTCGGGCCAGTTTTTCCAGTGCAAATAGCTTTCATAGGCTATGGCTGTGCCTTCGAGCGTTGAATAGTGCGTCCGGATAATGGCACAGGTGTTTGCTGTGGAGCCGGCTCCGGCGGCATTCGGCCAATGGAATCGAGATTCAAACGTATTGCGCGATCATCGCCTGCATGCTGATCCCGGCGCCGATGATGATTGCATCGTAGTTCCTGGCCATCCGGAATCCTGTGTCGCACCATTCAGCGGACAGTCTACCTGATGCGGGCAAATGAACTGTTGCCTTGATTATGTCAGCTCGAAGTAAACCAATCGTATCCCTGCTGCACAAACCCCTGGAGACGCCTTGGGAGGGATTGCCATGATTCGACGCAAGTTCACAGCCATCGTGCGGGGCAAGGCCACGCTGCTGGCGCTGGTGCTGCTGGTTTCCGCGTGTGGCGGCGGCGGTGGTTCTGCGCCTCCGGCTCCACCGGTCCCGCCGGTACAACCGCCGACGTCGGCTGAGCTCGAAGCAGCGTCACGCTTCGCGTCACAGGCGACGTTCGGGATGAGCTTCAGCGCCATCGACGCGCTGGCCCGCCAGGGCAAGGAGGACTGGCTCGACCGGCAGTTTTCGTTACCCGTGTCGAATCACGCGCCGATCGTGGCCGACCTGGTGCAGCGCCGTGATGCCGGCGAATTTGCGGCTTTCGAGCAGGACATCGAATACCTGATCCTGTTTCGGCGGCTCGCCTGGTGGCATCGTACGGTCACGGCGTCCGATGAGTTGCGACAGCGAGTTGCTTTCGCGCTGAGTGAGATTTTCGTCGTCTCGGACAACGTGGATGATCTCATCATCAACCCGTTCGCGCTCAGCGGTTACTACGACACGCTGCTGACCCATACATTCGGCAATTATCGCGACTTGTTGCACGACGTGTCGCTGCACCCGGCGATGGGCATCTACCTGAGTCACGTGAACAATCGCCGGTCCGACCCCGTCAACAACATTTTTCCGGACGAGAACTATGCGCGCGAGGTCATGCAGTTGTTCTCCATCGGCCTGTTCGAACTGAATATCGACGGCACCAACAAGCTGGATGCCAACGGCCAGCCGATACCGACGTACTCGAACGTGGAGATCCGCGAATTTGCGAAGATCTTTACCGGCCTCTCCTTCGGCGGCTCGAATGCCTACTTCGGCAACCCGATCCCGTCGTTCCAGGCACCCATGCGCATGTTCGATGCCGAGCACGAACCGGGTCCCAAGAACCTGCTGAACGGGACTGTCGTTTCCGCCGGGCAGACGGGCACACAGGATATCGAGGCGGCCATCGACAACCTTTTCAACCACCCGAACGTTGGCCCGTTTATCGGCAAGCAACTCATTCAGCGGCTGGTCACGTCGAATCCGTCTCCGGCCTACGTCGAGCGCGTCGCGCGGGCCTTCAATGGCGATAACAGCGGCGTTCGCGGCGACATGCGGGCCGTCGTTCGGGCCGTACTGACGGATCCCGAGGCTGCTGCCGCGTCGGGCACGGGCGTCGGCTTCGGCAAACTGCGGGAGCCGGTTGTGCGCTACGCATCGATACTGCGACAGTTCGGCGCAAGCAGCAGCGACGGCTTCATCGCCAATACGGGCTACTTCCTGCAGGAACTCGGCAAGCAGCATCCCCTGTCGGCGCCCAGCGTCTTCAATTTCTTCCTGCCGGCGCATTCGCCGGCCGGCGAGATCGCGAACGCAGGACTGGTAGCACCGGAGTTCCAGATTACGACCAGCAACTCGATCATCGGCATGTCCAACCTGGTCGAATTCATGGTGGTCGCCGATTTCGTCACCGACGCACCCGAGCCCTTCGCTACCGTTTCGCTCTCGTATGACGACTACGTCAGCGTGGCCGGAGACGTCGGCGAACTCGTGGACCGGCTCGACCTCGTGCTGACGGCCGGCACACTCGACACTGGAACGCGGCAGGCCATGGTAGGCGTGCTGAGCGATATCGATGACCTGGACATACGGACGCGACTTGCGTTGTACCTGTTCCTGGTTTCCGCCGACTACGCCGTGCGGCTTTAAGGAGAAACGATCATGATGACGCGACGACGTTTTCTGTCTCACACCTGTTCACTCGGAATCGCCTCGGCGACCGTGTCGTCGACGCTGCTGCAATTGGGTCTCGCCCGCAGCGCCGCGGCACAGAGTGCGCCGGGTTACCGTGCGCTGGTTTGTATTTTGCTGGCTGGCGGCAACGACTCATTCAACATGCTGGTGCCCGCGGACAACGATCAGTTTGCCGAGTACCAGGCCATTCGCTCCGACCTGGCGCTGCAGCAGAATTCGTTGCTGGTTCTGCCGGGAACGACCCCGTCCGGCCGCAGTTACGGCCTGCATCCGGGCATGAGCGAGTTGCACTCGCTGTTCAGTTCAGGCGATGCGGCACTGCTCGCCAATGTAGGCACGCTGCTCGAGGCGTTCGACGCGCAGGCGGTGGCCAACGGAACGGCCCGCCTGCCTCTCGGCCTGTTTTCGCACGCCGACCAGATCAACCAGTGGCAGACCGCGGTGCCCGATGCGCGTATCGCGCAAGGCTGGGGCGGCCGCATTGCCGACCTCATGCAGGGCGC
>CALZMQ010000092.1 GCA_945788625.1 uncultured Woeseiaceae bacterium
GACCTACCTGGGGCGATGAGCAAAAACACCTCACGACTTGTTTTTCTTCCAAGGTTCATTCGCTTTCGGGATGCGCCAGACTACCTCGGCATGGACCGCAACCGCTTCAATGCGGAGGTCCGTCCAGATCTCACTACCATCCCGATCGGCAAACAAGGCATCGCCTTTGACCGACTTGAACTTGACAGCTGGGCAGATCAATATAGGTCTGTCCGTGGACGTCCTCCTGAAAAGGAGGCGTCATGTCTAGAAAGAGAATGCCGGGACTCACCAAACGCGGTGGGACTTGGCACATTGATAAGCAAGTCAAAGGATACGGGCGACTTTGCGAAAGCTGCGGAACGGGCGATCTCGATGAGGCGGAAAAGTACCTAGTCCATCGACTCGAAGAGGTCCGGCTCGCAGAAGTCTACGGAGTCCGCCCAACAAGGACGTTTGAGCAGGCGGCGGTTAAGTACCTGGAGGATTATCGTCACAAGCGTTCAATTGAACGTGATGTCATCGCCCTTAAGTTTGTTATGCCGTACATCGGTCATTTACCACTCGACCGAGTTCACAATGATTCGCTGGCGACGTTCAGACGTGATCGCCGGCGAGCGGGGCGAGCGGCAGGCACGATCAATAAAGAGCTGGCGGTCGTCCGGCGGATTCTGAATCTGGCCGCACGTGTTTGGCGCCATTCCAATGGACAGACGTGGTTGCCAAGCTCACCGCTGCTCGAAATGGAGAAAGGACCTGCGCGCAGGCCTTATCCGCTCTCTTGGGAGGAGCAGGGACGACTCCTGAGGGAACTACCGGCACACTTGGAGCGAATCGCACTTTTCGCGGTAAATACAGGCTGCCGTTCGGGTGAGATTTGCCGTTTGAGTTGGGATTGGGAAGTTGCCGTGCCTGAAGTTGATGATTCGGTCTTCATCATTCCTGACGACGTTGCGAAAAATGGACAGGAACGCATTGTGGTGTTGAATCGTATTGCCAGACGGGTAGTCGAAGGAGAGCGGGGCAATCATCCGCAATTCGTCTTCACTTATCACGGCGAGCGACTCGGTCGGGTTCGAAATCATGCTTGGAAACGGGCGAGAGACCGGGCCGGGATTCCACAAGTCAGGGTGCACGATCTCAGGCACACGTTCGGCCATCGATTACGGGCCGTGGGTGTGAGCTTTGAAGATCGACAGGATCTGTTGGGTCACAAGTCAATGCGGATCACGACGCATTACTCGTCGCCCGATCTGATTCGGTTGCGTGAAGCAGCCAATTTGCTTTGCGATAAGCGCCCGGCCACTGTCCTCAGAGTTGCTACGGGAGAGTCAAAAAAAACGGCTCCCGCAAAACTCCCGCAAACTGGTCCCGCAAAATGACAGTGGCCGCAAGGCCCTTGTCATAAAGGTTTGATCTGGAACGGGAAATGACTGGTCGGGGTGAGAAGATTCGAACTTCCGGCCCCTGCCTCCCGAAGGCAGTGCTCTACCAGGCTGAGCTACACCCCGAACGCGCGCATCATACACAGTCTGTACGGCTTGCGAAAGCTCATTGACGCGGGGAAAACAGGCAGTTTTCCAGCTCTTTCTCGGGTATTTCGTCGAGCCACTCGGGTTTCCTGAAGTTCCGTTTGATGCCGCGGGCGAGCTTGCCGATCTGCATGCCGTCGACGATGCGGTGGTCGAAGGTGCCGGTCAGCGGCAGTATCGTGCGGACGACGATCTCGCCTTTGCGCACGACCGGCTTCTCCTCGATCTTGCCCAGCACGATGACCGCCGGGATTTTCGCGGCCGGCATGAGGGCCGTCATGCCTGTATTGAGCCCGAAACTGCCGATGTCCGATACCACGAACGAGCCGAAGCTGTTGGCCGAAAGGCCCAGTGCCTTGATCTCGATCCCCATATCGACCGTGATCCACTTCAGAAACCGGAATACCGGGCGCCGCAGCGGCCACGGGATACTGTTCAGCAAGTACTTGTTCTGTGTCGCCCTTGTTTCCCCACCAGCACGCCCGGTCGACGCTTTCTCACGAAGCTCTTCGGCAATCGAACTCACAGTACGGGCGTGCGCGTCCTTCAAAATTACCGCGGTAACGCCCGAATCGCCGCCGACGGACACCGGCACCATGACGTCCAGTCGCTCGCGCCCGACCACCGCACCCCGGCGAATAAAGCAGTTCATCTCGGGAACGTCGAACGCAACGGCGCGCGCCAGTACCGCGGTTGCCAGGTGCACCATCGTGATCTTGATGCCTTGCTCGCGTTTCTCGTCCAGGAAACGCTTGGCGTCCGTCACGTCGATATCGAGTGTGCCGTAGACCCGCGAATCCGTCGGCGTGGTGTAGATGGCGGCCGACGTGACCCGCCAGGGCGTATTGAAGCGGTCCATCTAGGATCGTCGCTGGACTGCAAATTCGGCGATCGCGATAAGCGCCTGCTTGTGCTCCGAGTCGGGAATGCCGGCCAGTGCGGCGATGGCGACCTCGGCGGCCTCATGGGCTCGCGCCGTCGTGTAGTCGAGGGCACCCGTGGCCTTGATGATCGCCTGGATGCTGTCCATCTGCGACAGCCCGCCGTCGACGATCGCCTGGCGAATCAACGCACGGTCGTCGTCCGTGCCCATGCGCATCGCATAGATCAGCGGCAACGTTGCCTTGCCCTCGCCCAGGTCGTCGCCCAGGTTCTTGCCCAGTTCCTCGGGAGAAGCATCGAAATCCAGCGCGTCATCCACGAGCTGGAATGCCGTGCCGAGATTCTGCCCGTATTCCACCATAGCTGCCTCGTCGGCCTCGTCGCGTGCTGCCAGCACCGCCGCGATCTGTGCACCGGCCTCGAACAGGCGCGCCGTCTTGCGGTAAATCACCTGTCGATAATCGTCCTCGGTCGTGTCGGGATCGTGGACATTCATGAGCTGCATGACTTCGCCGGACGCGATCGTGTTGGTCGCATCCGCGAGGATCTGCATGACGCGCATGTCGCGAATATCGACCATCATCTGGAACGAGCGCGAGTAAAGGAAATCACCCACCAGCACACTGGCCTGGTTGCCGAACACGGTGTTTGCCGATTCCTTGCCGCGGCGCCGTTCGGACGAATCGACCACGTCGTCGTGCAGCAGGGTGGCCGTGTGGATGAATTCGATAATCGTGGCTGCCCGCACGTGCTGCTCACCCTCGTAGCCCAGCGCCCGTGCGGCGAGCAATACGATCATGGGCCGCAGGCGCTTGCCGCCGCTCATGACGATGTATTGCGATACCTGCGAGACCAATGCCACGTCGCTCTCGAGACTGGTTTCGATCAGCCGGTTGACGGCCTGCATGTCTTTGTCGGCGAGCGCAGCGACCTCGTCGAAGCTTACGGACAGGGGAGTTTTCTCGGCCACTTGCATATTTGCGTGATAATGCCTGAAAGCGTTGCCATTGGCGAGATTGAGGCTTCGTTTTAGTGCCCGGAAAGCAGAATGCAAGCCATTGAAATCAGGTATAATTTCGCGCGCCTGGAACGTTGACCCGGGGCAGCGGAATCTATAGAATTCCCGCTCTTTTGTGGCGTCTGCCAGTCATTCGCTCGCACTGCGGTTTAGCAGCCCCACAAAAAGTCTTATTTCTCAGTAAGTTGCAGGTATCGCGACTTACGCAATGGAGCAAACATAATGTATGCGGTTTTTCGCACCGGCGGCAAACAGTACCGCGCGGCAAAGGGTGACGTCCTGCGTCTCGAGAAAATCGAGGCGGACGAGGGCGCTACGGTAAAATTCGACGATGTGCTGCTGATCGGAGAAGGCAGCGATATCAAGGTGGGCAATCCCGTGCTTTCGGGCAGCTCGGTCAGCGGCAAGGTGCTGCGCCAGGGCAAGAGCAAGAAAGTGCCGGTCGTGAAATTCAAGCGCCGCCAGAATTACCTGCGCCAGGGCACGCATCGCCAGTTCTTCACCGAGGTGGAGATCACCAGCATCACGGGCGCCGGCGCGAAGAAGGCAGCCGCCGCCAAGACCGACGATGCTGCCAAGGCCGAGGACAAACCCGCGGCGAAAAAGGCGGCAACGGAAAAACCGGCAGCGAAGAAGGCGGCAACGAAAAAACCTGCTGCCAAGAAGAAGGCTGCGAAAAAGCCGGCGGCCAAGAAGAAGGCCGCCAAGAAGGCCGATAAGTAGCTTAAGCGGAAGGCATCCAACTCACGAAGCCCGGGCCGTGTCCGGGTGATGTAACAGACAGGTACACTACAGTGGCACATAAGAAAGCAGGCGGTAGCAGTAAGAACGGTCGCGATTCGGAAAGCAAACGGCTAGGCGTCAAGATCTACGGCGGCCAGAAAGTCGTTGCGGGCAACATCATCGTGCGCCAGCGCGGCACGCGTTTCCACCCGGGCGTCAACGTCGGCCTCGGCCGCGATCACACGCTGTTCGCCAAGAAAGACGGGCACGTGAAGTTCGAGAAGAAGGGCCCGCAGAACCGGCAGTTCGTCAGCGTCGTCGACGCGTAGGGAAATCGCGGCGTACCGCGGTCGTGGGAGCGGCTCCTGCGGACCGCTCCAGTGCGACGCTCCCAGAGAACGACACGACCCCGCCATGGCGGGGTTTTTCGTGTCGGATCGCATAAACTGGCAGCCATATGAAATTTGTCGATGAAGCAACTATTCGCGTCATGGCGGGCAACGGCGGACACGGAGCCTTGAGCTTCCGTCGTGAAAAGTACGTGGAACGGGGCGGGCCGGACGGTGGCGACGGCGGCCACGGCGGCAGCGTCTACCTGGTTGCCGACTCCGCACTCAATACCCTGGCGGACTTTCGCGTGGCGCGAAGATTCAAGGCCGAAGGTGGCCAGGGCGGCTCCGGACGCAACAAGACAGGCCGCTCAGGCGATGATCTCGAGGTCAGGGTGCCGTTGGGCACGGTGGTCCACGATATCGATACCGGTGAGCTCATTTGCGATCTCGCGGAGGCCGGGCAACGACAGAAAGTAGCCGAGGGTGGCCGTGGCGGCCTCGGCAACACGCGCTTCAAGAGTAGCGTCAACCGCGCGCCACGCAAGATCACCAATGGCACCAGCGGCGAGAGCCGGCATCTCGGCCTGGAGTTGAAAGTACTGGCCGACGTCGGCCTGCTGGGCATGCCGAATGCCGGCAAGTCCACGCTCATTTCGTCGATGTCAGAGGCGAAACCCCGCATCGCCGACTACCCGTTCACGACCCTGCACCCGAACCTCGGTGTGGTGCGTGTCGGCCAGTTACAGAGTTTCGTGATGGCGGACGTGCCCGGCCTCATCGAAGGCGCATCGGCAGGCGCCGGGCTCGGTATCCGTTTCCTGAAACACCTGCAGCGCACGCGCTTGCTGCTGCATCTCGTCGACATTGCGCCGATCGATCCCAATGTGGAACCGGCCAGGGAAGTACGAGCGATCGCGAACGAGTTGGTCCAGTACTCCTCGGATCTCGCGGACAAGCCGCGCTGGCTCGTCATCAACAAGATCGACCTGCTCAGCGACGAAGACCTTGGCGTCGCCCGGGACATGTTGCTCGAGGAATTGAACTGGGACGGACCCGTGTTCGAGGTCAGCGCCGCAACGGGCGCGGGAACGCTGGAACTGGGTCAGGCGGTCATGCAGGAGTTGGAGCTCACGAGGGAGCACGCCGAGGCCGTCGAGGAATACGACCCCGCTGCGGTTTGAATTAAGCCGAGAGGGCTTTGATCCGGGCGTTCAGTCGGCTCTTGTGGCGCGCGGCCTTGTTCTTGGGAATGATGCCCTTGTTGATCATGCTGTCGATGACCGGAACGGCCTCTTTATAGGCGACCGTTGCGGCATCCTTGTCGCCGGCGTCACAGGCCTTCACGACGCTCTTGATCTTGGTACGCATCATGGAGCGCATGCCCATGTTGTGCTTGCGGGTCTTCTCCGCCTGGCGCGCGCGTTTCCTGGCTGATTTGATGTTTGCCACTGGTTTTTCCGTGTCCTGCTTGCAAAGAGCCGCGTATTATTCGTGGCCGAAGGGGGATTGTCAATGGCTATCGGCGGGTGCCGCGAAATAAGCGCTGTGTATTACCTAAACGACTGATTTTATGACTTTTTTAGGCTAAACTCGTCGCTCCCATGACGACCAAAAAACGCACCTCCGGACTGAAGCTGGCGCTCAAAACCTCGGTTGTCAGCGGGATGACCCTGATCTCGAGAATTCTCGGCCTCGT
>CALZMQ010000093.1 GCA_945788625.1 uncultured Woeseiaceae bacterium
TAAAGCTGTCGCTGTACCTGACTAACCTGGTCACTGACGCGTTGCTTGGTGTCCTCACGAACCTGTTGCCGTTCGAGTTTCCCGAATGGCTGCAGGCGCTCATCAGCTCGGTCATTAACTTCGGCGCAGAGGTGTTATTTGTGGCTGTGTTGCTGGGCTACGCCTGGTCACGAACGCGACAGCAGTTTATGCGCTTGTGAGATCGCCCCGGGTCTCGCTAATCCACGTGCTTGCTTCACAGAATGGTGGCCAGGGGCAGACCGATTCGCGAAGCGAATCAGGACAGCGCAGCCGCCCGTATGCGTCAGGATCGGCCCAAGCTGGACCTGATTTATCGAATCACCGGCACACGGATTTTCAGAAATCCAAGTGATTATTTTTGCTCTTATTTATCAGCCAGTTTCCGGGTTGTCCGTTGCTCAATACGCAATGCTGTGCGCGACGATGCACAGCGGTTACACGCAGATTTCACGCAGCGCAATGACAGCGTTGGCGCACTGCAGTCTTTGAAGTGGCGGCTACTTCCTGCGAGCGTGTTAACTGGACTCCGCCGACTTGATCGCATCCGCGATTTTTTCTGCAATCATGATAGTCGGTGCATTGGTATTGCCCGAGATCAACGTTGGCATAACGGACGCATCTACGACTCGCAGGGCTCGCACGCCGCGAACTTGTGCGGACGGGTCGACAACTGCGGTCGAATCCGATCCCATGCGGCACGTCCCGACAGGGTGATAGATTGTGTCGCCTCGACTTCTAATGTCTTCGATCAGCTCGTCGTCTTCCGCGTCGCTGTCCACATACATGGTTCGACCGACGACCTGTCTGAACGCCGGCGCATCCAGAATTCGGTGAACCAGTTTCGCGCCCTTCAGTGTACGATCTAAATCGTCGCCTGTGCTCAGGAAGCGGGGGTCAATTCTCGGGACGGAGCGCGGGTTGGAATCAAGAAGCGTCACGCTTCCTCGACTCTCAGGATGTAGCACGCACACATGGCACGATATGCCGGCGGTGAAGTGCCTTTTCCGGCCATGGTCATCGACGATGCCCGGGACAAAGTGCAACTGGATATCCGGGGCCGGCTCTTCGCTCGATGTGCGTACGAACCCACCGGCTTCCGCCAGGTTTGACGTGAACGGGCCCTTTCCCTGTCGGTACTGAAGGTAATCGGGAATCGCACGTAGCGTCCTGGACAGCGTGTATCCCATTGCCTGTGATGACCTCACCCGCCGAATCACCGTATAGTCGAAGTGATCCTGCAAGTTCTGGCCGACCTCGGGCGAATTGTGGACAACCTCGATGCCGCATTCTTTCAGGTGAGCAGCCGGGCCAATGCCGGAGAGCATCAGGAGTTGCGGTGACTGAAGTGCGCCCGCCGACAGCAGCACTTCCCGATTGGCCATTACTGTCACCGTGCCGTCGCCGTTTTTGTACTCCACACCGACAGCGCGTTGGTCGTCGATCACAAGCTTTTCGACGTGCGCCCTGGTGATCACGGCCAGGTTACTTCGACCCATGGCCGGAGCCAGGTAAGCGGCTGCCGCACTGCAGCGGCGTCCATCTCGCTGGGTCACCTGGTAGAAACCCACGCCTTCTTGCGATTTGCCGTTGAAATCGTCATTGGCGGGCAAATCGAGCTGCCGTGCCGCGTCGATGAACATCTGGCTCAACGGGTTCTTGTAGCGCAAATCACTCACCGATAGCGGTCCGCCTGTGCCGTGAAACTCGTCCTCGCCACGCTCCTGGTCTTGCGACCGTTTGAAGTAGGGCAATACGTCCCGATGCGACCACCCGGTGGCGCCCGCCTCCGCCCACCGATCGTAGTCCGCAGGCGTCCCCCTGGCATAGACCATGGCGTTGACCGAACTCGAGCCGCCGAGAACCCGACCTCGTGGCTGGTAGCCTCGTCGGCCATTCAACTGCTGTTGGGGAACAGTCTCGAAGCACCAATTGATCTTCTTGTTTTCGCCCAGGAAGGAGAAGCCAATAGGTGCATGAATCAGCGGATGGCTGTCCACCGGGCCTGCTTCGATCAAACAAACACTAACCGCCGGGTTTTCACTCAGTCGATTGGCCAATACGCAGCCGGCAGAACCTGCGCCGACAATGATGTAGTCAAATTTATTCATGGGTGGAGCGTTTATGCATTTGGTGACAGGGGCGAGGCGATTGGAATTTTCCGATGCTTAAGACTACAGTGTCTGGCAAAAGAAAAAGAATAAGGGGAATTTCATATGGATCGCCGCAGGTTTCTCCGTACGTCTCTCTCTGCTGCCGGCCTGGCGGCAATTCCGAATGCGCAGGCGCTCGCCACCTCGCTATTGCACACGCCGACCTCGGTACCCTCTGATATCGATGCCGTAAGAAATGACGGCAGCGAGGTTACGCTGGCGAAAGCCGCGGTGCAGGAACTGAGCGACAGCCTCAAGGGCAAGTTGCTGCTGCCGGGCAGCCAGGCCTTTGACGACGCGCGCTTCCTGTTGATGCAGCGCTATGACAAGTACCCGGCACTGGTTGTTCAGCCCACGGGTGCCGCAGACGTACAACACGCGGTGAATTTCGCGCGCGAGTATTCTTTGCTGCTGGCAGTCAAGTGTGGCGGTCACGCTGCCGCCGGCACGTCCAGCTGCGACCACGGCCTTCAGATTGACCTTTCCCAGCTACGCAATGCACGAGTCAATCGTGCGGCGAAGACAGCTCGCGTCGCAGGCGGCAGTTTGCTGGGCGAACTGGATTACGAAGCGATGGCGCATGGCCTGGTCACTACGGCAGGCACCGTGTCGCACACGGGCGTAGGTGGCCTGACGTTAGGTGGCGGCTTTGGCCGCCTCGGCAGGCGCTTTGGCATGACGATCGATAATGTTCTCGAGATGGACGTTGTCACGCCGGATGGCAAGCTGCGTCGCGTTGACTCGCAGGAGAATCCCGATCTTTACTGGGCGCTGCGTGGCGGCGGTGGCAACTTCGGTGTGGTGACGTCGTTCCTGTTCCAGCTGCACGAGATGCAGCGCAACGTTGTTACCGGGTACTTCGCCTACCCGCTGTCCGAGGTCAAGCAGGTGCTCCGATTCTACGCCGAGCATTCCGCAGGTCTGCCGGATGAAATGAACATGGGTGCCGGCATCGGCAATCGGCCGGGGCAGGAGCCCTCGCTCGGTATCTATTTCACCTGGTGTGGCGATGCCAATGAGGTTGAAAAGCACGTTGCGCCGTTACGCAAGGCGGGCACGGTCGTGTACGAGAGTATAAAGACCCAGGACTATGTCGCCGTGCAACGTTCGGGAGATTCGGGGGATGTTCGTGAGTTTACCGGCCAGATGAAGTCCGGCTTCGTCAATGAGATCACCGATGGGTTCATCGACAGGCTGGTCGACGACTTCGAGATACATCCTGATCGCGGCACCCGGATCGGGTTTGCACACTCGGGCGGTGCCATTTCACGGGTCGGTCGGACGGAGACCGCGTTTTCACATCGCGAGGCTGAATATATTGTGATGTCGTTTGTCAGCTGGGCGCCGGGCGCCGACGGCACCGAGCACATCAAGTACATCAATTCGCACTGGTCCAACGTGGGGCCGCTGACGACTGGCTTCTACGTTAACGACTATTTTGACCATACCCAGGAGCAGGTGAACCAGACCTACCGCGAGAATTTCCCGCGCTTACTTCAGATCAAGAAGCAGTATGACCCGACGAACCTGTTCAGGCTGAATGCCAACATCAGGGCGTCCTGAATCGATCTGCCGCGCGAAAGCTACTCATTTCGTTAAGGCGATGTGGGTTTCTGGAACACCAGGAAATGTTGCTGCGGAAGAAACGACTCCGTTCTCAGCCAACTGAAACCCAATGTCGTGATCTCTTTGCGTGCTTGCGCTTCCGTCATGTTGTGGAGCTTCCCGGAGGATCGTGACTTGGATTCGGCGCGATCCTCGACCACGATGAGATGGCCGCCGGGCCTCAGCGCCTTGTACATTGCCTCGCCCATTTCGCGCGGGTGCGAAAACTCGTGATAGGAATCGACGATGAAGATCAGGTCGGCGCTCTGTTCGCCCAACCCGGGATCGTCGACGCGGCCGAGCAGTGTCTCGATATTGTCGACGCCGCGCTCGCGTTTACGACGCTCTATTTCGTCGAGCATTTCCTGCTGAATGTCGACAGCGTACACAACACCGTTTGGGACACGCTCGGCGACACGAAAGCTGAAGTAGCCCGAACCGGCGCCAATGTCCGCGACGGCATCGTCTTCTTCGACCGGCAGCGCGGCGACCAGCAGATCGGTACGCTCTTCTCGCTCGCGGCCTGGTCGATCGAGCCGGCTCATCCTGCGATGGCTCATGACGTTTGCGATCTCGCGACCCATGTAGACCTTGCCGGTGCCGTTGCCCGAAGGCGCTCGCGTCTCGTAGACCGGTGTAACGTCGCTGCCGCGCGCGCCTGTCGCAGCGATCGTGAAAATCGATGCGAGCACGGCAAGCACAACAATTCGTGCTGTTCTTGTTGGTGACATGGCAGCCTCTCGGATCGGGGATTCCAGTCTTCTCTGACCCGCTAAACCACCGGTTGTGCCGGGAAATTGCGATAAGCATGGCAATATGTCGAGCGAAAGCTACTCTTTGTAGTGGACACAAGAGTACTGGAGGTGGCCCATGGGCCTTGACATCCGGATAGAAAAACAACCGCCATTGCACGCGCTCGAGATCGCCAGGAATGCGCCGATGTGGAAGATTCCCAAGCTGCTCGGCAACGACTTCCCACGTCTCGACAAGCAAATCACTGCGCAAGGCGGCAATCGTACCGGCGCGCCCTACGTGCGCTACATGGAGATCGACTGGCAGCAGATGCGACACTGCGGGCCGCTCAGGATGCTGTGGCTGATGCTCACGTCGAAACAGCCGATGCGCATCGGCATGGCGGTCGAAGCGCCGGTCGAGGGCGATGGCGATGGCGACATCGAGGCAGTCGCGATCGAAGCGCTGACGTGCGTGCGGACCATTCACAGGGGCCCTTACCAGAAGGTCGGCGATACGTACAAGCAGATCGTTGACTGGGCCGAGGCCAATGACGTCGAACTAGCCAACTACACGATGGAAAACTACATCAACGACCCGACGACAGTAGCGAAAGAGGACATCGAGACCCTGATCCTGATCCCGGTTACCAGCGCGCCGGAGAGTACCGAAGACAGCGCCGCGTAGGCTTCCGGGGCGACGCGGCCCGGTTGAATTGCCGACACGCGGAAATTCAGAACGTCGGCGGGCTTGATCAACCTGGAGTATGATCAGACCGTCGTCGGAACAGGGATTACCATGTCGTTGATCGGCAATATCGTGTTCTTCATTTTCGGTGGGTTCCTGATCTTCCTCGGCTACGTCCTGGGCGGCATCCTGTTGTGCCTCACGATCATCGGCATTCCGTTCGGGTTTATGTGCTTCAGGCTCGCCGGCGGCGTCATCGCGCCTTTCGGCCGCGAGGTGCGTACAACGGAACCGCCGGGCGGCGCGATCACGGTGATCATGAACAATGTCGTCGCGACCTGCATTCACCGAGGAATTTCACCGTCCTTGAGGTTCTGAAGGAATACATGTACTAGGTAAGCATATGCCTGGGCAGACAAGCGACATCGTGATAATTGGTGCGGGGGTGGCAGGGCTCGTGGCCGCCTACGAATGCCTCGAACGGGGCAAGTCCGTGACGATCGTCGACCGGCACTCAGCGGAGAATGTCGGGGGGCTCGCCCGCACGGCTTTCGGCGGCATGGCACTGGTGGGCACACCACTGCAGCGCCGGATGGGCATCAAGGATACCCCGGAGCTGGCTCTGCGCGACTGGCGCTCATTCGCGGAATTCGGCGATGCGGATGTCTGGCCGAAGAAATGGGCGGAAGCCTACGTTGAGCAGAGTGCCGAACGGGTCTTCCACTGGCTGCGCGGTAAGGGGATGCGGTTTCTGCCGGCCGTCAACTGGGTGGAGCGCGGCAATTTCGTACCGGGAAACAGTGTGCCGCGCTATCACCTCCTCTGGGGAACAGGCCTGGGGCTGGTCGAGCGATTCGTCGGCTTGTTGTCGACACACAGGAATCACAAGAAGCTGCAGTATGTATTCGGCTGCCGCGTCAGCGATCTGATTGTCGCGGATGGCCGGGTCGCCGGGTGTCGTGGCGTGATCGAGACGACGGGCGAGGAGCGCGAGTTCTTAGGCAATCATACGATGGTTGCCACGGGCGGTATCAATGGCAACCTGCAAAAAGTGCGTGAGCACTGGTACTGGGGCGACGCGCCGATGGAAATCCTGAACGGTTCGCATCCTTACTGTGACGGGGCAATGCACGACGTGGTCGCGCAGAAAGGCGGGGTCGTTACCCACCTG
This sequence comes from uncultured Woeseiaceae bacterium, assembly GCA_945788625.1. Taxonomy (GTDB): domain Bacteria; phylum Pseudomonadota; class Gammaproteobacteria; order Steroidobacterales; family Woeseiaceae; genus UBA1847. The sequence continues at coordinate 6,367 of CALZMQ010000093.1, forward strand.
GAAAACATGTGGAATTACGCGGCAGGAATCCCGCATCCGTTCCCGCAATTCGAGGGCCACGGACTCAGCCTGAT
>CALZMQ010000094.1 GCA_945788625.1 uncultured Woeseiaceae bacterium
GTAGGTGGTGCGTCAGAGCAGCATCAGTTCCATGATGCGCCGGTACATGCCCGTCAACGCGATGACGTCGTCGACCTTCACGTGCTCGTCGACCTTGTGTATCGACGCGTTTACCGGCCCGAGCTCGACGACATCGGCGCCCGCCGGCGATATGAAACGGCCGTCCGACGTTCCGCCGCCCGTCGACAGTTCCGGTGCAGTGCCCGTCTTCTCCAGGACTGCCTGCGAAACGGCATCGATCAGTCTGCCGGGCTGCGTCAGAAAGGGCTCCCCTGACAGGTGCCAGTCGAGTTCATACTCGATGTCGTGCGCATCGAATACGCTTTGTACCTTGTCTTTCAGAGACTCATGCGTCCACTCGGTGGAGTAGCGGAAATTGAAGCGGGCCGATAATTCGCCCGGCGTGACGTTGGGCGCACCGATGCCGGCCCGGACGTCGACCACCTGGAAACTCGTCGGCGGAAAAAACTCGTTGCCGTTGTCCCATTCGATTGTGTGCAATTCGGCAAGCACGGGCGCGAAGCGTCGAATGGGGTTGTCGGCGAGTTGCGGATAGGCAACGTGCCCCTGTACGCCGCGCGCCGAGCGTGCGTTGGCTCGACGGTTCGCCCAGTACGCACCAGTCAATGTGCTCGCCGCGCGCCGTCAGTTTGTCCATGACTTTCAAAGTCCCGTCGCGTGCACGGCCTTCCTCGTCGCTGGTAATCAGCAACGCGAGACTGCCGTCGTGATCAGGATGCTCGGCCAGGAAATCTTCCAGCGCTACGATCATGGCGGCAAGGCCGCTTTTCATATCCGCGGAGCCACGGCCATAGAGCAAATCGCCGATGAACGTCGGCTCGAAGGGTCCGATGCTCCATTCGTCTTCGTTGCCGGGCGGGACAACGTCGGTATGCCCGGCAAAACACATGACGGGTGCTGCTGTGCCTCGCCGGGCCCACAGGTTGGTGACGTCATTGAACTGCAGCGTCTCGCATTCGAAACCCAGCTGTGTCAGCCGATCGGCGAGCAGAAGCTGGCAGCCGGCATCGTGGGGAGTGATGGAACGCCGCCGGATCAGGTCGCACAGAAGGTCGATTACGGGCTCGAGATGTTTGTCAGGCATCGCCTTAATTCAATCAGCTAACAATATGAAAAATAGAGAAAAAATGCTTTTCCGCTCCGTTTCAATCAAAGCACTAATGACCCTGTATTGCAACAAATCGGTAACATTCGCTCGCTAAGATTTGCGCACGATCCGAAACCAATGGAGAACTCAAAGTGAGCTTCCTGCAAAAAGCAACAATCCTGGCATCAACCGCGACATTGGCACTGGCATTTTCAACCGGAGCCCAGGCGCAGACCGGTCGCGATTACGTGTATGTGGTCGGTTCGTCGACAGTCTATCCGTTTGCCACGGTCGTTGCCGAGAGATTCGGGCGCGGCAGCGAATTCAAGACGCCGAAAATCGAATCGACAGGTTCCGGTGGCGGTCTCAAGTTGTTTTGTGACGGCATCGGCATCGACTACCCGGACATCACCAATTCATCCCGCGCCATCAAGCAATCGGAAGTGGATAACTGCGCGGCTAATGGTGTTGCGGAGATCGTCGAAGTAAAAATCGGCTACGACGGCATCGTAATGGCCAACGCACTTGCCGCCCCGGCAGTTGAGTTGAGCCGCGCGGACATCTTCATGGCATTGGCCAAGGAAGTGCCGGGCGAAGTGGAAGGTGAGCTGATCGAGAATCCCTACGTGACCTGGGCCGATGTGAATCCGGCTTTGCCTGATGCGAAGATCGAAGTCCTGGGTCCGCCGCCGACCTCCGGAACGCGTGACGCATTTGTCGAGCTGGCGATGGAAGGCGGCTGCAAGTCGGTGCCCTGGATCAAGGCGCTCAAGAAGTCTGACAAGAGCCGCTACAAAGCCGTTTGTCACACGATTCGCGAGGATGGAGCTTTTGTCGAAGCGGGCGAGAATGACAACCTGATCGTGCAGAAACTGGAGGCGAATCCGAAAGCATTCGGCATCTTCGGTTTCAGCTTCCTCGACCAGAATGCTGAAAAGGTCAAGGGTGCACTGGTGGACGGCGTGGAGCCGACCTTCGATGCCATTGCGGATGGCGATTACCCTGTTTCACGACCGCTGTACTTTTACGTGAAGAAAGCGCACGTTGACGTCATTCCTGGCTTGCGCGGCTACCTTCGTGAGTTCACAAGTGAACGCGCCTGGGGTGAGGAAGGTTACCTTTCGGATCGTGGCCTCATTCCGATGCCGGACGAAGAGCGAGGCGAAGTTGCCGCCAACGTCCGTGATTTGATCCCGTTGACTATGGCGAGCCAGTAAGCGGACACTGGAATCGGAGTCAGGCGGCGATCCCTTGTGGATCGCCGCCGTTCGTTAACAGAACAAGAACATGCAGAACACGACACTGATTTTGCTCCTGTCATTCATGGCTGTCGCCTCGTTCTTTTTCGGGCGGCGGCGATCGCTGGCCGTGGTCGGCGGGCCGGGGCACAGTACCGCGCTGCATTCTCTGCCGGGCTACTACGGTTACTACGTCGCTATCTGGTGTGCATTACCTGCGTTGGCACTCGTATTGATCTGGATAATTGCAGAGCCGCGGGTCATTGTCGGATTGGTCATCAACGGGCTGCCCGAGTCTTACCGGGCGTTGCCGGCCGGTGAGCTGAACCTGCTTGTAAACAACATCCAGAACCTGGCAACCGGCGATGTCGTCAGCGTCGATGTCGATGCGACCTTGCAAAACTCGGCAACGATGTTCAACGACTACGTAGCAAAGAGCCGCCAACTGCTCGCCGTGCTGACGCTGGGCCTGGCGGGGCTCGGTGGCGCTTTCGCCTGGCGCCGTATCCAACCCGATCTGCGCGCGCGCAACAGGGTCGAAGCGGTCGTTCGCTGGTTGTTGATCGCCGCATCGAGTATTGCCATCTTCACGACAGTCGGGATCGTCTTGTCCGTCTTGTTCGAGGCAATTCGCTTCTTCCAGAAGGTGCCGATGACCGAATTCCTGTTCGGCCTGAACTGGAGTCCACAGACAGCAATTCGTGCCGACCAGGTGGGCTCTTCCGGCAGCTTCGGCGCGGTTCCGCTGTTCACGGGTACGATGCTGATTACGGGTATCGCGATGGTCGTTGCCGTGCCTGTCGGTCTGATGACGGCGATCTACCTGGCGGAGTATTCCAGCGCCCGCGTTCGGTCGATTGCCAAGCCCCTGTTGGAAGTACTTGCCGGCATTCCAACGGTAGTCTATGGCTTTTTCGCGGCGCTCACGGTCGCGCCATGGGTGCGCCAGGCCGGGGAGTCCGTCGGTCTCGAGGTCGCTTCGGAAAGCGCACTGGCCGCGGGTCTCGTCATGGGCATCATGATCATCCCGCTCGTGTCGTCGCTGTCCGACGACGCCATCAACGCCGTGCCTACCGCAATGCGCGACGGCGCGCTGGCCCTGGGGTCGACTCGTTCGGAGACCATGGTCAAGGTCATCCTGCCCGCGGCATTGCCGGGCATCGTCGGGGGTATCCTGCTGGCCGTATCGAGGGCGATCGGCGAGACCATGATCGTCGTCATGGCGGCGGGCCTGGCGGCGAATCTGACCGCCAATCCGTTTGAAGCAGTCACAACGGTCACAGTGCAGATCGTGACCCTGCTCGTTGGCGACCAGGAATTCGACAGCGCGAAGACTCTCGCAGCTTTCGCACTTGGACTAATGTTGTTCGTTGTCACGCTGGCCCTGAATGTCGCGGGTCTGGGCGTCGTTCGCAAATACCGCGAACAGTACGAGTAGGTTGATCCATGCCGACTGCGAAAATGAACACGCGAGATAAGGTGGCAGCGGGCCTGGGCCGGCGTCGCCGCAAGGAATACCTGTTCCGGTTTATCGGCATACTCGCCACGCTGGTGGGCGTGCTGTTCCTCGGTGTGTTCTTCACGAGCCTCATTGCAAACGGATCCTCCGCATTTCAGCAGACGTTCATGCAACTCGACATAGAACTGTCCGCGGACGTTCTCGCACCTGACGGCGAACTCGACCTGGCCTACGCGGACTTCGACGGGCTGGTTCGAAGCTCCTTGCGCGCGGAATTTCCGGAGGTCTCCGGTCGCAGGGATCGCAGGGAGCTGTATCGACTCGTCAGTGTGGGTGCGGCCTACCAGATCAGGGATCTCCTGTTAGAGGATCCGAGTCTCGTCGGCACGATGCAGACTCTTTGGGTGCCGGCGTCGTCCAACGTCGACATGCTGATGAAAGGCAATATCGACGCCAGCCTCGAAGAAAAGTTGCGCCCCCTGTCCGATAAGCAGATTGGCTGGATCGAATCGCTGCGGCAGGCCGGTCGACTGGACAGTCGATTCAACGTGGCGCTGTTCACCAATGGCGACTCGCGTGAGCCGGAGCTCGCAGGCATCAGGGGCGCCGTCATGGGCTCCGTCTACATGCTGCTTGTAACCGTGGCTTTGTCATTTCCAATCGGTGTCGCAGCCGCGATCTACCTCGAGGAATTCGCGCCGCGGTCGCGCTGGTCCGATCTGATCGAAGTCAATATCAACAACCTCGCGGCCGTCCCGTCAATCGTATTCGGGCTGTTGGGACTCGCTGTCTTCATTAACTGGGTCGCGCTGCCGCGTTCCGCGCCGTTGGTTGGCGGGCTCGTCCTCACCTTGCTGACGCTTCCGGTTATCATCATTGCGTCGCGAGCGGCGATCAAGGCGGTCCCGCCGTCGATTCGAGAGGCGGCCCTGGGTCTGGGTGCATCGCAAACGCAGGTCGTATTTCATCACGTAATGCCGCTGGCCCTGCCCGGAATGTTGACCGGCACGATCATCGGCATGAGCCGCGCACTGGGCGAGTCTGCGCCCTTGCTGATGATCGGCATGGTCGCGTTCATCGTCGACGTGCCCGGGAGTTTCTCGGACCCGGCGACAGCACTGCCGGTTCAGATTTATCTCTGGGCAGACAGCCCGGAGCGCGCGTTCGCTGAACGCACCTCCGCCGCCATTATCGTGCTCCTGGGATTCCTGCTCGTAATGAACCTGGCTGCCGTAATACTACGGAAACGCATGGAGCGAAAATGGTAAACGTAGCGATTGAGCTACGAGGTATCCTGTATGAGAATGACTGCTATGACTGAAGCCACCACTGACAATTTGCCACCAGCCGACGAGCCCCCACCGGGCAACGGTGGCGATGTGGATGCGCCAGGCACGATTGTGCTGCCCGAGTTCAGCGGTCAGGAAACGGAACTCGGAAAGACCGTAGGCACGATCACCTGCGACAACGCCTTCATGGTCGCGGATGACGTAAACGTCTTCTACGGTGATAATCATGCGATCCAGAATGTATCCCTCGAGATAGGTAAAAAAGAGGTTATTGCACTTATTGGCCCGTCGGGCTGTGGCAAGTCGACGTT
>CALZMQ010000095.1 GCA_945788625.1 uncultured Woeseiaceae bacterium
GACCGCACGCCGTCGCACGATCGAACTCGGACCACGCACGGGAATATTCAAAACCGACTACGCCCAGTATGTTCTGGGCCTTCGCGGAGCGCTTCCCGGCGCCATGGAAAACTGGAACTTCGACGTCTCGTACCAGTACGCCAAGTCCGACTTCACGGAGACACGTGACGGTTTCACCAACCTGACCAACCTCGCGGCCGGCATCAATACAGTTGACCCGAATCAGTGCATCGACCTGAACGGGAACGTGACGGCTGCACCGTGTACGCCCATCAATGTATTCGGGCCGGTCGGGTCGATCACTGCCGCACAACGCGACAGTGGCTACTTCATCGCAATTGCCAGCGACCTCCGAAAAGCCACGCAAACGATCTGGCACGGATCTATCGACGGGACTTTTGACCAGGTGTCGCTGCCATGGGCGGATGATGGTCTGTCAATGGCGTTTGGCGTCGAATTTGGTGAAGTCACGGCGAATTCGGCTCCTGATGAATGCCTGAAGCTTGCACCGGCGAGTTGCCAGGGTGGTGCAGGCGGCAACCGTCTGCCCATAGACGGCGCCTATGATTCGGACGAGTACTTCGTCGAAGCGGTCTTGCCTCTCGTGCAAAGCAGGAGTGGTTTCGAGAATATGAGCCTCGAGCTGGGATATCGAGGTTCCGACTTCAATCCGCAAGGCACGACCGATTCGTGGAAGGCCGGGATTAGCTGGGAGGTGATTGACGGTTTCCGTTTCCGCTTCATGCAGCAGCAGGCTGTTCGCGTCGCGAATATTGGCGAGTTGTTCCGTCCGGTTACAACGGGCCTGGACAATGCGACCCTCGATCCGTGCTCGGTCGGCAACCCGACGCCGCCGGCTCCTGGCAGCGATCTGTTCAACCTCTGCGTATCGACAGGCCAGCTACCAAGCCAGGTCGGTACGACGCAGGACATCATCTCGGGCCAGATCAATGTGTTCAGTGGCACCAACCCGGCCAATTTGCCATCGCCGGAAACCGCAACCACGAGCACTTTCGGTTTCGTCTGGGAGCCGACTTTCCTGGATAACTATCCAACGACAATCTCGCTCGATTACTATGACATCGATATCGAGGATTACATCGATACGCCGAGTGGTCAGGAAGCGCTCGACCTCTGTTACGTACTGCAGGATCCGGTAGCTTGCGCCGGTATCGTCAGGATTGGCGGCGCGTTTACGGAAACCGGAACGGGCGTGCCTGCGTTCTTCACGAACTTCACGTCCTTCCATGCAGAGGGTATCGACCTGTCGGTCACCACCGATATGGAAATCGGAAACTTCGGTGAGTTGTCTTTCGCGCTCGTTGCGCACAAGTACCTGACGAACGAGTTCCAGACAACAGCCGCATCGCCGGTCGTTGACTGCAACGGTATCTTCGGCACCTCGTGCGACCCGGTTCCCGAGTTCCGTTCCACGTTCCGCGTCAACTGGTTCCGCAACGACTACAATGCGTCACTGCTGTGGCGTCACATCGGCGAAATGGACGCGCAGGCCAATGAAGCACCGACGCTCTTCCCGGCCTTCCGCAGCGTCAGCTCGAATGACTATTTCGACCTGTCGTTCGGCTACACCTACAACGACTGGGCCAGGTTCTCGCTGCTGCTGACGAATATCACGGACGAAGATCCACCAATACTCGGTAACGAGACCGGTTCGACGTCGTTCAACTCGGGCAATACCTTCCCGAGCCTGTTCGATACCGTCGGCCGGATGTATTCGATGAACGTGAAACTGTCGTTCTGATTCCGAACGTTCGGTAAGCAAGACCAGCGGCGGCCTTCGGGCCGCCGTTTTTTCAACAACTGCCCGATTACGGGTTTTGAAGCGATCGCTGGCCTGACCTATGAATAGTGGCTGTGAGCGAACGCTATTCCGAAAACCTGTTTCGCCGCGAGGCGATCCGGTCTCTTTCGCAGAGGCCTTTCGGCCGGCCCGTATCAGCCATGCCGAAGCCCTGGGCCTGGCTGAGCGGCCTGGTCGTGTCGCTCACAGTCGTTGCTTTGCTGTTTGCTGCCAACGCGGGTTACTCACGCAAGGAGTCCGTTCGCGGCTGGCTGGTGTCGCGAGATGGAGTTGCCCGTATTTCCCACGGTGCCACGGGCACGGTCGAGCGGATCGCGGCGCAAGCCGGCGTCATCGTGAGTGCGGGTGATCCGATACTGTACCTGTCGCGTGACCGTGCGCTCGAACTCGGCAAGCAGGTGGCTTCGCTGGAGCGGAGAATTCAGCTGCTGCGCGATGAAGCGGAAATCGAGCAGCAATCCATCGCGGCGCGGCTGCGCGTACTCGACGATGAGCGCCGGGCAATCGCGCGGCAACGAAAAGAACAGCAGCATCGTATCGAGGTCTCTGCAGAAAAATTGCTGCGCCTGAAGTCTGCGGCCGAAAAAGGTGCCGCGACCGCCTGGGACGTGATGCGGCAGGAGGACGAGCAGGCATCGTTACGTCGGTCGGGAGACGAACTCCAACAGAGCGACATCGCGCTGCAGCGCGACGTCGAGCAATTGACCGCAAAGGCGAAGCGTCTGCCGGTAGAAACGGAACGATCGGAGGCGACCCTGCGTTCCGAGCAATCGCGACTGCAGCAGCAGGCCACGGAACTGGAATCCAGCCGGCGTATCGTGTTGAAGTCGCCGATCAGCGGCAAGCTGGCGTCGGTCGAGGTGCACCCGGGCGGGGCCGTCACGCCGCGCCAGCTTCTGGCGACGGTGCTTCCCGAGAACATGACCCTGGTCGCCGAGGTGTACGTGCCGTCCAGTGCGATCGGTTTCATAAGGCCCGGTCAGCGCGTGCGCCTGATGTACGACGCATTCCCGCAACAGCAATTCGGTGCCTTCGCAGGTGAAGTCGAGAGTATTTCTGACTTCGTGCTGCTGCCATCCGAGGTGCCGCAGACCTTTTTTCCCGGGGAGGCGACGTTCAAGGTTCGAATCGCACCGCTCGAGGACGCGGTCGATCTCGAGGCAGGCCGGGCGGTACTCAGGCCCGGCATGTTGCTCGGCGCGGAGATCATTCTCGAAAAACGTACGTTCGTCGAGTGGCTGCTGCAGCCACTGCGGTTGCGCCGCAAAGACGCAGCCTAGATGGAGGCGGAAAGCGGCGCGTTTCCCTATCTTCGTATGAGCGGTAGGCCCCGCCTGTCCATAGTCCGGCAGGCCGCCGCCACCGAGTGCGGGCTCGCCTGCGTCGCGATGGTCGCCAGTTACCTGGGTGTGGAAGCCGACCTCGTGCAGTTGCGCAGGCGGCGTCCCGCGTCGCTAAAGGGTGCGACGCTCAAGGACGTCGCCACGACCTGCAGCGATCTCGGACTGACGACGCGGGCCGTGACCTGTCGCGTTTCCGAACTCGCAACGCTCAGGACGCCCTGCATCCTGCACTGGCGCTTCGACCACTTCGTCGTCCTGAAGGCGGTCAATCGAGATCATCTCGTCATTCACGATCCGGCACGGGGCGTTCTCAAAGATTCCTTCGAAACGGCGCGCAACGCGTTTACAGGCGTTGCGCTGGAGGTTTCGCGTGCAGCGGCATTCCGGCGCGCGAAACGACCTCTGCAGCTCAGGTTGAGCGGCTTGCTGTCTCCCGACGCCGCAATCGCAGGCAAGTTTTCGGCAGGACTCGCGCTGGCGCTGGTTTGCGAACTACTCATGCTCGCGTCGCCTTTCTACTTGCAGGCGGTCATCGACCAGGTGCTGGTCAAAGGTGACCGCATACTGCTGAATACGCTCGCGATCGGCTTTGCGGGGTTGTTGTTGTTCCAGGTCGCGGCCAACACGATGCGGCAACTCACGTTTCAGTACCTGAGCCAGGTGACGGTCTTCGACATGACGACGCGCGTGCTGCACAAGTTGATGAAGCTGCCACTCGGCTATTTTCGAAGCAGAGACCTCGGCGATATCCAGCATCGTGTGCAGTCACTGCGGAGAGTGCAGAATTTCATCGTGCAATCGGCGCCGGCGCTCGTGCTCGACACTTTGTTCATCATACTGATCACGGCCCTGATGCTGGTTTACGACCGCGACCTGACTTTGCTCGCAGTCGCGGCCGCTTTCGCGTGGTGGCTGTGGCGGGCGCTCATATTTCCGCTCAGCCTGCGGCGAGCGGGCGATATTGCGCTGACGGAATCGTCCGTGCAGACGCATTTCCTCGAGACTCTTCGGGCCGTGCAGACCGTCAAGATGGTCAACGGTGAAGCGGCGCGGGAATCGGAGTGGCAGAACCTGTTCGCCAATAACATCAACGCGAGAATCAGCGCCGGCAACCTGCAGATAGTGGATAGCGCCTTGCGGCAGACCTTGTTTCAGGGCGTTCGCATCTTCGCCATCTACGTACTTGCGAAAAACGCGCTCAACGGCCAGATAAGTGTTGGCATGGTCTCCGCTTTCGTCGCCTACCTCGGGATGTTCGTCGGTCGCTGCGGCGGTATCGTGGATCGAATTATGGAGTATCGGCTGCTCGAGATTCCGCTGAACCGGCTGGCGGATATCGTATTCGGGGACGTGGATGAGGCGATGGCCGGCAAGAGTCCCGTGCTGAACCCGAGTGGCGGGGTCGAACTGAAAGACGTTGTGTTTCGCTACGCCGAAAGCGAGGCGCCGATCCTGAGAGGCTGCTCATGCAGCATCCCGGAAGACGGATTCACGGCCATCGCGGGACGCTCCGGGTCCGGGAAGAGCACGCTGTTGCGGCTGATCGCCGGTATCGAGTCGGTATCCGAAGGTGAACTGACGGTCGGTGGTGTGCCGGCGCGCGACTGGCCGGCGAAAGCCCTGCGCGATCGCATAGCGGCCGTATTTCAGGACGATTTCCTGATAAAAGGCTCCGTTGCCGACAACATTGCCCTGTTCGAGGCAACTCCGGACCGGCGGCGCATGATGCGGGCCGCCGCAGACGCCTGCATCGCCGCGGAGGTCGAGTCCATGCCCATGGGCTACGAGACGCGCATTGGCGACCTGGGTTCGGCGTTCTCGAAAGGGCAGGTGCAGCGAGTCCTGCTCGCGCGGGCCCTGTATCGACGTGCTCCATTGTTGCTGCTCGACGAACCAACGAGCGGGCTCGATAGCGCACTGGAGAAACGCGTCGTCGATACGATATCGCGGCTGGACTCGACGCGAATCGTCGTCACCCACAGCGACCGCATGTTGCAGGAGGCGCACGAGGTTTTGTGGCTCAGCGAGGGATCGCTGCTATCATCGCGGCCTGAACTGAACTGAACTGATGAGGCCCATAATGACTCCCAATAAACTCCTCGCGGCACTATTCGTATTCCTGCCCGTTACCGAAGCTCTCGCGGCCGACGAAGAAGAGCAGGCCTGGGATGTCAATGCCATACCCGGAGAGCCGCGCGACGTAACCATCGACACGCGCAGCGGATCGTGGATGAGTCTGGATGTCAGTCCGGACGGTAAAACCATAGCCTTCGACCTGCTCGGCGATATTTACGTTTTGTCGATCGAAGGAGGTGACGCGCAGTCCATCAACAGCGGGCTCGCCTGGGCAATGCAGCCGAGGTTCTCGCCGGACGGTTCCGAAATCGCGTTCACGAGCGACGCGGGCGGCGGCGACAACATCTGGATCATGAAAGCCGATGGCAGCGACGCGCGCCAGTTGACCAGGGAAGACTTTCGCTTGCTGAACAATCCGTACTGGTCGCCGGACGGCAGCTACATCGCTGCGAGGAAACACTTCACGACCGCCCGCTCTCTTGGCACGGGCGAGATCTGGATCTACCATCGCAATGGCGGCGGCGGTGTCGCCGTCGTCGAGCGTCCCGGCGAATCGCACCAGAAGGAACTGGGGGAGCCGGCGTTCTCGCCTGACGGCCGCTACATCTATTACACACTGGACCAGACGCCCGGCAGCACGTTCATTTATGCGCAGGATTCGAATGGCGAAGTGTTCGCCATTCGCCGTCACGACCTGCAAACCGGTGAGAATGAATTATTCGTTTCCGGTGCCGGTGGCGCAGTGCGGCCGGCGCCATCGCCGGACGGCAAGTACCTGGCGTTCGTCCGCCGCATTCGCGGCGAGAGCGCGCTGTTTCTAAAGAACCTCGAGAGCGGCGCCGAGTATCCCATTTACACCGGCCTCGACAAAGATCTCCAGGAGGTCTGGGCCGTGCACGGCACCTACCCCAACATGGACTGGATGCCCGATTCGCAGAGCATCGTATTTTGGGCCGGCGGCGGCATCAAGCGCGTGGACATCGACAGCAAGGCCGTAACGGACATCGAGTTTCACGTTGCCGATACGCGTACTGTTTACGATCCGCCACGCAGGAAAGTCGACGTTGCGCCGGCGAGTTTCGACACGACCATGGTCCGTAATGCCGAAGTTTCCCCGGACGGCTCGAAAGTCGTGTTCGAGAGCGCCGGCCGGCTATACGTCAAGAGCCTGCCCGACGGTGAGCCGCGCCGCCTGACCCGGGACGCGACGGACCACTTCGAGTACGACCCGAGCTGGTCACGCAACGGCAGGTACATCGCGTTCGTCACCTGGGACGACGAGGAGCTTGCCCATATCCATCGTGTACGTGCATCCGGCGGCAAGAGCGCAAGGCTGACGCGGCAGCCCGGACATTTCCACGGGCCGAGATTCTCGCCCGACGGCAAATCGATCGTCTTCCGGGCCGACAGCGGCGGCTACCTGACCTCACCCGACTGGTCGATGGATACGGGTGCCATGCTCGTGTCAACCAGCGGCGGGGAGGC
>CALZMQ010000096.1 GCA_945788625.1 uncultured Woeseiaceae bacterium
AACGCCTCCTGGGTGATGTCCAGCGCCAGTTCCGGATCTCGTACATATCGCATGACCAGGTTGACTATCTTATGTTGATACTTGAGTACCAACAGGTCGAACGCGCCCTTGTCGCCTTTCTGGACCCGCTTGACCAGCTTTTTGTCCGAAGACTGGTTCGACATTCAGACGTGCCCGCCGGAATGTCCGTACAGCCGACTGACTCCGGGATAGACCGGCCAGGAGGGGATAAGTTCTCGATATTCTGCCTTATTCATCATTGTTCTGTGACACCGTTCCGATTACGGTCGGCAGATCCCGCCACTCCCCTCGATTGCTCGTTCTTGTTGTTGGCGTATGGGCATGTTAGCAGCTTCGCCGAAGCGCTCCAACGTGCCGCCAAATGACCTGCAGCCGCCGCCAATCCTCGTTTTCCCGGCAGTTACCCCGTATGGGCTCCGCAAACCGGTGTCCCGTGCCGGTGGCCAGCCGGATCCAGCCGGCACGACGCAGCATCAGACTGCCCGGCAGCAATTCGGCCGCGTGCCAGGCCCCCGACCTGTCACGCACCTGGAACTCCCCGCAGGCGTCCGTCCGGAGGCGCCCGTATTCGGTATACGCACGGCTGACGGTTGCGAGTTCGTAAGCGGTCAGAACGAACCATCCGGCGACAGCCACGCATCGCAGCCAGACCGGCAAAGTCAGGGTCACAATCAGGATGCCACCCGCGACGCCAAGCAGGACGCCCGAGAGCAGCACGAGGCGGCGCAGTGCCGTATCAGGACGGAGTTCGGTGGAGTATGTGCTCGATGACACGCGCTATCGGTTCCGAGGCCGGTTTTTGCTTTTGTAACAGATAGCTGTTCAATTCGGGATCGGCAAGCTCCAAAACGCGTTGAAACGCCAGTTTTTCGTCGTTGCCGGCGAGCGGGTAACGGTATTCAAGATAGGCGAGCAAAAGTTCGTCGAGCTCGCGCATACCGCGGCGGCATTGCCACCGAAGTCGTGATTCCTCACTCATCTGCGATTGCACCGGCCCTCAGTACTTGCGCTCTGCCAGCATCTTTTTCGTCTCGGCGATGGCGCTCGCCGGGTTGAGTCCCTTTGGGCAGGTCTGTGTACAATTCATGATGGTGTGGCAACGATACAGGCGGAAAGGGTCCTCGAGTTCGTCCAGCCGCTCGCCGGTGGCATCGTCACGGCTGTCGACCAGCCAGCGATACGCCGCGAGCAGCGCGGCAGGGCCCAGGTAGCGGTCACTGTTCCACCAGTAACTCGGGCAACTTGTCGAACAACAGGCGCACAGGATGCAGGCCGCTGGCTCGTTGATGAGTTCCTGGTCTTGCTTGCTTTGCAGGCGCTCCTGGTCCGGCGGCGGCGGTGTGCGCGACTGCAACCAGGGCTTGATGGAGGCGTACTGCGCATAGAAGTTGCTCAGGTCCGGTACCAGGTCCTTGACGACCGGCATGTGCGGCAGGGGGTATATCTTCACGTCGCCCCTGACGCTGTCGATGGCGCGCGTACAAGCCAGCGTGTTGCCGCCGTCGATGTTCATCGCGCAGGAGCCGCAGATCCCTTCGCGGCATGAGCGGCGAAACGTGAGCGTCGGGTCGATTTCGTTTTTGATTTTTATGAGCGCGTCCAGGACCATCGGGCCGCAGCTGTCGATTTCGACCTCGTAGGTGTCGACTCGCGGGTTGTCGCCGCTGTCCGGGTCGTAACGGTATACGGCGAAGCGGCGCACTTTATCCGCGCCGTCCGGTGCCGCAAAATGCCTGCCCTTGCGGATGCGCGAGTTCTTTGGAAGCCTGAATTCAGCCACAGTCGATCTTCCCTGATTCGTTAATAGACGCGTGCTTTGGGTTCGACATAGTCAACCTCGTCAGTCAGCGTTTCCTGGTGCACCGGTCGATAATCGAAGCGTACTTTGCCGTCTCGGTCGACCCAGGCCAGGGTGTGTTTCATCCAGTTTTCGTCGTCACGGTCCGGGTAGTCCTCGCGCGCATGGGCACCACGACTCTCCAGGCGATTGGCAGCCGACTCGATGGTTGCGGCCGCGTTCAGCAAGAGGTTTTCCAGTTCCATGGTCTCGACGAGATCCGTATTCCAGACCATCGAGCGATCAGTAACACGCACGTCGGCAAAGCTCGCAAAGGTCTTACGCAGTAATTCGACGCCCTCATCGAGAACTTCACCGGTGCGGAATACTGCCGCGTGCCCTTGCATGACCTTTTGCATTTCCAGCCGGATTTCAGCCGTAGGCCGTTCGCCATTCGAATGACGGAGTCGGTCTATGCGCGCAATGCTGTTCTCGCCGGCGTTCGCCGAAAGCGCCTTGTGGCGTTGCCCGGGCGTCATCGTTTCGGCGCAGAAATGAGCCGCGGCCCTGCCGAAGACGACCAGGTCGAGCAACGAATTCGACCCCAGCCGGTTAGCGCCGTGCACCGATACGCAGGCTGCCTCGCCGACAGCCATCAGTCCCGCTACGACCGCCTCGGGATCGCCGTCTTTCAGGGTGACGACCTGGCCATTGAAGTTCGCCGGAATCCCGCCCATGTTGTAGTGCACGGTGGGAAGCACCGGGATCGGTTCCTTCGTGACATCGACACCGGCAAATATTCGCGCGGACTCGGCGATTCCCGGCAGCCGCTCTTCGATCACCTCCGGACCTAGGTGTTCGAGGTGCAGGTGGATGTGGTCCTGCTCGCCACCGACGCCGCGGCCTTCGCGAATTTCGATGGTCATGGAACGGCTGACGACGTCGCGCGACGCGAGGTCCTTGGCATTGGGCGCATAGCGCTCCATGAACCGTTCGCCATCCGAATTCGTCAGGTAGCCGCCCTCGCCGCGCACGCCTTCCGTTATGAGACAACCGGCGCCATAGATGCCGGTCGGGTGGAACTGCACGAACTCCATGTCCTGCACCGGCAGGCCCGCCCGCAACACCATCGCGCTCCCGTCACCTGTGCAGGTGTGTGCCGAGGTGCAGGAAAAATACGATCGGCCGTAACCGCCGGTCGCGAGTATCACCTGGTGCGCCCGGAAGCGATGCAGGCGACCCGTCGCGAGGTCGATGGCGACGGCGCCGCGGCATGCGCCGTCCTCCATGATCAGGTCGACTGCGAAATACTCGATGTAAAACTCGGCATCGTGCTTCAACGACTGCTGATACAGCGTGTGCAGCATGGCGTGGCCGGTACGATCGGCCGCCGCACAGGTGCGCTGGGCCGTGCCCTCGCCAAAGCGCGTCGTCATGCCGCCAAACGGTCGCTGGTATATCTTGCCGTCCTCGGTGCGGGAAAACGGCACGCCATAGTGTTCGAGCTCGATGACCGCGTCCGGCGCTTCCTTGCACATGTACTCGATCGCGTCCTGGTCGCCGAGCCAGTCCGATCCCTTGACGGTGTCGTACATGTGCCAGCGCCAGTCGTCCTCGCCCATGTTGCCGAGCGCCGCGCTGATGCCGCCTTGTGCTGCGACCGTGTGGCTGCGCGTCGGGAACACCTTCGTGATGCAGGCCGTATTGAATCCGGCTTCGGCAAGCCCGAATGTCGCACGCAGGCCCGCGCCGCCGGCCCCGATAACGACAACGTCATAACTGTGATCGATGAATTCGTAGTCGCTCATGCGTTGAGTCCGATCTTCAGGATTGCGAATACTGCCGCCACAGCAAGGAGGATGTGCGCGAAACGGGACACCAGCAGAGTCACGACTTTGATGCCGGGAGAGTGGATGTAATCCTCGATGACGACCTGAATGCCGAGATACGAGTGATACGCCAGCGACGCTACAAGCAGCAACAGCAGGATGCTGTTGATGGGACGGCCGATCAAGGCAAGCACTGCGGCGTGGCTGAAGTCCGGTGTTATTGCCAGTACAAAGGCAAACCAGAGTCCGAGAAAAAGCAGCGCAACTGCCGTGACTCGCTGTCCCCACCAGTGGGATGTGCCGTCTTTGGCAGTTCCGAGGCCCAACACGCGGCCCAGTGGCGACCTGAGGCTCACGACGCTACCCACCAGAAGACCGCGGTCAGCGCCACCGTCATGGCCAGCACCAGCCACGAGGACCGGTTGGCTTGCTCTTTCTCGAAGCCACGGCCGCTATCCCAAAACAGGTGTCGTGCGCCGTTGGAAAGGTGAAAGAAAAACGCGAACGAAAAGCCGACCAGCACCAGTTTGCCGATCAGCGTGTCCATTACCGAGAGGAACACTCCGTAGGCCTCGACACCCGACGCGGCGTCGAACAGCCAGGCAACGAGCACCACGAATCCGAGCGACAGGGCAATGCCGGTGATGCGGTGCAGAATCGACAGCACCATCGTAATGGGCCAGCGATAGATCGATAAATGCGGTGACAGCGGCCTGTCGTGATTGCTCATGCGTTGACTTCTTGTCGTGGTTTCCG
>CALZMQ010000097.1 GCA_945788625.1 uncultured Woeseiaceae bacterium
CATGATCATCGCCGCCATGGCCGGCATTCGCGTGTTTGCGACAGGGGGCATCGGCGGCGTGCACAGAGGCGTCGAGAACACGATGGACGTATCCGCAGATCTCGAGGAACTCGCCCGTACCGATGTCGCGGTCGTGTGTGCGGGCGTCAAATCCGTACTCGATATCGGGCGTACGCTCGAGTACCTGGAGACCAAGGGCGTACCCGTCGTCGGTTTCCGGACGGATACGCTGCCCGCCTTCTACACGCGGGACAGTGGGTTCTCAATCGGTAACCGAGTCGATAACGCCGCGCAAGCTGCTGCAATAATGAAAGCGAAATGGGATATTGGATTACACGGCGGCATCGTATTCGGCAATCCAATACCGGAGGAACATGCCCTCGACAAAGCGGAAATAGATGGTGTAATCGACGCGGCCATCGTCGAAATGAACCAGAAAGGGATTACCGGCAAAGATACCACGCCATTCCTGCTGGAGAGAATTGCGGCACAAACGGAAGGCCGTAGCCTGGCGGCAAACATCCAACTTATGCTCAACAACGCCAGGCTCGCTGCAACTATCGCGCTCGAGTTTGCCAAACAACCTTAAGTGCAGAACGGCCTGTGACTGTTCATCGTTCGCATCATTAATTCACCTGTTTTGAAAAAATAGACACGCTGCTTAATTTCGTTCGTTACTAATTTCCTGCAAAAAAAATTCGCCAGGCAAAAGCTTTCCCCGGAAAACCAACTACTATTTAGGTACAGGGGGAGACAAGCTGAACCGGCTTTATTTCCGTCCGTATTGGCGTTGCGGCGCAACTCCCCCCGTTCAACGAAATATCTTCCGACACAGGGGGAAATCATATGAATAATTTAGCAACTGTACGACACCCGGCGTTCTTGCTGATCGCGGGCGTAGTGGGCAGCCTCGTCATGGGCAACGTGGCTTACGCTCAGCAACAGGAAAGCGGTGCCGCCATTGAAGAAGTGACTGTCACCGGATCCCGCATCGGTAGAGCAAGCGACTTCGAGAGCCCGTCGCCCATCACCACCGTCGATCGTGAGCACATCGATAACTCCGGCTACCTCAACTTGCAGCAACTGCTGGAGAAAATCCCGGCATCCGGTAACGGCACATTTTCGACCCGTGGCAACAACCAGGACTCCACTGCGAACGGCGCATCGGCCGTCAGTTTGCGCGGCCTGGGCGCCGACGCAACGCTGGTGCTGGTCAACGGCCGTCGCGTTGCCATCAGTTCCTTCGCGGAGAGCGTCACGACGAACTTCGTAGACATCAACACCATTCCGGTGGCCGCGATCGAGCGCGTTGAAGTGCTGAAGGACGGCGCTTCCGCGGTGTATGGTTCCGACGCCGTTGCCGGCGTCGTCAACATCGTGATGCGCAACAACTTCGACGGCTTCGAGTTTACCGCCGGCTTCGGCGACACGTCGGAAGCCGATAATTCGGAGGCAACATTTTCGGCCATCTGGGGAACCGCCGGCGAAAACGGCAACGTCACGATGATTTTCGACTACTACCGCAATGGCTCCCTGTTCAATGCCGAGCGGCCGAAGCTCGCCACAGCCAACCAGACCTCGCGTGGCGGACAGGACTTTCGTTCCTCGCGCAGTTTCCCGGGCACTTTCGTCGTTGACGGCATGACGATGGTCGATCCGACCTGCCCTCCCGAACGCAATGTGGGCGTATGCGTATTCGACTACGGCCCGTTCAACGTATTGACGCCCGAATCGGAACGTACCGGACTGATCGTGCTGGGCACGCGGGGCATGGGCGGCGAGATGGAACTTTTCACGGAGATCTCCGTGCAGCACAACCGGTCGATCGCCCAGGGCGCGCCGACACCGCTCGACCAGGACGCCGGCCTGACCGTGCCGCCGACGCATCCCAACAACCCGTTTGCCGGCGCCACGACGATCGATGTGCTCCGTTTCCGCCCGGTGGACGCGGGCCCGCGACAGTGGAGCATTGAGAGCGATAACCTGCGTATGTTGCTGGGGCTGCGCGGCGGCTTCGGCGCCTGGAACTGGGAGGTTTCCGCCTCTCGCGGGCGCAGTGAATCGCTGCAGACCGGCAGTCGCTCGCAGGGATGGGTGCGGACGGATTTCTTGCAAGCGGAAATCGACGCAGGCAACTACAACATATTCGGAACGACTTTTAATTCGCCGGATGTGCTCGACAGGATTCGAACGAGCCTGGCACGCCAGGGCAGCTCGAGCCTGAAGACGGCTGATGCCATCGTTTCAGGCGAGATCTTCGAGATGGCGTCAGGCCCGGCGCAAATGGCGTTCGGCCTCGAGTATCGTGACGAGAATGTCTCGGACCTCCCGGACGACCAGTTCCAGCGCGGCCTGATTTTCGGCACGGAATCCGTGTCCGCGGCCGCCGACCGGGACAGCTGGTCGGCATTCGTTGAGTTCTCGCTGCCGCTGCAGGAAAACCTCGAATTGCAGCTGGCCGGCCGCTTCGACGACTACAGCGATTTCGGCAACACGACCAATCCGAAGGTCGCGGCGCGCTGGGACATCAACGACATGGTCGGCGTCCGCGGGTCCTGGGGACAGGGTTTCCGAGCGCCCTCGCTGGCACAGATCGGCCTCGGCCCGTCGCAGGAGTCGCTGTTCTTCCAGGATACCTTCGGCTGTGCGATCAACCCGACCTACTGCGCGACGACCGACTACACCGTCATATTCTCGGGCAACCCGTTATTGCAGCCTGAAGAATCGGAGACCTTCAATCTCGGCGTCACCGTGAATCCGATGGAGCAATTGAGTATGTCGCTCGATTACTGGGACATCACGCAGGAAAAGAAGATCGACGACGTGCCGTTCGGTTTCCTCTACAACAGCTTCTGCAATGACCAGAACAGCACGGTTTGCGTGCGCGGTACGCCGCAACCGGGCGAAGCGCTGGGACCGCTGTCGTCGGTCAGCACGAGCTTCATCAATATCGGCGAGCAATCCGCGACGGGCTTCGACCTCGAAGGGTCTTACACGATGGAACTCGGCCCGGGCAGTCTCGACCTCAACCTGTTCTACACGTTCCTGCTGGATTTCGATCGCGTCGAGCTGGATTCGAGTGGCATGAACTTCGTAACACGGCCGCTGGCGGGCGAGTACGAGTATCCGGAAACGCGCTGGGCGCTGTCCGGCAACTACCGGCTGGAAGACTGGAGCCTGTTTACGCAACTCAACTACATTGGTGAGTTCGAAGATACACCCGATATCGACTTCGACGGCGTTCTCGACTACGACACCAATACGTCACGCATGGTCGATTCCTTCCTGACGGTAAACGTGCAAGCCAGCTACACGGGTTTCGAGAACACGCGGCTGACGTTCGGTATCGACAACCTGTTCGACGAGGAACCACCGTTTGCCGTTGGCGATGCCGACAGTGACCTGTACGGTTATGTGCAAAGCCAGCACAGCCCGCGTGGTTTGTTCTGGTACGCGCGGGCGAGTTATTTCTACTAGCCGTCGCTCGCGGCAGTCGACAGCAAGGGGCGCAGCCGCGCCCCTTGCTTCTTGCGCCATCGCGCTCTAACTGTATATCCATACAGTTCATGCTATAGTGCGCGAAAACGCCGACACGGATCGAAATGGCCCTGCAGTCCTTCCATCCAGCCGTAAGTACCTGGTTTACATCGAACTTCCCTGAACCTACCGCCGTTCAGAATGAGTCGTGGCCGGCTATCGCGCGCGGTGAACACACGCTGCTGGCTGCGCCCACGGGTTCGGGCAAGACCCTCGCCGCCTTCATGGCGAGTATCGACGCCCTGGTGAAGGAAGGCCTGGAACGCGGCCTGCCCGACGAAACCCGAGTCCTGTACATCTCGCCGCTGAAAGCACTGTCCAACGACATCCAGAAGAACCTGCAGCTGCCGCTGGTCGGTATCCGCGATTGCCTGCTGGAACAGGGTCTGCCCGACGTCGACGTGCGCGCCTGGGTACGCACCGGCGATACACCGCAGTGGGAACGACGCCGGGCGGTCAAGGAGCCGCCGCACATACTGGTGACCACGCCGGAATCGGCTTACATCCTGTTGACGAGCGAGTCGGGTCGCAACATGCTGCGCACGGTACGCACGGTCATCGTCGATGAGATCCATGCGCTCGCCGGCAACAAACGCGGCGCCCATTTGAGCCTGTCACTCGAACGCCTCGACGCACTGACAACGCACAAACTCACCCGTGTCGGTTGCTCCGCAACACAGAAACCCGTCGAGTCGATGGCCGACTTCTTGCTGGGCGCACGTGATGAACAATGCAACATTATCGACACCGGTCACATTCGCGAGCGCGACCTGGCCCTGGAAGTGC
>CALZMQ010000098.1 GCA_945788625.1 uncultured Woeseiaceae bacterium
CCGATAACCGTATGAATTTCATCGATAAACAGGATTGCGCCGGGGTCCTTCCCGATCTCGGCGATGACGCCCTTCAGGCGTTTTTCGAAATCGCCGCGGTACTTGGTGCCCGCGATCAGAGTGCCCATGTCCAGCGCGTAAATGGTGCTGTCACACAGTACTTCCGGTACGCGCTCTTCGGTAATCATGCGTGCCAGGCCTTCCGCCAGGGCCGTTTTGCCGACGCCAGCCTCACCGACGTACAACGGGTTGTTCTTGCGGCGGCGACACAGGATCTGCACGGTGCGCTCGATCTCCAGTTCCCGGCCGATGAGGGGATCGATCTTTCCCTGAATTGCCTGTTCGTTGAGGTTGGTCGCGTACAGCTCGAGTGGCGACGACTCGGCCTCCCCTTCCGATTCGACCTGCGCCTCAGGGTCTTCATCCGCACCCTCGCCCGGCACCTGCGGCATGCCATGGGAGATGAAGTTGACGACGTCCAGACGCGTGATGTCCTGCAGGTTCAGGAAATAGACGGCTTGCGACTGCTTCTCGCTGAATATCGCGACCAGGACGTTACTTCCCGTCACTTCCTTCTTGCCGCTCGACTGCACGTGAAACACCGCGCGCTGCAATACCCGCTGAAAGCCGAGCGTCGGCTGTACGTCGGTATCGTCATCTACCGGCAAAACCGGCGTCTGTTCGTCGATGCATTCCGTCAACTGGCGGCGTAACTCGGGAATATTGGCGTTACACGCTTTCAGTATCTCGTGAACCTTCGGAATATCGAGCAATGCGAGCAGCAAGTGCTCGACCGTCATAAACTCGTGACGGCGATCGCGCGCCCGTTGAAACGCTTCGTTCAAACAGAATTCAAGCTCGCTGCTGAGCATATTGCCGCCTCTCGTTGATTATCAGGTCTCTTCCATCGTGCAGAGCAAGGGATGCTGGTGCTGCCGTGCAATTCCCATCACTTGTGCCACCTTGGTCTCCGCAATCTCGAAATTGAACACGCCGCAAACACCCTTGCCCTTAGTATGCACTTCCAGCATGACCTGCGTCGCACGTGTTCGTTCCATTGCGAATATGGTCTCGAGAATGTCGACGACGAATTCCATCGGCGTAAAATCGTCGTTGATCAGGACGACCCGGTACAGCGGTGGCTGCTTCAGTTTCGGGCGTGCTTCCTCGACAGCCAGGTCGTGGCCGTCGTCTCTGACATTTTCGCGCGGGTTTTCACTCATCGGATCTTAGGTCGTGCCGTATAATTTCTTGATAGCTCGATTTGCGGCCAGATGCGAGAAAATCAATACACAAGCCGCAAGCACGTTATTATATATGGGCCCGTCGCTGCGATTGCAGTATCGGACAACATTCGTCAGCGTCGAAAGACGGCCCCGCCAGGCCGCACATCGGCTCGGCTTTACTTTAGAAAAAGCGGGTATATCATTGCCAAATATAGTATTTTTTCGCCTCGACCGACTTGTCGGTGACCTGCTTCAACCCGTATGATCGGGTCGCTGCGTTAATAATTGATTCAAGGTATCGAAGTCAGCCGGGCGGAACATGATAAGCAGAGCCAATTGGTCCGATTTCTCGAGCGTGGACACCAGCAGCGCGTTGTCTGCAATCAACCGCTCGTTGCCTCCATGGGTGAGCCTGTTGCTGGTGATTGCCATCAGCTGGCAGATCGCGAAAATCATCTGGATGCTGGTGCCGGGCCCTGCGGCAGGTGACAGCGTGCCGATGCCGGCAACGATGATCTCGAGCGCCGCGCAGTCGGAAACCGCTGGCGACGTCAGGGCCATCGCCGATGCGCATATGTTCGGCGTGGCGGACACCGAGCCAGTTGAAGCCGGCCCCGCTCCCGTCGCCGACGAAAACCTCAGCGATACACGCCTCACCAACCTGTCGCTGAAAGGCACGGTCGCGTCGGACAGGCCCGAGTTTTCCGTCGCGATCATTGCCGATGGCGCCAACGAGGAAAAGGTCTACGTGATCGGCGACCCGATCGGATCCAGCGCGAAGCTGCACGCCGTCTACGCGGACCGCGTGGTCCTTGACGAAAACGGCATGTTTACGAACCTGAAATTGCCGAAGGAGTTCTCGGCGATCCAGGCCGCGCCGGTCCGGCGAACGACCAGAAGCACTCGCCAGTCAGCGCGCAACGAGCAGAGCATCCAGTCAGTGGTCTCGGACAACCTGACCAAGCTCACGGACGTTATCCGGCCCACACCGTATTTCGTCTCCGGCCAGCAGCGGGGCTACCGAGTCTATCCCGGCCGCGATCGGCGGCAGTTCGCAGCACTCGGGCTCAGGCCGGGCGATCTCATCAAGGACATCGACGGGCAGTCGCTGACGGACCCGACACAGGCGATGCAGATATTTCAGGCACTCGGCTCGGCAGAACAGGTTACCGTTACGGTTGAGCGAAACGGGCAACCCGAGACCATCGTCTTGAAAACCAGTCAACTCGACCTGGACGGCGAACGAAACAAATGAATGGAAAAGGCAAACATCTGATGCGCGGATCATTTCGACTGCTGCTCGCGGGCATTGTGCTGGTCATGACATCCGTCACTTCTGCGCAACAAACGGACGTCACACTGAACTGGAAAGACGCCGATATACGCAAGGTGGTGGAAGCCGTCAGTGAGGTAACGGGAAAGAACTTCATTCTCGACCCCCGCGTAACGGGTAAGGTCACGTTGCTGTCCGCAACGCCGATGTCGCCCGACGCCTTTTACGAGGCGTTTCTTTCCATTCTGCAGGTCCATGGTTACGTTGCGATCAAAAGCGGCGACCTGATCAAGATCCTGCCCGATGCGACTGCCCGGCAGTTCGCGGGCCCATTGGGCACCAGCAACACGGAAGGACCGGATGACCTTGCCACCCAGGTCGTTCAGGTGCGCAACGTCGGCGCGACACAACTCGTGCCGATACTGCGCCCGCTGATACCGCAGTACGGCCACATGGTCGCTCACGCAGGCTCCAACATGCTGATCATCTCGGATCGCGCCGCCAATGTAGCCCGCATGGTGAGCATCATTCGTCGTATCGACCAGGCGAGCGACGAGGATATCGAAGTGGTGCCACTGCAGCACGCCTCGGCATCCGAGATCGTGCGCATAATGACCGCACTCATGCAGACGCCGCGTGGTGATGGCGCGCCCGTCACGACGGCCCTCGTTGCCGACGCACGAACCAACAGCGTGCTCATCGGCGGCGACAAGTCGGACCGGCTGCGGCTGCGCACCCTGATCGCACACCTCGATACACCACTTGAAGAAGGCGGCGACACCCAGGTGCGTTACTTGCGCTACGCCGATTCCGAGGAACTGGCAACGAAACTGCAGCAGCATTTCACGAGCCAGTTGCAGTCGGCCGCGGGCCAGGCTGCAGCGACCGGGGGCTCCCCGGACAACGTCAGCGTCTGGGCCGATACGCAAACCAACGCCATCGTCGTCAATGCGCCACCAAAGATGATGCGTTCGATGATGCAGATCGTCGATAAACTCGATATCCGGCGCGCACAGGTTCTTGTCGAAGCTATCATCGTCGAGGTCATTCTCGACGACAAGAACGAACTCGGTACTTCCTGGGCGGTTGAAGGCAGCGGCTCCGGCACGCCGATCGCCCTTACGAACTTTCCGGGTTCGCTCGCCGGTGTAGTCCAACTCGGCTCCGCTGTGGGCGGTGGCGGGGTCGCCGATCCCGGACTCATTGGCGAGGGCGTCACCATCGGCATCGGCAGAATCAGTGACGACGGCACGAGCTTCGCCGCCATCCTGCGTGCGCTCGAAGGCGATGCCGACACCAACATCATCTCGACCCCTTCCATTGTCACGACCGATAACGAAGAAGCGACGCTCAATGTCGGCCAGGAGGTACCGTTCGTCACGGGCTCCTTCACGAACACGGGCAGCACGGCCGGTTCGGTCAACCCGTTCCAGACCATTCAGCGTGAACAGGTCGGCGTCAAACTCGCGATTACGCCGCAGATCAACGAGGGCGACTCCATGGTCTTGAAGATCTCGACGGAGATTTCGAGCATTGCCGCATCGGCCGAAGGTGCGGCCGACCTGATTACGAATCAGCGCATCATCGAGACCACCGTAATCGTCGACGATGGTGAGGTTCTGGTTCTCGGCGGCCTCATCGAGGACAACCTGACCGAGAGCGACCAGCGCGTGCCGGTGCTCGCGCGCGCAGCACCACGCTGACGAAGACCAACCTTATGATCTTCCTTCGCTCCAAGATCCTGCGCGATGCGAGACAGACCAGCCTTGAAACCAATACAAAGTACAACCTGATCCGCGGGCTGCAACAGGGTCAGCAGGGGCAGGGTGTACAATTGATGCCGGGTGAAGAACGGCCGATGTTGCCGCCCATCGAAGAGTATTTGACACCGAGTGAAGCAAACGAGCAGTAAGCGCTATGGAAGCGAGCAGCGAAATCGTCCTTGAAACGGAGCGCGAAGCGCCGGAAGAGGCTGTAGAGGCGGCCGAGCCGGAGCGCCGCACCCTGCCCTATTCGTTCGCGAAACGGCACGGCGTGCTGATTCGCAACATCGATGAACACCGGGCCGACGCCGTGCACCGCAGCGGCGCGTCGCCGATCAGCCTGGCCGAGGCACGCCGTTTCGCCGGAGTGCCACTGAAGCTGTCGCGCGTATCCGCAGAAGTGTTCGACACAATGCTGCAGGAATACTACGAAAAGGACCGCACCAAGGCCTCGCAGATGGTGGACGGCCTGGATGAGGAGTTTGACCTCAGCCAGGTAGCCCAGGAACTGCAGGGACCCTCGGACTTGCTCGAAAGCGACGACGACGCGCCAATCATCCGGTTTATCAACGCGGTGCTCACCGAGGCCATCAAGGAAAACGCCTCG
>CALZMQ010000099.1 GCA_945788625.1 uncultured Woeseiaceae bacterium
GCGTTCGCCGCTGACCGTCATCAACGGTTATCTCGACAGCCTTGCCGATGACGATACCATGCCATCTGCGTGGCAAAAGCCGGTCAGTCAGATGCGCCGCCAGGCTGCCCGGATGCGCCAGATCCTGAGCGAACTGCTGGAATTGTCGCGACTGGAAAGCGCCGGTCCTGCAAAGTCCGACGAACCCGTAGACGTCGTAGCACTGCTGGAATCGTCGAAATGGGCATTCGACGGGCATGCGAACGTTGCGACAATGACGATAAACGGAGAGTCCACGGCGCGCCTGCGCGGCAACAAGGCGGAAATCGAAACGGTCATTGTCAACCTGCTGTCCAATGCCATACGCTACACGCCGTCAGAGGGCAATGTGACGATGACGTGGCGCTCCGGCTCGGATGGCGCCGACATCGTGGTTACGGATACCGGTGAGGGAATAGATCCCGAGCATATCCCCAGGCTGACCGAGCGGTTCTTCCGTGTCGACAAGGGACGCAGCCGTGACGACGGTGGTATTGGTCTCGGCCTGGCGATCGTAAAACACGTGCTCGCTCGTCACGATGCCGAACTGATTGTCACCAGCGAGGCCGGTAGCGGTAGCGAGTTTTGTTGCCATTTCCCGCCCGAAAGAGTTGTTGTTGCGCCGCCCGTTGCGCTGTCATAAAACTGCAACAATCCTGTCATAAAAGAGAAATGCAGCGCCGTTAACGTTCCGCTAACAACTCCGAAATTCGATGGAAACGGAGTTCCTGCATCCTCGCTACAAGGAAAACTGTAATGAAATCAATTGTCACTGCGATCGTCTCGCTCGCTGGTCTGCTCCTCGTGTGCGTACCTGCCTCGGCACAGGAAGAAACCTGGACCGATCGCATCAAGCTGAAGGGCGACGTGCGCCTGCGTCACGAGAGGATCGACGAAGATGGCGAGGAGGATCGTGCCCGGATGCGCTTCCGCGCCCGGTTCGGCCTGTCCGCGAAGGTCACCGATGACGTCAATTTCGTCCTGCAGCTCGCGACCGGCGGTGACAACCCGGTATCGACCAACCAGTCGTTTGACAGCGGTTTTTCTACCAAGGACATCGGTGTCGACCTCGCGTATGTCGACTGGAAAATCAACGATAACCTGACTTTCTACGGCGGCAAGATGAAGAACCCGTTGTACAAGGCGGGCGGCGTGCCGCTGATCTGGGACGGCGACCTCAATCCGGAGGGCTTTGCCGTGAAGTTCAGCCAGGGCAATTTTTTCGGTACGGCCGGTGGTTTTTCGGGAGAGGAGCGCAGCAGCGCCGATGATTCCCTGTTGTACGTCGTACAGGCAGGACTGAAACTGCCCCTGGGCGACGCGATGAAATTGACGGCGGGTGCCGGCTATTTCGCTTATACCGATACCATCGGGAATTCGCCTTTCTACAACGGCAGCGCCAAGGGGAACTCCGTTGACATCAACGGCGACTATATTTACGAATACAAGAACACGGAGATCTTCGCTCAACTCGATACCAGGGCTGGAGACTGGCCTCTCCGGGTTTACGCGCATGCGACGCGGAACAGCGAAGCACCCACCGCGGACACCGGTTTCGCGGTAGGCGCCAAGTTGGGCTCCGCGAAGGAGGACGGCGACATGGAGTTCAGCTGGACCTACCAGGACGTTGAAGCCGATGCCGTGATTGGCACGTTCAACGATTCTGACTTCGGCGGCGGTGGCACCGACTCGGACGGTCACATGCTGAAGGGCAAGTACGCATACTCGGACAGGATTTTCCTGGGCGGTACGCTGTTTCTTAACAACGTCGACATGTTCCAGGGTACGGAACATGATTACAGCCGCTTGCAACTTGACGTAGAATTCAAGTTCAAGTAACCGATTCGGATAAACGGTGGAAGCCTCAGTCTTGAACGAACATATCTCGCGCCGCTTCAACAAGGACATCGAGGATCTGCGGAATAACGTCCTGGTGATGGGTGGGCTGGTGGAGTCTCAGTTATCGCAGGCCATAGCAGCCATTGTCCGTGGTGACAGCGAGCTGGGGCTGCAAGTCGCGCACGACGACTACATGGTGAACGATCTCGAGGTCACGATTGACGAGGAGTGTGGGCGCATCCTGGCAACCCGGGCCCCGACGGCCAGCGACCTGCGCCTGATCGTCGCGATCATCAAGACCATCACCGACCTGGAACGAATCGGTGACGAAGCCGAGAAAATCGGCTTCCTCGCCTCGAAACTTGCGGCCATGGACCGGCCGGCGGATTCGTACCGGGAGCTCAAGACACTCGGTAACCACGTCGCGCACATGGTGCGCGACGCAATGAACGCCTTCGCGCGTCTCGATGTCGACGAGGCACTGGAGACCGTACGCGAGGACGAGCGCGTCGATGAGGAGTACGAGGCTATTGCCCGACAGTGCATTACGTTCATGATGGAAGATCCTCGCTCGATCAAACGGGTTATGAACGTCACCTGGGCGGCACGTTCGCTGGAACGTATCGGTGACCACGCGAAGAACATCTGCGAGTACGTTATCTACATGGTGCATGGCCGCGATGTGCGGCATACTCTGCGTCCCGACGAGGCGGCGAAAGAGTCCGACTGATACACCATGGCATTACCGAGCAAACGACTGCTGAACCTGGCCGGGTTCCTTGCCTGTGCAGGCATGATGGGATTCGCGCTTTACGCACAGTACGTAATGATGCTCGATCCTTGTCCGCTGTGCGTATTTCAGCGCATTGCCACCATCCTGACCGGCGTTGTCTTCCTGGTTGCGGCATTGCACGACCCGGGCAAGACCGGCGGACGCATCTACGCCGTGTTGGTGTTATTGACGGCGGGATTTGGCTTTGGTGTCGCGAGCTGGCACGTCCATCTGCAAAACCTGCCTGCCGACCAGGTGCCGTCCTGCGGCCCGGGATTCGAGTACATCATGGAGAATTTCGCGCTGTTCGATGCGCTCGGGCTGATCTTCAAGGGCTCGGGCGAATGTGCCGACGTCGTGTGGAGCTTTTTCGGCTTGTCCATGCCGACGTGGGTGGTCATCGGGCTGGGCGGCCTCGGCATCGCGGGTATCTGGAACAACTTGAGCAGAGCGTAACTCCCCCACCACCTTCATCCCATCAAAGGGGAACGGTCGGCGATCACGGGGCATGTCCCAGTCGCCCGGACAATCTGCGATAACTCGCTTTGTGGAACACACCCCGCACTCGCCACCCGTGGAGCGCATGCCATGTTCGTTGCGCCTCGTGAGTCGGCGACCAAATTGTGCTGATGCAGGCAAGTGGACGAGATATTTGTTGGCGAGACATAAAGCGAGCGCAGCGAGACAGTCCGCCAATAAATATGTCGGCCGCATGCCGGTTCACTGTATCCCCGTGACCGCCGCCCGTGCGCCGATGGTGGGTAGGAGAGATGGGTGGTAGGTGGTGCGTCAGAGCAGCATCAGTTCCATGATGCGCCGGTACATGCCCGTCAACGCGATGACGTCGTCGACCTTCACGTGCTCGTCGACCTTGTG
>CALZMQ010000100.1 GCA_945788625.1 uncultured Woeseiaceae bacterium
GTCTGATCGAATCACTGAAGCGGCCGGACGAAGAGCAATCGCGGCTTCTCCAGCAGATCGTTGAGCGCAACCGTGATACGGAATTTGGCCGGCGCTACGGTTTTCGAAGCATAAGTTCAATCGACGACTATCGACAGCGCGTACCGCTCCACGATTACGAAGATTTGCGCCCCGATATCGAACGTATGATGGCGGGCGCCACCGGCGTCCTCGTTGCCGATGACGTGCGGCTGTTCGAGACGACTGGAGGATCCGCGGGCGGCGGAAAGTACATTCCTTTCACGGATTCGTTTCTCGAGGCCATACGCCGCGCCGTACTGCCATGGCTGGATGATCTCGTTACGTCCCGGCCCGGGATAATGGCCGGCAAGGCATACTGGGCAATCAGCCCTGCAGCACGCGAGGAATCACGCACATCCGGCGGAACCCCGATTGGAATAGCAAATGATGCCTACTATTTCGGCGCCGATCTGGCTGAGTCCATTGGAGAGACACTGGCGGTACCGGCAACTGTCGCTTCTAAGCGGTCACTCGCCGGCTGGCGATCAGAAACGCTTCACTATCTTTCCCAATGCAGGGATTTGAGCTTCATCTCGGTCTGGAGTCCAACGTTCCTGTTGCAATTGCTCGACGCGTCTCCCGAGCCCATCGTGTGGCCAATACTCGACACGATCAGTTGCTGGTGCTCTTCCTCCAGCGAGCGCTATGCGGCAGAGCTGGCCAATCGACTTCCCGATGCCCGAATACAGGGGAAGGGCCTGCTTGCAACCGAAGGTGTCGTCACCGTGCCGCTGGATGATGCCTGCGCGCCGGTCCTGGCCGTGGGCAGCAGCATTTACGAGTTCGAGACTGACAACGGCGACGTGGTGCTGCCGTGGGATCTTGAAACGGGCCAGGTTTACCGGGTCGTAATGACCACGGGCGCCGGCCTGTATCGATACCAGTTGGGCGACCGGGTACGCGTTGCTGGCTGGTACGAAGCGAGCCCCTGCCTCGAATTCGTCGGCCGGCACGGCGCCGGGACTGACCTCTGCGGCGAGAAACTAACCGAGGAATTCGTAGCGGCGGCACTGGGCGACCTTCCGGGATTCGCATTCCTCGTACCACTCACGAAACCAAGGCCCGCGTACCTGTTGATGCTCGATGAGGCGATCGTGACTTCGAACGAGGCAAGCTCGGCTGCCGCAGCCGCGGACATCAAGCTGATGGAGAACCCGCAGTATCGTTACGCGCGCGACATCGGCCAACTGCCACGAATCGAACCGCGTCGAATCGCCGATCCGATCGGCACTTACATGGATATCTGCATGCTGTCCGGACAGCGGCTAGGCGACATCAAACCGGCCGCACTCGCGAACGCCGAGTGGGGCGAACGGTTCCTCGAGTCTGCGCGGCACTGATCCATGGCTGCCCGGTACCAGGTATCGCTTGCAGTGAAGTCCGATGACGCGGAGCTTCGCCGCCGTATGGCGGCGGACGAGATGGCTGGAGATATCGGACTCAGCTTTCGGCGCGAGCCCGACTACTTTCTCGGCTGTGGCGTGCAGGGGAGCCACTCTCAGATCATCAAGTGCACCGACATGGAAACGGGCCACATCGTCGGCCTCGGCGCACGACATATCAAGAACCTGTTTGTAAACGGAATCGAGACGAGGGTCGGCTACCTGTCGGATTTACGCGCAGACCGGGCAGTGAGAAAACGAACGTTGCTTGCGCGTGGTTATGCGTTCCTGCGTGAATTGCATGCCGCCGATCCAGCGCCCTTGTATTTCTCGATTATCCTGGACGGCAACGACGAAGCCGTTGCGAACATAACGACGGCGCGCGCGGGCCTGCCGATTTACGAGAAGCGCGGGAGGATCGTCACGCCGGCCATACACCTGGATCGCAACAAGCCCGAGCGGCCTTGCGACGGCGTGACCATCCGCAAGGGCACCGCGTCAGCCATGCCGCAGATCTTCACCTTCCTTAATCGCGAACTCGCCAGAAAGCAGCTCGCTCCAAGCTACGGGAGCAAGGATCTTCAGTCCCGCCAGCTCCTCGGTTTAACGCCGGAGGATTTCTATGTCGCGTACCGAGGTAACCAGGTTGTGGGCTGCGTTGCAGCCTGGGACCAGTCGGGCTTTCGGCAAACACACGTGGAACGTTACTCCGGCACGCTTCGCATCACGCGGCCCTTATACAATTTGGCGACGCGCTTCTCGTCACTGCACGCCCTTCCGGCGCCCGGCGAGAAGATACCTTATCTGTACCTGTCTCTTATCGCGACGGAAGGCAATCGCAGCGATATTTTCGCAACCCTGCTGCGCAGCGTTTACGGTGACCGGCGCAAAAGCGAGTATCATTTCCTGATCGTGGGCCTGCATGAACAGGACCCTCTGACCCAGGTTCTCGGCGATTATCGAAGTATCGAGGCAGGAGGAAGCCTGTATCTTATTTACTACCCGGAAGATGCAGGGTTCGTCTCCGGTCTCGATGACCGTACTTACTACATAGACATGGCAACCGTATGAGCGTCTCAGCTGTACAGGGTTTTGCGGGATTTCCGGCAGCATCCGACCCGCGCGTCAGGGTGTTGGCCCTGCTGGCCACCTACCTGGTACTTGGCATCACGGTTCTCGGCTTCAACCGCAGCCCACTGCAGATCCTGATTGTCGTGTCGACTACCTGTGCGCTCGACATGCTGTTCCACAGGCTGCTCAAGGGGCAGTGGCTGTTCCCGCTGAGCGCTGCAATCACCGGGCTGTCGCTGGCGATACTCGTCAACTATTCGCACGGATTGTGGTTGCCGTTGGTACCGCCTTTCTTTGCGATCGCGTCCAAGTATCTCTTCACCGTCGATGGCCGACACGTCTACAACCCGTCGTTGTTCGGCCTGGTCCTCGCGCTGATGCTGAGCGAAAACACGATCAGCCCCGCGCCGGCTTACCAATGGGGCGGCTACCCGGCGGTCGCCATATTCGTCGTTACGGCGGCCATCCTGATGTTCGCGCTCAGGATCCGGCGCATTCCCCTGATTGTTTCATTCCTGTTCTTCTACACGATCAATCTTGCGATTCGCGCATGGCTCACGCGCTGGCACGTGCCGCCCGAGACGCTGTTCTTCGGCACGCTGAGTTCGCCTGCTTTCTACCTGTTCGCCTTCTTCATGATTACCGATCCGGCAACATCGCCAAAGTCGGCGCGGGGGCAGGTTGCGATGTCGTTCGGCATATGCGCGTTCGACCTGGCCCTGCAGCAATACGGCAGTTTCGCCGCGGTGTTCAAAGCTGCGTTCATCGTTTACAGCATCATGTTCTT
>CALZMQ010000101.1 GCA_945788625.1 uncultured Woeseiaceae bacterium
CCCCTTCATAGCCCTCGTTCAAAAGCATTTTCCCGGCCGATTCGGACCGCTTGCCGACAGCGCAATGCAGCACAACCTTCTTGCCCGGTACGGTTGGAAACAATTCCGGATCAAAGGTTGACATTGGCAAGAGCATAGCGCCGGGAATGTGTTCCTGGTCATACTCGGAAGTCTCGCGGACATCCACAAGCACGACTTCATCGTTGGCGAGCCATGAATTTACGGTCGCAACGTCCACCCCGACAACTTGCGATTCGGGCTTCTTGCCCATTCAGTCTCTTTCCTCTCGGCGTTGCAAAGGTTCCGGTTACCCGATACCAACCGGTTAAACAATGCGCCGTTTCAGGTTCCGACTGACAAGGATACAATGCCCGGTTCCCCTGACCGAGACAAAATATCCCATATTCATTCATTCGAATGTGTATCCATCAAATGCGATATTTGATATATTGCCGGTCCAGATAGCGCAGAATGGAAGCGATCCCGGCCGGGCCAATTTGCCCGACGGCAGATAGCAGGATAAGACACGAAACGGGAATATAGTCCGGCATCACGCCTTTGATCGCCGGGCCCCGATTAATCAGGAGAGCACATGACAATGAATGTTGACACCACGCTTGATGCCAAGGGGCTCAACTGCCCGCTTCCAATTCTGAGAGCGAAAGCGGCGATCAAGAAGGTCCCGTCCGGCGGGACGCTTGAAGTTCTGGCGACAGATCCTGGCTCGGTTGCCGACTTTGAGGCTTTTTGCCGAGCAACAGGCCACGACCTTGTTGAATCGGGCGAGGATGACGGCGTCTACCGTTTCCTGATCAAAAGCAATTCTTAACGCCGCCCTGCTCGGGGCAGGATAACGGGTTTTGTCGGGATATTGATGAACCCTGCAGCTCGGTTCGGGCGCAGGGTCTTTTCTCTTTTTGCTGAAACGTCCTGCTCTAGAGCGTCGTGCGTTTAGGTTGGGTCATATCCTGCAGCTTTGAAGTAGTTTTGGCATTCGGTTTGTGAGAACAGGTCGCAAATGTCGCCAATGGCTTTCCAGAGGGCGTCGATGGTTCGGATTGCCTTCTTGCGCAACAGGGTTTTCAGTTTGGCGAAGGCCATTTCTATGGGGTTCAGGTCCGGGCTGTAGGCAGGCAGGAAGAGGAGCCATGCGCCTCTGGCCCGGATGGCAGCTTCAGCTGCCGAGCTCTTGTGGACGGCGAGATTGTCGAGGATGACGACATCGCCCTTGGCCAGGGTCGGGGCGAGCTGGGTCTCGACGTAGACCTCAAAGGTCCGCCGGTTCATTGGGGTGTCGATCACCCAGGGAGCGGTCAGGCCGTCATATCTCAAGGCTGCGATGAAGGTCTGGGTCTTCCAATGGCCGAAGGGGGCTTTGGCATAGAGGCGCTGGCCCTTGGGTGCGCGGCCCTGTGCCCGTGTCATCTTCGTATTGGTGCCGGTTTCGTCTATGAAGACCAGGCGCCTCGGTTCAAGTCGCATTTTCGGCTGGCGCGTGGTGATCCAGTCTGCCCGCGCCTTATGCACGTCCGGGCGATCTTGTTCGCTGGCCCGCAGAGTTTTTTTTAACCCGGTAGCCGTTCCTCAGAAACCAGCGGGACAGATTAGAGGGGTCTATCTGCGTGCCCCGTGCCGCCAATTCGCCGGCAAGTTCGGGCATGGTCAAATCGGGAGCCTCGTTGATGCGCTGGACCAGAAAGCCCCGCTGCTCATCGAGTTTCGAACGCCGGCCGGCACGGCCCGTGCGTGGCGCAAGAGAGCCGGTCGCGGCATGAAGCGCCACAATGCGCACCGCAGAACTCGCCGAAACAGCGAACTTCGCCGCAGCACTGCGGCGCGAATGTCCCGAACTCACATGCTCAACGATACGCGCACGCAAATCGATAGAAAGGCTCTTGGGCATGGCGAATCACCTCCAGGCGGAAGTGAATCACGATGCTCTGCGGAACGGAATCCCCGATTCACAAAAATCGCACGGTGCGCTAGCGGCTCGTTGCTTTTCCCGATTGCCAACACGATGGCTTCGGACCATGAAAGCCAGGATGAATGGGAGTTCGCGGCAGAGCTTTTCGCATGGGGTGCCGGCGCAGACGGCCGCGCCGCCACTGGCGAAGATATCGACGTGCCGCTGCACGATGTCCTGGACAGTCTGGATTTCGCATTCATGGGCAGCCTGGCGGCGCGGAAAAACCGGTGGACCCTGTTCGCCGATTTTATTTTTGTCAATGTGGGAGAGAACGCCCGCATTCCCCTGGAAGAGTTTCCCGGACTGGAAGCCAATGTGAATCTCGATCTCAAGCAGTTCATTTCGACTTTCGGTGGGGCGTACGAGGTATACGAGAGTGGGCGAAGCAATTTCAGCCTCCTGGCAGGCGGGCGCTACCTTTCGACCGATACGGACCTGGACCTGCGTGTCGACCCGATTCTCGATGAGCGAGTTTCCGACTCCAGCAGCAACTGGGATTTTATCGTGGGTGGCCGCGGCGCCATCGACCTGAACGAGCGCTGGTACCTGCACTACTACGCGGACATTGGTGCCGGCGACTCGGACCGGACCTGGCAGGCCCTGGCGGGCATCAACTACCGCTTCAGCAAGGTCCACGCCACGCTGGGTTATGCCTACATGGACTGGGAATTCGACAAAGACAGCCTGATTCGGGAACTGACGCTCAGCGGGCCTTACGTCGGGCTGAAATTCCGTTTCTAAGAGGAAAAGGAGCAGAACATGAGACCCTTCAAGATGGCGATCCGACTTATGGTTGTTGTCCTGTCACTGAGCCTTCTCACCGGGTTCGGCTGGCTGAGAGACGACCGCTCGCCGGCGGACGAGCGCCGCGACATTCGCGAAATGCGGACGGAAGTCCTGGACATGCTCTACCGGGAGGCACCTGAGTCGAAATCTCGGATCGAGGAAAGCGTTGGCTACGCGGTGTTCAGCAATGTAGGCATCAATTTGCTGCTGCTGTCGACGGCAAATGGCTACGGTGTCGCCAAAGACAACCGCAGCGGCGAGGACGTCTTCATGAAGATGTACTCGGCCGGTGTGGGCGTGGGCTATGGCGTGAAGGATTTTCGCGCCGTGTTCGTTTTCGAGACTCAGGATGCGTTCGAGGCGTTTCTCGAGCAAGGCTGGCAAGCCACGGCCCAGACTGACGCCGCCGTGGTGGCCGGCGACCAGGGCGATGCGGTGAATTACGAGATTGAACTTGCACCTGGCGTCAAGCTTT
Organism: uncultured Woeseiaceae bacterium; assembly: GCA_945788625.1. GTDB lineage: Bacteria > Pseudomonadota > Gammaproteobacteria > Steroidobacterales > Woeseiaceae > UBA1847. The sequence goes on from CALZMQ010000101.1 coordinate 3,228, forward strand.
ACCAGATAACGGAAACCGGAT
>CALZMQ010000102.1 GCA_945788625.1 uncultured Woeseiaceae bacterium
GTTGCGCCAACGAGTTCGACAGCGTCACACCATCTCGCCCCTCTGCGCCGCCGAACTGCGCGGTTATCTGCGACACTGTTTCCGCCTTGCCGGCGGTGAATTCGATCGATCATTCGACGGCAAATCCTGTGAACTCCTGCATGAACTGAGTGGCGGCGTACCGCGACTCGCGAACAATATCGTCGAGTCCACGTTGAGAATTGCAGCCGAGCAAGGGGTCGAGCCCGTTCCCGCGGAGCTCATCGCGAAGGTCGCGGCCGACGAGTACGAGCTGAGCGCCGACGACTTTGATTTCTCTGACCCGGTGCCGGAAGCAGCGCCGGACACAGAGCTTCACCCGGAACCCGTCGCCGAAGTACTTCCAGAGCCGGAGCCGGAGCCGGAACCTGATCCTGAGCCAGAGCCGATTGCCGAGGCAGCTGCCGAGCCCGAGCCCGAACCGATCGCGGAGGTGCCGGCGACACCCGATCCTGAGCCGGCACCGGAAGAGGTCGCCGGCGTCGAGCCTGATCCTCAGCCGGAACCTGAACCCGACCCGGAACCCCTGGTCGCGGTCGAGCCAGCGCCCGTCGAATCGGAAAGGCCCGTCATCGTCTTCGCGGACGGCGACGAGGACGCACCGCTGCCGGAAGACGAAGTGCCGTTACTGATACAGGACACTCTGCCGAATCTCGCTATTCTCGCACCCGATCTCGCCATGCCGGATGACGGCGGGACGAACGACATTCCCGAACTCGTTGGGGAGCCTGCGGCGGAGCCGGAGCCCCTGCCGGAACTGCAACCGGAGCCCGAACCCATCGCGGATACTCCCGCGATGCCGGAACCCGAGCCGGAACCGGTCGTCGATACCGTGGCAATGGCAGAGCCTGAGCCTGAACCGGAGCCGGAGCCACAACCCGTGCCTGAGCCGGAAGCGGCGAGCATTCCGGAACTCGCGCTGGACGATTCTGCCAATGACGAGGTGCCCGCGTGGGACCGCGACCCGACGCTGGCGGAACTCAAGCCCGACCTCGAAGCGCTCGAACAGGCCATGGCGTTCGCACACGGCGACAGACCGAGCAAGCCGCAGCCTGCCGCAACAGAGGCACCGGACACTGATGAACTGCAGGAAGACATACCCGAAATTACCCTGGACGATGCGATACGGACGGGTATCGAAAACCAGATGGCAGACGATGCGGATGACGCGATCGACGAGGAACAGGCCAAGATCGCCGCCGAACTCGCCAAGGCACGAACTTTGGAGGACGTCGACGATCGTATGGCCGAGACCCTGTTCGGCTCCGAAATCAGCATGATCGCCGCCCAGGTAGTCGCCAACCCGCCAACCGATGAGTCGGCCAACGACGCTGCACCGCCACCGCTGGAGACGCCAGTGCAAAGCTCCCCGGCGAAAGGACCTGAGGTTCCAGCGCCTGCCGCGCCAAAAACCGCCCCGGCGAAAGCAGCACCAACGCGCCCCAGGGCGATCGTCAATGCCACCGAGGAGATTTCACTGGATACCAGCGAGCAACCGAGCAACGGCTTTGACCTGTCGGCATCGCAACGGCTGAAAACCGTTCGGGCTTTGAATGCCGACTTGCATCCGTCGCTGCGCGAGCCGGAAACGCCGCAAGAAGCCAGCGCGGCTGCGTCTGCTGACGAAGCATCCGATGCGCCCGAGTCGATCGAGGATCAGATCAATACGTCGATTACACAGACGCTCAAGGCGCTGAATGTGCGTCCGCCGGTTGGCGATGACGACGCGGACGATAGCGAAGGCAAGAGCGGCTTCTTCAGCCGCTTCCGCCGCTCGTAAGCTGTTGAGCCGGTGATACCTTTCCAGGGTTCCCGGCCTTTGACACGCTCGCCTCAATAAGGCAACGTTTCCCAAATGAGAGAGCTTCGATCAGGTCTGGACGCCTGGCAATATGTCGTGCAAACGGACTCACGACGGCATAGCGCCGAGACCTATCTGCCGCTATTGCTCAGTGCCGCCGGCGCTCTCGGGGTCTTTCCATTCGCCGTGCTGCGCTACATGCAGGGCGAGTGGATCGCCGCAATCTTCGACACGGTCATCGTCGCCGGATTCGTCATTCTCGGCACCTACGTTTACCGCACGCGGCGCGTTCGAATGGCAAGCATCGCAATATCGATCCTGTGCGTCGGCGGCGTCCTGTCCACGGTCTATCTCATTGGCCCGCACCAGGTGTACTGGGTGTACCCCGCGATCATGGCTGTGTTTTACCTCATCGGTCCGCGAGAGGCCGTAGCACTCGTAGTAGCCACGGTGGTCGCGTTGCTTCCGGAATTGCTGCCCTCGAGTGACACCCACAAGACAACCACGATAATTGTCACAATCGTGGTCATGAGTGCGTTCGCTTTCGCGTTTTCGATAGTCACCAATCGCCAGAGAGAAAAACTGATGGATCTTGCGACGAAAGATCCATTGACCGGCACGGGCAATCGCCGCAGCCTCGACACCAAGCTCGTACAACTCGTCAATTCCTACAAACGGACCGGCGAAATGTCGTCGATCATTCTCCTCGACCTGGACCATTTCAAAAAGGTCAACGACGTGTACGGGCACGCGATGGGCGACCAGATCCTGAAAAGCATTACGGAAATAGTCAACCTGCGAATTCGTGTGACGGACAGCCTTTACCGAAT
>CALZMQ010000103.1 GCA_945788625.1 uncultured Woeseiaceae bacterium
GCAACGGTTAACACGCCGGCGATGGCAATGAAACTGATTGGCGCGGGCTCGCAGTATGCCTGGGGCTATCTGGATTCCAAGGGCAACGCGCTCGACGGTGGCAAGTCCTACAAGCTGAACCTGCCCAAGGATCCTCCGGTCGAGGCATTCCTGTCCGTCGTCGTCTACGACCCACAGACACGGTCGGAACTGCAGACGGGCCAGCCGTTTCCTGCCAAGAACAACGTACGTGACGAGGACACGCTGGTCTACAACGACGACGGCTCGCTCGATCTCTACTTTGGCCCGGAAGCGCCGGCTGGTTGGGAAGCAAACTGGATCCAGACCGTTCCCGGCAAAGGCTGGTTCTCCCTGTTGCGTCTCTACAGCCCGACGGAGGCGTGGTTTGACAGGGAATGGCTGCCCGGAGAGTTTGAATTAGTGGAGTAGTTGAGAGGAGAGACAAGTGAACCGATTATTGGCACTTCTGTTGTGTGGTGGACTCCTGGCGGCGTGTGCCGACGACACGAGTGAGCCTGGCGATTCCTCGAGAGAGATCTCCACTCCGCCGGCTGTACAGGATGCAACGCCCTTGTGGGCGAACGTCCCGGAGACGATCTCGCCCGAATGGGGCACGTTCTTTTCCGAAAGGGGTCGAGGCCGCGAAACGCCAATGCCAGCCCCGGATGACGTCGAGGCCTGGAAAGCCGTGCAGGCCGCTAACGACGAGGCGAAAGAAGCTGCGGCGGACGACAAAGCCGCAGCGTTTGGCGTGACCTACGAGGAAAGCGAAATCGGCGGCATTCCCGTGGTCGAGGTGACGCCTTCAGAACTTGCCAGCACCGACAAGATCGCGGTCTACACTCACGGTGGCGCATACGTGCTGAACTCGGCAAAGGCCGTGATCGAGGCAGCCATGTTCTTCGCCGCAGAGACCGGTCTGCGTGTCATTGCGGTGGATTACACGCTGGCGCCGCATTCCGGGTGGCAGGAGACAACCGACGAGGTCATCAGTGTCTTCGAGGCACTGGCCGAGCAGGGGTTCACAGGCGACGACATCGTCCTCTATGGTGATTCCGCGGGCGGTGGCCTCGCGGCGGGCGTCACGCTCAAGATGCGCGACCTCGGTATGGAGATGCCCGCGGCGCTCGTGCTGTGGTCTCCCTGGGCGGACATCTCCGAGACCGGTGATACCTATGTGACGCTCCGCGATGCCGAGCCGTACTACACGTATCAACACGTTCTTGGGCCTTCGGCGCTAGCGTACGCTGATGCCGAAGATCACAAGAACCCGTATGTTTCGCCTGTGTACGGTGACTTCAGACAGGGCTTTCCGCCCACCTTGATCCAGGGCGGTACGAAAGAACTCTTCCTCAGCAACTTTGTTCGTCTCTACCAGGCGCTCGATCAGGCAGGTCAAACGGCGAAGCTCGATATATACGAGGGCATGCCCCACGTGTTCGTACCGTCACTCCCGGAGACCGCTGAGTCGCAGGCTGCTATTGCCAAAGTCCGCGACTGGGTATCCGAACACTTGCTCGACGATTGAGGTGATTTCCCGGCGGCTCTAGCGAAGAATACATGAGTAAATCCAAGTGAAATTCGGCCCAATCAGATTACTATCAGGCATTCTGCTGCTGGCTATCTGCGCAGTAGCTCCGGTTGCCAATGCCGCGGATCCCGAACGGATCATCGTCTCGAATGCGCGACTGGTCGGTCGCGACGCGGCAGCTCAGGATGCTGCCGTCAATGTCCTCATTGTTGACGGCCGGCTGACGGTAGTGACACAAGATCAGCTCGTCATCGAGCCGGGTGATACCGCTGTGGACTCGAACGGCGGCTTTCTCTTCGGACAGCTAGCCCTTGGTTCTCGCCCCAGCTTCGTAATTCTCGACGAGGATCCACGCGAAAACGTGGATGTGCTACTGGACACGAAGACGTATGCACGCTTCGCCATCCGGGAAGGGGTCATCGTCAAGAACGAGTTACCCGCGATGGCCGTACCTTCTGCCGAACTCGAGCCGAAGCAACGACTATGGAAGGCCTACACGCCCCCGCCGATTGCCGTGCCGATTCGCTACTACGACAGCAGGAAGTGGAACAAATTCGAGACGAAACCCGTCTCGGGTCTTTTCATTGGCGCGCTCATGCTTGATCGCCAGTTCTGGCTGAGTCAGGACAGCAACAGCGAAGGCCAGGTAGGCGACGTTTCAGAATTCGAAGGCGGAGAGATCCGCGGATTGCGTTTCGGCGCGGTCGG
>CALZMQ010000104.1 GCA_945788625.1 uncultured Woeseiaceae bacterium
GTCGGCCCTGAAAAATTCCCAACCCATTGAACGAGGGAGTGATATCCGGACAATAGCGGGTTGAGAATCGCCGGTTTTCGATTGTATAGCTCAGAAACCTTGCAATTTCGAGACGCCGATGAAGCCGAAAGATCCCGAGTCGACGCCGCAGAATGACCTGTTCCGGATGGAGCTGGTGAACCTTGTCGATCGCCGCCACGAGTTGGTCCGGCTGACCGAAGTCATCGACTGGGATGCGATCGCGAAACGCTTCGGCGAGTTGTACATGGATCGCAAAGGCCGCCCTGGCATTCCGACCCGCCTAATGGCGGGTTTGTTGTACTTGAAGCACACGTTGAAGCTGTCCGACGAGGACGTCGTGCGGCGCTGGGTGGAGAATCCGTACTGGCAGTACTTCTGCGGCGAGCAGTTTTTCCGGCACGAGTTTCCGATCCATCCGACGAGCCTGACGCGGTTTCGCAAGCGCATCGGTGAAGCGGGCTCGCAGTTCTTGTTGTCGGTGACGGTGGATGCCGGCATCGATACCGGTACGGTGGAAAAGCGCGACCTGGACGAAGTGGTGGTGGACACGACGGTGATGGAGAAGTCGATTGCTCATCCGACGGACAGTCGCTTGTATCACCGATGCCGGGAACGGCTGGTGAAGCAAGCGCGTCGACACGGTGTCACGCTGCGCCAAAGCTACCAGCGTAAATCTGGCCATGCGCTACGCAAAGCCGGGCGATATGGACATGCGAAGCAGTACAAGCGGATGCGCCGGGAAGTGCGCCGATTACGAACCTGGTTGGGTCGGGTTCACCGCGACGTTGAGCGCAAGACGAGCCACGATCCACGGTTAAAAGCCTTGTTTTCGAATGATCTGGCATTGGCCGCTCGCCTGCTCGAGCAGCGCAAGGACAGCACCGGCAAGCTCTACAGCCTGCACGCGCCGGAGGTTGACTGCATCAGCAAAGGTAAGGCGCGCAAGCGCTACGAATTCGGTGTGAAGGTCGGTGTTGCGACCACACTGCGCAGCAACTTCGTGGTGGCCAGTCATGCTATGCCGGGCAACCCCTACGACGGGCACACGTTAGCCAGGACATTATGGCGCTGTGCGGTGGTCTGCGGCGGTGTGGTTGCCAAGCGCGTGTTCGTTGACCGGGGCTACCGCGGTCACAACGTCGGCGAAATCTCCAACACACAGGTCTACATTGCAGGCCAGCGTCGAGGCGTTGGGCGGGTCATCCGTCGCAAGCTCAAGCGACGCAGCGCAATCGAACCAATCATCGGGCACATGAAGAGCGAAGGGCTGATGGATCGAAACTGGCTGAAAGGCAGTGACGGCGATCGCATCCATGCGCAGCTGTGCGGCGCCGGACAGAACCTGCGGATGATTCTGAAGAAGCTGCGGCTTCTTTGGCCGTGGATTTCTGGCCGATGTGAGGCCGAAATACGGGCCCTGTTCGGTCAAATTCGCCTCGTACTCGCTTCGTCTTGCGTCCCCAGCGCCGGAGAGTTCGCTACACCGAGATTGGTAACGGCCTGATCAGTCGATTCAGACGACGAATTCGCCGAAAACCCGATTATTCAGGGCCGACTACCTAGCTTCAATAGCAAGCTGTGGATCCGTAGAGCGCCCCAGAGCGGGTTGGGCAGGCTCATTCCACGAATCAGATGCCGGATCGCCGGATTGACTTTGAGACACTCGCGCCCGCGATTCTTCTAGCGCCAGCAATACCCGAATCCCTGGCGATGCCAGCGAATATCCGTAGCCGGTTGCATCACATGCAGAGCTGAGGGCCAGTTCGGCCAGATCCACGACATGGCAAGCCGGAATAGTCGATCGAACTTACGGAGCGGGGGCCGAAGCTGGCGCTGCTTGAACATCGCAACCTGTTGCCGCAACGCCAGGTTCTCGAGCACGAACTCCTTGCGGACGCGACCGGCGGATCGCAGTGCCGCCAATACGAACATCACCCACTTCATCAACTTTCGAGGCCAATCCGGACTCCCAAAACCCGCAACCAAATCAACGAGTACCATTATTCAGGAGGAACAGTCTGCGCCACCAACTAAAATGCCTTCAAGGTCGCGCGTCCTCTCGGCGCGGGACCGATCGGCTGGTAGCGGGAGACGTTCATGGAATGCCGCGAAGTTATGGCACCG
>CALZMQ010000105.1 GCA_945788625.1 uncultured Woeseiaceae bacterium
ATCAGGCGCAGGTCGCCGGCAGTCGGGGCCCGGGTCGCGAGGATGCGCCCGCATTCCTCGTCAATGGTGACCTCGAGATCGTTGACCTTGTAGTCATCGTGCGCGACTTGCAGCCCCAGCTCGCTGTCACCGCTGACAATGGCCGCTATGGCCTGCGATAGCTGCGACTCCACTAGCCCGCCCATCGCCAGGACGGTGTTGCGCAGATCCTCGATGTCCTTGTTGAAGCGGCGCGAGATATGTTCGTTCAAGTCTGAGGCTTCCATCGTTTGTCCAATTCGATCACTTGAACTTGAATTCTACGTCAAGTTGCAAGCGGCTGTAATCATGTTCTGTACCCTGGAACATGTCGACATTGTTAAGAAACAGCGTACCGCCCAGGAAAATTCTGTCGGAGTATGCGTATTTGCCTTTCAGCATGTGACCATCCGAGTCGGTGCCACCGCCACCGAAATCCGAGTCGTTGAACGTGCCAATCACCGCATCCGCTTCGACGTCCTGGTAGGTCCAGCTGAACTCCATGTCGCCGTCTTTTTTCGCGGAACCGAACTTCGCACCCACGGCAAATCCGGTGTCCGCGGTCGGCGCCTCGCTGTTTCGCGTCGCGTGCGCGTAGATCTTGAGCGGCCAGTCCCCTGCCTTGGTGTCGAGTTGCGCGAAGATCTCCGTGTTCTTGTATTCGTAAATATAGTCGCCGTTGATATCAACAGAGTTGCCCTTGGCGCTGCCGTTGTAAAATGGCGAGTTGCCTATGGTATCGGTGTAGGCGAAGTAGCCGGCTCCTGCCGTCAACTTCATCGAGTCGCCCACCGGGACGTTCAAACCTGCCTGCAAGACATACAACAGCGAATCATCCGCACTGCTGCGCTCTTCCGCTGAGAACCCGCCCGCCGTGCCAAAGAAATTGCCTTTGCCAAACGTCATGGCAAAGCCCTCGGGATTGAGGTCGCCATCCCAGATCAGCGGTACGCCACCTGCCTTGTACAACGGGTTCTTCATCTTGCCACCGTAGAAAGTCAGGTTGTCGTTGATTTTCCAGTCGACGTACGCGAGGTCGACACCGATGTCCTTGGTAGAAAATCCACTGTCGAAGGACTGGTTCGTCGATACCGGGTTGTTGCCGCCGGTCGCAAGCTGGAAGATGAGCTTGAGGTCATCGCTAACCTTCGCCGAAAGGCCGAATCGGGTGCGGAAGCGCATGCGGGCGCGTTCCACCTCGCCGTCTTCGTCGATTCTCTCGTGGCGAAGGCGCACGTCGCCTTTTAGTTTGATGCGATCGGCCCAGGTTTCTTCCTGTGCCGAGGCCGGCACGGACACGAGCAGAAGACCAGCGAACGCAGCGATCGCAGTAACAATTGATTTCATTACGATTTTCCTTGTTGAGAGGATGCAGGCACTCCGTTACCTTCGAATTACGGAGTTGTCAACGGAAGTTAACGACACTGCATTTCTCTTTTGTGACAGGATTTTTGCAGTTTTATGACAGCGCAACCGGGGGCCCTACGACAACGCGATGAGGTGGGAAATGGCAACGAAATTCGCTTCCCCTGCCGGTTTCGCTGGTGACGATCAGTTCGGCATCGTGACGAGCAAGCACATGTTTGACGATCGCGAGCCCGAGTCCGATACCGCCGTCATCACGACTGCGCCCTTTGTCGACACGGAAGAATCGTTCGGTCAGCCTCGGGATATGTTCGGGATCGATGCCCTCACCCGTATCCGTCACCACGAGGTCGGCGCCTTCGGCGCCGGAGCGCCAGGTCATCGTCACATTGCCGTCTGACGGCGTGTAGCGTATGGCGTTGGACAGCAGGTTGACGATGACCGTCTCGATTTCCGCCTTGTTGCCTCGCAGGCGCGCGGTGGACTCTGTGTTTATCGTCATGGTCGCAACGTTCGCATGCCCGTCGAATGCCCGTTTCGACGATTCCAGCAGCCCTGCGACGTCAACCGGTTCGTCGGACTTGGCAGGACCGGCGCTTTCCAGTCGCGACAATTCCAGCAGTTCGCTCAGTATCTGACGCATTCGGGCCGCCTGCCGGCGCATCTGACTGACCGGCTTTTGCCACGCAGATGGCATGGTATCGTCATCGGCAAGGCTGTCGAGATAACCGTTGATGACGGTCAGCGGCGAACGC
>CALZMQ010000106.1 GCA_945788625.1 uncultured Woeseiaceae bacterium
TACAAGAACAGGGCCTTGATATGGAAGTCGAACTAAAAGAAATATTTCAATCAGTAAAGTCTATTGTTGATGAACAGTAAACGATATGTCGGCTAACACACGCCCTGAGGTAGACAGTCAACGCTGATTGTTAATTTCAATTGGCGAGAAGCGATGAGCCTTTTGCCTGAAGTGTCAGCAAATATTTGCCTTCATCATAGGGCTTTCGATCCTGCCAGCAACGCCACAGGATTCGGATCCATTTGAAGGCCAGAGAACGGATTGCCATTTGATGCGTCTTGCCGTGTTGACGCTGTTGCTGATAGAACGCCTTGGCCCAGAACGAGAAACGGATGGTCTCGTTGGTCCACTCGATCAGGGACTGGCGGAGGAATTTCGGGCAGCAGTATCGCCAGTGGACCCAGGACTTGTTGCCGGAACGTTCGGTGACCGGAGCGACGCCGGTGTACTGAGACATGGAATCGGCGCTGGTAAAGCGTGAGCGATCTTCGCCGAACACGACGAGCAGCCGCGGTGCCAGGTGTTGTCCGGCACCGGGAAGTGACGTGAACAATGTTGCGTCATCGAGCTTAGCAAAGCGTTTGGCGATTTCGACATCGAAGCGACGAATGTGGCCGAGGACCAGGGCAAGCTGGTGGACGAGCGCATCAACCATCATTCGGTTGGGTTCTATGACGCCGGGGTCGTCGGTCAACGAGGTCGCCGACCGTATCGCCTTAAGGCGACGATTGATAACGTCGGGATATCGGGAATTGTGGTCGGCGAAGAAGCGCCGCAGGGATTCTTCGCGGGCTTTCTGCGCCTTTTGCAGCGTCGGCCAACGCTCGATGAACTGACAGAAGACCAACGTGTCGATGTCGGTAAACCATTGCAGCGCTTGAGGATAGTAGTTTTTGAGGGAGGCGGTCAGGCGATTGGTGTAGCGGACCTTGTCGGCGACCAGGCGCCGACGCATTTCGACGAGCTGAGCGAGCACACGGATCTCTGGACGTTCGGGCTTCCACGGCTTGAAATGCTCGGGATGGCGCTGGACGAGATCGAGTATCAACTCGGCGTCGGTTGGATCGTCCTTGGCGCGTGATGGGCGCAAAGCACGACGGTACCGTGCCAGGGTTTGTGGATTGACCGGGAACAGAACAAGGAAATCGTACTTGAGCAGCGCATGGATCAGCGGGACCTTGCGAGACTCCAGGCACACCGCGACCTGTTGGCCTGGGAAGCGGTCACGAAGTGCGTTGGCCCAATCTTCGATGGTGTCCGGCGCATGTTTCAGGACCGAGAACTCGAGGCTTTCGGAACCGCGAACTCGCAGACAGAGATCGTGTTTCTTATCGGCCCAGTCGATGCCAATGGCGGCGGCGAATTGATGGAGAGAATTCATGGCGACACTCCCGGCTGCTACATTTACCGATGGGATAGGCGTGTCGATTCCGTCGAAGGCATTATAGGGAGCGATTAGCAGGCGGTCCCTGAGTATTCGTCAGTGGAATCGACTGCACTCGCTGGGGCGAAAGTATGTTAGTGAGCATCGAATGCTTGGCGCATGCATATTCGTCCCCGGCGAGTGCCTGTCCCACTATGGAAGACTAGGAGAACATCGCCCGTGGAGCAGGACGGACTACCTATAAAGCGAAATGCAGTCGCACCAGAATACTCGCTGCGCGAGTATTTTGGTCGCTGATTATTGGCGTACGGCGCTAGACGTTTCGAGCCTAGATATCCGAGAGAGATGGTCACGCGTCAGACCGTAACGGCTATGAATCAGCTCTTCCGATTCCCCAGTGCGGTCAAGAGAGATCCGGAGATCGAGACTTGGATGCATGCACATTCAGGCGAATTGGGGACAATCGCCAGGCACTGGTTTGAGGTAATGCGCAACTGCGGAGACGATGTTCGAGAGCTTTTGCATGACGGCCACCCGACTGCCTGTGTTACTGACGCAGCATTTGCCTATGTCAACGCCTTCAAAGCTCACGTCAATGTCGGGTTCTTTCGTGGTATCGACCTTGCCGATCCGAACGGCCTGTTGGAAGGCACCGGCAAGTTTATGCGCCATGTGAAGCTCAGGCCCGAAGGTGA
>CALZMQ010000107.1 GCA_945788625.1 uncultured Woeseiaceae bacterium
ATATCTCCTTCCACCGCATCGATGCCCAGGCGTGCGAGCTTTTTGACGATTGCGCTGCGATTCCGGGGGGTCGTGTTGGTGAGAAACAGGTGCGGTACGCCGTTGTAGCGCAGCCATTGGATCGCCGCGGCCGCACCGGATACCGGCTCGTCTGCCTCGTAAAGGACGCCGTCGAAATCGATGTGCAGTGCCATCACGTCTTGCGTTTTCTAAGGTCTAATATACACATGATGGATCGCCGAAGGTTCTTGCTCAATTGTGGTAAATCGCTGCTGTTGCTCCCGGCATCGGCCCTGGCCGCACGTGCCGCCGGGCCGGGTAAGTCCGAGACGGTTTCCCTGTTCCTCTCTGGCGACGTGATGACCGGGCGAGGCATCGACCAGGTGCTGCCGACACCGTCCGATCCGCGCCTGCATGAACGCTGGGTGACCGACGCCAGGCGCTACCTGGAGCTTGCGCAGTCGGCAAACGGCCCTTTCCCGCGGCGCGTGAATTTCGCCTACCCATGGGGAGACGCACTGGACGAGCTCAATCGTGCCAAGCCCGACGTTCGCATCATCAACCTCGAGACCAGTATTACCGACAGCGACGATTTTCAGCCGAATAAAGGCATTCACTACCGCATGCATCCCGGCAATGTACCCTGCATCAAAGCTGCCGGGATTGATTGTTGCGTGCTGGCCAACAACCACGTGCTGGACTGGGGCACGGCGGGCCTCGAGGACACGCTGGCGTCGCTGCGTGAGGCCCAGGTGAAAACCAGCGGCGCCGGGCGCACCGCGAGCGAGGCGGAAGCGCCCGCCGTGATTCGCATCGGCCGCAAGGGACGGGTGCTCGTGTTTGCCTACGCGTCCCCAAGTGCAGGGGTGCCGCGCAAATGGGCTGCGACAGAAAGCCGGCCGGGCGTCAGTTACCTGCCCGATATGTCGTTGCAGACGGCCCGGCGGATCGGGTCCCGGGTGAAGTCGAGCAAACGGCCGGGCGACATCGTCGTCGCCTCGATCCACTGGGGCTCCAACTGGGGCTACGACGTTCCCCGCGAACATCGGACGTTCGCCCGAACCCTCATCGATGAAGCCGGCGTCGACGTGGTCCACGGGCATTCGTCGCATCATCCGAAAGGCATCGAGGTCTATAACGGCCGGCCGATTCTCTACGGCTGCGGCGATTTCCTGAACGACTACGAGGGCATCGACGGTCATGAGCAATACCGCGGCGACCTCACGTTGATGTACCTGGTCACGATGCAACCCGCTTCGGGTCGGCTCGTGCGCCTCGAGATGGTGCCGTTTTGGCTCGCGACGACGATGGACCGGGAATGCGGGCGCTTCGGGTCACACGTTGAGTTGAGCAATAACAACCGGCTCACCCTGGTTTCCGGGCAAGCGGTATGAAAGACGAGCAGTGCGTGCGCTTCCTGCAGTGGGCGCTGCCGCAGTTGCGCATGCGCTGGGACGGTTTTCGCAAGGTACGCCGACAGGTACGTAAGCGCCTGACCCGACGCTTGAGGGAGCTCGGCCTGGCGGACACCGAGGCGTACCGGGATTACCTGCATCGGCATGCCGAGGAATGGCATTACCTCGACACTTTGTGCCGGATTACCATCTCGCGTTTTTATCGCGACAAGGGCGTGTACGCGGCGCTCTCGGAACAGGTACTGCCGACACTGGCCCGTGCGGCACAGCAACGCCGCGACAAAGCACTGCGGGTGTGGAGTGCCGGGTGTGGCAGCGGAGAAGAGCCTTACACGACTGCTATCCTCTGGCACCTGGAACTTCGAGCCCGATATCCGGACTTACGGATCGAGATCGTGGCCACCGATGCTGATCCCGCGATGCTGGCTCGCGCCCGTGAGGCCAATTACGCGTTCGCGAGCGTGAAGGACTTGCCTCCGGGCTTGAGAGACCAGGCGTTCGAGCAAGCACACGGAGCTTGTCGTCTCAAGCCGGCGTACCGGTGCGACATCACCTTCCTGGTGCGGGACATTCGTAACGAACAGGCCGAAGGTCCCTTCGACCTGGTGCTTTGCAGGAACCTCGTCTTCACGTACTTTGATGACGCGCTGCAGTCTGAGCTTCTAGGCCGCATCGTCGCCACGATGCGTGGCAGCGCCGCATTGGTGCTGGGCATACACGAAGAGCTTCCGGCGGACACGCGGGGACTGTACCCATGGTTCGGCAAGCTACGCATCTATCGTTTGCACGAATCGGCCTCGCATCCCGATATGATGCGCTCATGAGTGGTGACGATTTCGTAACCTCTGCATTCGGCCGCTTCCTCAAGGTGGGCGGACTGGTTGGTCGTGTCGGCGTTTCCGTGCTCGGTGAGCAAGCTGTCGGGCTGCTCCGCGACGGGCCCACCCAACAATTGAAAAAGGCCGAGAACGCGATCCGCAATGCGATTCGGATCGCGGATACCCTCGGTGAGATGAAGGGTGCCGCAATGAAGGTTGGGCAGATGCTCAGTCTCCACGAGGGCCTGTTGCCGCCGGAAGTTTCGGCCATTCTCAGCAAACTGCAAAAGGAGGCGCCGAGCGTTTCGTTCGAGGTGATGGAGCGCGAGTTACGCCGCGAGCTCGAGGACTTCGATGTGTTGTTCGAGTCGCTCGAGCCCGAGGCTTTCGCTGCGGCATCGATCGGCCAGGTCCACCGTGGCGTCTTGAGGGACGGTCGCGAGGTCGCCGTCAAGATCCAGTACCCGCAGGCCGACCGCATGGTCGAGGCAGACCTGAAGAACCTCAAGACCTTGCTGGGGAACCTGGTAAGCCTGGTCATGGACATCGACTTCCAGCCCGTTTGGGAAGAAGTCAGGGAGCGTCTGTTCGAAGAGCTCGACTATCTCAACGAAGCCGAAAACATCCGGCGCACGGCGACGATGCACGCAGATATTCCCGAGATCATTGTTCCCGATGTCGTGCAGGAGGCAACAACCCGA